>NZ_JBHSPR010000169.1:0-536 GCF_042658085.1 Plantactinospora solaniradicis | reverse complement strand
TCGTTTCTACGGCGATCTCCTCGGCATGAGCCCTTCGCTCGAGACTTCGGGATACATCGCCTTCGACCTCGGGCCTGGCGCTGAGCTCGCTCTGTGGTCCGGTCAGTTCGAGGATCTGTCGCCTGGCGTCCCGCGTACCAGTGAGGTTTGCCTGGCCATCGAAGGTGGACGACCCGACGAGATCACCGCGATCTTCAAGCAGTGGCAGTCCAAGGGCGTCACGATCCTGCAAGAGCCGCACGATGTGGGGTTCGGCCTGACCTTCCTCGCAGGCGACCCTGACGGGAACCGTATCCGGGTCGCACCGAAAGACTAAAGGTGCACAATGCGGCAGGCGCGCACGTCAGGTGTCGCGCCTGCCGTTGTCTGCCTTCGAGAGGACGACGAGTGCCCCACGTCGACGGTGCACTTCTCGGAGGTGTACACCTGCGGGCTACCGCGATCTTCTCGGAGGTCATCTTGCTGGGTCAGCCACCTCGGCGCGTAACAGACATCCGGTGAGTGACATCCGCGCTGCCAGTCAGGCGAGAAGTCTC
>NZ_JBHSPR010000168.1:0-603 GCF_042658085.1 Plantactinospora solaniradicis | reverse complement strand
CACGGCACGCCGTTCGGCGACTCCGGCCTGCGCGGCGACTCGGCCCGACTGGCCACCATGGCCACCCGGTTCAGCACCACCTGGCAGCCGGTGGACGGAATCGTGCCGTCGGTACCGGCCGAATACCCGCCGCTCTTCCCGTGGTTGCTCGGGCGGCTCTCGACGATCATCGACCGTCCGGCATGGTCGCTGATCGGGTACGGCGAGGCCACCCTGATCTCGGCGGCGGTCCTGCTCGCCTTCCTGCTCTGGCGTGGCATCGTCCCGACCCCGGTCGCCCTGGCGCTGGCGGTGCTGCCGCCCTGGGTCTTCAACCAGCCCCGGAAGTCGTACGAGATCATCACCATTGCGGTCTTCGTCCCGTGGGTGCTCCGGACCTTCACCAACCGGTCCCGCTCCGAGGGTGGGCTGCACTGGCTCACCGCCGGAATCATCGGTGGACTGCTGGTCCAGACGTATCAGGGATACCTGCTCTTCGGCGTGCTCGGCCTCCTGGCCATCGTCGCCTTCACCTGGCACGGTGCCGCCGACCGGATGGCGTACCTGCGGCACGTGATCGGTGCCGGGCTCACCGCGTTCGTCGTGGCGTCCTGGTATCTGGTG
>NZ_JBHSPR010000167.1:0-512 GCF_042658085.1 Plantactinospora solaniradicis | reverse complement strand
GGTGAGATCGAGGCGGTCCTGGCCGGACACGAGTCGGTCGACCAGGTCGCGGTCATCGTCCGGGAGGACCAGCCCGACGTGAAGCGTCTGGTCGCCTACGTCGTACCCGTCGACGGTGACGCTGGAAACGACGTGGCGGTGTTGCGGGAGTTCGCGGCGGGGCGGTTGCCGGAGTACATGGTGCCGGCGGCGGTGGTGGTGTTGGAGTCGCTGCCGGTCACGGTGAACGGGAAGTTGGACCGGGCGGCGTTGCCGGCTCCGGAGTCGACCGGTCAGGCGGAGGGCCGTCCACCGGCAACCCCGACCGAGGAACTGCTCTGCGGCCTGTTCGCCGAGCTACTGGGCGTCGACCAGGTACCCGCCGACGCGTCCTTCTTCAGCCTGGGCGGCGACTCGCTGTCGGCGATGCGACTCGTTGCCAAAATCCGGGCGGTGTTCGACGCCGAGGTCAGTATCCGGGCGTTGTTCGCGTCGCCGACGGTGGCGGCGGTGGCCCGACTGATCGACGGCGG
>NZ_JBHSPR010000166.1:0-887 GCF_042658085.1 Plantactinospora solaniradicis | reverse complement strand
TCGGGTGGAGCTTCGCGACATCGAGATTTTTTTGACGCTCGCCGAGGAGCTGCACTTCGGGCGTACCGCGCAGCGGCTGCATGTGTCGCAGGCGCGGGTGAGCCAGGCGATCAAGGCGCAGGAGCGTCGCATCGGCGCCGCGTTGTTCGATCGTACGAGCCGGGCGGTGGCGTTGACCTCGGTCGGCATGCAGTTGCGCGACGATCTGCGGCCCGGCTATGACGCGATCCAGAAGGGTCTCGCGGCGGCGTCGGAGTCGGCGCGGGGGGTCAGCGGTACCGTCCGGTTGGGTGTGATGGGGGCGGTTGGTCACGAGATCCGCGATGTCATCGAGCTGTTCCGTAGCCGCCACTCCGGCTGCGAGGTGGCGCTGCGCGAGATCCATTTCAGTGATCCGTTCGCGGCCTTGCGGGCGGGGGAACTGGATCTGGCCCTGCTGTGGCGGCCGGTGCGGGAGCCGGACCTGGTCGAGGGGCCGGTGCTGTTGACCGAGGGGCGGGTGCTGGCCGTGTGGACCGGGCATGAACTCGCCGACCGGGCGTCGGTGTCGATGGAGGACTTTGGCGGGCGGGCGTTCGTCGATCTCGGCTCAAACCTTCCGGACTATTGGGTCGAGGCGATGGTTCCGGCGACGACACCCGGCGGCCGGCCGGTCCCGCGCGCTCCTCTCGTCACGACGTTTCACGAAATACTGACCCAGGTGGCCGCCGGAGAGTGCGTCAGCCCGCTGAACGAGCACGTGTTGCAGTACTACTCACACCCGGGTGTGGTGTTCGTACCCGTCCATGACGCGCCCGTCACGGAGTGGGCCCTGCTGTGGCGCAAGGACGGGGCGTCGCCACGGGTGCAGAGCTTCGTCGAGACGGCCGCGCAACTCGGCCCACGCG
>NZ_JBHSPR010000165.1:0-946 GCF_042658085.1 Plantactinospora solaniradicis | reverse complement strand
CGAGGCGGATGATCGCGGCCCGGTTCGGGAAGATCCCGACGACATCGGTGCGGCGGCGGACCTCCTTGTTCAACCTTTCCTGGGGATTGTTGGACCAGATCTGACGCCAGATCTCACGCGGGAAGCAGGTGAACGCGAGGAGGTCGTCGTGGGCGTCGGCGAGGTGCTGCGCGGCGGTCGGGAACTTCGCTTCGATGGTGGCCACCACTCGGTCGAACTGTTGACGCACGGCGTCGGTGTCGGGCTGGTCGAAGATGGTGCGGACAAGGGTGGCGATCCACGGCTGCGCGGTCTTGGGGACCTTTGTCAGGAGGTTCCGTAGGTAGTGGGTTCGGCATCGTTGCCAGGCCGCGCCGGGTAGCGCGGCGCCGATCGCGGCGACGAGGCCGCGGTGGGCGTCGGAGATGACGAGAGTGACGCCGGACAGGCCGCGGGTGGTCAACGAGCGTAGGAACGCCAGCCAGCCGGCGCCGTCCTCGTCGGAGGCGACGTCGAGGCCGAGGACTTCGCGTTGTCCGTCGGCGTTGACGCCGACGGCGATCAGGGCGTGGACGTTGACGGTGCGTCCGGCTTCGCGGACCTTCATCGTCAGCGCGTCCATCCAGACGAAGGTGTAGGGCCCGGTGTCGAGGGGCCGGTTACGGAACGCTTCGACCTGGGCGTCCAGATGCGCCGCCATCTCTGACACCTGCGACTTCGACAGCTGTCTGATCCCGAGTTGTTCGACGAGTTTCTCGACCCGTCGGGTGGAGACTCCGAGCAGGTACGACGTGGCCACGACCGAGACCAGGGCCTGTTCGGCCCGTCTGCGGTGGGTCAGCAGCCAGTCCGGGAAGTATGAACCCGTGCGTAGCTTCGGAACGGCCAGGTCGATCGTGCCGGCGCGGGTGTCCCACTCCCGGGCCCGGTAGCCGTTGCGGGAGTTGACCCGTTCGTCGCTGCGCTG
>NZ_JBHSPR010000164.1:0-1107 GCF_042658085.1 Plantactinospora solaniradicis | reverse complement strand
GGTGCTGGCCGCGGTGGCGGCGGACGCGGGTCGGCGGTTGTCGCAGGTGCCGGTGTTGACCGGGGGTGAGGCGGCGGATCTCGCGGTGTGGTGTGACGGGGATGCGGCCGCCGAGCCGTGGGCCGGTGCGGTGTACGAGTTGATCGCGGCGCGGGTGGCGGCGGATGCGGATGCGGTGGCGGTGCGGTCGGGTTCGGTGGCGTTGACCTATGGCCAGCTGTGGCAGCGGTCGGGCGTGTTGGCCGGTCGTCTGGTCGCCGCCGGGGTGGGCGTCGAGTCGGTGGTCGGGTTGTGTGTGGAGCGGGGCGCGGACGCGGTGGTGGCCGCGCTGGCGGTGTGGCGGGCCGGTGGTGCGTACCTGCCGCTGGATCCGGAACAGCCGGCGGACCGTTTGTCCTACATCCTGACCGACAGCGGGGCGCGGGTCCTGCTCGGCCACCGCCGGTGTGTGGACATCCTGACCGGGGCGGTGCCGACAACGGTCTGGCTGGAAGACCTCGACCTGGAGCGGGAACACGAACCGATGCCAGTGGTCGCGGCCGAGGCGGATCGGGCGGCGTACGTGATGTACACGTCTGGTTCGACGGGCCGGCCGAAGGGCGTGGTTGTGTCGCACGGGAACCTGGTGTCGTTCCTGACGGCCATGGCACGGCGGCCGGGCCTTTCGGCTGAGGACGTGGTGTTGGCGGTGACGACGTTCGGGTTCGACATCGCCGGGTTGGAGTTGTGGCTGCCGTTGCTGTCCGGCGCGCAGGTGGTGGTCGCCGACCGTGACACCGTCCGCTCTCCGCGGGCGTTGGCCGCGATCATCGACACCGCCGGGGTGTCGGTGGTGCAGGCGACCCCGGCGACGTGGCAGATGCTGGTCGAGGACGGGTGGAGCGGGTCGGACCGGTTGCGGATCCTGTGCGGTGGTGAGGCTCTCCCGTCCACCCTGGCCGAGGCATTGGTGCGGCGCTCTGGCGCGGTGTGGAACATGTACGGTCCGACCGAGACCACGATCTGGTCGGCTGTGGACCAGGTGAGCGCCGATGGTCCGGTCACGTTGGGGTCGCCGATCGCCGGGACCCGCTGGCACGTGCTGGACCGAGCGTTCAACGAGGTGCC
>NZ_JBHSPR010000163.1:0-1168 GCF_042658085.1 Plantactinospora solaniradicis | reverse complement strand
ACTGGACCGAGGATCGGCGGCGTTATAAGCGTCTGGTCGAGGCGCTGTCGGGGCGGGCGGATGCGCAGGCTGAGGCCGAGATGGGTGCACCCCTGGATCCGCGGCTCGCGGACTCGCTGGTGGATGTGATGGCGGGCGAGGAGCAACTCGGGCTGGACACGCTCTGCGTCAACGTCCTTGACTACCGGGTGCGGCTGACAGGTGAGGAGTACGCGACGATCACCGAGCTCGCCGGTCGTTGGGGGCTCGACGTTCGGACGATCGATGGACTGAACGAGCTTGTGATCCCGGCTGACGCATCCGAGTGATCATGAAAGCCAGATGACGGCGGCGATGAGTACGAGACTGGCCCGGTACAGGGATACCCGTTTGGCGTAGCGGGTGGCCAGGTCACGCCACTGCTTGAGCCGGTTGAAGCAGCGTTCCACCACGTTACGCCTCTTGTAGACGAGCTTGTCGAATGCGGGCGGTCGTCCACCCGTGCTGCCCTTGGCGGCCCGGCGGGCGACCTGGTCCGAGCGTTCCGGAATGACGTGTCGGATTCCCCGCCGCCGCAATGCCCGGCGGGTGGAGTCGTGGGCGTAGCCCTTGTCCGCGATCAGCACGTCGGGACGCTTACGGGGCCGTCCTGGTCCGGGTTCGTTGACCCGAATCTGGTCGAGCAGGGCCAACAGTTGGGGGTTGTCGCCGGCCTGGCCGGGGGTGAGCAGGATCGACAACGGGCGCCCGCGTCCGTCGACCGCGAGATGGATTTTCGTACTCAACCCTCCACGTGATCGACCGATGGCCTCGCCATCTTGCGCACCAGGCGTCGCCGGACCTGACGGAGAGCCCCCTTTTTGCGGGCGCCAGCGGCATGCTGGTGCGCCCGCACGACCGACGAGTCGACGCTGATTGTCCAGTGCACCGGCGCGCCGTCGTCGTGGACCTGCGCCGCGGCCAGGATCCGATCCCAGGTGCCGTCCGCGGTCCACCGCCGTAAGCGTTCGTGGCAGGTCTTCCACGGCCCATACCGTTCCGGCAGGTCACGCCACGGCGCCCCGGTACGCAGCTTCCATAGGATCCCGTTGATGACCTGCCGGTGATCCCGCCACCGCCCCCGCGCCCCACCCGGATCCGGAAGCAGCGGCGCGATCACCGCCCACGCCTCGTCGGTCACCTCGCCACG
>NZ_JBHSPR010000162.1:0-1138 GCF_042658085.1 Plantactinospora solaniradicis | reverse complement strand
CGAGGCCGGTTTTCAGTTCCCGGTAGTCGTGTTCGATTCGCCAGCGCAGCTTCGCCCACCGGACCAGTGTGCGTTTAGGTGTGTTGGCCGGCAGGTTCGACAGCCAGTACTTGGTGGGTTCGGTCTGTCCAGTGGGCCATTCGGCGATCAGCCAGGTTTCGGGTAGGTCTCGTCCGCGGTAGATGGACAGCAGCACCCGTCCGGCGGGACGTACCCGCAGGAAGACGAACCGGGACCGCATCGGGGCCGGCAGGCCCGCGCGGAGGCGGGATCCGTGCCGCCACGCGATGGTGGTGGCGCTGGCTCGTCCGGCGGCCAGGACGAGGTCTTTGATGGTGACCGCCGGGGCGCGGTATCGCGGGGTGGGTCGTCGGCCCACCCCGTCGTAGTCGCCGGTGACGCGTGTCGTGTCGTGCGGGTGTGCACGAATGTAGGTGGGTACCTGTACCAGGTAGGACAGGCCACGCTCGGTCAGGCCGTGTCGGAACAGCGCGGTGTCGCCGTAGCCGGCGTCGGCCAGGATCAGCGGTGGTCGTAGTCCCCACTCGATCATCTCGTCGATCATGTCCAGGCCCAGGCGCCACTTCTCCCGATGCCGGGCATCGTCGGGGATGGCCGCCTTCGCCCGGCGGTGACGGGCGTCGGCGGTGTCCCCGGCGAGGTCGGGGTCCCATGAGACAGGCAGGAAGAGGCGCCAGTTGGCCGGGCAGGAGGCGGCGTCGGTGACCAGGTTGACGCTTACCCCGATCTGGCAGTTCGTGACCTTGCCCGCCGTGCCCGTGTACTGCCGGGCCACCCCGGGCGACGCGGCCCCGCACTTGAGCCAGCCGGTGTCGTCCAACGCCCACGCCGCCGGTGCGATCGCCGCGTCCATCCGCTGCGCCAACCGGCGACGCACCGGCACCACGTCCCACGGGCTGTTCGTGACGAAGTGGTTCAACGCCTGATCGTGTACGTCCGGAAGCCGGCTGGCCATCGGCTGGATCGACTTACGATGCCCGTCGATCATCAGTCCTTGCAGGTAGGACACGGCCCGGTCCCGCCAGCCGCTACGGGTCAGCGACTCGAACACATCCTCGGCGAAACCGGCGAGGACGCCATGCAAGCGTTGTACATCGAGGGGATCCACACACCACCC
>NZ_JBHSPR010000161.1:0-990 GCF_042658085.1 Plantactinospora solaniradicis | reverse complement strand
CCGACACCGGCTGGCTTGGCTGCGGCGGTGGGTTCGGACGCGGTGGTGTTGCCGGAGAACCTGATTCCGGTGGGTGCCGAGGTGCTCACACCGGAGATGTTGCCGCTGGTGAGGTTGTCCCAGGCTGAGGTGGATGTGGTGGTGTCGGCGGTGCCAGGTGGCGCCGTGAACGTGGCGGACGTGTATCCGTTGGCGCCGTTGCAGGAGGGATTGTTGTTCCACCACCTGCTGGCCGGTGGTGGGGTGGATGCCTATGTGTCGGTGCGGCTGCTGGAGTTTGATTCACGGGAGCGGCTCGACGGGTTCGCGTCGGCGATCCAGGTGATCGTGGACCGGCATGACATCTACCGCACCTCGGTGGTGTGGGAGGGCTTGTCAGAACCGGTTCAGGTGGTGTGGCGGCGAGCGGCGCTGCCGGTGGTGGAACACGAACTGGGCGAGGTGGCGGACCGGGGTCCGGCGTTGGTGGCGGCTGCCGGATCGGTGTTGGATTTCGGCACCGCACCGTTGATGGATCTACATGTGACCGCCGCCGGGGACGGTAAGTGGTTCGGGTTGTTCCGGATGCATCATCTGGTACAGGACCACTTCGGCATGGACGCGATGCTGCAGGAACTGCGCCTGGTGGTGGCTGGGCGAGCTGACGAGTTGGCGCCGGCGTTGCCGTTCCGCAATTTTGTGGCGCAGTCGCGGGCGGTTCCCCGTGCGGAGCATCAGCGGTTCTTCGCCGAACTGCTCGGTGACGTGGTGGAACCGACGGCGCCGTTCGGCCTGCTCGACGTGCACGGCGACGGAACCGGGTCGACCAAGGCAGTCGTGCCGGTGCCGGACGAGGTGACCGTCGCTCTTCGGGAGGCGTGCCGGCGGTTGGGCGTGTCGCCCGCGACGGTGCTGCACGTGGCGTGGGCCCGGGTGCTGGCGGTGTTGTCCGGTCGTGATGACGTGGTGTTCGGGACCGTGTTGTTCGGCCGGATGAACGCCGGTGAGGGC
>NZ_JBHSPR010000160.1:0-1811 GCF_042658085.1 Plantactinospora solaniradicis | reverse complement strand
GCGGATGCGGACCGGCGGTTGTCGGGGTTGCCGTTGTTGACGCCGCCCGAGGCGCAGCGGTTGGGGGTTTGGTCTGGTGATGGTGTGGCCGAGGTGTATCTGGGTGGGGTGCATGACCGGATCGCGGAGCAGGCACTACGGGATCCGGCGAGGGCGGCGGTGGTCGCGGATGGCGACTCGGTGGCGTACGAGGAGTTGCAGCAGCGGGCGAACCGACTGGCGCAGTATCTGCGTGGTGTGGGGGTGCGACCGGATTCGGTAGTGGGATTGTGTCTGCCACGCGGTGTTGACCTGGTGGTGGCGATGGTCGCGGTATGGAAGGCGGGTGCCGCGTATCTGCCGTTGGATCCCGGATATCCGGCGGAGCGGTTGGCGTTCATGATGGCCGACACCGGAATGTCGGCGCTGGTCGGGCACCGCGCGGTTGCCGGGGGTTCGGTACCGGATACGCCGATGGGGTGGTCACCGGAGAGTGTGCCCGGTGACGCGGTGGCGGTGTGGTTGGACGACCCCGCGACCGTGGCGAGGATCGCCGATTGCCCGGATGCGCCGCCGGCGGTGGCGGTGGAGCCGGCCGGGTTGGCGTGCGTGATCTACACGTCGGGGTCGACCGGCCAGCCGAAGGCGAGTCTGGTGCCGCACGAGTCGTTGCTGGCGGTGTACGCGGGCTGGTCCCGGGCGCATTTCCCGACCGATGCGGGGTACCGGTGGTTGTCGTTGGCGAGTGCGAGCTTCGACGTGTTCACCGGTGACGTGGTGCGGGCGTTGTGTTCGGGTGGCACGTTGGTGCTGGGTGAGCCGGGGGCGCAGCTGGACCCGGGCGGGTTCGCGCGGCTGCTGGCCGGTGCGGGGATCGAGGCGTTGGAGTGCGCCCCGCAGTACGTCGACGGCCTGGTGGAGTTCGTGGCGGGTAGCGAGGTGCCGTTGCCGCAGTTGCGGCTGCTGGTGGTCACCACCGAGGTGTGGCGGGTTCCGGCAGCGGTGCGGGCCCGGCAGGTCCTGGGATCCGGGGTACGGTTGCTGACCGCGTACGGCGTGACCGAGGCGACGATCGACTCCACCTACAGTGATCTCGCCGGGTTGGTGGATGGCGACGGTCCGGTGCCGATCGGTGGGCCGTTGCCTGGTAGCCGGTTGCGTCTGCTGGACGGGTATCTGAACCCTGTCCCGGTCGGCGTGGTGGGTGAGGTGTTCCTCGGCGGGCCGACAGTGACGCGTGGCTACGGAGGCAACCCGGATCTGACCGCGCAGCGTTTCGTCGCGGACCCGTTCGCCGGTGACGGATCCCGGTTGTATCGCACCGGGGACCTGGCCCGGTGGCGTCCGGACGGTCAGGTGGAGTTCCTGGGCCGGGCCGACACGCAGGTGAAGGTACGCGGGTTCCGGGTCGAGCCGGGCGAGGTGGAACACGTCCTGACCACGCACCCGGACGTGTCGGCCGCGGTCGTCATCGCCGACCAGCAGCAACGACTCCTCGCCTACCTCGTCCCCACCGACCCGGCAACCGGCACACCCGCAGCCGACGAACTCCGCCGACTGCTCCGGGAACGACTGCCGGAGTTCATGATCCCAGCACTGTTCATCGAACTCACCACCCTGCCACTGACCCCCAACGGCAAGATCGACCGCGCCGCCCTACCGGCCCCCGACGCCACCCGACCGGACACGGGCGAAATCTACGTCGCGCCGTCGGGCATGGCGCAGGAACTCCTCGCCGGGATCTGGGCCGAGCTGTTGGGTCTGGAGCAGGTCGGGGCCCACGACAACTTCTTCGAACTCGGCGGGCATTCGCTGCTGGCTACCCAGGTGGT
>NZ_JBHSPR010000159.1:0-779 GCF_042658085.1 Plantactinospora solaniradicis | reverse complement strand
GTCGCATGGTCTCGACGGCCTGGAGTTCGTCGAAACCGGCCGCGCCCCAGCTCCACAGGGCGTACCCGAAACAGCCGAGGCCGGCGAGGACCACCAGCGCGCCGATGCTGACTCCCCGGCGTACCGCGAAGTCTCCGATCCGCATCTCCATGCGGTTGTCGGCGGGTAACAACCCGGACTGTGTCGCGTGGGCATGGACCACCACGGCGAGGGCGACCGCCTGCACTCCGATGCTCACTCCGGTGGCCGCCGCGAGCATCGTGTGCAGGTCGAACGCCAGCCCGCCGACGCGCTGCGGGCCGGCGAGCAGCCAGGCCAGCACGAGGATGCCGCCGATGAGCAGCGCGAGTCCGGGGTACAGCAGCATCCAGCGCGGGCTCAGGGCGAGCAGGAACCGCAGGTGCCGCCAGCCGTCCCGCCAGGTCCGCAGGTGCGGCGCCCGGGTCCGACCGTCCGGGGCGAGAGTGGTGGGAACCTCGTCGATGGTCAGCTGGGCCAGGGCGGCGCGGGCGACCATCTCGCTGGCGAACTCCATGCCGGAGGTCCGCAGCGACAGGTCCAGGATGCGGTCCCGGCGGAATCCGCGCATCCCACAGTGGAAGTCGCCGATCGGCACCCGGAAGAACGTCCGGCCGAGGAACGACAGCACCGGGTTGCCGAGGAACCGGTGCAGGGCGGGCATGGCCCCCCGCTGGATGCCGCCCTTGAACCGGTTGCCCATGACAAGGTCCGCGCCGGTGCGCAGCCGGTCGAGGAAGGGCCCGAGGTCGTGCAGCGCG
>NZ_JBHSPR010000158.1:0-1229 GCF_042658085.1 Plantactinospora solaniradicis | reverse complement strand
CAGGATGCTGATGAGCCGGACGACGCCGGAGGTGGGGCGGACGCAAGAGGAGATCCGCCGGCACAATCTTGGCGCCCTGCTCCGACATGTGCACCTGGGCGGTCCGGTCTCCCGCACGGTGCTGGCCGAGCGGATGGGCCTGAACCGCAGCACCATCATGGCGCTGACCGCGGAACTCACCTCGGCGGGCTTGGTCCGTGAGGAACTACCCAAGGACACCGGCAAGGCGGGACGGCCGTCGTTGGTGGTCCGACCCGAATCCCACCGGGTATACGTACTGGCCTTCGACGTCGCGGTGGACCGGCTGGTCGCCGCCCGGGTAGGGCTCGGCGGGACGGTACTGGACCGCAGGGAGGCGGTCCGGACGCGCGCTGGGGCGGACCTGGACTACGTGGTCGGGGTACTCGCCGGGTTCGGCCGCCAACTGCATAACGCGGCCCGCCCAGATTCGGTGTGCGTCGGAGCCGGTGCGTCCTACTGTGGCATGATCCGGCCCGCGGACGGGATGGTCCGTTTCGGACCGGACATGGGCTGGGTGGATCAGGCGTTCGGCGCCGAGCTCGGCCGTGGGCTGGGTCTCGGCCTGCCGGTGTCGGTGGGCAACGAGGCCCACTTGGGTGCGCTGGCCGAGTACGAGCGCGGCGCAGGCGTTGGCTTTCAAAATCTGATCTATCTGCACGGGGATGTCGGCGTGGGTGGCGGGATCATCGTCGGCGGAAAGCTACTCGACGGCGACGGCGGGTACGGCTGCGAGCTGGGGCACATGCTGGTGAATCCGTACAACGGGCGGCCCTGCGGGTGCGGCTCGCGCGGCTGCCTGGAGGCGGAGGTCGGCGAGCGGGCCCTGCTCGACGCCGCCAACCGGCCCGCCGAACTGATCGGCCGCGATGCCGTCCGGGAGGTGGTGAACGCCGCTGATGGCGGCGATGTCCTGGCCCTGGACGCGTTGCAGCGGATCGGCGACTGGCTCGGCATTGGGGTGGCGAACCTGATCAACCTCTTCAACCCCGGTCTGGTGATCTTCGGAGGGATGCTGCGCGACATGTATCCGGGCGCGGCGGCCCAGGTCCGCGTCCGTCTGAGCTCCAACGTGCTGGCGGTGTCCCGGGAGAGAGTACGACTGCGTACCTCGGCCCTCGGTGACGACGCCACCCTGATCGGCGCAGCCGAACTCGCCTTCTCCGACCTACTGGACAACCCCTTGGAAGCGCTTACCCGTGGCGCCAACA
>NZ_JBHSPR010000157.1:0-577 GCF_042658085.1 Plantactinospora solaniradicis | reverse complement strand
TGGGTGAGGTGCCGTTGACCCCGGTCGCCCGGGAACTACTCGACCGTGCCGGTGTCGACCGTGCCGGTGAGGCGGTGCTGTCGACACTGGTGACAGTCCCCGCCGGTCTGGACCTGGAGATCCTGGTCTCGGCGGTGCGTGCGGTCGTGGACCGGCATGAGGTGTTACGGGCCCGGCTGGACCCCGACGGGCGGCAGTTGATCGTCCCGCCGGGTGATGAGGTCGATGTCCGGTCGTGGGTACGCCGGGTCGATGCTCCGCTGGCCGACCGGTCGGTGCTGGTCGAGGAACAGGCCCGGGCGGCGGTGTCCCGGCTCGATCCCAGCGCCGGGGTGATGACCCAGGTCGTGTGGTTCGACTCGGGGTCCGGGTCGTCGGGACTGTTGTTGCTGGTGATCGCGCATCTGGTGGTCGACACGGTGTCGTTGCGGGTGCTGGTTCCGGACCTCGCCGAGGCGTACACGACGTTGGCCGCGGGCCGGGACGTGGCGTTGCAGCCGGTCCCGACCACGTTCCGGCACTGGGCCCGCGCGCTCGCCGAGGACGCCAACACCACACACCGCACCGCCGAGCTCGA
>NZ_JBHSPR010000156.1:0-873 GCF_042658085.1 Plantactinospora solaniradicis | reverse complement strand
ATCGCAGCCCGGTCGGCGCCGATCCGATCAACGGGCCGGCATCCCAGCGTGCGGTGGCGGCGGCTGTTCGCCCGCACCAGCCACCGGCTGAGCTGACCATTGAAGTCCGCCGGGCCGGTGAAGATCCGCCCAGGCAGAAACGACGTCTCCAGGTAGCCGTTGGCCCGCTCCACCAGACCCTTGGCTTCCGGATCCGCTGGCTGGCACTGCACCACCCGAATCCCGACAGTGCCCCGGAAGGCGTTCATCGCCTCCGTCAACTGCGGCCTGCCGGCCCGCCACTGCCCGACCGCGGACTCGTTGTCCCACACCAACGCCCTCGGTGCGGCACCCAACCCAGCCAGCAACGCCCACTGCCCACCCAGCAGGTCCGGACCCTGCCGCGACGGGATCATCACCGCCGACAGCCACCGCGAGTAGCCACACACCATCACCAACACCGGTGGACGGCCGGACTGTCCCCACCCCAACGGCACGTCCGCCGGCGGGAACCACAGATCACACTGCGCCAGCTCACCCGGCAGGTACTCCGTGCGCTGCGCCGGATCGGGCGGAATGAACAACGGCCGCAACGCGCGGACCCGTTCCTTGAGCACGGTCAACGACCGAGTCCAGCCGATCCGCTCCGCGATCACCGTGGCCGGCATCGTCGGCCACTCCGCCAGTAACGCCCTGATCTGCGGCTCGACCGCATCCACGATCGAGCCCTTCGCTGGCCGCTGATACTTCGGCGGCCCCTGGGCAGCCAACGCCCGCCGCACCGTGTTACGACCCACCCCAACCTTGCGAGCGATCGCCTTGATCGGCATCCCCTCAGCCCGATGAAGACGACGGATCTCCGCCCAGTCCTCCATGCTCAACACCCCTCTGATC
>NZ_JBHSPR010000155.1:0-604 GCF_042658085.1 Plantactinospora solaniradicis | reverse complement strand
TCCTTCGAGGCCACGAAGTCGAGGGTGCCCAGGTGCGCGATCGTCTCCCGCTTCAGCGAGCGTTGGTGGTCGAAGTCGAACTCCTCCAGGCTCTTGCGGGCCGGGAACCTCGCGGTGCGGATGCGGCCCTCACCGCCGTGGGCCTCTCGGGCGGCGACCTCGCGTTGCAGGCAGGCGGCGAGGAACTCCTCGAACGTCCACGACTCCGCACGGGCCCGCTCGGCGAGACGTTCGACCGACGCGGCCAGGGATGGTGCTTTCAACGCGCGGGTGAGGAACGCGATCTCCGACGCGATGTTGCGGTTGGTCTTGGCGGCCATCACACCGTCACCTCGTCCAGGCCGAACAGCCGGTCGTAGTCGGTCAGTGCCCGTTGCTGCACCTGGGCGTCGATCGCGACCGGTTGCTGCCTTCGGGCTGCGGCCCGCAGGTCCGCCGCAGCTTGCCGATGCTCCGGGTCGGTGATCGTCTGATGTCGTGCCCAGCAGCGGTTGTGATGGGCGACCAGACGACCGTCGCAGAACACCTCCACCTGCTCGCAGTCGGCGGTGACCTCGACACGACGCCCCACGACAGACGGGTGCACCGAGTAGTCGTTGGCGTC
>NZ_JBHSPR010000154.1:0-562 GCF_042658085.1 Plantactinospora solaniradicis | reverse complement strand
TGTGCATCTGGGAGACGCCGATCTGCTCGGCGATCTGGGACTGGGTGAGGTTGCCGTAGAAGCGGAGGGTGAGGATCTTCTGTTCGCGTTCGTCGAGGGTGGCCAGGGCCGGGCCGAGGGCGACGCGGAGTTCGGCGAGTTCGTATTCGCCGTCTTCGCCGCCGAGCATGTCGCCGAGTTCGGTGGCGCGTTCGCCGTCGCCGGTCGGGGTGGACAGGGAGACGGCGTTGTAGGCGCGGGCGCCTTCGAGACCTTCGAGGATCTCTTCCTCGGTGAGGTTGAGGTGGGTGGCGATGTCGGTGACGGTCGGGGAGCGGCCGAGGGTCTGCAGGAGGGTGCTGTTGGCTTCGCTGATGGCGAGGCGGAGTTCCTGGAGTCGGCGGGGTACCCGGATGTCCCAGGTGCGGTCGCGGAAGTGTCGCTTGAGTTCGCCGATGATGGTCGGGATGGCGTAGCCGGCGAAGTCGACGCCGCGGGTGGGGTCGAACTTGTCGATGGCCTTGATGAGTCCGACGGCGGCGGTCTGGACGAGGTCGTCGGTGGGTTCGCCGCGTCCGCTGTA
>NZ_JBHSPR010000153.1:0-1349 GCF_042658085.1 Plantactinospora solaniradicis | reverse complement strand
GTGTGAATGCCACAGCTTCGGCGGTGTACTTGAGCCCCGCTACATTGTCGGCGCGGAACCACTTGACCAGTGAGCTATTACGCACTCTTTAAAGGGTGGCTGCTTCTAAGCCAACCTCCTGGTTGTCTATGCGACCCCACATCCTTTTCCACTTAGCACACGCTTAGGGGCCTTAGCTGGTGATCTGGGCTGTTTCCCTCTCGACTACGAAGCTTATCCCCCGCAGTCTCACTGCCGCGCTCTCACTTACCGGCATTCGGAGTTTGGCTGATTTCAGTAACCTTGTAGGGCCCCTAGACCATCCAGTGCTCTACCTCCGGCAAGAAACACGCGACGCTGCACCTAAATGCATTTCGGGGAGAACCAGCTATCACGGAGTTTGATTGGCCTTTCACCCCTAACCACAGGTCATCCCCCAACTTTTCAACGTTGGTGGGTTCGGCCCTCCACGCGGTCTTACCCACGCTTCAGCCTGCCCATGGCTAGATCACTCCGCTTCGGGTCTAGAACACGCGACTACACGCCCTATTAAGACTCGCTTTCGCTACGGCTACCCCACACGGGTTAACCTCGCCACGTGCCACTAACTCGCAGGCTCATTCTTCAAAAGGCACGCCGTCACCCCTAAAGGCTCCGACGGATTGTAGGCGAACGGTTTCAGGTACTATTTCACTCCCCTCCCGGGGTACTTTTCACCATTCCCTCACGGTACTCGTCCGCTATCGGTCACTAGGAAGTATTTAGGCTTACCAGGTGGTCCTGGCAGATTCACGGCAGATTACAGGAGTCCGCCGCTACTCGGGAACACCCACAAAAGAGACCAGCCACTTTCACCTACCGGACTATCACCGCCTACGGTTGGCTTTTCCACACCATTCGGCTAGCAACTGGTTTTATAACTCTCCACACGGGTGTCAGCCCGTGTCATGAGGTCCCACAACCCCGACCACGCAACCCCTGACAGGTATCACACGCAACCGGTTTAGCCTAGATCCGCTTTCGCTCGCCACTACTCACGGAATCACTGTTGTTTTCTCTTCCTGCGGGTACTGAGATGTTTCACTTCCCCGCGTTCCCTCCACACACCCTATGAATTCAGGTGCGGGTGACATCACATGACTGATGCCGGGTTACCCCATTCGGACACCCTGGGATCACAGCTTGGTTGACAGCTCCCCCAGGCCTATCGCGGCCTCCCACGTCCTTCATCGGCTCCTAGTGCCAAGGCATCCACCGTTCGCCCTTGACAACTTGACCACAAAGATGCTCGCGTCCACTGTGTAATTCTCAACAAACGACCAACCCACAACCATCAAGCCCCACACCAGCAACCCCCAACAGGATCCGGT
>NZ_JBHSPR010000152.1:0-631 GCF_042658085.1 Plantactinospora solaniradicis | reverse complement strand
ACCCGGATGTGCAACCACTGCGAGCCGTCACCCAGCATCGTCACCAACGACTTACCCGTCTGCACCGGCGTCGGCAGGATGAACTCCGAAACCCCGACCACCGACACCGCGAACTGCCAACCACCCAGGAACAACGCCAACAGAATCGGCGAACTGATCCACGGCAGCAGCTTGTTCAACCTCTCCCGGTCGCCCATCAGGACTCCTCATCCAGTTCCACCCGCAACCCACGAACGATCTGCCCGAACTCCGTACCCGTCTCGGTGTCCACCGACCTCGGCCGCGCCAACGGCACCGACGTCACCGACCGGATCCGCCCCGGCCGCGGCGTCAGCAACACCACCCGATCGGCCAGGAACACCGCCTCCGAGATCGAGTGCGTCACGAACACCACCGTCGCCCCCGTCGCCGCGTGGATCGACTGCAACTCCAGATTCATCTTGTCCCGGGTCAACGCGTCCAACGCACCGAACGGCTCGTCCATCAACAGGATCGACGGCCGCGCGCTCAACGCCCGGGCGATCGCCGCCCGCTGCCGCATACCACCGGACAACTCCCGCGGATACGCACCCTCGAACCCCCGCAACCCGACCAGCTCACACAACTCCTGCGCCCGAGCCGCCCGGGTCTT
>NZ_JBHSPR010000151.1:0-543 GCF_042658085.1 Plantactinospora solaniradicis | reverse complement strand
GATCGGGTCGCGGGCGAACCGGTTGGCGCGGTACCTGCGGTCGGTGGGTGTGGGTCCGGAGTCGGTGGTCGGGTTGGCGGTGGACCGTGGGGTCGATTTCGTGGTGGGAGTGCTGGCGACCTGGCGGGCCGGGGGTGCCTATGTGACGTTGGACGCTGGTGTGCCGGCGCAGCGTTCGGCGTTCATGCTGGCCGAAAGTGGCGTGTCGGTCCTGGTCGGGTCCACCGATGTGGTGGGGGACCTGCCGGTGGGCCGGTTGCGGACGGTGTTGCTGGACGATCCGTTGGTCGAGGCGGTGCTGGCCGGTCTGCCGGACACGCCGCCACGGGTACCGGCCCCGGTGGATCGGGTGGCGTACGTGATGTTCACCTCCGGCTCCACCGGTCAGCCGAAGGCGGTCCAGGTCACCCACCGCGGCCTGGTCAACTATCTGTCGGGTGCGCCGGCCCGGTTGGGTATCGGCGCGCCGGGCGCGTCGTACGCGCTGCTGCAGCCGCCGACCACGGACTTCGGGAACACGGTGTTGTTCACCGCGTTGACCAC
>NZ_JBHSPR010000150.1:0-606 GCF_042658085.1 Plantactinospora solaniradicis | reverse complement strand
GATGTAGCGCTTGAGGCATCGGTTGATCTCTCTAGGGGTTTTGCCTTGGGCGGTGCGGCGGGCGACGTAGTCACGGGTTGGTTGGTGGTAACTGCGTCGGCTGAGGGCGATGGTGTGCAGGGCGGAGTTGAGGGTGCGGTCGCCGCCGCGGTTGAGACGGTGGCGGATGGTGCGTCCAGAGCTGGCGGGGATGGGGTTGACCCCGGCCAGGGAGGCGAAGGCAGCTTCGCCGCGTAGTCGTCCGTGGTGGGACCAGGAGGTCAGCGCGACGGCGGCGGTGACTGGTCCGACGCCGGGCTGGTCGAGCAGGACGGGGCACATCGCGGTGACTAGGTCGCGCAGCTGCTTGAGGTTGGCGGCCAGGGTCCGGTCGAGCGCGGCGATGTCGACGGCCAGGGCGCGCAGTTGGTCGTGACGGACCCGGGTCAAGGCGTCCGTGTCGTTGGTGGGTTCGAGCCGGCACAGGTGGCGTACCTGCTGGTCAGTGTTCAGCTTGCGTAGTTGGCCGCGCAGGCGGTCGTCAGCGGTGAGGATCAGCGACTTGAGCAGGTTCACCGTGGCGGTGCGGGCGTCGGTGTAGTGGCGACGGGCCACATGCAGGATCCG
>NZ_JBHSPR010000148.1:0-1210 GCF_042658085.1 Plantactinospora solaniradicis | reverse complement strand
GACCTGTGCCAGCACCGAAGAAGTACCCGGATGAGCTGCGTGGACGCGCGGTGCGCCTGTATCGGGAGTCGGACCCGAAACCAGTGATCCGCCGTCTGGCCGAACAGTTGGGCGTGCATCACGAGGCGTTACGGAACTGGATCCGCCAGGACGAGGCCGACCGGGGTGAACGTGATGACCGGCCGAGCAACGACATGGTGGAGGAGAACCGCAAGCTGCGTCGGGAGGTCGCGGAGCTGCGTCGGGCGAACGAGATCCTGAAGGCGGCGAGTGCGTATTTCGCCCAGGAGCTCGACCCGACCCGGCGACGGTCATGAGGTTCGTCGACGAACACTCTGACCGGTACGCGGTCGCGCTCCTGTTACGGGTCCTGAACATCGGCGTCTCGACGTACTACGGATGGGTCAAGCAAGCGGAGCGGCCATGTGACCGGGACGTGGTCGACCGGGGCCTGGTGTCCAATATCCACGAGATCTGGGAGACCTCCGGACACACGTACGGCGCGGACCGGGTCCACCAGCAGCTACGCCGCGACGGCATCCGGGTGGGCCGTAAACGGGTCGAGCGGTTGATGGCCGTCCAGGGCTGGCAGGGCGCGTTCCTGCGCCGGGGCTGGCGCGGCGGGTCGACCCGGCAGGATCCCAGGGCTGTTCCGGCGCCGGACCTGGTCAACCGGGACTTCACCGCGGTCGCGCCGAACCGGTTGTGGGTCGCCGACGCCACCCGCATCCCGTGCGGTCAGGGCGTGTTCTGGCTGGCGGCGGTCCGTGACGCGTTCTCCCGCCGGATTGTGGGCTGGAAGACCTCGGACCGCTGCGACACCGACCTGATCCTCGGCGCCATGGAGTACGCGGTGTTCTCCCGCGACGTGCGCGCCGGCGAGTTGATTCACCATTCGGACAGGGGATCGAACTATACGTCTTTCCGCTTCGGGCAACGCCTGACCGATAACGGGATCCTGCCCTCGATGGGCTCTGTCGGCGACTCCTACGACAACGCGTTGATGGAGAACTTCTTCTCCACGCTCAAGACCGAACTGGTCTACCGCACCTCGTGGCGGACCCGGGACGAGGCCGAAAACGCGATCTTCGCCTACATCGACGGCTGGTACAACACCCACCGTATCCAGCGAGAACTCGGCTACCTCAGCCCCGACGAGTACGAAACCACCTGGAGACAGACAGATATCGATCAACCAACCCCGCGCAGC
>NZ_JBHSPR010000147.1:0-803 GCF_042658085.1 Plantactinospora solaniradicis | reverse complement strand
GTCTACGCCACCACCCACGACACGGGAACCACATGGGGCTCGATGAACTTCAGCCTCTTCTCGAACTGGTCCGAGATGGGCTCGGCGAGCCAGAACGCGATGTCCTCGGGCACCGTCGCGCCCTCGCTCTTCTACTTCGCCCCAAGAAACATCTGGGTCCTGGCCTACCAGTGGGGCGGACCCGCGTTCTCCTACCGGACGTCGAGCGACCCCACCAACCCGAACGGATGGTCGTCCCCACAGACGCTGTTCTCCGGGAGCATCTCCAACTCCAGCACCGGCCCCATCGACCAGGCGGTCATCGGTGACAGCACGAACATGTACCTGTTCTTCGCCGGAGACAACGGCAGAATCTACCGAGCCAGCATGCCCATCGGAAACTTCCCCGGCAGCTTCGGCTCATCATCAACCATCATCATGACCGACACCACGAACAACCTCTTCGAAGCAGTCCAGGTCTACAAACTCCAAAACCAGAACCGATACCTCATGATCGTCGAGGCAATCGGCTCCCAAGGCCGCTACTTCCGCTCCTTCACCTCCACCAGCCTCGGCGGCTCCTGGACCCCACAAGCCGCAACCGAGAGCAACCCCTTCGCCGGCAAAGCCAACAGCGGCGCCACCTGGACCAACGACATCAGCCACGGCGAACTCATCCGCACCAACGCCGACCAGACCATGACCGTCAACCCATGCAACCTCCAACTGCTCTACCAAGGACGCTCCCCCAACT
The DNA here is from genome assembly GCF_042658085.1 of Plantactinospora solaniradicis. Lineage (NCBI taxonomy): Bacteria > Bacillati > Actinomycetota > Actinomycetes > Micromonosporales > Micromonosporaceae > Plantactinospora > Plantactinospora solaniradicis. Next base: position 70 of record NZ_JBHSPR010000147.1, on the reverse strand, counting down.
CCGGCGGCGACTACGGCCTCCTGCCCTACCGCCCCGGCCTACTGACCCTGCAACGCTAACCACACCACAC
>NZ_JBHSPR010000146.1:0-1881 GCF_042658085.1 Plantactinospora solaniradicis | reverse complement strand
GGAGGGCTTAGCTTCCGGGTTCGGAATGTTACCGGGCGTTTCCCCTCCGCCATAACCGCCGTAACTCTATCAACAAATCAAACAACACCCATACCACGGGTCTGTTGTTCGTTTGCTGTGAATCACACAGTGGACGCGTAGCAGCTTTGTAGTCAAGTCCTCGGCCTATTAGTACCGGTCAACTGAACCAGTTACCTGGCTTACATCTCCGGCCTATCAACCCAGTCGTCTACCTGGGGGCCTTACCCCCCTTACGGGGGTGGGATACCTCATCTTGAAGCAGGCTTCCCGCTTAGATGCTTTCAGCGGTTATCCCTTCCGAACGTAGCCAACCAGCCATGCCCCTGGCGGGACAACTGGCACACCAGAGGTTCGTCCGTCCCGGTCCTCTCGTACTAGGGACAGCCCTTCTCAAGTATCCTACGCGCACGGCGGATAGGGACCGAACTGTCTCACGACGTTCTAAACCCAGCTCGCGTACCGCTTTAATGGGCGAACAGCCCAACCCTTGGGACCTGCTACAGCCCCAGGATGCGACGAGCCGACATCGAGGTGCCAAACCATCCCGTCGATATGGACTCTTGGGGAAGATCAGCCTGTTATCCCCGGGGTACCTTTTATCCGTTGAGCGACACCGCTTCCACACGCAAGTGCCGGATCACTAGTCCCGACTTTCGTCCCTGCTCGACCCGTCAGTCTCACAGTCAAGCTCCCTTATACACTTACACTCAACACCTGATTGCCAACCAGGCTGAGGGAACCTTTGGGCGCCTCCGTTACATTTTAGGAGGCAACCGCCCCAGTTAAACTACCCACCAGACACTGTCCCTGAACCCGATAAGGGCCCGAAGTTAGATACCCAAACCAACCAGAGTGGTATTTCAAGATTGCCTCCACCCATACTGGCGTATGGACTTCACCGGCTCCCACCTATCCTACACAAGCTAATTCAAGTACCAATGTCAAGCTATAGTAAAGGTCCCGGGGTCTTTCCGTCCTGCCGCGCGTAACGAGCATCTTTACTCGTACTGCAATTTCGCCGGGCCTGTGGTTGAGACAGTGGGGAAGTCGTTACGCCATTCGTGCAGGTCGGAACTTACCCGACAAGGAATTTCGCTACCTTAGGATGGTTATAGTTACCACCGCCGTTTACTGGCGCTTAAGTTCTCAGCTTCGCCCCGAAAGACTAACCGGTCCCCTTAACGTTCCAGCACCGGGCAGGCGTCAGTCCATATACATCGAATTACTTCTTCGCATGGACCTGTGTTTTTAGTAAACAGTCGCTTCCCCCTGCTCTCTGCGGCCATACAACGCTCCAGGAGCAAGTCCCTTCACGTCTCCGGCCCCCCTTCTCCCTAAGTTACGGGGGCAATTTGCCGAGTTCCTTAACCACAGTTCACCCGATCGCCTCGGTATTCTCTACCTGACCACCTGTGTCGGTTTGGGGTACGGGCCGCTCGGAACTCGCTAGAGGCTTTTCTCGGCAGCATAGGATCACTGACTTCACCTGAATCGGCTCGGCATCACGTCTCAGCCACATGGCGTGCGGATTTGCCTACACACCGGCCTACACGCTTACCCCGGCACAACCACCGGCCGGGCTCAGCTACCTTCCTGCGTCACCCCATCGCTTGACTACTACCCGCCAGGTTCCCACGCTCCCTCAGATCAGTCCGAAGACCTCACCAAGTTCGGGTGGTTAGCACAACGAGGTTCATCACGGGCGCTCCTACACGGGTACGGGAATATCAACCCGTTGTCCATCGACTACGCCTCTCGGCCTCGCCTTAGGTCCCGACTCACCCAGGGCGGATTAACCTGGCCCTGGAACCCTTGGTCATCCGGCGGAAGGGTTTCTCACCCTTCTTTCGCTACTCATGC
>NZ_JBHSPR010000145.1:0-1081 GCF_042658085.1 Plantactinospora solaniradicis | reverse complement strand
GCGAATCCGGACTTGGGTTGGGCTCGGTGGTTGCGCCACCGGATGTAGGCGCCGATCGCGTTGTCCTGCTCGGTGTGGCTGCGGTGGTCGGTGCCGTTGAGTGCGAAGTAACGCACGGCGGCGAATTCGGCCTCGATCCAGTTGAGCCAGGACGCGTAGGTCGGCAGGAACACCAGATCGATGCGGTTGGCGGCGCACCAGGCGCGGACCTCGGGGTGTTTGTGTGGGGAGAAGTTGTCCAGGATCAGGTAGAGCCGGTCGTTGGACCAGCGGTGACGCAGGGTCTTGAGGAAGCTCAGGAATTCCCGCCAGCGTTTGCGGTTCCGGATGCGGTAGTGCATTCGGCCGGTCGCCAGGTCGAGAGCGGCGATCATGTGCCGTACGCCCTGGTCGCGGGTGTAGGTGGCTCGTTGCCGAGCTGGCTGGTTGCGTTGTCGCCAGGCTCGGCCGGGGCGGGGTTGCAGGTTGAGTGGTCCGAACTCGTCTACGCAGACGACCCGGCCGTCGGTGGGTGGGTGGTCGTACAGGTCCAGGACCTGGCGCATCTTGGTGGTGAAGTCGGGGTCGGTGCTGGCTTTCCAGGTTTTGGTGGCCTGCCAGGAGACGCCGCGTTCGTGCAGGATCCGCCGGACGGTCTCGATGCTGATCGCGTGGACGCGGCCGGTGTCGATCAGGTAGTCACGCAGCTTGGCAAGGGACCAGCAGGAGAACGGTTTGCCGAGGAAACGGGGGTCGCACCGGGCGATGGCGCAGATCCAGGCTCTGGTCTGCTCATCGATCCGTCTCGGTGCGCCCCCGTTCCATTTTGGGTTCAGCGCGTCGAACCCCCGCTCGTTGAAGGCGTGGATCACATCGCGGACGTAGTCCTCGCTGGTCTTGAGCAGGTGCGCGATGTCCGGGGCGGGTTGGCCCTGGGCGGACATCAGCACGACGATCGCCCGTCGCAGCTTCACCGGGTCCTTCGCGGTCCGGCTGATGCGCTGCAACCGTTGGCCCTCGGCCATCGATACCTGCCGGACGAACACTTCTGGGCGTCTTCCCACCCGCCACCTCCCGCATCACGAACGTCAGGAGACAGCCT
>NZ_JBHSPR010000144.1:0-734 GCF_042658085.1 Plantactinospora solaniradicis | reverse complement strand
TGCTTACCGCTTATGCGGAGTAACCGCGTTCGGCGGCCCAGTTGGCGAGCGTGATCGTGCTCATCCAGTACTCGCTCTGGTTCGGGTTGGCCGGGTCGGCGATCTTCACCTTGCGGCCGTGGTCGTCGTACCCGACGACGGTCAGGTAGTGCCCACCCTCGTACGAGTGCGCCATACCGTTCTCGTCCACCGCCGTGCCCTTGATGTTCGCCACCACCGGACGCTTGGCGTCGATGGCGTGCACCACGTCGACCTGGAGCTGGTCCATCTGCTCCGGCTTGGCCTTCTCGTCCGGGATCGCGACGGTCCGGTAGCCCTTACCACCGGCGCTGTTCAGCACCCGGGTGGTGTCCTCGGCCGAGTTGGTACCGGCCTCGGTCGTACCCAGCCGCTTCGCCACGTCGTCCTGCGCCGGGGTGTGCCCCTGCGCGGACAGCGCGATCCGGGTCGCGGCCGGCGCACAGTAGTAGCCGTTCTCCTGCGCCTTGTACTGGTAGTCCAGGACCTTCGACGGCTGACCCTTGTCGACGTCCCGAACACTGACCGCAGCCGCGGTCGGGGTCATCGCCGCCTGCGGAGCGGACATGCTCAGCGCCGGTCCGGCGAACGCACCGCCGACGACGGCGAGTCCCGCGATACCGAGCGCGGTCTTACGAATGGGGGTCTCGGTGATGGCCGGTAGCCACTTCTTGACGGTAGTCATAATGGTTGCCTTCCATTCCGGGGGTAAGACG
>NZ_JBHSPR010000143.1:0-1389 GCF_042658085.1 Plantactinospora solaniradicis | reverse complement strand
GATCTCGTTGTAGCTGGTGCCGGTCTTGAGGCAGCCGTGGAGGATGCCGACCAGGCGGTTGCCGAGTTGGCGTAGCGCGGCTTGGTGGCCGATGCCGCGCTGGCGCAGTGCCTGGTAGTAGGCGCGAGCGCCTGGGCTACCGCGCATTGCGCAGAATGCCCACTGGTGGACCGCGTCGCCGAGGCGGCGGTTGCGGGCGTAGCGGGCCAGTACCACCTTGCGGTTGCCGGAGGCGCGGGTGATCGGTGAGGTGCCGGCGTAGTTTTTTCGCGCCTTGCCGTCGGGGTAACGGTGGGGGTCGTCGCCGAACTCGCCGAGGATCCGGGCGCCGAGTACCGGGCCGAGGCCGGGCAGGCTCAGGTAGCGGTCAGCGTCCCGGTGCTGGCCAAAATGGTCGGCCACCACCTGACCCAATTCGTTGATCTCGACGTTGAGAATGTTGATGATCTGGACCTGGCTGGTCACGATCGCCGCGTAGGCGGCTTGGACCGGCCGCGGCTGCCGCAGCTGCGCGGCTCGCAACGCCTGCCCGATGGTGGCGGCCTTGGTCTCGATGTCCCGGCGGTTCGCGTGGCGCAGCGCCGCGACGATCTGTGTTCGGGACAGCCGGGCGGCTCGGTCAGGGTCCGGTGCCCGGTCCAGCAGTTCCAGGGCCTCGGGTGCGGCAAGGTCCTCGAAGGCGGCAAGCGCGGCGGGGAAGAACTCCCGCAACGCGCTACGCAGCCGTAGCACGTGTCGGGTGCGGTCCCAGATCAGGCTCTGATGCGCCCGGGCGACCAGCTTCGTCGCCTCCGCCTGGGCGCTGTCGCCAGCGACCTTGCGGTGGTGGGCGTGATCGAGCCGCACGATCTCGGCCAGCACATGCGCGTCGCCGGCGTCGGACTTCGCCCCGGACGTCGAATGCCGCTCCCGGTACCGCGCCACCGACATCGGGTTGATCGCATACACCTGATAGCCAGCGGTAACCAGGGCCTGGACCCACCCTCCGCGATCGGTTTCGATCCCGATCCGCACCCTCGCGGCAGCGTCGACCGGCTCGAGTTCCGCCCACGAGGCAGGCATCTGCGCCGCGATCAGCTCGTGCAGCTTCGCCAGTCCTTCCAGACCCTCGGGCAGCCGAGCCCGTGCCAACCGTCGACCGTCCTGGTCGACCACTTCGATGTCGTGATGGTCCTCGGCCCAGTCGTCCCCGACGCAGATCACCCGGCATCCTCCCTATGGACACTGTCCTGGTAGCAGCTTGGAGGAGACGCCGGCGATCTAATAGTCAAGTGCTCACCACAACCCTGCTGGGGCACGTCATCCCATCAGCCGTTCCGCCTCCTCACGACCAGCGGGCGCACAGTCTGCCGCGAGACCTCACAGGCCAGATCCGAAGAGTGCTGACCC
>NZ_JBHSPR010000142.1:0-1805 GCF_042658085.1 Plantactinospora solaniradicis | reverse complement strand
AAGAACAGGTTCGCTGCTTCGGCTTCGAAGGGGATGTAGCCGACCTCGTCGACGATCAGTAGCGGGGTCCGACCGAGTTTGACCAGCTCGTCTTGCAGGCGGCCGGCGTGGTGGGCATCGGCGAGGCGGGACACCCACTGCGCGGCGGTGGCGAACGCGACTCGGTGTCCGGCCTGGCAGGCCCGGATGCCAAGGCCGATGGACAGGTGGGTCTTGCCGGTTCCGGGTGGGCCCAAGAAGACGACGTTCTCCTTCGACGCCACGAAGTCCAGGGTGCCGAGGTGGGCGATCGTCTCCCGCTTCAGGGACCGTTGATGCTCGAAGTCGAACTCCTCCAGGCTCTTGCGGGCCGGGAACCTCGCAGCGCGGATGCGCCCTTCACCGCCGTGTGCTTCCCGAGCCGCGACCTCACGTTGCAGGCAGGCAGCGAGGAACTCCTCATGTGTCCACGACTCCGCCCGAGCCCGCTCCGCGAGACGCTCGACCGACGCGGCCAGGGAGGGTGCTTTCAGCGCACGGGTGAGGAAAGCGATCTCCGAGGAGACGTTGCGGTTGGTTTTGGCGGCCATCACACGGCCACCTCGTCCAAGCCGAACATTCGGTCGTAGTCGGTCAAGGGTCGACGCTCGACCTGGGCGTCGACGGCTGGTGTCGAGGTGTGCTGGGCCGCGACGCGCAGGGCAGCTGCGGCTTGCCGGTGGACCGGGTCGGTGATCGTCTGATGCCCGGCCCAGCAGCGGTCGTGCTGGGCCACGAGCCGGCCGTCGCTGAATACCCGCACCTGGTCGCAGTCGGCGGTGACCTCGACACGTCGACCAACAACCGACGGGTGCACCGAGTAGTCGTTGGCGTCCAGACGGACATAATGATCACGCGGCAGCCGGGTGGTCTGTCGCCAGCCGACCACCGGCGCCACTGGTGGCAGCGGCAGCATCGCCTGCCGGTCGGCGTCCCACCGATCCACCGGCCGGCAGCCCAACACCCGATGCCGCCGGCTGTTCGCCCTCGTCAGCCAGTCCGACAACTGGGTGTTGAAGTCCTGCGGTGAGCCGAACCGGCGCCCGGGCAGGAACGACGTCTCCAGATAGCCGTTGGCCCGCTCGACCAGGCCCTTGGCCTCCGGGTCCGCCGGCCGGCACTGAATCACCCGGATGCCGAGAGTGCCACGGAAGGCGTTCATCGCCTCGGTCAACTGCGGTCGACCAGCCCGCCACTGACCGACCGCGGACTCGTTGTCCCACACCAACGCCTTGGGCACCCGCCCCCAACGGAAGATCAACGTCCAGTGCCCGACCAGCAGATCGGGTGACTGCCGCGACGGGATCATCACCGCCGACAACCACCGCGAGTACCCCGACACCATCACCAGCACCGGAGGCCGGCCGACCTGCCCAAACCCCAACGACACGTCCGCAGGCGGGAACCACAGATCACACTGCGCCAGCTCACCCGGCAGATACTCGGTCCGCTGGGCCGGGTCCGGACGGCGGAACAACGGCCGCAGCTGCTGCACCCGATCGCTGAAGACGGTCTTGCCCCGGGTCCACCCGACTCGTTCCATGATCACCGTCGTGGGCATGTCCGGGAACTCGGCCAACAACACCCGGATCTGCGGCTCCACCGCGTCCACGATCGAGCCCTTCGCCGCCCGCTGATAACGAGGCGGTTCATGACTGCCCAAAGCCTTACGCACCGTGTTCCGCGAGACCTCCAGCCGACGAGCGATGGCCTTGATCGCCATCCCCTCCGCCCGGTGCAACCGACGGATCTCCGCCCAGTCCTCCACGCTCAGCACCTCCCGATGC
>NZ_JBHSPR010000141.1:0-831 GCF_042658085.1 Plantactinospora solaniradicis | reverse complement strand
CCCAACACCCGATGCCGGCGCTGGTTCGCCCGCACGAGCCAATCGGTCAACTGGCTGTTGAAGTCGGCCGGCGAGCCGAACCGGCGCCCGGGCAGGAACGACGTCTCCAGATAGCCATTCGCGCGTTCGACCAGGCCCTTGGCCTCTGGATCCGCCGGCCGGCACTGGATCACCTTGATACCGAGGGTGCCACGGAAGGCGTTCATCGCCTCGGTCAACTGCGGCCGGCCGGCCCGCCACTGCCCGACCGCGGACTCGTTGTCCCAGACCAGAGCCTTCGGCGTCCGCCCCCACCCGGAGATCAGCGTCCAGTGTCCGACTAGCAGATCCGGCGCCTGCCGCGACGGGATCATCACCGCCGACAACCACCGTGAATACCCCGACACCATCACCAACACCGGCGGCCGGTCAGCCTGCCCAAATCCCAACGGCACGTCCGCCGGTGGGAACCACAAATCACACTGCGCCAACTCACCCGGAACATAGTCCGTCCGCTGACACGGGTCCGGCCGGCGGAACAACGGCCGCAACTGCTGCACCCGGTCGCAGAACACCGTTTTGCCCCGGGTCCACCCGACCCGCTCCATCAACACGGTCGAGGGCATCTCCGGGAACTCCGCCAACAACGCCCGGATCCGCGGCTCGACCGCGTCCACGATCGAACCCTTCGCCGCACGCCGATACCGCGGCGGCTCGTCACTGGCCAAGGCCTTCTTCACGGTGTTGCGAGACATCCTCAACCGCCGTGCGATGGCCTGGATCGCCATACCCTCCGACCGCCGCAGGCGCCGGATCTCCGCCCAGTCCTCCACGCTCAGCACCTCCCGATGC
>NZ_JBHSPR010000140.1:0-1414 GCF_042658085.1 Plantactinospora solaniradicis | reverse complement strand
GCGGGTGGGGTCGTAGGCCACGCCGTCTTGCCAGCAGCGCCAGATCACGTGCAGCCAGGCGCGGGCGAGGATCCGGGTGGCGTGGGGGTGGTCGTGGCCCCGAGTTCGGGCTCGTCGGTAGAGGTCAGCGGCCCAGGGGTTGGTGTGGTGGGAGTCGCCGGCGAAGTCGATGACTGCTCCACGGAGTTGTTTGTCGACGGCCCAGCGGAAGCCGACGACTTTCACCTTCCCGGACTGCCTCGTCGAGGGCGCGGCTCCGGCCAGGCAGGTGAGCGCCTCCGGGGTCGGGAAGCGGCCGCGGGCGTCACCGATTTCGGCCAGAAGCCGGGCCGCTCGCACGATCCCTGCCCGGGGCAGGGACGTGAACACCGCCGCGTCGGGATGCTGCAGCAACTGGATTTCGATCTGCTCTTCCAACGTGTCGATCTGCTCCCGCAGGGCAGTGAGTCCGGCCACCAGCGCAGCGGTGACGTGCGCCCGGGCGGTGGCTTGAGGACCAGTGGTCCCGCGGGTGGACGCGAGCAGACGCTCGTGCAGCAGTCCGGCTCGTGCTGGGTTGGGGTAGGAGACGGTGCGCAGCCAGTTCTGGAGTCTGCGTGGCGACAGCCAGTCGACCTGTTCCTGAGTCGTGAACCGGGTGAGGAAACTCAGGGTGATGGCGGAGTCGATGTCGCGGAACAGCCCGATCACGCCGGGCAGGACGTGTTCGAGGTGGGCACGGAGCTGGTTGGCCATCGCGACGCGGGCGGCGATGAGGTCCTTGCGGGCGCGGACGGTCATCCGCAAGGTCCGTGTCGCGGGAGAGTCGAGGGTGAGGGGACGCAGACGGTGGCGATCGGTGCGGACGGTATCGGCCAGGACGTAGGCGTCGAAGCGGTCGTCCTTGTTGCCGGCTGCGCCGTATCGTCGGCGCAGGTGCTTGATCTGATTCGGTGCGATCACGAAGACCGTGAACCCCGCCTCAAGGAGAGCCTCGACGATGGGCCCGTCGGGGCGTTCGATACCGACCTCGAGCACACGGGCCTGCTGCAGGCACCGCAGCAGCTTCCTCAGCCCTGCAGCGGTGTGCTCGACGAGCATCCGTTGGATCTCGACGCCGTCGGGACCAACAATCGCGAGGGCGTGCTCCGTGCTGGCCCAGTCGACTCCTGCGGTTGGTCGACTCATCGAGGGATCGTGTTCGACACTCATGGTGTCCTCCTTGCTGTTGCAGCAGCAGGTGGGCACCTGGTGATCTCAGGACACGGAAGCCGGTCGCTCACTGATCGGCGCTCGACGGCGCGCAGCCCTGTCGCCAGTCAGACGTGTCCTGGGACCACCGGGCCCCGCGGAACTCATGCCGGACCTCTCACGGTCAAGCGTGCAAGGCAGTGGCCCGGTGGGGACCAGGTGCGCCGGCGACCCGATACCGCCG
>NZ_JBHSPR010000139.1:0-1248 GCF_042658085.1 Plantactinospora solaniradicis | reverse complement strand
GACGTGCTGCGCCACCAGCATGAGGTGTTCGGGCCGGTCGCCTCGGACACCACCGTCTGGCGGGCCCTCGACGAGATCGGCGCGACCCAGTTGCGGCGTATCGCGGCGGCGCGGGCGAAGGTCCGGGCCCGGATGTGGCACCTGTTGGGCGGGCCACCGGCAGCTCGGGCGGCCGGCCGGGACATCGGCGACGGCGTGGTCGTGCTGGACGTGGACTCCACGATCGTGCTCGCCCACAGCGACAAGGACGGCGCCGCGCCGACCTACAAACACACGTACGGCTTCCACCCCATCCTGGTGACCTGCGACAACACCGGCGAGATGCTCGCCATCGCGCTGCGGCCGGGCAACGCGGGCGCGAACACCGCCGTCGATCATCTCGACGTGCTCGCCGACGCGATCGCGCAGCTGCCCGCCGCGCATCGGCGGCATCTGCTCATCCGGGGTGACAGCGCCGCCGCTACCCACAAGGTGCTCGACTGGCTCACCAGCCTGAACACCCGCCGCCGGCGAGTCGAGTACTCGATCGGCTGGTCAATCACCGACGCCGAACGCGCCGCCATCACCGCCCTGCCCGCCCCGGCATGGACACCGGCGCTGGCCGCCGACGGCGGTGTCCGCGAGGGCGCCCAGATCGCCGAGTTGACCGGCCTGCTGACCATGACCGGCTGGCCCGAAGACGCGCGGGTCATCGTCCGCCGGGAACGCCCGCACCCCGGCGCGCAACTGTCGCTGTTCGAGGAACGCGACGGCTGGCGCTACACCGCGATCATCACGAACACCCAAGCCGGCGCCCCGCAATGGATCGAGGCCCGGCACCGGGCCCACGCCCGGGTCGAGGACCGGATCCGCTGCGCCAAAGACACCGGCCTTCGCCGACTACCCTCCCGCGAGTTCGCCATCAACCAAGCCTGGTGTGTCGCCGCCACGATCGCCGCGGACCTCATCGCCTGGCTGCAACTACACGCCCTCGACGGTGACCTCGCCACCGCCGAACCGAAACGGCTGCGCTACCGCCTGCTGCACACCGCCGCTCGACTGACCCACGGCCAACGCCGCCGCTGGCTACGCATCCCGGCCACCTGGCCCTGGGCCACCCAGCTCACCACCGCGTTCACCCGAATCGCGGCGATCCCCGCACCCGGCTGACCCACATCAGCCCCCGACCACCGACCGGAGACCCCAGGAGACCACGCCCACCGCCGCGACAGACGGCCCACCACCACGCCCAGCCACCCAAGCAATCAA
>NZ_JBHSPR010000138.1:0-2447 GCF_042658085.1 Plantactinospora solaniradicis | reverse complement strand
TTCCTCACCAGGATGCGGCTGTCCGGGATGCCGATGCGCGACCTACAGCACTACATTTCGCTCGTGGACGCCGGGCAGGACACGGTGCCCGAGCGGCTCGACATGCTGCTTGAACATCGCGACATCGTCCGTCGCCGGATTCGTGAGCTGACCCTCTCCCTGGCGGCGACCGAGTACAAGATCGCCACGTATGGCGGCTCGACCGGACCAGACGTTGCGGCCCTCGACACCGCGACCGAACTGTAGGGCCCGGCCGGCGCGAACAGGCGCCGATCGCTACGCCGGAACATGAGGTCGATCGGTCATTGGAAAAACGATGTCGAGCAGCTTGTGTAGTTAGGCCACGTCGGGTGCCGGGAGGTGGCCCATGAGGCGGTGGAAGATCGGCCCGTACACCAGATCCATGAGCACATCGGGGTCCGTGTCGGGCGGTAGTTGCCCCTGCTCCTCGCCCCCGCGCGGGCGGTGCCGGAACTGCTAGCGCGGGACCTTGAGCCCGACCAGCGCTGGATCCTGCTTCATGCGCCGCGGTGGCTGACGGTGCCGCTGCGCAAGGATGACGGCACGCGGGTCGTCCGAGATCGCGGCAGCCCGCAGGGCTCGGCGATCTCACCACTGTTGGCGAGCCTGTAGGCTGTATTCCGCCCTCGGGTCGACCGTCTACTTAGTCCTCGGCGCGCCATTGTAGGGGAACGATCTTGCGAATCAGAGTGAAGAAAATCGGCATGTTTGATCTTTAGAGCGGCAGGTCAGAAAGTCTGCTCCCCGCGCATGCGGGGGTGATCCCGGCGCCGGCCTACTGGCCGGCGCCGCCCTGCCCCTGCTCCCCGCGCATGCGGGGGTGATCCCATGACCAGTCCAGTCAGGATGGTCATCACGTCCTGCTCCCCGCGGACGCGGGGTGATCCCCACGTCATCCACACAGCGGCGGCCGGCGGGTCTGCTCTCCGCGCCTTTGGGTCGCCGCCACGGCGTGGAGTTGGGGCTCATCCTCGATACGCCCTCGATCACTTCTCGGGTTACGAGGTACGGAGTGGCCTCTACACGGCCGCTGGTCACCTGTGTGGTCACAACGGAAGATCCTTCGTCGCGCATCAGGGGACAGCGCCGGATATTTGCCGGCAGTCAGTTTCACTGGATCACCACGTCAGCGGACTGTATGGACCTAGGCGACATATAACGAGACACTAATAATTGAATCCGGTGTACAGGTCGACTCGTCCGTCGTCCTCCAGGTCGCAGCCTTGATCAACGCTGGGAACTGCTGTTTCTTTGGTCGCTGTCGGTCGACGTTGGTCGTCGTTCGGTGCCGTCTGACGGCCTGGCCACGGCCTGGGACGGCCTGGCGGCGGCCTGATCTTGGGGCCCGGGTGGGGCCTGGTTCGGCCTGGAGTTACACCGGCTTATGGCCTCGTGGATGGCCCGGCCTGCTGCTCCTCAGGCGCCGGCCGAAGGCGGTCCCACTGCACATCGAAGCAAACAAGACCACGCTCGACCGCCATGCGCGCGGCCTCGGCCGACACTTCCTCCGCCATGCTGTACCGCATGGCGAAGTAGATGATCGGGCCGGAGGCATTGTTGATCAGCGGTCCGTCGGACCAGGGGCTCGCGTCGTCGTCCTCGGTCATGTCGACCCAGCGATCGAGCAGGGCCTCGACGTAGGCGGCAATACGCGGCGTCGGCGAAACATTCCCATCCGCTCCGATGTACTTCCCGTAGAGCTGTACGAACGCAGCAGCGCCCGCGACATCGTCGGCCGGCTGGTCGCCCTCCCAGACAGCAAGGTCGTAAGTCATGCCGGCAGTGTGCCCGTCCCAACGACGCGTGACTGCACAGGGCCTCCGCCGACCCAAGCGGCTCGGTGGCAGGCCAGTGCTGGGGGTTGGACTGGCCAGGCAGCCGGAAGCCTCAACCTCGACGGCGTCAGCCCCGCCGGCTTACGGATCGACGAACTCGGCACCCTGACCGTGGCACACGAGTCTGTGCGGGAGTGCGCCTTGATCCTAGTACTCCAGCAGGAGATCCGTTTCAAGGCTTGGTGATGGCTTGTCGGGGGCGTAGTGGCTGATCTTGGCTACGATGCGTCGTTACCCTGGGCAAGGACGGCAGCATCTCCGGCGGCTTCCCGCTCAGCGGCGAGGGCGTCACCACCAACCCGCCGGCCTAACCACCGAACCCACGGGAGACCCATGGAAGTCAACGATTACTACCGGCGCAGCCGCCGGATCACCGACCAGCTCGCACCCAAGATCAGCCCGAATCACCGACCGTTCGTCCTGACCGCCGGAGGCGCCGGGGCCTGGGACCTGGCGATCACGGAGCTCGTCGGCGCCCTGTCGGAGGAGGACGTCGTGATCACCACGGCGGAGAAGGACGCGCTGCGGGAGCTCATGGAGTACCTCCGGGAACCTCTGACCTACCTGGAGCAGATCCGGACCTCGGACTGA
>NZ_JBHSPR010000137.1:0-5428 GCF_042658085.1 Plantactinospora solaniradicis | reverse complement strand
CGCGTAATGTAACGACCAGCCCCCCGCCAACATTCCACCGACCCAACTCGATCATGACCGGGATTCGGACACCCGGGACGAGCGGATACAGGCTTCGCCGCCGGCGACGTGTTCCAAGCCGCCAGGCGCCGGTTCGAGCGACACGGCGATCAACGTCCGGTCAGTTACGGACACGATGGTCGTTAGCACCGCAGAGTGGAGGCGGTACCGTCACTTCCGTGGACGACGCCGAGGAGGGTACGCGGATCGGCGCCGCGCTGGACGGCTGGTTGGACCGACTGACCTTCACCGACCAGACGGCCGACGAGGTCACCGCACTGTTGATCGACTCGGTGGCGGCCTGGGCGATGGCTCAGGGTTGGCGGGTGTATCGCCGAGCCGCCAGCGTGATGCCGCTCCCGCCGCCCTACACCCACAAACACTCCATAGTGGATATCGGGTGCGCCCGGACGGCCGGCGCGCCCGTCGTGATCGAGGTCGACCACTCCGACCGGCAACGCTCCATCGACAAGCTCCTGCTGGAGGCGGCGGCCGGTCGGATCCCCCTCTGGCTCCGCTGGGGCGACCGACGGTTCGAACCGCCGCCGGCACCGGTCACCATGGTGACCTTCAGGGTCATCTCCCGGGCCGCTCCGGACGGCGCTGGACGGCGGTATTCGAAGCTACCTGCCACCGATCGACCGGCACCGTCACACACCATTCGTCAGACCGCCGAGCCGGGTGAACAGGTGGACCTGTTCACCACCCCGGCTCCGCCCGGCCAGCCCGAGCAGGGTGCCGGGCCCTGACCCGCCGTCCGTCCGTCGCGGGACAGGTGACCAGACCGATCAGGAATCGAGAAGCCCGGACCCCCGGGCCGCAGCTAGCGTGAGCGCCACGGACATCACCAACCATACGAGCTTGCTCCCGCACGCCGGCCCGGAAGGAGGTCCCGTTGAACTGGAACAAATGGGTTCGGCAGATCCACCGCTGGCTCTCCATCGCCTTTACGGTGGCCGTCGTCATCGTCAGTATCGTCGCCCTGGGACAGGAGGAGCCGGCCGTCTGGGTGTTCCTGCTGCCGCTGTTCCCGTTCCCCCTACTCCTGCTCAGTGGTCTGTACCTGTTCGTGCTGCCGTATGCCACCAGGTGGCGCGGCGGGCGCCGTACCGCTCGCGAGAGTTGACCCCGGTGTGCTCGTCAAGGACGAGTCCGCTCGGCTGTTGACGGGCCACCCGGCCACACCGCTGTTGACGGACCACGCCGCCGCCATCGACCGGGACACCGGTCTAGCCGCGCTTCATCAGCCGTCCGACGGCGGCCATCATCTCGGAGGCCATCTCGTCTGCCCGGCCCTCGGCAGCGCCCTCGTGCATGCAGTGCCGGGCGTGCCCGTCGAGCAGCCCGAGTGCGACCTTGTCCAGCGCCGCCTGGATCGCGGAGATCTGCGTCAGCACGTCGATGCAGTAGCGGTCGTCCTCGACCATCCGCTCGATTCCCCGGACCTGCCCCTCGACGCGTCGTAGCCGCGCGAGCAACTGATCCTTGCTGGCGGTGTAGCCGCGCGTCGGTGTCGGAGTGTCCGCAGGGGTTGTCATGACCCAAGCATAGCTAACCCCCCAGGGGTATGCTACGGTCCTCGGCAGGAATACCCCCACCGGGTATCCGTATACGACCGCCGTGCCGGCAGTCGGCGCACACCCCCCTCGGCGTGCGCTGTAATCCGGCACACTCACGCCCGGCAGATACCCCCCTAGGGTATATGGTGGGTCGTGGTGGAAGGGAGAGATCAGATGATCACGGAGAAGTACGAGGTCAAGGGCATGACCTGCAGCCACTGCGTCAACGCCGTCAGCACGGAGGTCAGCGCCATCCCCGGCGTCACCGAGGTGGCCGTCGACCTGGCCTCCGGTCAGATCACCGTCAACAGCACCGGGCCGCTGGACGTACAGGCGCTCCGCAATGCCGTGGACGAGGCCGGCTACGAGCTCGTCACCCCCTGACCACGCTCGATTACCCAGAAATCAGGTACCACGATGAACACCGCGACGAAGTTGAGCGTCTTCGCGCTCGCCCTCGCGACAGTGTTCGGTGCGGCGTACGGGACCGGCCAGTTGACCGGTCCCGTACGCACCGCAGCCGATTCCGACTCTCCCCACTCGGCCGGCCATGACGAACCTTCCGACCCGGCCGGCCAGCCCCGGATACCGGGCGGACTGCTCGTCTCCGACCGGGGCTACACCCTCACGCTCGTACCGACCGATGCCGCGGAGTTCGCGTTCCGGGTGATCGGGCCCGACAAGCGCCCGGTGACCGGGTACGACGTGGAGCACGACAAGCGGATGCATCTGATCGTCGCCCGGCGGGACCTGTCGGGCTTCCGGCACGTCCACCCCGAGATGGATCCCGACGGCACCTGGCGGGTCGCCGCCCCACTGACCGAGCCCGGCAGTTGGCGCGCGTTCGCGGACTTCAAGCCCACCGGCGCGGATGCACTGACGCTCGGGATCGACGTCTCCGTTCCCGGGGTCTACCAGCCCCGCCCGCTACCCGCACCGACGGCGGCCACGAACGTCGACGGGTACGTCGTCCGCCTCGACGGCGTCCTTCGACCCGGGCAGAGCAACCGCTTGACCCTGACGGTGAGCCGCGACGGCGCACCCGTCACCGATCTTCAGCCCTACCTCGGGGCGTACGGGCACCTCGTCGCGCTCCGCGACGGCGACCTGGCGTACCTGCACGTGCACCCCGAGGGTGCACCCGGCGACGGAAAGACGCCGGCCGGTCCGGGGATAACCTTCTTCGCCGAGGTGCCATCGGCCGGCGCCTACCGGCTGTATCTCGACTTCCGGCACGCCGGCACAGTCCGCACCGCCGAGTTCACCCTGACTGCCGCCGACGAATCCGCCGCCCCGCCGACCGCCACCTCCGGCGTGCCCACCGGTACCTCCAACCCGCCGAGCGATGCGCCCGAGCGGCCGAGCGGCGGGCCCGACCAGCCCCATCCGACGGGCGGTGGCGACGCGGATGAGCCCGACCACGGACACAACTGAGCAGGAGGCAGTGATGGCACCGGTCGCCAAGCGACTACCCAGGGCGCCGAATCAGATCGAGCTGGCGATCGGAGGAATGACCTGCGCCTCCTGCGCCTCCCGGATCGAGAAGAAACTCAACCGCCTCGACGGGGTGACCGCCACGGTCAACTACGCCACCGAGAAAGCCACCGTCACCTTCGACGACACCCGTACCCCGGACGAACTCATCGCGACGGTGGAGAAGACCGGCTACACCGCGAAGCTGCCACCGCCACCCCGGTCGGCCGACGATGCCGGGCAGGGTCCGGGCACTCCCGTCGACGAGCTGCGCGGCCTGCATACCCGGGTATGGGTGTCGTTGGTGCTGACCGTGCCGGTCATCGCCCTGGCGATGGTGCCGGCGTGGCAGTTCAGCAACTGGCAGTGGCTCTCCCTCACCCTCGCCGCCCCGGTCGTCGTCTACGGCGGTCTGCCCTTCCACCGGGCGGCCTGGGTCAACCTGCGGCACGGTGCGGCGACCATGGACACCCTGGTCTCGCTCGGCACGATCGCGGCGTTCGGCTGGTCGCTGTGGGCGTTGTTCTTCGGTACCGCCGGCACCCCCGGCATGACCCATCCGTTCAGCTTCGACATCGGGCCCAGTGACGGCGCCGGCAACATCTATCTCGAAGCCGCCTCCGGGGTGACCCTGTTCATCCTCGCCGGCCGGTACTTCGAGGCGCGGGCCAAGCGCCGGGCCGGCGCCGCGCTGCGGGCACTGCTGGAACTCGGTGCCAAGGAGGTGACCGTCCTCCGCGACGGCGTCGAGGGGCGGATTCCCGTCGACCAGCTCGCCGTCGGCGACCGGTTCGTCGTACGACCGGGCGAGAAGATCGCCACCGACGGAGTGGTCGAGGACGGTTCGTCCGCCGTCGACGCCAGCATGCTCACCGGGGAATCAGTGCCGGTGGAGGTCGGCCCCGGCGACGAGGTGGTGGGCGCGACCGTCAACGCCGGTGGCCGTCTCGTCGTACGGGCAACCCGGGTCGGCGCAGAGACCCAACTGGCCCAGATGGCAACGCTGGTCGAGCAGGCGCAGACCGGTAAGGCACAGGTCCAGCGCCTGGCGGACCGGATCTCCGGAGTGTTCGTACCGATCGTGATCGCCCTGGCCGTCGCCACTCTGGGGTTCTGGCTCGGTACCGGAAACGGGGTTACCGGGGCGTTCACCGCCGCCGTGGCGGTCCTCATCATCGCCTGCCCGTGTGCGCTCGGGCTCGCGACGCCCACGGCTCTGCTGGTGGGCACCGGCCGAGGCGCCCAGCTCGGCATCCTGATCAAGGGCCCTGAGGTGCTGGAGTCGACCCGGCGGGTGGACACGGTGGTGCTGGACAAGACCGGCACGGTCACCACCGGCCGGATGTCTGTCACCGACGTCGTGCCGGCGGAGGGTGCGGACGCCGACGAACTGCTGCGGCTGGCCGGCGCGCTGGAGAACGCCTCGGAGCATCCGATCGGCCGAGCCATCGCGGTCGCCGCGCTGGAGCGGACCGGAGCGCATCCCGAGGTCAGCGAATTCGCCAACATCGAGGGGCTCGGGGTGGCCGGCAGGGTCGACGGCCGTACGGTCACTGTCGGGCGGGCCCGGCTGCTCGCCGAGCGCGGTCTCGACCTACCCGCCGAACTGGACCGCGCCGCCGCGACCGCCGAGGCGGCAGGTCGTACGGTCGTGCTGGCCGGCTGGGACGGTCAGGTCCGGGGGGCACTGGTGGTGGCCGACGCGATCAAGCCCACCAGTCGCGACGCCATCACCGGGCTGCGTCGCCTCGGTCTCACCCCGATCCTGCTCACCGGCGACAACGGCACCGTCGCCCGATCCGTCGCCGCCGAGGTCGGCATCGACGAAGTGGTCGCCGAGGTGCTGCCGGCGGACAAGGTCGCCGTCGTCAAGCGGCTGCAGGCCGAGGGCAAGGTCGTGGCGATGGTCGGCGACGGGGTCAACGACGCCGCCGCGCTCGCCCAGGCCGACCTCGGACTGGCGATGGGGACCGGCACGGACGTGGCGATCGAAGCCTCGGACCTGACCCTGGTACGCGGCGACCTGACCGTCGCCGTCGACGCGATCCGGCTGTCCCGGGCCACGCTCCGCGTGATCAAGGGCAACCTGTTCTGGGCCTTCGCCTACAACATCGCCGCGCTGCCGCTGGCCGCCACCGGAATGCTCAACCCGATGATCGCCGGCGCCGCGATGGCGTTCTCGTCGGTGTTCGTCGTCGGCAACTCGCTGCGGTTGCGCGGGTTCACGCCGCAGACGGTCGGGCGGGAACCCCGCGCGGAACCGTAGAACCCGGCGCGCGAGACGCCGCTGGCCGGGTCCCCGTCAGGGAACCCGGCCAGCGGACGTACGTGCGTGTTCGTGTTCGGTCAGCTGTTGT
>NZ_JBHSPR010000136.1:0-4646 GCF_042658085.1 Plantactinospora solaniradicis | reverse complement strand
GTCGGCGTGGACGACAACTTCTTCGACCTCGGCGGACACTCCCTGCTCGGCGTCCGGCTGATCTCCCGCATCCGGGCCACCCTCGGCGTCGAACTCGAAATTCGTACCCTCTTCGATGCACCCACCCCCGCCGAACTCGCCGAGCGGTTGGGCGGCCAGGACACCGGCCGGACCCGCCCGGCATTGCGGGCTGCCGAGCGTCCGGGGCGGGTGCCGCTGTCGTTCGCCCAGCGCCGGCTCTGGTTTCTGGCCCAGCTGGAAGGCCCGAGCTCGACGTACAACATCCCCACGGTGCTCCGATTCTCCGGGGACGCCGATGCGGCAGCCCTGGAGGCCGCCGTGCGGGACGTCATGACCCGGCACGAGTCGCTGCGTACCGTCTTCCCCGTCGAGGACGGCGAGCCCTACCAGCGGATCCTGGACCCACGCGAGCTGAGCTGGAACCTGCGGGCCGAGCAGGTGGAGCCCGCCGAACTCCCGCGCCTCGTGGGCCAGGCCACCCGCCACCTGTTCGACCTGTCGACCGAGCTGCCGATCCGTGGTTGGCTGTTCCGGGACGGCACGGACGAGCAGGTGCTGGTGCTGGTGATTCACCACATCGCCAGCGACGGCTGGTCGCGTGGCCCGCTCATGAGGGACCTTGCCACCGCGTACGCGGCCCGGCTGCAGAGCGAAGCGCCGAACTGGACGCCGCTGCCCGTGCAGTACGCCGACTACGCGTCCTGGCAGCGCGACCTGCTCGGCGAGCCCGGCGACCCGGACAGCCTCCTGTCCACCCAGGTCGAGTACTGGCGACGGACGTTGGCCGACGTGCCGGAGGAGCTGAATCTGCCGATCGACCGGCCCCGGCCGGCGACCGCCAGTCACCGTGGGCACGCCGTGTCGATGTCCGTGCCGGCCGAACTGCATCAGCGGCTGACCGAGCTGGCACGGGAGGAGGGCGTCACCCCATTCATGGTTATGCAGGCCGCGTTCGCCGTCCTGTTGTCGCGGCTCGGCGCGGGCACCGACATCCCGATCGGCTCGGCGATCGCCGGGCGTACCGACGAGGCACTGGACGACCTGGTCGGCTTCTTTCTCAACACCTTGGTCATCCGAACGGACGTCTCGGGCAACCCGCAGTTCCGGCAGGTTCTCCGGCGCGTACGCGAGGCCAGCTTGGGCGCCTTCGCACATCAGGACGTGCCGTTCGATCTGCTGGTGGAGGAACTCGCGCCGACCCGGTCGCTGTCTCGCCACCCCCTGTTCCAGGTGATGCTGACCGTGCAGAACACCGGGCCTGCCGCGCTCGACATGCCGGGAAGCAAGACCGGCGCCGGGTCCGCCGTCACCAACAGCGAGCGGCTCGTTCCGGCGAAGTTCGACCTGGATGTCGTGGTCTCGGAGGCGTTCGACGCCGAGGGCCGGCCCGCCGGGATGCGCGGATCGGTGGTCGCGGCGGCCGACATGTTTGACGCGGCCACGGCGCGCCGGCTCGCGGACGGCGTCCTTCGCGTGCTGGACACGCTGTCGCGGGCTCCGGATGTGCCGCTGCACTCGGTCGATGTCCTCGACCCGGTGGAGCGCGGCCGGTTGCTGCTGGAGTGGAACGACACCGCGGTCGCGGTGCCGGTGACCACGATCGTGGGTCTGTTCCATCGGTGGGTCGAGACCACGCCGGACGCGGTAGCGGTGGTGGCGGGCGGCGAGCAGCTGACGTACGCCCAGCTCGACGCCCGGGCCAACCAGCTCGCGTGGCGACTGGTCGACGTGGGGGCCGGCGCGGACTCGGTGGTGGGCCTGTGCCTGCCCCGCTCGATCGATGCGATCGTGGCGATCGTGGGTGTCTGGAAGGCAGGGGCGGCATACCTGCCGGTCGACAGCCAGCTGCCCGCGGACCGGATCGCGTTCATGCTGGCGGACAGTTCCGCACGGCTGCTGCTGACCGGAGGGGAAGCGGCCGAGGCCGTCGCCGGTGGACC
This sequence comes from Plantactinospora solaniradicis, assembly GCF_042658085.1. Lineage (NCBI taxonomy): Bacteria > Bacillati > Actinomycetota > Actinomycetes > Micromonosporales > Micromonosporaceae > Plantactinospora > Plantactinospora solaniradicis. The sequence continues at coordinate 2,685 of NZ_JBHSPR010000136.1, read as the reverse complement.
GGCCGGCGTGCCGGTGGTCCGGCTGGACGACCGGCGGTTGCTGGACGGGTACCCGCAGACGCCGCCGCCGGTCACGGCGGACCGCTCGGCTCTGGCGTACGTCATCTACACCTCCGGATCGACCGGAACACCGAAGGGCGTCGGCATCGAGCACGCCGCACTGGCGAACCTGGTCTCGGTGTTCGGCCCGGAGGCGAGTCTGGCTGCCGGCGTGGGGATGATGCAGTTCTCGTCGTTCAGCTTCGATGCCTCGGTCCTGGAGTGCGCCCTGGCGCTGGGATCGGGCGCGCGGCTGGTGATGGCCTCGGCGGAGCAGCGGACCCAACCGGCCCTGCTGCGGGAGCTGACCGGGGTACAGGTGGCGTTCGCCCTGCCGTCCCTGCTGTCGTTCCTGCAGCCCGAGGACCTGCCGGAGCTGCGGACGTTGCTGGTGGGCGCGGAACCGATCGACGAGGCGACGGCGCGGACCTGGTCGGCCGGCCGCCGGCTGATGAACATCTACGGGCCCACCGAGGCCACGGTCATGGTCGCTGGTGGTGAGGTGGACGGTCAGCGACCGGGCCCGGTGCCTTTCGGCGGGCCGATCGGGAACACCCGGCTGTACGTCCTCGACGGGGTACTCGCGCCGGTACCGGTCGGTGTGGCCGGTGAACTGTACGCATCCGGCGCCGGTCTGGCCCGTGGGTACGTGGGCCGTCCGGGGTTGACCGGTGAACGGTTCGTGGCCTGCCCGTTCGGCTCCGGGGAGCGGATGTACCGCACCGGTGACCTGGTGAAGTGGACGACGGACGGGCAGCTGGTGTACCTCGGTCGCGCGGATGAGCAGGTGAAGATTCGCGGGTTCCGGATCGAGCTGGGTGAGGTTGAGGCGGCGGTCCTCGCCTGCGCCGGCGTGGCACAGGCGGTGGTCGTCGTGCGGGAGGACAACCCCGGAGACAAGCGGCTGGTCGCGTATGTGTCGGCGGCCGACGACGTACGGGGCGACCGGCTCCCGGCGCGGGTACGGGAGGCGGTGGCACAGCGGCTGCCGGACTACATGGTGCCGGCCGCGGTGATGGTGCTGCCGGAGCTGCCGGTGCTGAGCAACGGCAAGGTGAACCGCCGGGCACTGCCGGCCCCCGAGTACACCACCGGGACCGGACGCGGTCCCGCGAACGTACGGGAGGAACTGCTGTGCGCGGCCTTCGCGCAGATCCTCGGACTGTCCAGCGTCGGTGTCGACGACAACTTCTTCCAGCTGGGCGGGCATTCGCTGCTCGCGGCGCGGCTGGCGTCGCGGATCCGCACCATGCTGGGCGTCGAACTGCCGCTGCGGATGCTGTTCGAGGCGCCCACGGTGGCGGGTTTGGCCGACCGGCTGGCCGGCGCGGGCACGGACAGCGTCCGGCCGGTGTTGCGGGCGGTGGCGCAGCGGCCGGGGCGGGTGCCGTTGTCGTTCGCGCAGCGCCGGTTGTGGTTCCTGGCGCAGTTGGAGGGTCCGAGCCCGACCTACAACATCCCGACGGTGCTGCGGCTCGATGGTGATGTCGACGCGGCGGCGTTGGAAGCCGCGTTGCGGGACGTGATCGCCCGGCACGAGTCGCTGCGCACCGTTTTCCCGTCCGAGGACGGCGAGCCGTACCAGCGGGTCATCGACATGGCGGAGCTGGACTGGAGCCTGCTGGTCGCCGAGGTGGGTGCCGAGGGCATCGGCGAAGCGGTCGGACGGGCCAGCGCGTACGCGTTCGACCTGGCGACCGAGGTCCCGGTCCGCGCCTCGCTGTTCCGTCCCGGACCGGGTGGCGACTCGCAGCGGCACGTGCTGGTGCTTGTGGTGCATCACATCGCCGGTGACGGCTGGTCGATGGCGCCGCTGGGGCGGGATCTGTCGGTGGCGTATGCGGCCCGGTCGCGTGGTGCGGCGCCGGAGTGGGCGCCGTTGCCGGTGCAGTACGCGGATTATGCGTTGTGGCAGCGGGAGCTGCTCGGCCGCGAGGACGACCCGGAGAGCCTGCTGTCGGTGCAGATGGACTACTGGCGGCGGACGCTGGAGGGCGTACCCGAGGAACTGGCCCTGCCGCACGACCGACCCCGACCCGCCGTGAGCAGCCATCGTGGCCACACCGCGCCGGTCCACGTCCCGGCCGAGGTCCATCGGCGGCTGGCGGAGCTGGCGCGGGACGAGGGCGTGACCCCGTTCATGGTGTTGCAGGCGGCACTGGCGGTGCTGCTGTCGCGGTTGGGTGCGGGCACCGACATCCCCATCGGGTCGGCGGTCGCCGGTCGCACCGACGAGGCCCTCGATGCTCTGGTCGGATTCTTCATCAACAGCCTGGTGATCCGTACGGATCTGTCGGGTGATCCGGAGTTCCGGGAGCTGCTGGCCCGGGTGCGGGAGACGACCCTGGGCGCCCTGGCGCATCAGGACGTGCCGTTCGAGCGCATGGTCGAGGAGCTGGCGCCGACCCGGTCGCTGGCCCGGCACCCGCTCGTGCAGGCGATGCTCACGATGCAGAACACCGACCGCGCGAATCTCGAGCTCTCCGGAACACGCGCCGGCGCCGGCAGGGCGCCCACGGACCGGGTGACCGACACTACTGCCAAATACGACCTGTACGTGTCGGTGGGCGAGGCGTTCGACCGCAGCGGGGCCCATGCCGGGCTTCGGGGTGTGGTGACGGTGTCGGCGGATTTGTTCGATGAGGG
>NZ_JBHSPR010000135.1:0-3484 GCF_042658085.1 Plantactinospora solaniradicis | reverse complement strand
GCGACCCATCTCTCCCGGGTGGAACGCCACGCCGTCCATAGAAGCGTCCACAGACCCGATCTTTGCTTTACTAACTGCTGTTGATCTCAGATGCGGGGTTCGTTCGCGATGCGACGGTCGGGTTGTGGTTGGTGGCTGTGACAGGTTGGGGTTGAAGTCGCGTTAGTCGACTAAATGCTGTCGGCTCCTGTAAGCGAATGGATAGATGAGGCTGTCTGGCGACGTTGCCGTGTTGCCTTTCGGTCGAGTGATCGGAGTGTGTGGGTGTCTGATTCTTGTCGGTTGTGGACCGGCGGAAGTTGATCCAGGTCTTTGGCAGCTAGGATTGCGCGCGACCGAGCAGGGGAGTGATCGGGATGTCGCAGGTTGTGACATATGAGGTTGATGATGTTGTGGTGTCGTTCGAGATCGATCCGGTGGCAGGGTTTGTGCCGGCGGCCTCGCCGGAGGAGTTGGTCGGTCAGGTCCGAGAGGCGGTAGGGCCGGCGGTTCGTGCGGCGCAGGCGGTGTTGGAGCAGGTGCGTGAGGCCGCGCCGGATCGGGTGGAGGTCAAGTTCGCGGTGAAGGTGACCGGAACGATGACCTGGCTGGTGGCGAAGGCAGCTACCGAGGGGAACTTCGAGGTCATGCTGGCGTGGGAGCGTGGTTCGGGCGAGGTTGCGGCCGAGGTGCCGTGACCGGCCGGCGGTTGGGGCCGATGTCGGATGTCTGGACGGTGGCGGTTCACGTCTCGGCGTCGGACTGGAAACCGGTCGGCACGGGAGTGCTGATCGACGCGAGGCGGGTGTTGACGTGCGCCCATGTGGCGGCGGCTTGGGCTAAGGCCGGTGAGCTGTTCGTGGCGTTTTCGAAGCTGGAGTCGATGCCGGTTCGCACTCGGGTGGTGTCGGTGGTGCTGCCGGAGGGTCCGCCGCCCGAGTTGGCCGATGCGGCAGTGCTGGTGCTGGAGTCGGCGGCGCCGGACGGTGTGGTGCCGGCGCCGCTGCGGAATCCGCCGACGGCCGGGCTTGTGGACGGCGAGTGGTGGGCGTTCGGGTATCCGAACAGTGACGTGTTGGGCAGTTCGACGCACGGGCAGGTCGACGCGGCGTTGTCGTACGGGTGGGTGCGACTTCGGACAGATTCGGCGTACGTGGTCGAGCCGGGGTTCAGTGGTGCGGGATTGTGGTCACCGGCGTATCAGGCGGTTGTCGGTCTGGTGGTGCAGGCGCAGATGGCTGGCGAGCATCGCGGTGATGCTCGGGCGCTGACGTTGCGGCAAATCAGCGCGTGGCTGCCGGAGGCGAAGCTGGACGCGTTGACCGGTTGGTCGGCCGCGGCGGCTGAGGAGGAAGCGCTGGCCGCGTGGGGCTGGCGGTTGGCCGAGGACCCGGAGTCGGGCCGGCATTGGCTGCTCCGGGCGCGCGGAGTCAGCGGTGACAGCGAGCGGGGGTTCCGGTTCCGGGGCCGGACCGCCGCGTTGTCCCAGGTAGTGGCCTGGCTGGAGCATGCGGTTCCGGACCGGCGCGCTCTGGTGGTCACCGGGCTGCCCGGTGCGGGGAAGTCGGCGGTCCTCGGCCGAATCGTCACCACTGCTGATCCCGGCATCCGCCAGGCGCTTCCCGCCGATGACACGGCGGTGCGGGCTCCGGTCGGAGCGGTGGCGTGTGCGGTGCACGCCAAGGGCAAGACCGCGCTCGAGGTGGCGATCGAGATCGCCCGGGCGGCGTCGGTGCCCCTGCCCGCACGGGTCGACGACCTGCCACGAGCCCTGCGCACGGAGTTGGAGCAGCGACCGGCCCGCAGCCGCCGCTTCAACATTCTGATCGACGCGCTGGACGAGGCGTCGAGCCCGGCGGACGCGCGTCAGATCGTGACCGGGATCGTGCTGCCGCTGGTGACCGGCAGCGTTCAGGTCGTGGTGGGCAGCCGATACCGAGACGACGCGGGTGACCTGATCGGCGTCTTCGGCCACGCCAGGCATGTGCTCGATCTCGACGACCCGAGCAACTTTGTCCAGTCTGATCTTGTCGACTACGCTCTGGCCACGCTGCGGCTGGAGGGCGACGAACGCCCAGGCAACCCCTACGCAGATGATGCCGTCGCCCGACCGGTCGCCGAACGGATCGCGTCGTTGGCCCGCCAAAGCTTCCTGGTCGCCGGGCTCATCGCTCGCATGCACGGGCTGCATGACACGACCCCGGTTGCTATCGATGCCATCACCTTCGCGCCGTCGGCCAATGACGCCCTGCGTAGATACCTCGAACACCTCACGCCGGTTGATGGGGTTCCGGCGGCGACCCTGCTGACCGTGCTCGCCTTCGCCGAGGCACCGGGCCTGACCACGACTCTGTGGCGGCTGGGCCTGGAGGCCCTGGGCCAGGACCTGGACGAGCACCAGCTGACTGTGTTCGCGCGGTCGGCTGCAGCGAACTTCCTCGTCGAGACCGGCCAGCCTACGCTTACGGCCGGGAGCCGGCAGACGTCCTACCGGCTGTTTCATCAGGCGCTCAACGAGGCGCTGCTGACCGCGCGCGCCGACCTGCATGCACGGCCGGACGACGAACGCGCACTCACCCAGATCTGGTACCGCCACGGCCGCAGCATCGGCTGGGAGAACGCCCCCGCTTACCTGCTGCGCAGCGTGCCGGGCCACGCTGCCGCGGGCGGGCTGACCGAGCAGCTGCTTCTCGACGACGACTACCTGTGCCATGCGGACCTGCGACGCCTGCTCCCGCTGACCGACGCCCTTACTACGGCGACCGGCCGCGACCGGGGCCGGATGCTCCACCTCACACCACATGCCCTCACGGCCGAGCCCACTCTGCGCGCCGCCATGTTCCAGCTCACCACCACTATGGAAGGCCTCCACCCACCATTCCCTGTCTACAACGACGCACCGTACCGAGCCCTCTGGGCCGCGGTCTCCCCACGGACCGAACGCAACACCCTCACCGGCCATACGCACGCGGTGAAGGCGGTATGCGTAGTTCCAGCCGGCAGCGGGTACCACTTACTTGCAACCGCCAGCGACGACGGCTCGGCGCGGATATGGGATCCGACTGATGGCCAGCTCATTCACACTCTCTCCGGCCACACCGACTGGGTGAACGCGGTGTGCGTAGTTCCGGCCAGCGACGGACGCTGCCTGCTTGCGACCGCCAGCGACGACCGATCGGTCCGGGTGTGGGACCCGATGGATGGCCAGCTCATCCACACTCTCACAGGCCATGCCAGCGGCGTGGATGGGGTGTGCGTGGTTTCTGCCGGCGACGGGCGCCACCTGCTTGCCACCGCCGGTGGGACCTCGGTGCGGGTGTGGAACCCGACCGATGGTCAGCTCATCCACACCCTGACCGGCCACACCGGCGGGGTGAACGCGCTGTGCGTAGTTCCGGCCAGCGACGGGCACCATCTACTCGCCACCGCCAGCAACGACCGGTCGGTCCGAGTGTGGAACCCGACCGATGGCCAGCTCATCCACACCCTGACCGGCCACACCGGC
>NZ_JBHSPR010000134.1:0-3530 GCF_042658085.1 Plantactinospora solaniradicis | reverse complement strand
GGCGGGCGGGCGGGCGGGCGGGCGGGCGGAAAATATCTCGCCGTCAGCGGGAGTCATCCGGCCGACGTTGGGGATCCTCCTTCTCTGGTCGCCGGCAGCAGTGGCAGGCGGCCAGACCGGGTCGCGCGGCCGGGGGTCGCCGGCTGGGACGAGCGAAGAGGTTACGGGGACGAATGAGAGCGGTGGTCTACGAGGACGTCCGGACCGTCGGGATGCGGGAGGTGCCCGACGCGACGCTCGAGGTGGATACCGACGCGCTGGTACGGATCACCTCCAGCGCCCTGTGCGGCAGCGACCTGCACATGTACGACGGGCGGACCGGAGCGAACCCCGGCCTGGTGCTCGGACACGAACCCCTGGGCGTTGTCGAGCAGGTGGGCGGTGCCGTGCAGACCGTCCGGCCGGGCATGCGGGTCGTGATCCCCACCCATCTGTTCTGCGGCACCTGCGCGATGTGCGCCCAGGGACTTTCCGCAGCCTGCCTGCGGGCGAGGGCCGACGGGACGGGCGCCGCGTACGGCTACGCCGGAATGGGGCCTTACCGGGGCGCCCTGGCGGACCTCCTCCGTGTGCCGTGGGCCGACGCGAACTGCCTGCCTCTGCCCGGACAGCCCGGTGACGAGTACGAGGATGACTTCGTCCTGCTCGCCGACGCCTTCGTCACTGGCTGGCACGCCGCCACGCTCGCCGGGGTCGAGCCCGGCGACACGGTGGCCGTATTCGGCGCCGGCACCATCGGCCTGCTCAGCGCGTACTCTGCTCGGATCCGGGGCGCCCGGATCGTGTACTGCGTGGACGGCGTGGACGCCCGACTGGACAAGGCCGGCGAACTCGACGCGGTCCCGATCGACTTCCGCCGCAGCGACCCGGTCGAACAGATCCGCCAGGACCGGGTACGGGCGGGTCTGCCCCTCGGCGAGGAAAAGCTCGGCGGCGTGGACAAGGTGATCGACGCGGTCGGGTTTCAGGCCCGCGATCGCGAACACCCCGACCAGGAACGGCCCGGTCAGGTGATCGCCGACGCGGCCCGCCTGGTCAACCCGACAGGCGCGATCGCCGTTGCCGGCGTCTACCCCGACAAGGACCAGCACCCGCGACCCGGCGCGACCGCCCACGAAGACCTCGTCGTGCCATGGGGAACTCTGTTCGGCAAAGGCGTCACAGTCCGGTTCGGCCGTACCCACGACCGCCGCTACACCCGGCTGCTACGCGACCTGGTGCTCTCCGGCCGAGCCAGACCCGGCGTCATCGTCACCCACCACGGCACGCTCGCAGACGCACCCGACCTGTACCGCCGCTTCGACCGACGCGAAGACGGCGTGATCAAGGCCGTACTCCACCCCTGAGATGACGAACCCGTACCCCAGCCTCGGATTTGTCTCGCCGCCAGCCGTCGACGCACACCGACCGGCGGCCGGGGGTCGTCCATCCCGACATCACGATCGAGTACGGCTGGGCGGTCCGGACGTGTCCCTAGGCAGCGCCAGGTAGCGACGTACGCAGCTGCAGCAGGAGGGGCTCTGCACGCGCTACCTGCACACGTCGATCTGTACGCCGGCAAGTGGACGTTCAACTCCCATTCCCACCTGTGGTACTCGCGCGGCATCTCCAGGGTTGCGAACTGGAGGATGAGACGTGTGGATGTCACGGCAGCGACGCCGCCTCCGCTACCGATTCCGAGTCGATCCACTGATGTGATCTCCGCCGAGTGGCCGATACGCAGCGGCCGGAACGACTGGTTCGACGCCCTGCGGTGGCGGGGGCCGTACACGTCACGGCCCGGCCGGCCCGGTCGCTGCACTAAGCTGAGGCGGTGATCGACCGGCGTCCGCAGGGCCCCTGCCTGGGCTGTTGGTCGGGCTGACCGTCGTCTCGGGTTTGGTCGACGCGTTCAGCTTATTGGGCTTGGGCCGCGTGTTCGTGGCCAACATGACCGGCAACGTGGTGTTCCTCGGCTTCGCCATCGCCGGGACCGGCGGGGTCTCGATCGAGGGGAGTCTGCTGGCGTTGGCGGGCTTCGTGCTGGGCGCCCGGGTCGGCGGGCGGTGGGCGGCCGACCGGGCGCCGCACCGGGGCCGCCTGCTGGCGGTCGCCACCGGGGTACAGGCCGGGCTTGTCATCGTCGCCGCAATCGTCGTCAGCGTCGTCGGAGTACCCGACCTCGTCACCCAGCTGGCACTGCTCGGGCTGCTCGGGCTGGCAATGGGCGGGCAGAACGGGGTGGTCCGTCGGCTCGGCGTGCCCGATCTGCCCACCACCGTGCTGACCCGGACCATCACCGGCCTGGTAGTGGACGCCGGTCACGCGCCGCTGCAGTCACGGCCGCTGCTATCCGTGCTTGCGTTGCTCTGCGGTGCCATCGTGGGCGCCGCCCTGCTGCGCTGGCTGGCCCTGCCCGCGCCGCTGTGGCTGGCCGCGCTGCTGCTGGTCGGCTACGCAATCGGCGCCGGAGTGGCCGCCGCCCGTCCCCGCTCGGACGACTGGCGCTGACCGGCGCCAACCCAGGAGTCGGGAGTGCGGAGTGGCAGCTGTTCCAACTCGACCTGACCACCGGGCCCGGGGCCATCCGTCGCCCCGGTTCCCGGCGAAACGCAAATTCAACTCGCATCTCAACAGCGCGGCAGCGTTATTGTGATCCGGTCATCCGTAGGCAGCGCGATATAACGACGTCCGAATCTGGCACGATCCACGCGTTACGCAGCGTCACGCCAAGCTGGCCTGGCTGCCGCCCGGGCGTAGCCGATGAGCGGGCACGTCGGGCGTCACGCTGGGTAAGCGACCGCAGCGCGAGTACCGCAAGCCGCTCGGCAACCGCATCTGGCGGAAGCGGATACGAGACGCGATGTCGAGGCGTCAGCGAGCTGATTCTGCGCGGGACGGTCAGCATGCGTATCGGTAGGTGGTTAGGAGCCTTGAGACCTGGCACTCTACAAACGACTGTTACTCCTCAGAGATCCCGCGTCTCGCCGCGGTACTGGTGCACCATGGCACGGCGACCGACCCTTCAGCCGAACTCACCCTCACGTCAGCTATCGCCGAACTACAAGGTGGCCCATGGAAAGCCGCCGAAGGCCGAGCACCTCAAGACACTGCCCAAGCCTCTGTACCGCTACCTCCGCCGAGTGATTTCGAAGCTTGATCATCCTCGGTCCTCGGTTCGACGTCGCGACGGTCTGCGATGACGCACTGCTGTCCGCGGCTGTTCGGGAGCGAGATATCGCGCGGTGGCGCAGGAGCGTCCGGTACTTCGGTGACCGTCAGCGGTGATGCGTTCATGTGCGAGGACGTCCGGTCGTGTCAACGAGCGCGCACCGTTGCCTTCCGGCTCAGGTCACATGGCGAGCACCGCGGTGAACATCGATGGCAGAGCGCGTGGGCGAGACACGGGCCGGCAGGGTGGCCGTCTCGACCTCTCTGCAGCGCCGTGCTCGTGCGGCGAGTCGGCGGGACGCGCCATGCGGACGCGGAGATGTCAACGCCGCTCGAATCCTGAGCACTGTGATCCGGCTGAAACGGGACCACCTCGGTTT
>NZ_JBHSPR010000133.1:0-828 GCF_042658085.1 Plantactinospora solaniradicis | reverse complement strand
GTTCACCGGGTCCCGCCGGTACAGCGCCAGGTCACTGTGCCCATCGGCGTTGTAGTCACCGGCAGCCGCCGTCGACCCCCAGGCGGCGAGGGCGATCCTGGCGCCGTCGGCGGCCTGCTGGCCGTACCGTTCGGGGAAGCCGGAGATCTGGACCCGCTGGCACACCTCGCCCACGGGGGCGGTCAGCCAACTGTTGTTCGGATACTTGCTGAGCATCGAGCTGAGAAACGAGTTGGTGGAGTGCACCGGGTCGAGGATCTGGCTCTCCGTGCCCCAACCCTGGCTCGGTCGCTGCTGGTAGAGGCCGAGGCTGTCGCGGTCGCCGTAGGGAAGGTTCTGGATCCCGCTCTCCACGATAGTTGTGGTGATCGCGATGGTCGCGGCGTGGCTGGGCAGGCCTCGACCCTTGACCGCCTGCACGATGACCCGGACGCAGGCCGCCCGACTGGCGTTGAAGCTCTGGCTCATCGTGCCGGTCAAAATCGGCTTGACCCGGGCGGCGAAGGCCGAGTCCGCGCTTGTCGGGGCTGTGGACGTGCAGTCCGGAATGACCGCGGCGTGGGCGGTAGAGGCGTGCACCAGGAGAGTGCCGAGGGTGGCCACTGCCGCCAGACCTGCGAGCAGGGCATGACGTACGGCTTTCATCCAATCTCCCTTAAGAGGGACCGGCCGTGAGCGCCGGTCGGAGGGGCCGGTCGATGGGGCCGGGCCGCCCAGTCGGTGAGCGGCCCGGCTGTGGGTTGTCAGGTGGTGGCGGGGTTGCTGGCTGCGGGGATGTCGTTGCAGCCGCCGTATTTGAGGCCGGAGCGGAGTTGGGTGTTGGTGTGG
>NZ_JBHSPR010000132.1:0-5172 GCF_042658085.1 Plantactinospora solaniradicis | reverse complement strand
AACTCGATCAAACTGGCTGGCCCGGCAACACCGCCGCTCTACCGCGAATCATCGAGGCTAACTACCATCACCACGCTGCTGCGCCGATTCCCCGCCATCGTCCGCGAACTCAACAACCGCCACGCCAGCCGAACCTCACTCGTCGACATCGCCGACGAGTACGACGTACAGGACCTGCTCCGCGGTGTACTGCGCGGCCTGTTCGATGACGTCCGTGACGAGGAGTACACCCCGAGCCGCGGCGGCGTCACCAGCCGGATGGACCTGCTTCTCAAAGGCGAGCAGATCGTGATCGAGACCAAGATGACCCGGCCCAGCCTCGACCAACGCACAGTCGCCAAAGAACTCGCCATCGACAAGGAGTTTTACCGCTCCCATCCCAACTGCCGCGCCCTCGTCTGTTTCGTCTACGACCCCACCTACCGGCTCGCCAACCCGACCGCCCTCGAAGATGACCTGACCGATCCAGAAGCGCCATTGCCTACCATCGTCATCGTCGCCCCGCACATCTGACGCAACTCGGGATGTGATCAGAACACCCCGAAGGTGATTGGCATGAGTTCGTCTCGTAACGATTTCATCGATATCAGTCGCTGTCGCCGTCGATACCGGTTGACGCGCCCGCACCACGGCGGCCCGGATCAACTCACCAAGCATGAGAACATCTACCGCCGATAATGCGCGCGCCGGAGAATATCGGGCGTCCCACCTACGCTCATGACGGGCCAGTCAGGAGGAATGTGGCGATGTCGGATCAGCTCGAAGGGGTGCTGCAGCACCGCTACATCTACGTGCCGCGCAGTCAGACCAAGGACACGATTGAGCTGGGTAAGCCGCTCGGCATGGCCGTGGCCCGAGGCACTGCGCTCGCCTGACGGCGGTCGCGCCCCGGAAGGGCTCGGCCACCCATCACCCCGAGCTGGCCAAGCTGGAGATCGTCACCGAGCGGAGCGGCTACCCGCGAGACGGCGGGGTTGTTCTGGCCTGGTGTCCGACCTACAAGGTCATGGAGAAGGTCCAGCGCCTTGAGAAGAGTGTGGTGGTGCTGATCGAGTGGATTCCCGGCGAGTTCGACGCCTGGGCCACGCTGCACGATGCGTACAATGTTCTGACCAATGAGGTCATGGGCGCCGGCCTCAGACCGGAGGCGATTGACGCGCTTGAGGGCATTGTCCACGAGAGCTACAAGGGCTGGCACGACGACATTGCCGCTCGGACCACACGGATCTACCTCGACGATCTCGCGAACGCCGGCACCTACGACAGAGAGCTGGTGCTCGCCTACGCCCGCCGGACCAAGTCCGAGACGAGCATCGAGCAGCTAAAGAAGATCCTCGACAAGTTCGAGGCGCCAAGGAGGGATCCAAACGCGTCTCCCACTCCTTGATGAAGCAGCTGGCAGCCGCAATCGAGGCGTTCATAATCCACCTCGGCACCCATGCCCGAGAGGTGACTGGCCCATTGGACATCGGAAAGTACACCCGCGCCCATTCCGCTGGCGACTCGGCCCGCCGAGGGCTTGGCTGCAGGATCAACGGACGTGAACACCTGGCGCAACACCCCGCAGACCCGCCGGCCCGAGACCGCAGGTCAGCTGCTGGAGCGGCACCGCGAAGTGAGCGACGGCCCGAATTTGCGCCGGACGGCAGTCGACGAGGCCGCCGTCATCGCAGCCTTCAGGCAACCCCGAGCACGCTGCTCAGCCGCTTCCGCATGCGCTGCTTGCGTTCCTCGAAGAATGCCAGGAAATCCTTCAGGTCGAGCGACAGGTCTCGGAGGTCGTTTTCGTTGAGATACGTCTGACGCTCGGCGTCGGTGGCGAAGGCTTGAGCCAACCATTCGGCCGGCATCTTGGCATGCTTTTCGGCGTTCGGCACGCCGCCGAGGAGTTGGAGGTTCGGCAACAGGTCGACGGCCGCCCGGTAGTCATCCACCAAGTCATCGTCGATGCCTGCGCCCTGGAGCCGCTTGCGGGTGAATCGAGAGCGCGGGAAGATGTGATCTTCGTGGAATTCCTTCGATAGGTCCAAGCCTGGATACAGTAGGGCAAGCACGGGGAAGGTCCGCTGACTGGCGTACTTGAGCTCCAGCAGCTCATCAATCTCGGTCGGCTCGAAGGCGAGTGTCTTACCGAGCGTCGTCATCTCCTTCTCGATTTCGGCAGCTGGGAAGCTGTCCCCGCCGTGGGCGTCGATCGCCTGGCGGAGCCGGAGCAGCAATGTGTCCAACCCGGATCCCCAGATCCCCCGCTTGACCAGCGACCGGGTTACCCACTGCCGGACCGCCAGTCGGTCCCTGGCGTCAGCGCTTGAGGTCAGGTAGCTGTCCGGGAGACCTCGGCGGGCCAGGTAGTAGGCCAATGGCACCACCACGCTGGCTGCGGTAAGAGTTCGGTTGGTGAAGCCGAAGAGATCGAGCAGGGACGCCGCTTTGATCATGGCCGCTCGTGTCGTGCTCCACGCGTCCTCCACCTTCCGCATGTTGCCGGCGGTGAAGTTGGAGACCTTGAATCGGAGATCGACGCCGGCGACCATGAGCGCGGTCTTGAGCACGACATCCTTGGAGAATGAGAACGCCCTGGTGCCTCCGGTGTTGAGCTCCTGGACCAGTTGACGTACCTCCTCTCGGGCGTCGAGCTGCTGCCACTGGTTGGTCGCCATCGACAAGAGGAGATCCGAGTATGACAGGGTGGTTCCGCCACTGTTCACTCTGACGAAGATGTCAAGGACTTTGTCCGAGTCCTGCGCTTTCTCTAGGAAGTAGTTGATTGGCTTGCGTGTGCGCACCGCCTCATACAGGTCGTAGAGGCGTTGGTAAGGGCTGACGTCGTTGAGGTCGATGCCTCGGTTCGCCAGTTCACCGTTGAGCGCCGGGCCCGCATTTGCCAAGTTGAGAATCGCGCCGATTGGGTACCATTGGTCGGGCTGGCCATCCTCAGGGGCGGCCTCGGCGGCGGTGAGGAACCTCACGTCGTACCGCAGACCCATCTCGTCCGGGTCGGCGTCGTCAAGCAGATTGAGGTAGAGCCGCTTTTTCGGGAACGCATCGGGGCTGCTCCACCAGGCGTACTTCCGCTTTTCGGCGTGGCTGCCGTAGATAGCAATGTTGAGGGCGGTCAGCCGCTGCTGGCCGTCGAGCACCGCGGTTACACCGCTGCCGTTGGGGACGGTCGCCTTGGTCGCGTAGGGATTGTCCCGTTCGTGGTAATGCGTGAGGAAGTCGTAGAAGGTGTAGTTAGCAACGGTGTCGGGCTTTACCTTCCACAGAAGGAACGAGCCGATCGGGTATCCCCGCATGAGACTGTCGACGAGCCACCGGATTTGGTCGGCACTCCACACGAACTCCCGCTGGATCGCCGGAAGCAGGTACTCCTTCCTGTGGATTGACGTCAGGATCTCCTCCACCGTCACGGGCGTCTGGAAGGCCACGGCCAGCGGCTCCTTCGGGGTCGGATTCATCTGGCTTTGCGGTCGTTCGCCGGCCGCGATGCGGCCCGCCAAAGAGGCCGCGACGTTACGATAGCGCCCACACCGCCTCTATCGATGCCCCGCCTACGCTCGCCGTGGCTGTCCCGGTCCCGGGTAGTGAAGACGCTCGTAGAGTTGGTCCTCGGCTTCGAGCATCTCGCGTTCGACGGCCTCGGTGAGGTGTCGGTCGTCGATGAGTAAACCGAACTCTACGTTGACGTGCTCGGCACTCCAGGAGAAGTTCGCACTGGTCACCAGTAGGAAGCGGTGGTCGATGGCGAGGAACTTCGCGTGGCTGCGGACCCGGGTGCCGTCGAACTCCTTCGTGGGCATGACGGTTGCTGGTCGCAGGTGGGCGGCCATCTCAGAGGTGGAATCCGGTGAAGTCCCGTCGGGGGTGGCACCTGCTACATCGGGGCCGGGGTAGCGGCGATCTGACCATGGAGTTGCGCCGTGGTGAGCCTCCCTTCCTCCAGTACCAGCGCCCCGCGCAGCCACCGCCCATTCCAGTCCTCGAGGAGTTGGCGATCCGCACTCGGTGGTGAACCGGCTGCGCGACGTGCCGCATCGCCTGCCCGCGTCGATGCAGAACCGGTCCCGCCCGCTGATGATCATCCAGGCTCTTGCGGACGCAGTCCAGGCAAAAGGTTATCGGGTGAAGTCCGACCAGAGGATCTTCTGGCCATCGTCGAGGTCGACGGTGAGGGGTACGGCGTCCGGATCTTTGAGGAGACCGGCGCACGGTGGTCGCTGCGCCTGGTCTCGCAGATCGAGGGCACCGGCGGCGAGCCGGCGCGGTGGACCGACTACGCCCGGCGCCGAGTCGAGGACGAGCTGTCCGATGTGCTGGCGGAGTTCGAGCGCCGTGCCGCGGCCGTGCGCGCTGCCTCGGCCCGTCGCTTCTTTCAACGGGCGCTGCCGGACGCTGAAGGTGACACCCGCCGAGGTGATCACGGACGCCTCGCCGGTCCACCCCGCCGTACTCGATGACCTCGTCCCATCGGCCCGGCACCGCGTCGAACGGCACGCCAGTAACCCGATCGAAAGCCGACCACAGCCACCTCAAGCACCGGTTATGCTCGATGCGAGGGCTACGAACTGCGCGGGATCCTGGACGGCAACTGCGAGCACCGACAGGAACCCGCCGTCTGTAAACAGTCCCCCACGCGCACAGCGAAGGCATCCGGAATACGTCCAGTCCCGGCGCCGGTGTTGCCGAGCACAACCTCCAGCCCGACGATCGATCACAGCCCGTAGTAAGGTGTAGTATCAGCGCATGCGCACTCTAATAGTGCGCGCTGATGCTGATTGTGGGGGTTCAACTCCCCCCTCGGACACAGATTTTCCGCACAGGTGCGCTCTTTGAGTGCGCATGCGCTGATACTACCGCGTCTGCTTACAACAGCGGCGCGTGTACTCGGGTGGGTGCGAGCTGGCATCGATGTCTTGGCCAGCGGCGCCACAATCCGGCCGGTGGCACCATCACCATCGTTGGGGTCTGCACCAGCCTGAGTCAGTCCCCTCTGGCATGGGGTAGAACCTGGGGTGCCCCGATGTGTCGGCAGGATCGCGACCGCTACGCGGAGGCCAGCGAATGGCTTCCATTCGCCTTCCGCCGGTCACGAATTCTCACGGTTCCGGACGCTGCGGGTGCCGAAAACCCCATCCGTCCTGTTCACAGTCCTCTTGATCACTGAGACACGGG
>NZ_JBHSPR010000131.1:0-4369 GCF_042658085.1 Plantactinospora solaniradicis | reverse complement strand
ACAACGACCGGTCAGCCAACCGCCGCTAGCTTTTTCGGGCAGATCGTCATCTCCAACGCCGCCACCCAGATCCTGTTGCGCCAGGCGCCGCAGGCGATCGACATCGTCGCCGACGTGTTCGGCCTGTCGTGTCGGACGGGCTTTTTGTCCGACCAGGAACCGGCCCCGGCCCCGGCCCTGGACTGCTCTTCGATGGTGGTGGCGGTGTGATCGGTCGCTTCTCGCAGCGGGTGCCACAAGGGCCGCTCGCGTATCGAGAGCCGTCCGGGCCGCCAGTGGTCCGGGTGCGGGGTGAGCCAGGTCCGGGCGGTTTGCGGGTCGGTGGTGATCACAGCGTGGCCGTGCTTGCGGACTGGTTTGATGATCAGCCGGGTGGCGTGCTCGGGCACGCTCGGGCCGGCGGCGGTGGGCATCTGCGCCACTGACACGTTGGCGGTGGCGAGGTTGGCGGCTAGGTCGTGGCGACTCCGGCCCTGACCAGGCGCAGGGCGTCTGGCACCGGGAAGCGGTGGCGGGCCGCGTTGGGTCCCGCCCCCAGTGGCCCGTCGGTGCGGTGCCTCAGGTCCGCGCCGGTCAGGTCTGCCGCGTACAAGTTCGCGCTCATCAGGTTCACACCGCTCAGTAACGCGTCGCTCAGGTTGGCGCCGTCCAGGTGGGTGTTAATCAGGTTGGCGCCAATCAGGGTGGCGGACTAGGCGGGCCCGACTCAGGTTTGCAGTGGCGAGGTTCGCCCAGGCCAGGTTCGCTCCCTTGAGGTTCGCGAGTCGCAGGTCGGCGGTGCCCAGGAAGGCCCCGAGCATGTCGATGTCGCTCAGCCCGAGAAGTGTGCCGGCCAGGTCCCTGGGCATCGTCGATCAGTCGATCTGGTCGAGGTTGCCGGGACCTCCTTTTCCGGAGGTGTCCGCTGCCGGAAGGGGATCGTGCTGAAACGTGTGTACGATTTCAACCTGCCCAAGTGGTTGGTGTACGACGAGCCGGCTCGGCCGATTTGCTCGGGCCACGTCGCGACCGGCGACGAGTGCGTTCTCCTTGGTGCCGTAGCGCCCGACGACGTCCGAGTCGTGTTCCACCTTCCAGCAGTCGATCTCGGGAACGACGTGGTACTGCGTCCGGTCGCCCATGATGTGCCTCCTGTCTGCTTTCGATGAAGAAGCTACCCAGGAGTCAGTTAGGGAAACCGCCTTCCATGACGGTAGACCGGGGGAGGCCGCCGCGTCCGTGGGCGGTGTCCGGACCTTGGAGTGCCGAAGCGGGCCGGGGGGTAGAAGTGCGGCCATGACAGCGATGGTGAAACATGCGGCTGCGTCGCTCTGACCTGCGCGCCCCTGGTTACGGCCGCCGCCGGCGGGGACGCGGAGTCACGTTTCTGGACCGGGAAGGGCGGGCGATCACCGACGTGGCGCAGGTTCGCCGGCTGCGTGACCTCGCCATCCCGCCGGCTTGGCGGGAGGTGTGGATCTCGCCCGACCCGCGAGGTCACATTCAAGCCACCGGAATCGACGAGGCCGGACGGAAGCAGTACCTGTACCACCCGGTGTGGCGGGACCGGCGGGATCGCGAGAAGTTCGCGCACGTCCTTGAGGTGGCCGGACACCTCGGCCAGTTGCGGAAGCAGGTCGAGAACGACCTGCGCGAACGCGGCCTGACCCGGTCGCGGGTGCTGGCCACCCTCACCCGCCTGCTGGACCTGGGAATGTTCCGGATCGGCGGCGACCAGTACGCGGCCGGGGAGGCGCCGTCGTTCGGCGTCGCCACACTGCGTCCGGAGCACGCGCGAGGGGCCGCCGGCTGTGTGGTGCTGGAGTTCCCGGCCAAGGGCGGAGTGGAGCAGAGCCGACGGGTGACCGATCCGGACGTCTGCCAGGTGCTGCGGGACCTGAGGCGGCGGCGCCGGGGTCGGGACCGGTTGTTCGGCTACTGGGAGCGGCGGCGCTGGTGGGACGTACGTGCCGAGGACGTCAACGACTACCTCCGCGAGGCCAGCGGCGCCGACATGACGGCGAAGGACTTCCGTACCTGGCACGCGACCGTGCTCGCGGCCATCCGCCTGGCCGCAGCCGGTCCGCGGAACTCGGAGGCGAAGCGGCGGCGGGTGGTGGCCGGGGTGATGCGGGAGGTAGCCGAGCTACTCGGCAACACCCCTGCGGTGGCCCGGGCCTCGTATGTCGACCCCCGGCTTCTCGATCTCTATCGGGACGGTCGGCTCGGACCGCTGGAGGGCACGTCCGGCTCGGCGGCCGAGCAGACCGTGCACGCTCTGCTCGGCGACTGATTCCGGCGGACGACGGGCAGTGGGTCGTCCGGTTGCCCTGTCGGCAGGGTGGCCAGAGCGCCGAATGAGGACAACCGAAGATCGTGCGGTGGCCGGCGAAGCGGCCACCGAGATGTTCACGCACATCGTCGGATCGGAACGGGTCGGAGAATCCACGAGCCGTGGGACAGATCCTCGAGCCGTGCGACCGTCTGCCCCTGGCGATCGGCATCATTGGGGTCCGCCTGGCGGCACATCCGGAGCAGGATTTCGACATTCTGGCTCATCGGCTGAGCCCGCGCGAGCGAGAGGCTCGACGAATTGCAGGCCGCCGACCGCTCCGGGCGAGCCGGGCTCAAGTCGGCCTACCGCAATCTCCCTGAGCCCGTACGGCAGTGCTTCCGCGCCCTGGACCTGATGGAGGCCGCGCCGGATCACGGGAACGAAGGTCCAGCAGGTGCTGCCGCTGCCCTTGCGTACCATCGACCGCCTGCTCGAGCGCCTGGTCGACGAGAGCCTTCCTACTGAGCGGCCGCCCCGAGAACCACGAGCCAACCTACCGGATGCCAGGTCTCTTGCACGCCTTGGCAATCGAGCGCGCCGCTGCCGAGAGCAAGGAGCGGCGCTATCGGCCGTCTACCGCGGATTCGTGGTGCCCTGAAGCGAGGGCGCCGACGGCGAACGCGGCGGTCGCCGCCGTCGCCACCGCGGCACAGAGCAGCAATGTGGTGGTGTACCCGAAACGGCTGACCGCGCCGCCGGCGGGGCGATCCAGCCCTCGGGCAGCCGGCCCATCCGCAGCAGCTCCGCCAGATCGGACGCGTCCCGGACGTCGTTCTTGACCCGCCGGTAAGCGAACCCCTTCACCCCCAGCGGGTGCGCCAGGTGCACCTGGGCACCGGCATCGGTCAGGACATCGGCCGCCCAGTACCAGCCATAAGCGGCTTCCAGCACGACCTGGGGATGCTCGCCGGCCTTGGCAATCTCTGCCGCGAGCGCCATCGGATCGTTGTCGATCCGGACGCTGTCCAGTCGTTCGCCCGCCTCGGTCATCCGCACGATCACCGACCGACGCCGATGCAGATCGATACCCACGATCTGCTGGCCGTCGTACTCTGCCTCCATGGTGGGGCCTCCTTCGTCGTCTGACGTGAGCACCCCGAGCCTCCCGCCGGGAGTCACGAGGAGCGAGGCCCCGCTCCTTCATGCCATCAGGTCCGGTCCCCGATCCAGGCAGCTTCGAGGATCGCGGTCAGGCTGGCGGTGTCGGTCGGGCCTGGATGATTCTGGATCAAGCGGGTGACGCCGGCGGCCATCTCCGCGAAGCGCGGGAGGTCGGCGCGTGCCACGCCGATGTCCGCCAAGGTGGTAGGGATGCCGATGTCGGCAAGGAGCCCGTCGAGCCAGGTGAGGAACGTATCTGCGGCCTCGGCATCCGAGGCGTCGGTCACGTCGAGCCCGCACACCCCGGCGAGGATGGTCAACCGGTCGCCGATGGCATCCCTGGCCGCGTCCAGCGCGTAGGGCAGCAGCAGCCCGACGCCCAAGCCGTGCGGCGTGTGGGTGGCTGCGCCGATGGGGTACTGGAGGGCGTGCGGAGCGGCGTTGCCTGCGTGGGAAAATGCGAGCCCGGCCAGCATCGACCCATAGGACATGTCCGCGCGCGCGGCCTTGTCGCCTCCGTCCCTGACGGCATGGGGCAAGCTGCGGGCGATTCGCTCCACGGCCAGGAGCGCGTAGTGATCGGTGATCGGGTTGCGGCCGAGGAAGACCTGCTCCACCGGGTCGCGCGGTCCGTGGGCCCGGGGTCGCGCGGTGTAGCTCTCCACCGCGTGACAAAACGCGTCGATGCCGGAGTGGGCAGTGACGGTCGCAGGGCAGGTGTAGGTGAGCTCGGGGTCGACGATGGCGAAGTCGGGCACGATGTGGACGCTGGAGACCCCCACCTTCAGCTCGCGGTCCGGGTCGGTCAACACCGAGACGGGCGTGAGCTCGGAGCCGGTGCCTGACGTCGTCGGGACCGCGACGAGAGGAATCGTCGGCCCCGGCACCTTCGACGGCACCGTTGCGTTGAGCGTCGGCGGGATCGAGGCAGGCTTGAGTAGTGAAGCCATCGAC
>NZ_JBHSPR010000130.1:0-874 GCF_042658085.1 Plantactinospora solaniradicis | reverse complement strand
TCCCGAGGAACTGGCCCTGCCGGTGGATCACCCGCGCCCGGCGGTGGCCAGCCATCGCGGTGACGTCGCGCAGGTGATCGTTCCCGCCGAGGTCCACCGACGGCTGGTCGACCTGGCGCGGGACGAGGGCGTGACTCCGTTCATGGTGCTCCAGGCCGCGCTGGCCGTGCTGCTGTCCCGCCTTGGCGCCGGCACCGACATCCCGATCGGCACGGCGGTTGCCGGGCGTATGGACGAAGCGCTGGACGAGCTGGTCGGATTCTTCGTCAACACCTTGGTGATCCGCACGGATCTGTCCGGCGATCCGGAGTTCCGGGAGGTCCTCGGCCGGGTTCGGGAGACGACCCTGAGCGCCCTGGCACATCAGGACGTGCCGTTCGAACGACTGGTGGAGGAGATCAACCCGGACCGCTCGCTGTCCCGCCATCCGCTGTTCCAGGTCGCGCTCAACCTGCAGAACACCGACAAGCCCACCGAACTGCCCGGCACCCGGCCGACCGGCCCGGCCGCCTTGCAGCAGAGCACCACGCGGGCCTCGGTCAAGTGCGACATCGACGTGCAGATCAGCGAAGGGTTCGACGCGGACGGCAACCCGGCCAGCGTGCGCGTTGCGGTGATCACCGCGGCGGGTCTGTTCGAGGCGGCCACCGGTACCCGAATGGCGAACAGCTACCTGCGTGTTCTTGAGCTGCTGACCGCTGCGCCGCAGACGCGGCTGCATGCCGTCGAGTTGCTCGACGCCGCAGAGCGAGACCTCGTGCTGCACCAGTGGAACGACACGGCGGTGCCGGCCGGTGCGGGATCGGTGGTCGACTTGTTCGGGCGTTGGGTGTCGGAGACGCCGGACGCGGTTGCGGTGGCGGCCGATGGTGTG
>NZ_JBHSPR010000129.1:0-15524 GCF_042658085.1 Plantactinospora solaniradicis | reverse complement strand
CGGCGGCATACTCACGACGATCGGCTCGCCGTTCGGAACGGGCTCCGCGGCCGGACGGCCGCACCGGGCCGCCGCTTCCGGAGACACCGGCGATCGGCCGTGCTCGTCGGGCTTGGGTGGGGCGTACTGTTCGCGGATCTCGGCCGGAGTGTCGATCGCCGCCGGGTCGACCGGCAGGATGTGCGGGTCGCCTGCGGCGGCTGCGGACGAAGTGTGGAACATCGTCGCGGCGAGCGTGGCCACGAGGATTCCGGCGGCGAATCTGCGAACCTTCGTCATTACTCCATAAAAGCAGTTTCATGCTTGTGGAGCCCCCGGCCACTCGGTTGCCGTTCTCCGGGTCAACGGCTCCGACCGGTTCACTGTTCGGGTCGGCATCCGCGCCTTCAGCTCGCTTCGGTCTTGGCCCAGTGGTCGACCTCGACCGTAGCCGGCAGTCGTTCGCGGTTGCGTCGCAGATCGGCCAGGTAGGTCTCGAACTCAGGAAGGTAGAAGCCGTCGGTGCTGAAGTGGGCGTAGCCGACACAGCGGAACCAGACCGGGCAGTCGTCGCTGCCGGCGGCGACGTTGCTGGGTTCACCGCGGCAGCCGTAGGGCACGGCGACCTCTCCCACGGCGCGGCGGACGCGCTCGGAGTCCAGCAGGGCTTTGGCCCGGCGCCAGATCCGGTTGCCGCGCCACGTCATCGCCTTTGGCCTGCGGCCCGGAACGCGGGACGGTGTCGTCGCCGGCGGCCACCGTCTCCAGGGCCCGTCATGTGTGCCGGCCCGGGCTGATGTTGTGGTTGACCCGGAACATGTTGCGCGGGTCGAAGGCACGCTTGACCTCCACCAGACGGTGGTAGGTGTTCGGTTCGTAGGCCCGCGCCACCGCCTCAACCGTGGTGTCGTAGCCGGTCAGGAAGTTGGCCTGCTTGCCGCCCGTTGTCCACCGGGCCATCGCGTCGGCGAGCGCGGCCAACGGCGCACGGAACTCCTCCGCCCTGCCGGGTGCGCCGAATGCGGCGGCGGAAAGCTGGAAGGCGGCGTCCCGGTTGCCGACGGCGTTTGGCATGCGCGGTTCGCGGCCAAGCGCGCCGCCGAGCTGGCGGACCTCGATCGTTCCTACCGGGGTGTCGACGCCGGGGCCGGCGGCGGCGATCAGTGCCTGGGCGGCCTCTGCGGGAAAATCGCGGAGCAGGGCTGACATCTCGTAGGTCGGAGCCGGCTCGACCGGGTCCGCGTGGATGGCGGCGATCGCCGTGTACGGCATCTCGGCCACCGTGTCGATCAGGGCCGGCGCGGCGGCGCGTAGGTCCGCGACGAGCGGTTGACCGTTGGCGGCTGGACCCAGGTAGGCGATCCGCACGTGGACGGTGAAGCGGTCGCGCAACGGTTCCGGCACGGACGGCACCGGCGGCAGCCGCAGGAATGCGAACGAGACCGTCAGCTCCTCCGGTGCAGCGGCAACCAGCCGGCGGTACGCGTCGATCACCTGCTTGACGTGTTCGCCGGCAAAGTACAGCCCGCCGCCGTACAGGTGCGTCACCGGCACCAGGCCGATGGTGAGCGAGGTGACCACGCCGAAGTTTCCCTGGCCACCCCGGATCGCCCAGAACAGGTCCGGTTCGTGGTCCGTGTCGATCCGTCGAAGCGAGCCATCCGAGGAGACGATCTCGGCGGTGTGCACATGATCGGCCGCGAAGCCGTACGTGCGGCCGAGGGTCGGGCTGAGCCCGCCGCCGAGGACGTAGCCGACCATGCCGACGTTGGGCGACGAGCCGGCCAGGGGCGCCAGTCCGACCTCGGCCGCCGCCTCGATCAGTTGCCGGGCTTTGACGGCAGCGCCGATCGTCGCCGTACGCGACCCCGCATCGACACTGACGCCATTGATCCGGCGCAGGTTGATCATGACCGCACCGTCCGCGGCCACGACCGCACCGTGCCCCGTAGCGACGGTGGCGACCGGCAGCCCGTTCGCGTCGGCGAAGCGGACGGCGGCCTGCACGTCGGCGGCGGACGTGGCACCGACCGCGACGGCAGGGCGTTGCACCAGGGCCGTATTCCAGGTGGCGGTCTCCGTTGGGTACCCCTCGTCGCCGGGGACCAGAACCGGGCCGGCGACCTCTGCGGTCAGCCGGGCCAGATTGTCCCGGTCGATCACGCATGTCATTCGGCAGCCTTCCCGGTCTCGTCGCCTTCTACACGCGAGCGTGGAGACGACTGGCCGGGCGCCGACACATGCGCGCGCTGGGCCCCACCGCGATCCGTCAGAGAAACCGGCCACGCCGAACATGAAGGCCGATTCGTCCACTCCGAGAACCCTGCTGACGGTAAGTCGCGCGGGTCGAGAACATCAACCTGTCCAGCAAAGCGGGAGAGTTGACGTGCGGAAGGGCCTGTCCGGCAGAAATGACGCGGCACAGGGTGGGTATGCCGGACACCGCGGCCAGAGGTCGGTGGGACGCGGGCGATAACGGACAAAGCCGAGGTGATCTCATGGCAAGGAACTGGCTGGCCAGCCTGACGAACGGGATCATGGCCGGTGCCACCGCTACGCTCGCCCGCGAACTGTTCAGCAATCTCGACGTGGGCGTCCGGGCTCGCCCGATGAGCGACACGCACGAGCGTGCGGTGCAGCGGATGGTGGATCTGGCCCACGTGAACCTGGGGCCGGCAGACCGGGCGGCGAACCGGCGTGCCGGGTTTGGGCCCGTGCTCGGGTTTGTCAACGGAGTGTTGGCCGTGTCGCTCTTCGCCGTGCTCGCCGGGCGGCGGCGGCCACCGCTGCCGGTGGCGGCGGGGTTGATCGGGATCGGCGGCATGCTGGTGGCCGACGGGTCGATGACCGCGCTCGGGGTGACGGATCCGCGCCGCTGGGCCGCCGAGGGCTGGTTCGAGGATGGCCTGCCGTACGTCGCGTATGGCCTGGTCGCTGCCGCGACGCTGGAGCGGCTGAACCGGGGCGGCTGACCGGGCCCGGCGCACCGGTGCTCAACGCTCGGGTCGAGCGGGTGCCGGAGCCGTTGGCAGCAGTTGTCCGCGGGCCGCGGCGATCACCGTCCGGGCGGCGATTCCGCCGATCAGCACGGTGATCGCGACCAGCACCAGGTACGCATAGACCCGGTGCCCGGACGGCCGGGTGCCGGCGATCCAGTGCAACGTGGTCGTCGCCACCGCCGCGAACGGGAACGTGAACGCCCAGAACGTGGGGAGGAACGACAGGCCCAGGTACGCGGGGAGGAGCCGGATCTGGGCGAGGACCATCAACAGCCCGTACCCGGAGACCAGCGAGACGAAGAAGTCGATCCGCGCCCCGTTGAGAGCGAACAGCGCCACGCCGGCCAGCGCGGCGGGCGCCACCTCGATGGCCAGCGTCGGAATCAGCGCTGCCGGCAGCGGTGGCCGGAAGAACAACCGGTAGAGCGTCAGCGAGCCGATGACGAGCCAGCAGACGAGCCCGAGTCCCAGCATGAGTACCGAGAGCAGGCGCTGCCCGACGACGGCGGCGCTGGCGGACGCGACGAATCCACCGGCCACGGTCGGCAGGAAGTAGCCGGGGTGCATGCGGTCGAGGTCGAGCGGACCGTAGATCCATTGGCCGGTTATCCAGCCCCCGAACAGCACGGTGAGGACGAGGAACACGTCGATGACGATCCGGGCGGCGCCGAGATGGCGCGGCGTGAGGCCCTGCGCGGCGAGCAGCATCGGCGTGATCACGGCGAGCGAGGCGAACGGGGCGAGCACCGGGTCGAGCAGGTCAGCGACGAGCGCGCGGCGGACCGACCAGGTGTAGGCCGCGTAGCCCGCCGTGGTGGCCAGCCAGACCACCGCCGCGAGCACGAGCAGGGCGTCGCCGACCCAGGTCGGCGCGTTGCCGTCGCCCGCCGCGACGACCCAGGTGCCCGCCAGGCCGGCCAGCCCGAACGGGATGCTGAAGAAGTTCGGCGGGACGCGGACGGTGGCCATCGGACCTCTCCTGCTCGGGCCTCGGGTTCGCGCTGCCGACGGTCACCGCCGTGCGGCGACGACCCGGTCCGTGGTGCCGCCGTCTCCGCGACGGGCGGCACCGGGGTGGCCGTGGGAGATGTGTGGGCGGCCGATTCGGGCCGTGCTCAGCGGCCGTCGACCGCAGAGGCGATCTTGGCCGGGGCGTTCAGGGGTGCAAGCTGATCCTCGCCCAGCCCGTACCGCCGGGCGAGGTACGCGGGGTCCTGCCAGGTGACCAGCGCGCCGGGCTGGCCGTCGTCCCGCACCATGAGCCGCATCGGCAGGTCGATGGCGATCTCGGGACGGGCCTGCATGAGCGGAGTGCCCGCCTGCGGGTTCCCGAAGATGATTACCTGTGTGTCGGGCATACTCAGCCCAGCCTTGCGAGCGGCCGCCGCATGGTCGACCACCGCCGCCACCGCAGCGCCCACGCGTTCCGCCTCAGCCCGCAGCGCAGAGATCGTCTCTCCGACATCGTGAGCGCTCCGCCTGGTCACCAATCCGTCGTTCACGGCCGACCCCCGATCAGCGTGTCGCTGGGCGAATCCATCTCATCCTGCCCACAACCGGGGCCGGTCCGGAGAGGTTTGCCGTAAAACGACCGCTACGCCACGCACAAGACCCGGTGGTGAAGCGGTGGCTGCTACTTGGGTCAAGACCGCCGACGAGATCCTGACCAGCCTCGCCGGCCTACCGCGAACGAGTCAAGACTCAGCACAATAGCCTGAGGGTGTCGTGAGCAGGCAGGGATACCCGTGGTAACCCACTGTGGTCGAGAACGAAGATCTCTGTGGGCCCGATCCGACGCCGTCGCGGTCCTCGCCGTCAGGCCACCGCGGTCGCTCCGATCCGCTCGGAGAACTCGACAAGGCGGTTGGAGAACCCCCACTCGTTGTCGTACCAGCCGAACACCTTGACCTGGTTGCCGGCCGCCTCGGTCAGCGGCGCGTCGAAGATTGACGAGTAAGGGTTGCCGACGATGTCCGCAGAGACCAGCGGCGCCTCGGAATACTGCAGGTAGTGCCGCAGCGGCTGGGAGCCGGCCGCCTCGCGGAACGCCGCGTTGACGTCCTCGACATCGGCGCCCTGCCGGAGGACCACGGTGAGGTCGGTGATCGAGCCCGCCGGGACGGGAACGCGTAACGCGGCGCCGGTGAGACGTCCGTCGAGCTCGGGGATGACCTTGCCGATCGCCTTCGCCGCGCCCGACGACGTCGGGATGGTCGACACGGCTGCCGCGCGGGCCCGGCGCAGGTCGGAGTGTGGCGCGTCGTGGAGACGCTGGTCGCCCGTGTACGCGTGCACCGTCGTCATCAGCCCTGACTCGATGCCGAACGAGTCGTTGAGCACCTTCGCCAAGGGCGCCAGCGAGTTCGTGGTGCACGAGCCGTTGGAGAAGACGTCATGGCTGTCCGGGTCGAGCCTGTCGTCGTTCACCCCGAGAACGAACGTGGGGACGTCTCCCTTGGCCGGCGCCGAGATGATGACCTTCCTCGCGCCGCCCTTGAGGTGGGCCGCCGCCGCGACGCCGTCCGTGAAGTGGCCGGTGGACTCGATGACGACGTCGGCGCCGACGTCACCCCAGGGGATGGTGGCCGGGTCGGACTGCGCGAAGACCCTTATGCGCGTGCCCTGAACGGCGATCGCGTCGCCGTCGAAGGCGACGCCGTCCAGGTGGCCTGAAACAGAGTCCCACTCGAGCAGGGTGGCCAGCGTGCGGGCGTCGGTGAGGTCGTTGACCGCGACCACCTCGACGTCGGCGTTGTTCGCCAGGGCCGCGCGCAGATAGCTGCGCCCGATCCGCCCGAACCCGTTGATGCCGATGCGTACCGTCATGGCGTCAATTCCTCCTGCTGTTCTTGTGGTTGGGCGTGGATGGTGCCGCCGCCCGGAGCAGGCCGAGGACGCCGGCACGGACGTCGTCGAACGGGCCCGGGTCCTGCCGTGCGATCGCGAGCACGTAGCCGCCTTGCAGGACGGCCATCAGGGTGTGGGCGAGGTGCTCGGGGTCGAGATCGTCCCGCAGTTCGCGGGCGGCGATAGCCTCGCGCAGCACCTTTACCCAGCTGACGTGGACCTGGGCGAACGCGCGCGCGACTGGGGCGAGCAGCACCGGATCCTCGCGGACCTGTGGGTCCTGGGTCATCCGGCCGACCTTGCAGCCCTTGAGGGCGTCGCGGGGACGCATCAGGTAGGCCTCGATCCGAGCCATCGGGTCGCCCGGACCGTCGAGTTCAGACGCGGCCGGCAACAGGTCGGCGACGTTGCGCTCAAGGGCGGCGAGCGCCAGATCCCGTTTGGTCGGGAAGTGGTGGTACATGCTGCCCTGGCCCACACCACACCGTTCGCGCACGTGACGCGGGCTGGTGTCGGCGT
This sequence comes from Plantactinospora solaniradicis, assembly GCF_042658085.1. Classification (NCBI taxonomy): domain Bacteria; kingdom Bacillati; phylum Actinomycetota; class Actinomycetes; order Micromonosporales; family Micromonosporaceae; genus Plantactinospora; species Plantactinospora solaniradicis. The sequence continues at coordinate 9,180 of NZ_JBHSPR010000129.1, read as the reverse complement.
AACCGCGCTCCCACATGAGTTCGCTCATCGTGTCGACCAGCAGTTGTCGCGAGTCCATGGCACCAGTGTACATACCGGTAGGTACAGCTTATCGTGGCCTCACTCGGTTGCCCATCAATGCCAGCCGTCGGTACAAGTTCGACCGGTCCGGGACGGGGCAGTCGACGCCCGTCCCGGACCGGGGCCAGGTCAGGACGCGGTGCAGGTGGGGGTGATCCCGGTAGCGGTCCCCGTACCCTGGAACCCGAATTCGGTGGATTGCCCGGCGGCGATCCGGCCGTTGTAGCTCACGTTGGTGAACCGCACAGCGCCGCTTGTGCCGGTGGCAGTGCTGTTCCACGAGTTCGACACGGTGGCGCCGCTGGGCAGGGTCAGCCCGACGGACCAGCCGTTGATCGGCGCGGAGCCGGCGGTGACCCGGACCGTGGCGACGAATCCACCGTTCCACGAGTTCAGCGACACTGACGCCGAGCAGCCGGCGGGCGGCTGCGGCGAGGTGGGCGACACAGACGGCGACACCGGGGGGACCGAGGGCGACACCGGCGGGCTGGACGGCGAGACGGGCGGGCTGGACGGCGAGACGGTGCGGCCCTTGTTCAACTCGTCGAGCACGGCGGTGTACGCGGCCTTCCGCTGGTAGCTGCCGTTGCCGCCGCTGAACAGCAGCCCGCGCTCGGAGGAGCGCCAGGACTCGCTGTCGGAGATGCCCCAGACCGTGATGCCGGTGCACCTGGCGACGTTCAGGCAGGCGCGGACGACCTTTCGGTAGTTGTCCGCCTGGCCCTGGCCGATGTCGTTGTTGCTCAGGTCGTCGTCGATGTCGAGTTCGGTGATGTGCACCTCGACACCCAGGTCGGCGAACCGCTGAATGTTGGCCTGTAGATCGTTGGTGATGATGCTGTTCGGGTTGTCGTTGAAGTGTGCCTGGAAGCCCACGCAGTCGATGTACTGCCGGTAGGTCCTGACGATGTCGTACATCGCGTTGGCCTTGCGGTTGGCGGTGCCACCCTGGACCGTCAGGCCCTCGATGTCGTAATCGTTGATGCAGAGTTTGGTGCTCAGGCTGTTCTGCTGCACGACCTGCTTGGCCCGGATGAACGAGTCCCGGATGACGTCGGTGTCGGTCGCGTCGAAGAAGTCACCGTCACCGTTCGCGTCCCGGTTCAGGGTGTGCGGCCACTGGGTGCGGCGTGCGCCGGTGTTGTTGTCGGCCAACGCCTCGTTGACCACGTCCCAGTACGCGATCCTGTTGCCCCAGCGGGTCAGCGCGTTGCCGATGAAGGTGTTCAGTGTCGCCTGGCTGGCGCCTTGCAGGGAGCCTGCCTGCGAGTGCCACACCATGGTGTGTCCGCGGACCACCATGTTGTTGGACTGCGCGTAGTTCACCAGCGTGTCCGCGTTGCCGGTGTTCTGAAGGGCTCCGGTGGACGTGGCGATCGTCGACGGCTTCATGTCGTTCTCTGGGGTGAGTTGGTTGAACTCCTGGTTGACGATCGAGCTGAGCCGGCCGGGTGAGGCGGCGACACCGAAGAACAGGCCAGCGTTGGCGGCCGCGGCCCGCAGCGTCGTCTCGGCCGCGACGGCCGGCGTGGTCGACTGAACGATCACCGTGCCGCCGACCAGCAGTAGCGCCGCCGCCGGCACCAGAGCAATTCTCGTACGTTTCTTACGCTGGCTCGGGTTGCTGCTCACGAGGGATCTCCTTACAGGTCAGCATCAGGTGACTGACGTTCATGCCGGAGCCGGCAGGTGCCGGACGCGGCGGGATGTTCAGTGGCAGGCGGCGCCGTCGAGGCTGAACCCGGTTGGCGCGGCGCTGTTCGCCGGTGTGGCTGGCCTGCGGCTGGCCCTGGTTGCTTGTCATGGTCGACGACCATGTGGCGAGTCTGGGGATCAACCCGAGCCACAAGGGGTAGACGTCTATCGATGAGTCAGTATCGATACGGATCCGCCACGATGTCAACACCTTCCGGAAATCTTCCGGAAGCAAAGACTCCTGGGGCATTCCTGGTGCGGTGACCTACCCGGCGCGAGCCTCGTCCAGCGGGAACGCGCACGGCCTACCGATCTCCGTGTCGAGCGGTCAGATCGTGTACGTGGTCGGCGGGAACGGTGCGGCGCCGCTGAACCCGGGCAGTGTGGCGATCACCGGCAGGCCGAGCCGGTGATCGACCGGTACGGACCAACGAGGGATGTCGCTGATCTCGGCGGCGACGATGGGCGCTGGGAAGAAGTCGTAGAACGGGTCTGGCAGGTCGATGTCGTCGAAGTGGTCCTCGGGCCGGCCCGGCAGCCCGTTGGCGTCCATCCACTCCTGCTCGAACGCCAGCGGCTCGCCGGTGCAACCCTCGGCGTCATTGAGGTCGAAGGTGCGCACCGTCGCGCCGCCCCGGGCGACCAGCCACGTTGACCCGCCGTCCCGTTCGCCGTTGTAGAACGCGTGGGCCTCGCCGAACTCGGCGCTCAACCGCTCGACGGTGGCGCGGGCCTCGGCCGGGCGGCCGGGATGGTCCGGCAGTTCGTAGAACACATCGCACCAGGGCCCGGTGATCGTCGTCCATCCATCGCTCGCCGGGCTGACGTAGACCAGTGGTTGCCCTTCACGGCAGTGCTCGATCGTTTCGAGGACGGCGTTGGCGAGCTGGACGGTCACCGGGCGGGGGTCGTGCAGGCCGATCGACGCCATGACGGCGGCCTGGTCGTCGCTGCGCACGGACCACCACCGCAGCCAGCAACCGGAGAGCAGGCTCGGGCCGTCCTGGTGCAGGCGGACGCGGACCAGGCGCTCGACGAGGGCTACGTCGGCCGGGTCGAGGCCGGGTTCGCCGGCCACGCGGGCGAGGGCTTGGAGCGCGCCGGCGCGCAGCCTGCCCGGGCCGTGCCGGCGCACCGCGAGCAGCGCCTCCCGCGTCGCGGGATCGTTCCGACCGAACATCCACAGCACGTCGGTGCGCTCGTACTGGCTGGCCGCCCGCAACTGTTCCAGCAGCGCTCGCACATCGCCGGTCATGGCCGGCAATGTACGGCAACTCTCGCAGAGTCGTCTCGATCATGAGGTGAACGGTGCCGGCCCGATCGCCCGGCACCGTCAGGTCGGCGGCTGGGTCACCAGTTATAGGTCATAACCTGCCAATACTGGTTGCTCTGCCAGGTCGGGTCCCACATTCCCGCCCAGGCGCCGTTCCGCCAGTCGTGGTAGAGCAGGTCGAGGAACTTTCCGTTGTAGTAGCTGCTGATCACGGTGGTGCCGTCGATCCCTGGGTAGCTCCACCGCTGATTGGCGCCGCCCCAGCAGTCCCACATGCCGACCTGGGCGCCGTTGCTGTTGTTGAAGCTCAGGATCTCGAGGCATTTGTGATTCATGTAGCTGCGGATCGCCTGTAGGCCGCTGTCCCAATACCAGAACTGATTGGCGCCACCCCAGCAGTCCCAGACGCCGACGCCGGCGCCGTTGTTGTTGTTCAAGCCCAGGATCTCCAAACACTTCCCGTTGTACGCGCTGCGTAGCTCGAACTTGGTCGCGATCGGCGGATAGGCGGCTTGTGCGGGGGCGCTGGTGGCAACGACGACCGGCGCCGAGACGACAAGGAGGCTGATGGCCGTGACAAGGAGCCGTCTCAGGCTCCGTCCCATTCTCGTGACCCGCAGCGGCAGAATCCAATGGATCATGTGAGGCTTCTCCTTCGACAACGGACAGGTGCCGTGAGCCGCATGGCGCGGCGCAATGTGCAGGATCGACGATTCGGTGCGTCGGCCATGTCCGGCAAGCAGAGCGGACGCTTTCCCACGGCATCCCGAGAAGTCCCTGGTAGACGTGTACGATGGCGGATGTCTAAGGTGTCCGGCGGCATCGGACACCTCCGCGTCCGAAGCGCCGGGGGAGGGCGAGTGGACGAGACCGCCGATCCCCGTGCGGAGTTCGCCCGCCGACTACAGACGCTGCGGGAATCGGCGGGTCTTTCCATCCGGCGACTGGAGATCGAGAGTTCTCGGACACCAAGGCGCCGCGACGAAGAACGCATCCGGCTCAAACGCAGCACCATCGCCGACATGGTCAGCCAGAGCCGCCCCGTTCGGCCGGAGCCGGCCAACTTCGAAGTCTTCGTAGACACCTGTCTGCGGATCGCGGCCGAGCAAGAACTTCCGCTGCCGGCCGCGCTCGGTGACCGCCAAGCGTGGGACGAGGCATACCGAAGACTCCGCGACCACACCGACCGTCATCCACGCCCGCCTGCGCCGACCCGATCCTCTCCCCGGGTAGAGCCGCCTTCGGCCGAGCCCGCGCAGACGTTGGTGCCAGCGACAGCTGGAGCCGCCTCGGTCGGGGCCGAGGTGGCGCCCCGCAGGCCCCTGGTCACGCGGCGACAGGTCATCCTGGCGACGCCGTTGGCGCTGGTCAGCGTGGCGGCTCCGCTGCTGATCCGTCAGGTCGGGGGACCGGCGGAGTCGGGAGCGGGTACGAGCACGGATATCGCCGGCCATGACGGCTACGACCCGGCGGGCAGTCTTCTCTGCCCTCCGATCAGTCCTGACAACCCGGTGTGGTCTGTCGCCTTCGGCGCGCTGCATGGCGAGCCCGTCGTCGTCGTCGGCCGGGCGGACGGCACGGTGCAACTGTGGGATCCGCTCATGCGAACCGCTCGCGGCATCCCGCTCAAGCACCATGCCAAACCCGTCTTCTCCGTCGGGCTCAGCTCTCCTATCGCGGTGTCCGCCAGTGTCGACGGCACGCTGCGGGTGTGGGATCTCACCGCCGATCCGCCCACGAGCACGCAGATAGGCGACCGGCTCGGCGGCGGTATCAACGGCGTCGCGCTCGGCAGGGTGCGGGGTGCGACCGTGGCAGTGTCCGGCAGCGACGATCACACGGTGCGCGTCTGGCACCCGGCCTTCCCCGCGACAACGGGCATGGTGCTCGGTGAGCGGCTCGACACTGAGATCACCAGCGTCGCCACCAGCACGTTGCATGGCACGACGATTGCTGTCTCCGGCGGCGCCGACGGCGCCGTCCGGCTCTGGGACGTGGAAGCCGAACGCGCCGTCCAGGTGCTCGGCAAACACGAGGCAGCGGTGTGGGCGATGGCCGTAGGCACGATGGGTGACAGGACCGTAGCGGTCTCCGGCAGCGACGACGGGGAGTTTCGTAGCTGGGATCTCAGCGCGCCCAAACCCGGCGGCCGCACGCTCAACCGATTCCGGGTCGCTGTGAAGTCCGCCGCCGTGGGCGTCCTCAACGGCCGGACTGTGGCGATCAGCGGCAGCGACGACAGCCAGATCCGTATCTGGGACCTGGCGACCGGGCAACCCTACGGCCAGGGACTCACCGGCCCCGAGAAGGGCGCCATGTCAATCGCGATGGGCGACATCGGAGGCAGAGCGTTCGTGGTCTCCGGTCACTGGGACGGCACCATCTGGACCTGGCTGCTCTGACCTCAACGGCCATCAGCGTTGCAATACGAACTCGGGCTGTACTAGAAGATGGCAGCACAGGTTTGAAAGCCGTATGCGCGCGAGCGCTGCCGAAATTCGGCCTGGTCGGCGCGGATCGTCTCGAATACGGTGCTCGCCGGTTCTTGCCCCCGCGCCAGCATGGGACCGTACTCGTTGTTGGCCCGCACGATTCTCTCCAGACTGTCTACTATCGGCCGGAGCAGATCTTCGTCCTCCTCCGGGAACGGATTGCCGGTCCACTTCTGAAGAAGTACGCCAAGGGTCCTGGCGATCTCGAGCATGAAATGCCCGGCGGCCTGCCTGTCCTCTGGCACCGGGCCCAACGCCTCGCCAGCCTGGATAGCTTCTGCGCAGAGGCCGTCGACCATTTCGATGTAGGGAGCCCGTCTGTCCGGGTCAGTGTGACTGTTCGGGTCGGGCGGGTACCGGTAGACGAAGATTCCCAGTCCCAGCGCCATTGCCGCTACTATCACGCCCGCCGCGGCCCATCCCCGTTCACTCACGGAGCGAACGCCCCGAACGGCGGCTTGGGGTCGAACCGATCCGGGCTGATCCCCCCGTCGATGGGCGCCACCATGCTGCCGCTGGCGTAGAGTCCATCCCCCAGCGGCGTGAGTTGGGCTGCTGGTTCGGCCGGCACGGGCGCCGCGGCCACTTCCCCTCCCTCCTCGAACAGGTCGCCGGCTAGGTCGATGGCGCCTTCGATCAGCATCCCGAGCAGTTCCCACATGGTCCTTCTCCAATCGACCGAGCCGTACGCGAGTAGCGCGTTACGGCGAACCTGGACTCAGCGTGTCGGGGGCGAGTCCCGGGCAACCAGGGTCGAGATGCCCTCTTGGTCGTCCCGGCTCTGTCCCGTCCACCCGGGACACCCGGGCCGGCGACAGCGGGACACCTAATGCGCAAGACTGCTTTCCATGGGTTCTGACCTGCCCGCGGACTCGAGCTCAGACGGGCGCCACACCGGTCTGGTGATCGCATACTTCCTTTTGGTGATCATCGTCGGCTCCACGGCAGTCGGTCTGGATACCGTCACCGCGTCCGCAGAGCGGGATCTGCCGGCGATCTACCATTCCTATGGAACGGTCGCCTTCCTGACCTCGCTCCCCCCGGTCGTATTGGGCGCGCTGCTCATCCGCGCCCGCCCTCGCCATGCCGTCGGCTGGGCGCTGACCGCCTTCGGGGTCACCTGGCTGGTCAATGTGATCGCCGGGGAGTGGAGCTCCTATGGCGCCCTGGTCGCGCCGGACGCGCCGGGGGTCGGACTGGCCGACTGGTACTACTCCAGGTTCGGGGCCTGGCTGCTGCCGCTGCTGGCGTTGGTCGGCGTCGTATTTCCGGACGGCCGGCTGCCGACCGACCCGCGATGGCGGTGGGGCACCGTCGCGGGGCTCGCGATCACGTCGATCGCGCCGGCGGCCTTGATGTTCGCGCCGTTCGCGGCGGTGGTAGAGCTGGCCGGCGAACGTTCCCCGAAGCACGAGGCGATCGCGATCGATCTGCTCACCCTGCCGTTGCCATACGAAGTCTGGCAAGCCGTCGTATCCGTGGGACGGGTGACGTTGTTCGGTAGCCTGATCGTGCCGGCGGCCGTTATGGCGCACCGCTACCGGCGTGCTGGCCCGGAGCAGCGCGCCCAGATCCGCTGGCTGATGTGGGCCGCGATCGTCTCGGTCCTCATCGTCGGGCTCACACTCCGGCTCACTGGGATCTGGGGTGAACTCCCGCTCACGCTGATCGTCGCCCTGAACTGCGCAGCGATCGCCATAGCGGTGACCCGTCACCGGCTCTACGACATCGACCGGCTACTGCCGACCACGCTGGTCTACGCGACGCTGATCGGAACGTTTCTGCTGGCCGACTTGATCGTGATCGCGGTTGCCGGAAGCCTCCTGGACGGGCAGGACGCGGCGCTGCTCGCCATGGCCCTGGTAGCGATCCTCTACACCGCCTGTCGAGACTGGCTGTGGCGTTGGGCCCGGCGTCTTCTGCTCGGCATCCGCCCGGACGCGCAGCGGGCCATCGCAATCCTCGCCCGGCAATTGGAGCTGGCTGCCACGCCGGAGGAGCAACTGCGCAACCTGGCGCACACGGTGGCACGCGAGCTGCGCCTGTCATACGTTCTCGTCGTGGTGGAACGAGGCACCGGCGAACGGATCTCGGTGGCCCATGGCCAACCGACCGCCCACCAGGTCGACCTCCCGGTGGCGTATCGGGGCAGACGGATCGGTCGGTTGATCCTCGGCACCCGGCGTGGCGGGAGGCTGAGCGCGGGCGACCAGGCACTCCTCGGCGACCTGGTGCGTCAGGCCGCCGCGGCGGCCCAGGCCACCGACGAGGCGGCGTCGCTGCGACGCACCCGGGTGCAGCTCGTCACGGCGCGCGAGGAGGAACGTCGTCGACTCCGACGCGACCTACACGACGGTCTCGGCCCCACGATCGCGGCAGCGGCAATGCACGTCAAAGCCGCGCGGAGCGTTGCCGGTCAGTCCGTGGAGGCCGACCGTCTGTTGGGCGCCTCGGTCGACGCCCTGAGCACCCTCATGGAGGATGTGCGGCGCCTCGTGTACAACATGCGTCCACCTGCCCTGGACGAGTTGGGGCTCGTCGGCGCGTTGACCCCGCAACTCGACACCCTTTGCTATGCCGACGTACTGGTCACCGTGGACGTCCCGGATTCCGCTCCGCGCCTACCCGCAGCCTGCGAGGTGGCCGCGTACCGCATCCTCGTGGAGGCCCTGACCAACGTCTCGCGGCACGCGGCCGCGCGCCGGTGTCACATCTCCATCCACGCCGGCCCCGACCCCGCCGACCCGACCGCAAAGGTGCACACACTGGAAGTGGTCGTCCGCGACGACGGCCGGGGGATTCCGGACTCGCCAACAACCGGCGTGGGCCTGCTGTCCATGCGCGAACGCGCCGCCGAACTCGGTGGCTTCTGCGACGTGGCAAAGGCGCCAGGCGGTGGCACGCAGGTCCGGTCGCTGCTCCCGTACGACGCCCAGCCAGCGGAAGACCCCGTACATGCCTGACAAACCCGTGCGGGTGCTGATCGCCGACGACCACCCCGTCTTCCGTGAGGGACTGGCCGTCCTCCTCTCCGCAATCCCCGGTGTCGAGGTGGTCGGCACCGCCGCTGACGGCACAGCCGCAGAGCGGGCCACCACCGAACTCGCGCCCGACGTGATCCTCATGGACGTTGCAATGCCAGGACTCAACGGTGTCGAGGCCACCCAGCGAATCCTCGCCACCACCCCCAACCTGGCGGTGCTCATGCTCACCATGTCGGCCGACAACGCGACACTGCTCGCCGCGCTCCGCGCCGGCGCGACCGGCTACCTCCTCAAGGACGCGGGCCCGGAGGAAATCAGCCGCGCGATCATGGCGGCGGCCAACGGCGAGGCCATCTTCGGGCCCGCCATGGCCCGTCAGGTGACAAACCTCTTCACCCATCAGGCGGCCGCTCCGCCACCGCCGGTGTTCCCTCAGCTCACCGCACGCGAACACGAAATCCTTGTACTCATAGCCAAGGGCCTAACCAACTCTCAGATCGCCAGGCGACTATGCCTGGCATCCAAGACAATCCGCAACAACGTTTCCCACATCCTCACCAAGCTCCAAGTCGCCGACCGCGCCGAGGCAATCGACGTGGCCCGCCGAGCTGGCCTGGCCTAGGGCGTGTCCTGTCGATCATGCATCGGCAGTCCTGCTCATGACATGCTTCGGTCG
>NZ_JBHSPR010000128.1:0-1239 GCF_042658085.1 Plantactinospora solaniradicis | reverse complement strand
GCCCGAGACATGCCCAGAACCGGCGGATTACACGATCAACCTTCAAAGACGAGGCACTAGTGGCAAACGGAGGCCGGCAAGGGGCGCAGACGCGGGCACATGCACCCCGTCACCGACCGCCCCTGGCGAGCAGTTGACTGAAATCGCCGACCTAAGCCACGAGATCATCGCTCGACGGCCAGTCGCACTCCCAGCCCGATGAACACACCTCCTGTGGCCGTGTCGATGCGACGGCGAGCGGCCTGCCGGCGACGTAGCCATCCCCCGATCCGACCGGCGAGCACGCCCACCGTGCCGTCGACGATGAACTCCAGCGCGATCAGAATGGTGCCGAGGATCGCGAACTGCACCCAGACCTGACCCAGTTGTGGGTTGATGAACTGGGGCAGGAACGCAATCGTGAAGGTGACCATCTTCGGGTTGAGTAGGTTGGTCAACAAGCCACTGAGATAGGCCCGCCGGCCCGAAATCCCCCCGCCGACGACTGGCAGCTCACTCTGCTCGCGCTTGCGGTGACGAATCATCTGCACCCCAAGGTAGATCAGATAGGCGCCTCCGACGATCCGCACCACCGTGAAGGCGGTCGGCACCGCCGCGAATAGAGCGGCCAGTCCGGCCGCCGCCACAGCGACGTGGACAGCCTCACTCGTTGCCACCCCCGCCGTCGCGAGCAAGCCGGCGCGCGGACCACCGCGCATCCCGCACCCCAAGACGAACAACATGTCCGGCCCGGGACTGACCATGGCGATGATGGTGGTCACCGTAAACGCCAAGAGCAGGTGTTGATCGATCGGCATAGCAAGATCGTTCCACAGATCAGCACCGCCCGGTAGGTCTCGCGCCCCCATCGGGACCTGGGACACGAGCAGGCCGAACGGCCCAAACGATGCGAGCGAGCCTCGAAGCAGTGCCGGGGCGACATCTCCGCGCACCTGCCCGGTACGCGATCTGGCCAAAAGAGGCAGCCAGCGGCGGCGAACGACGGGCAGCACCCCAACGTATGGGGCCAACTTCAACCGACATGACCATCAGTGGTTATCGAAGTAAAAAAGGCCAAACAGGTCCGGAGCCGCGGAGTCATTTCGGCCGTAGGTGGGGCCAGCTTCAGCCGTCAACCTGGGGCCACGTACGTCCGCCGTAGCCAAGGTGGCAACCCTGCGGGTGCCGACAATCCCGTCTGCGCTGGTCAGGCGGCGTTCTCGTATTCGTGTAGGAGTCCGCCGAGTTGGTCGTGCCGAC
>NZ_JBHSPR010000127.1:0-6872 GCF_042658085.1 Plantactinospora solaniradicis | reverse complement strand
AACCCTCTGACGCCAACCAGCGTTGGCTAGCCACCACTCCACAAAAGCGGGGGAACCTCACTCGCCGACATCAACGTCAAGTACCTCAAGCCGGCCGAGGCACGGCCCGCGTTCGACAACGACCAGGTCGACGCCTGGATCATCTGGGACCCGTACTTCGCCCTCGCCGAGCAGCCCGGAGTGAAGATCCTCGCCGATGCCACGGGGCTGGCCAGCAATCGCGAATACATCCTGGTCTCGCCGGAGGCGCTGGAACGCAAGCCCGACCAGATCCGGAAGTTCCTGGAGACGTACCGGAGCACCACCGACTGGGGCATCGCCAACCCGCAGGAGCGGACCAGGATCCTGGCGCCGGAGCTGAAGATCGATGAGCCGACGACGGCTCGCGCGCTGGCCCGCAGCGCCAAGCCGCTCGCACCGGTCACCCCGGAGATCGGCGCCGAACTGCAGGCGATCGCCGACGGTTTCACCGAACTGGAACTGGTTCCCGGGAAAGTGGACATGCTCTCCCTCGTGGACGACCAGTTCAGTGAGGTGCTCCGATGACGACGAGCAGCCTCGTCGAGACTGCCGACAGGTCCACTGTCTCCCCCACCCCGGCCCCGGGCCGGCCGCGCCGAGGCGCCCGCCCTGGGCGACGCTGGCGCCGCGCGCTCACTCCGGTCGGGCTGCTCCTGGTCTGGCAGGCGGCGGCCCAGACCGGTCTGCTGCCACCGGAGAAGCTCTCCGCGCCCAGCGAGGTGGCGCGGGCCGGATGGCGGCTGGCCCGGGACGGCACCCTCGGCGTCCATCTGCTGGACTCCCTGACCCGGGCCGGAATCGGATTGGCCATCGGCGGGGCGCTGGCGCTACTGCTCGGCGCCGCGGCGGGACTGCTCCGGCTCGGGGACGATCTGGTCGACCCACCGGTGCAGATGGCCCGGATGCTTCCGCACCTCGGGTTGGTACCACTCCTGATCATCTGGGTCGGCATCGGCGAGTCGCTGAAGATCACACTGGTCGCCCTCGGCGCGTTCTTCCCGATCTACTTCAACACGTACGCCGGGATCCGGGACATCGACGAGCGCCTGGTGGAGGCGGCCCGGAGCTGCGGCCTCGGTCAGTTCGCCCGGCTCCGCCACGTCGTGCTGCCGGGCGCGCTGCCGTCGCTCTTCCTCGGCCTACGGCTGGCCCTCGGCGCCGCCTGGCTCAGTCTCGTGGTGGGCGAGCAGGTGAACGCGCAGACCGGGATCGGCTTCCTGATGATGGAGGCCCGGGAGTTCAGCCAGACCGAAGTCGTCGTCCTCGGCCTGCTCATCTACGCACTCCTCGGGCTGTTGTCCGACCTCGCACTCCGGATGGCGGAAAGGAGAACCCTGACATGGCGACGCGGACTACAGGCACGCTGAGCACCGCCACCCGGCCGGTCATCACCGCACACGAGGTACGCAGGTCCTTCGGCGAGACCGTCGTACTCGACGGCGTCGATCTGGCGATCGCCCCCGGTGAGGTGGTCGCGCTGTTGGGTGGCAGCGGCTCCGGCAAGAGCACCCTGCTGCGCATCCTGGCCGGTCTCGACCCCGATGCCAGCGGTGAGATCTCCCGGACGGGCAGCCAGGCGGTCGTCTTCCAGGAACACCGACTCCTACCCTGGAAGAGGGTCGCCGACAACGTCTCGCTCGGGGTGACGGGCGGCGACGTACGCGAGCGGGTGGCCGCCGCGCTTGCCGAGGTCGGACTCGCCGACCGGGGCCGGGCCTGGCCAGCCGAACTCTCCGGCGGGCAGGCCCAGCGGGTCGCCGTCGCCCGGGCACTGGTCCGGGAGCCGGCGCTACTGCTCCTCGACGAGCCGTTCGGCGCGCTCGACGCACTCACCCGGCTCAGGATGCAGACCCTGTTCGGCCGGCTGCACGCCGAGCACGGTTTCGCCGCGCTGCTGGTCACCCACGACGTGGACGAGGCGCTGCTGTTGGCCGACCGCACTCTCGTACTCGATGGCGGACACATCGTGGAGAACGCCCCGGTCCCGCTGACCCGGCCGCGCGCTCCCGACGATCCCGGCTTCGGCCCGGTTCGTCGTCACCTGCTCGGCCGGCTCGGTGTGCGATCCGGCTCGGAGGGTGGCTCCGCCTCCTGACATGGAAGCGGGGGCGTGGGATCCGGTTCCCCGGGTCATCCGCGCGCGGTGCCCACCTCGCTCCTCCCGGTACGCGAGGTGGGCGTGCCGCCGCCACAAATGATCTTCAAACAACTATTTCGCGGACCTTTCAGCACCGTGGAACAGCGGCAACACCAAGCGGAGGACGAGATGACCCACGACCCGGAAACCGCTGGGACTCATCGCGAGTCGGCGCAGGCCGCCACCGGTGAACGCCTCCGCACCGTGCTGCGACGCCAGGCCGCTACGGTAACCGTGATCACGGCCGCCGCCGGTCGACCCGTCGGCTTCACCGCCACGTCCTTCACCTCGGTGTCCATGCGTCCGCCCCTGGTTTCCTTCTGCCTCGACCGGGGCTCGTCGAGCTGGCCGATCATGGAGGCGGCCCGGCACGTAGCCGTCCACCTCCTCGGCAGGGACCAGGCCGAGTTGGCCCGGACCTTCGCCACCAGCGGGATCGACCGGTTCGCGGCACCCACCTCCTGGCAACCTGGGCCGTACGGCGTGCCACTGCTCGACGGGGCACTGGCCCGGTTGGTATGTCGAGTGGTCGAGCGGATCGCCGCCGGAGACCACACGATCATGCTCGCCGAGCCGTTGATCACGGAGTACGCCGAGGGCGCGCCCTTGATCTACCACGACGGACGGTACGCCCGCCTGCCCTGAGCCGCGTTCCCCTCCGTCTGCGTCGCCGCGCCGGCCGTGTCAGCTACTCCCGCCGCTGCCGCCCACCACGTTCTCCGGTCGCATCTCCGCCCATCTGGGGCGCCCGCCCGTCGGCGACGAAGATCACATGCCCGAAAAGGTGATCAGGGCCAGCACCGACCACGCGGAACGGATCATGACGGCCACGTGATCAACCGACGCGGTCCGGGACCGCCGGGGCGTCCGTCCACCCCCGTCCAGATCGAGCGGACATCGGCCCTGAGATACGCCCTACGCTCGGCAGACGCCGCATCCTGGTCGTCCTGGCTGGGGACTGTCGAGCAGTGTTCGGCTTCGCCGCGCGGGGGATCATCGGGGCTCCGGAGCGGCCGGCGGAGCACCTTTGCACCGCCCCGATATGGCCGCCGTGCATGATCCATGAGCGCCGTGTACAGTAGTGCCCCGTGCGGCCCTACGGGCGGCCGATGGGCGATGTAATCGTTCAAGGGGCCAAAGGTAGGGTTGACGAGTAGGTCCGGGTGGCGGAATGGCAGACGCGCTAGCTTGAGGTGCTAGTGCCCGTATAGGGCGTGGGGGTTCAAGTCCCCCCTCGGACACAAGCCTCTGTGGGGATCCACGCGGGGCCGTCAGGGCTCGCGTGGATGTGCGTTGCGGAGCCCTGCATGCCTGCGCGTCAACGCCCCGGAAACGCCTGACCGTGCGCTGAACCGGTGGTCCTTGCGCTGCTGGTGGCGGTCGTGACCGCCGATCGGTCGGCGGCGCGGTGGCCCGACGAGCGGCCCATCGCCGCGCTGGTTCCACGTCCGCGTCCCGTCGCACCCCCGCCCACCGTGCCGGTGCCGCCCCTGCCCGCTCCCCCACCCGCTCAAGGCGGTGGGGCCGCGAGGCTGTTCGACGTCGGCCGGCCCGACGCCGCTGGCCGGGTCACCGCCCGCGGCCTGGTCCGCGCCCTGCGCTGGCCGCCTGGTCACCGCCTCCGCGTCGACGTCACCGACGGCACCGTCCTGATCACCAGCGCACCGGACGGCATCCACGTCGTCGGCACCCGCGAGGAACTCCCCCTGCCCGCCGCCGCCCGACACCTGACCGGCATCACCCCTGGCCAGACCGTCCTCCTCGTGGCCCTCCCGGCACACGACCTGCTTTTCGTGCACCCCTCGAACACCATCACCCGACTCCTGACCGACCTGCACGCCCGCATCCTCGGAGACCCCCATGCCGGCTGACCCCGCCCACATCGCCACCACACGACAACTACTGACCCACCTCGGCCTCACCCCCGCCGACCTCACCACCAACGCCGACCACGGCCCCGCGATGCCGACCGTCGCCGAGTACCTGCCCCGCGTCGCCGCCGCGGCCACCCCCGGAACCCGACGCACCTACGCCATCCACTGGAACCGGATGGCCACCGCCTTCGGCGACCGACGCCTCGACACCATCCACGCCACCGACATCGAAGCCCTCATGCGCCACGCCATCGCGACCGCCCGACCCCGCCGCAACAGCCGCCACGGCCGCCACGCCGGCGAACACGTCATCGCCGCCGCCCGCGCCCTCTACAACCGCGCCATCGCCGACGGCCACATCAGCCGCACCGCCAGCCCTGCCCACCGGATCGCCAAACCCCGCCGCCTACCGAACACCCGCCGCGCCCTCACCCCCAACGAACTGGAGGAAATCAACCTGGTCGCCCACACCAGCGGCAACGACGTCATCCTCGACTGCCTCCTGCTCCGCCTGCACACCGAAACCGCCTGCCGACGCGGCGGCGCCCTCGCCCTACGCCTGACCGACCTCGACACCACCAACGCCCTGGTCCACCTCAACGAAAAAGGCGGCACCCTGCGCTGGCAACCCATCACCCCGCTGCTCGCCACCCGACTCCACGAACACGCCACCGCCCGCGGCGCGGTCCTGCCCACCGACAAACTCCTGCGATACCGCAACAGACGACCGATCAGCGCCCGCCGCTACGACCACCTATGGACACGCATCGGCCAACGACTCCCCTGGGTCGCCGTGCACGGCATCTCCACCCACTGGATCCGCCACACCACCCTCACCTGGGTCGAACGCCACTACGGCTACGGCACCGCCCGCGCCTACGCCGGCCACACCGACAGCCGCGGACCCGCCACCACCACCTACATCAAAGCCGACCTCACCGCCGTCGCCACCGCCCTCGCCGCCATGACCGGACAGCCGCATCCGCTCGCCGACGCTGACCTTCGTGGCTGACTCGTCGCTGCTGACGGTGCCGCTCCTCGCCGCGGATCCGTGATGGCGGCCCGTGCCTCCGCGCGTAAGACGTTGGCTGACCGCAGCGAACAGGAGATCCGCAGCTGACCGGCATGACGCAGGAGCGCCCGGATGTCACCGCTTCCTGCGGCGTGCCTTCCGCAGAGCTGCCTCGGCGTCTCGGCGTCGACGGATCGCGGCCTCATCGCGCGGTACGACCGCGGTCGCGCTGGCGGGGCGTGGTCGTCGACCTCTGACGTCGCGGACTCGGCGGGCACCGTCGGCCCGCCACTGCCGCAGCACGGCGGGCACGCTCTCCCGGGTGTGGAACCACGACACTGCCGCCGCGGTGGAGGCGTCGCTCGCGTCCTCCCACTCGGCCATCATGTCGGGCTTGTCGAGGAAGTTCGCCGCGATCTGGAAGTAGAGGTCGTCTTTGGCCTCCGCGAACCTCTTCATGGCCTGTACCTGGCGAATCTGGGGGCAGAACGCTGCTCCGATGAACCACGCGGCGCCGGCCATGACGGGGCCCGAATCCTCGCCCTCCGGTGTCGGTGTGCACAGGATGTCGATGACGCGCCGCTCGGCGTCGTCAGGGTCGATCCGGGCCTCATCACGCAGGGCGGCCTCGTAGGCGTCGCGGGCATCGTCGGCACCGGTCAGGCGGTGCGTGCCGCGGAGTTCGGCCATCTCGAACATCAGGATGCCCTTGCCCACCTGGAGTTCACTGTCCTGGCCGAACACGGTCGCGGTGCGTGTGAAGCCGGCCAGGGTGAGCGTTTCAGCACGTCGCTGGCCCTTGCGCTGCGAGTCGCCGAGCCTGGCGTGCGGCGAGGAGACGAACGGGCACACCTGTGCCGCGTAGAGCGCGCACACCTCGTGCACGGGCGCTTCGTTGAACGTCGGTTTCTCGCCCATCTGCTGCAACTGATCATCGAACGTGACCTGCCAGCGCAACTCGTCGCGAAACGGCAGAGCGCAGACCGCGCACAGGTCGTAGGTAGCAAGCACGAGCTTGCGTTGCTCGGACAGAGCCCCGTAGTCCTCCTCACCCGGCCCCTGCGGAATGACCGCGATGATCGGGTATCCACGCGGGTCCACCCGAAGGTGCGAGCAACGGGTGGGCGCGGTGACATCAGCGGGTCGGGGGCCAACGCCGCTTCGAAGGTCTCGTGGCACACGTCAAATCTACGATGTCCACGCTGCGATGGAACGCATCGTGGAGACTGGATTGTCCGCGTCGTGTGGTGCGCTGTTCAGCTACGACCACCGTGAACTGCGAACGTGAGCCGGGCGGCGAGGTTGGAGAATTCGTCGCCGCACTGCTGCTGCTCACCTTGCCGCACGGCAACCACGGCGCCCCTCCCGGCGACCGGGGGGGGTTGAGTGAACCTTGATGGCTTCGAGACTTACCAGGTCGAGCGGTGCGCCGCCCACTGACCTACTGCCGGGCGTCCAGGGCGGTGTCGATCTGTTGAGGCACACCACGTGTGGCAGCGCCTGGCCGGCTGGTGTGCCAAGGTCACGGTGGGGTGATTGCGGTTCCTGGCCCGATCCGAATCGCCAGCCTTCGACGGTGCCCTGGGCGGGGTTGTAGCTGGTCACGCCGAGGGTGCTGTAAGACCAGGTGCCGCCGGGTGGGGCGTGCCAGTAGGACCGCCGACGGCTCGGGCCGCTTCTTGCGTCCGGTCTGATCGTTCAGTGTCGCGGTCATCACGGCACCTCCCTCACCAGGCACAACGCCTGGCGGGTCAGGCCGGAAACACCTTTAGATCTGTGAGGGTTGCTGTCAAGGGGTGGCCTGCATGAGACGGAAGAGTTGGCGGGC
>NZ_JBHSPR010000126.1:0-1704 GCF_042658085.1 Plantactinospora solaniradicis | reverse complement strand
CTCCACGGAAGCCGGAACCTCCAGACCCCCCTCGGGGGAACACGAAATCGTCCTCTGTGAGGCGTTCGCCGAGGTACTCGGCCGGGACACCGTCGGTGTGGACGACAACTTCTTCGACCTCGGCGGGCACTCCCTGCTCGCCATCCGGCTGCTGTCCCGCATCCGGGCCCGGCTCGGCACCGAAGTCAAGATCCGCATGCTGTTCGAGGGGCCGACACCCGCGCAACTCGCGGAGCGGCTGGCTGGCGTGAGCACCAAGACGAACCGACCGGCGTTGCGTCCGATGCCAAAGGAGACCAACTGATGATCCCGTTGTCATTTGCGCAGCGCCGGCTCTGGTTCCTGACCCAGTTGGAGGGACGGAGCTCGACATACAACATCCCGCTGGCGCTCCCGCTGCCCGGCGATGTGAACGTGGCCGCGCTGCGCACCGCCCTGCGCGACGTCCTCACTCGGCACGAGTCGCTGCGCACGGTGTTCCCGTCCCAGGACGGCGAGCCGTACCAGCGGATTCTCGACCTCGATGACCTCGCCTGGGACCTGCAGGTGCGCCAGGTGGCGCCGGAGTCGCTCGCCGAGTCGATCGAGCAGGTGGCGTGGCATGTCTTCGACCTGACCACCGAGGTGCCGATCCGGGCGTGGCTGTTCGAGGCCGGCTCGGACGAGCGCGTCCTGGTCCTGCTAATGCACCACATCGCCGCCGACGGTTGGTCGCTGGGGCCGCTGCGCCGAGACGTGACCACGGCGTACGCGGCGCGGCGTCGCGGTGCGGCGCCGGACTGGGCGCCGCTGCCGGTGCAGTATTCCGACTATGCGCTGTGGCAGCGCGAGCTGCTCGGCGGCGACGACGACCCGGAAAGCGTGCTGTCGGTGCAGGTGGGGTACTGGCGGCGGGCGCTGGACGGTGCGCCGGAGGAGCTGACCCTGCCGGTCGACCACAGGCGTCCGGCGGTCACGAGCCACCGCGGTCACCGGGTGCCGCTGCGCATCCCCGCCGAGACACATCGGCGAGTGGTGGACCTGGCGCGGGCAGAGGGCGCCACGCCGTTCATGGTGTTGCAGGCGGCCTTCGCGGTGCTGTTGTCGCGGCTGGGCGCGGGCACCGACATCCCGATCGGGTTCCCGGTCGCCGGCCGCACCGAGGAAGCCCTGAACGACCTGGTCGGGTTCTTCGTCAACACCCTGGTCATCCGTACGGACCTGTCCGGGGACCCGCGATTCCGGGAGCTGCTGGTCCGGACGCGGGAAGCCAGCCTGGAAGCGCTCGAGCACCAGGACGTGCCGTTCGAGCGGTTGGTCGAGGAGCTGGCCCCGACCCGGTCGCTGGCCCGCCACCCGCTGTTCCAGGTCATGCTGACTGTCCAGAACACGGGCCGGATCACGGTGGATCCGCAGGGCGACGTGTCCGGCGATACGAGGGCAGTCGTACCCGCAAAATTCGATCTTGAAATCGTCGTGCGGGAGTCCTTCGACCGGGATGGAAACCCCGCGGGCCTGCTCGGTTCCGTCATCGCCTCGGCGGACCTCTTCGAAGCCCCGTCGATCGAATCTCTTACCGACCGGTGGGTGCGGGTCCTCGCCGACCTGACCACCAACCCCGATCAGCGCCTGCACGAGACGGAGATTCTCGAACTCGCCGAGCGGGACCTGGTGGTCCGGCAGTGGAACGACACGGCGGTGCCGGTGTCGGCGGGGTCGGTGGTG
>NZ_JBHSPR010000125.1:0-570 GCF_042658085.1 Plantactinospora solaniradicis | reverse complement strand
TTGTACCGGACCGGGGATGTGGTGCGGTGGCGGGCGGACGGGCGTCCGGAGTTCCTGGGCCGGGCGGATTTCCAGGTGAAGGTGCGTGGGTTCCGGATCGAGCTGGGCGAGATCGAGGGTGTGCTGCGGGCGGTGCCGGGGGTGGCCGCGGCGGTGGTCGTCGCGGACGGTCCGGTTGGGCAGTCGCGGTTGGTGGCGTATGTGGTGGCGGACAGCGGTGCCGGGGTGGCGGTGGCGCAGCTTCGGGTGGTGTTGCGGGAGCGGCTGCCGGAGTACATGGTCCCGGCGGTGTTCGTGGAACTGACGGCGCTGCCGCTCAACGCCAACGGCAAGATCGACCGGGCGGCGTTGCCCGCGGTCGAGGGTGTCCGCCCGGACGCGGATGCCCAGTTCGTGGCGCCGCGGACCCCGGCCGAGGAACTCCTGGCCGGGATCTGGGCCGAGGTGTTGGGCGTGGACCGGGTCGGGGTACGCGACAACTTCTTCACCCTGGGTGGACATTCGCTGCTGGCCACCCGGGTGGTGTCCCGGATCCGGGCCGTGTTCGCCGTGGAGGTGCCGGTCGCGGCG
>NZ_JBHSPR010000124.1:0-7672 GCF_042658085.1 Plantactinospora solaniradicis | reverse complement strand
CGCCCGGCCGAGTCGTCGCCGCCCTGGACAGGACACCTGCCGTGGATCGCGTCGCTCGGAAGGACACGCTGCGTAGGTCGCGGTCTGCGGCATGTGGGTGCACAGCTTGAGAAGCAGGGTCTAGCCTCGGTTGCGGCCAAGCCCGGGCAGGGGGCGTTGATCAGGATGTCCGTGCCGTGCCAGTAGACATCGCGATCTCCGTCGGCGTGTTTCGGTGGGCTGGCTGGCAGCTGACGAGGTCTCCACTGCGGCTCGCCGCTTCACTGCGCGCATGGTGTCACGGTTGCGTCGGCCAGCGATGATGACGCGGTGGGGCATCTCGACAACCGGTGGAAGTCGTGGCAATGGCTCGCTGGAGCCGCCTTTGTCCTAGCCGCAACAGCGCTCTTCGGTTTCCTGGCCCTTGGTCCCGAGCAGCGGCTGGACCGAACGGACAAGCTGGCCAGTATCGGCAGCCTGATACTGACGGCCGTGGGTCTCGTGGTCAGCGTCACGGCTATGCGGTTCAGCTGGCGTTCGTCGAGCGTGTCGACCGATCCCTCGGTCATGCTGGCTGCCGCAACCGAGGACCTTGCCCGTCTTGTCGGGCGACAGTGGGAGCGAGAGGCGGCGATACGGCTGCTACGTCCGGCGGCGCTGCGAGTCCGCTGGTCGTCGACCACGCGTCTGGTCGCGCCGTCAGCCGGAGAGGTCATCGGCCCTGGTGTAGTCGCGGGGAAGCCGACACGACTGCGGATGCATGGCGACGTGACCGCAACAGTGGCAGCATTGCGGCAGCTTCCCTCACGACAGTTGGTGGTCCTCGGCGGACCGGGGTCGGGCAAGTCGGCCCTTGCGGTCCTGCTGACCATCGGGCTGTGCCGAGAGTGGACGCCGGGGGAGCCGGTGCCGGTTCTGCTGACCCTCGCGTCGTGGAATCCGCGCCAGCAACACTTTGATACCTGGCTGGCCGGTTGCCTCGTCGAACAGTATCCGTTTCTTCGTGAGCGCGGCCGGTATGGTCCGAGTCCGGCAACGCGGCTAGTAGATCAGGGTCGTGTCCTTCCGATCCTGGACGGATTGGATGAGATGCCCAACGGCGTGCACGTCGCCGCTGTCAGGGCGTTGACAGACGCGGTGGGGCAGCGTCGTCCCCTGGTAGTAACCTGCCGGGCTGATGAATATCAGGCCGCGATAGATGCGATTGGCAATCCATTGGGTCGCGCGGCAGTGGTGGAGATCGCGCCCGTCATGGCCGCGGATGCGATCGAGTACCTACCGGCGGGACAACCCGATGGTCCACGTAGGTGGGCATTGGTAATCACGGAACTGAGCGATCACCCCGAAGGGGCGTTGGCACAGACGCTTTCTACCCCGTTGATGGTGTACCTGGCCCGAACGGCTTATACGTCTCCCAGCACCGATCCGTCCGATTTGCTCGGCCACTCTGACCCGGCCGCCATCGAGACTCGTCTGCTGAACGCCTACCTTCCCGCCGTCTACAGACAGGAACCCGTTTGGAGCGACAGTCCCGCGCACGTACCGCCGTCCGCGTACCCGCTCGGAAAGTCCGAGCGTTGGCTGTCATTCCTGGCCTGGCATCTAGGTCGGCAGGGCACGTCTGATCTGGCCTGGTGGCGGCTTATCCGTGCCGTTCCTCACTATAAGCCGGCTCTCGGGTTCATCTTTGGCTCGGGTATGGGGCTCGGTTTTGGGATCGGAATGGGAGTGGTCTTCGAAAGGTCGTCCGGAATCCTGGCGTGGCTTGGCTTCACGCTCGGGTTTGGGATCCCGGCCGGGTTGTGGTTTTCTGATGGTTCGCCGAGCCGTATGCGATTCCGGTTGTGGCGGCTGTTGATCAGTCTGCTTGGCGGGCTCGCCGTTGGGTACGTGCACGGGCTGACATCCGGGCTCACGCTGCAATCCAGTCTGCTGATAGGACTCGGTTTCGCGCTGGGATCCGGCTTGCTGTTCGGATTCGGAGCCAAGGTCGCAGAGGGCGAACTTCTCGACCCTCACTCGACGCTCCGTGATGACCGAACGGTCTTCCTGGCAATTGGGCTTGTGGGTGGGGTAATCGTTGGTCTTGCGTACGGGAGCGGTATGGCGGCTCTACCGGTACCGATACCTGGGCCAGCCGCCGCGCTGATGCTCGGCCTTTTCTCCGGGGTCGGGCTCGGACTGGCTCCCCGGCTCTTGTATGACCGCGTCTCGCGCCACATAGGCGTGGTTGGCCTCCGCCCCGGGACGGGCAGTGCGTGGGCGAGATTCGTCATAGCCCAATGCTGGCTCGGCGTTCGAGGGCAGGTTCCCTGGTCGTTGATGCGTTTTTTGGAGGACGCTCATCGACGAGGGGTGCTACGACAGGTCGGGGCTGTGTATCAGTTCCGTCATTCCCGGCTCCAGGAACATCTAGCGTTGATGGGCCACGAGCAGAGACACCATCGCCGCCAGCGCGACCGCTCCCGGCATTAATTAGGGAACCCTGGCGGACCCGCTATCGCCCAATTCGAGTAACGCACCCGCCGAGCTTTCTTGATATGGCACGATCAATCTCTCGAACTAATGCGCCCAACGTGGACCAGACTCACATCGGCTGCTTGTTTCATCGCGGGTAGGACCGTGGCCCGGCCAGGCTTGGTCCAGGCGCCCGGGCCGTCGCTCTCACATCGGCTGCCCACGCTGGTCGTGTGGCTCTCATCTGGCCCTGCGCAGGATCGAGGTCATGGCCGCGACAGACCGTCGTCGGCGGTCCGGCGGGAATGCCTGGACCGGATCCTGATCTACAACACCCCGCAGGCTCGCCGTACTGGGCGAATACCTGGCCCAATACAACGGGCATCGGCCGCACCAGGCCGCAGGCAATGCCCACCTGATCAGGACAGCCTTCCGGCGAAGGTAGCTGATCCGGGTACGGCGCAGGAAGGTGGTCCACGGGTTGATCAACGAGTACGAACAGGCCGCGTAGCCCAGACCGAGTTCTCGTTCGACACAGGGTTCGCGAAACGGCGAGGGGAGCCGCGCCGAGCAGCGTCAGCTTCCCGGTCGTCGCGCACCGACCCCATCCCGGCACCCGTGGCCGCGCTAGGGAACCCGCAGCTTCGCCTCCCGAATGCAGCCGTCGATCACGGTGCGTTCGTGGCGGGCGGTCGGCTGTGGCACGGCCCGCAGGCAGGAGGCCAGGTCGCCGCAGTAGGCGGTACCCCCGTTCGCCTCGCCGACGAGATGTCCGTGCAGGCTACGACCGGCGGTGCTCTCGCGATGGCGGCAAGGCAGGCGATCCGTGACGTCCTGGGTTCTGATGTTGCGCACACCCCTCGGCGTGCCGGTGATGACGGTGGTGAAGCGTTCGTCCGACGAGACCAGGTAGTAGACCCAGACGGTGCCGTCCTTCTCGACGGCGACCTCGCGCGGCAGACCGTACAGCGTGCGTGGGGCGATGAGCTGCGAGCCCGTCTGCATGCCGTGGTTCCACAGGAGGAGCACGGGCGCCACGGTCCCGCACAGAGCCAGGACGAGTCCGGCGATGAGGTACGGCCGGCGGACAGGCTGCCCGTGGCCGTGCCACCAGACCGCCGTCCAGAGTGCGGCGGCAATCCCCAGTTCGACGAGGGCCAGGCCGACGGGTACGAAGAAGAGCAGCGCCAGCGCCGGCGGAATTGACAGCAGCGCGGCCGAGCGAAGGGATTTCCGCAGCGACCGGCGGACCACGACAAATGTCGTCACTCCGAGGACGAGTGGGAGGAATGGTTGCAATGTCGCGATGAACAGTGCCACCAAATTTCCCTGCCACAGCACCACACGCAGGACGGCAGGGTCTCCCATCAGCGTGATCGCGACGATCGGCACCAGCAGGGGTACGACGCCGAGGGCATACGACAGTAGATCGAAGCTCCTGGTTCCGACCTCCTCGGCAGGGGTTGGACGCTCCGCTGTCGCCGGCGCGAACAGCCCGCTCGCGCGCATCCTCCAGCCCTCGTCCGAGGTGTCAGACGGCATCGTCGAGCCTTGTTCCGGTGGCCGGTTTCGGTGCAATGCGAATCTCCGGGGTTCTTGAGACCTGTTCGACTCCGCGCGATCCGGTCGAGCCCGATTCTCGCCCCGCCTGTCAATGAGCGGGACCGGGAAGACGCGGCATTCGGCGGTCGGCGATCCGGGGCGCCGAACAGCCGGGCCTCCCGGCGTGCGAGGCCCGCCGCGGGTCCGAACCAGCCGGCCGCGTTTGCCGGGCGAGCGTGGCCGGCTGGGCCGAGGCGATGTCGTCGCCGGGAGAGAAACCCACGACGACCAGGGGATACGCACTGTCCACTTGGCTATCGCCCGCACCGGCGGCCCCTCAAATCCGCCCCAAGGGTGATTAGGAGATCAGTTTGTTGTCGCCGCGACGCATCAGCGGCCGGGCGGCGTGGTGGTCTATGGCCGGCAGATCAGCGTACGGGAGCCATCCGGCTGAACAGGCACGACCATCGATGATCGTCGGGGGGTGTGGCTGGTGCGGATGTCGATTCAGGGGCGTGGGCCACCGACGGCCTGAAGCGTCTCTTCGAGCGCGGCCCCGGCTTCCGGGCCGGACAGCGTTACGCGGCGTGCCGCCAGTCGCGCCGCGAGGTCTGAGCCCGTCAGCCACGCGAGCGCTTGTCCGGGACCCGGTCTGACTGCGCCGTACGGTCCGTCCGGCTTCCCAACGGTGAGTACGGGTTCCAGTCGCGCTCCCCGGCGCGGATCCGCCCGACCTCCCGCGCGTACTCGGCCAGGTTGGCCAGCGTAATCGCATCGTCCGAGCGTTCCCAGTACTCCAGGTAAGAAGTGAGATCGTCCTCGATCAGCATGATGCCGGTCAGGACCGGCTCGAAGTGGACCAGGTGCACGCCCTCGGCAAGGGCTGTCCTCCAGTGAGTCATCGCCAGGTCGCGTACCGCCGCACGCTCGTTGGCCGGCCAGGTGGCGAAGGAGCCGTAGGCGAGGTGTCCGTACACCACCTCAAGGTCGAGGAAGTCGAAGCCCTCAGTCGCGACGATCTCCAGGATACGGGGCAGGAAGTGCTTGAGGTCGTCGAGGTTGCGGGGTGCAGCCGCCGGAGATCTCGGCCGACCTCAACCGACGGCGCGCAGACTATTTCCGTTGCGCCACGCTCGAAGGCAACCGCAGCTGTCGTGAAGGCACGGATGACGTCGATGACGATGACGACAGTGTTGGTCGGGACCTCTGCATCCATACCGACGATCGACACAGCACGCGATTCTCTACCGTAAAAAGTCCTACCTGCAAGAATATTTCCGAGACACGACCGGCCGCGCTCTCATCGACATGTCCGGTCGCCGGGCGATCGCGACGCACCCTACGGTGCGTGATAGCACCCCCACCTGCCGCCGCGCACGCCCGGCGGCAGATGAGTACGTCGAGCATGCGGTCTGTTCACCCGGTGATCATGGTTTCTCGCCGTAGTCTCCGGCTCGTCCCCATCTGAAGCAGGCGCTGCATGCCTGATAATCGATCGATGCCCCAGTCGGTGGGCGGGCTATGAGTGACCACGAATACGTGCTCTCCGGCGGCAGGCACGACGCTCCATCCGTTCGTCTGGTCGAACAGCTTCCGGCCGATCACGACAGCGCCGATCTGCGGGTTCACCGCATGCACAAAGTCCTTTGAGGCCTGGGTGGTGCGGCACGGCTGGTCCTGGCTTGTGGACCACCGCCACTCTGTTTCACCGTTGCCGTACCAGTCGAAGAGGGGGCCGACCGCACCCCTTTCGTCCGCGATGAAACCGTCTAGGGAGACGACGGCCCCCATGATCGTGCACGCCACGACGTCTTCCTTCCGGGTCAGTGGAGGATGCGGTAGCGGATGTGCGTCGCTTCCGGAGTATCGATCACCCGTACGATCTCCAACTCGGTACGCGAGAGCAGACCGTCGAAGAGTCGACGGCCGGCACCGAGGAGCACCGGAATCTGGTGGATCTGGATCTCATCGAGTACGCCGGCGTCGATCGCGTGTTGCGCCGTGTATGCACCGTGCACCATCACGTCCCGGTCTCCCGCCGCGGCCTTCGCTCGTGCCACCGCGTCGGCGATCCCGTCACTTACATACGTCACCAGCGGATAGTTGACCACCGAAGGGTCCGGCGGCCGGTGGCTGGGCACGAAGATCGGCACGCCGTGATGATCACCTTTCCAGTGATCGACCTGCTCCACCGTACGGCGCCCCGCGACCACCGCACCGGTCGCTTCCATGGCGTCGTTCATCTCGCCAGCCGGCCCGGACCGCCGGACGTCACCATCCGCAGTGAAGCCCCAAGCGTGTAGCCGCTCAACCGCTGCTCCGTCACCACCAGGCTTTTCCGGGCCGTCGTTGGGTCCCGCGATGTAGCCGTCGAGGGACACCGACATGTACAGCACTGCAGAGGACATGAACCCGCTCCTTGTCGTCGCCGTGGCCTCGCGGCCACCGCATTTTCGCCGCCGACGCTAGCCGCGATCACGCTGTTCTCGATTGAGAACTCTGCCGCTGTGACGCAAAATTATTGCGTGCCCAAGGTGACCCTCGCCCTGGACGACGTCGACCATGAACTGCTCGACCTTCTCCAGCGCGACTCAGGTCGGACCCTGCGCGAACTTGGCGACTTGGTCGCCCTGTCGCCCAGCGCCGTCAAACGGCGGATCGACCGCTGCCACAAGCACGGCGTGATCGCACGGCAGGTCACGATGCTCGACCCGAACCGGCTACCCACGGTGCTGCTTGCCGTGTGCCTGGTGACGCTCGAACGCGAATCCCGCCAACACCAACGAAGCCCCCAACGTCCGCCGTTACACCACGCTGTTCGTACTCGATCCCATACGCACCAGCGGCGTCCTACCCACACGCACCCCACGAACCTGAACCGTCGATAGCGCCACCACCAGCTATCCCGCGGTCAACACCAGATTCCCGCGCAGTCTCGTCACCGACGCGCCGCTGCCACCGGGACGGGGTGCGTCAGACCCGAATTGCGGGAGACGTGCTGCGTCAGTTCGGCGTCGAGCAGTCACGATGTTGACCTAGGCGACAGGAGCCCGCTCCTCGGCGAGGGTCGGCTCGGTCGTATCGGTGACGGTAGATCACCCGACCGTCGCCGGACGTGCGCGTCCGGCGCCGCAGACTGCCGTCGGACCCGACGGCAACCCGCGACCGGCCGCGATAGACAGGAGACTCGCCGCCGATCAAGGGAGATCGCGATGCCGGAGCACATGCTGCCTGACCCAGTCCAGACAGACTACTTCCTGCAGCAGGTCACGGGCCGGCACGGCGGCATGTCGTGGGCGATGGGTCGTATGCACTCGTGGACCGTCGAGGCGTCGCGAGCCCACGCCGCGACGTGCGAGAGCGACAACTGCCCCACCTGCGTCCACTTCATCACCGCCCTGTCACTGTGCGCGGCAGTGGCGCAGACGATCCCGATCAGCCCCGAGGTGCGCGCCCGCTTGGCGGAGCTACACGAACGGGAACGCTAATCAAGGACCCGGTCGCCGTTCCAGCGAAGCCCGGCCGTCCCACCGGTGATGGATGACGAGCCACGCTGTGGACCCGTCCGGACGCGTTACTGCCTCGGTGTTGCCGGTGTTCGGTGGAGCCAGAGGTTTCCGGATGAGTCTGCGGCTGTCAACGCCGGCTGAAGTTTGCCCCCTCTGCTCCGGCCGAACTTTGACCCCCTCGCTGG
>NZ_JBHSPR010000123.1:0-7331 GCF_042658085.1 Plantactinospora solaniradicis | reverse complement strand
CCCGTGTCTCAGTGATCAAGAGGACTGTGAACAGGACGGATGGGGTTTTCGGCACCCGCAACGTTCTACAACTGCTTGCGGAGCGAGGCGAGCAGACCGCCACGCAGCTGGCCGGCCCATTGCCGGTCAGTCGACCAGCGGTGATCAAACACCTCACCGCATTGCAGCAGCACGATCTGGTATCCAGACGCCGACACGGGCGCGAGGTGCTCTACAGCGCGAACCCGTCCCGATTGGCCGAAACCGCACAGTGGATGGCGAACGTCGCAACCACCTGGGAGGCCGGCCTCCTGAGACTCAAGGCGCTCGCGGAAGGCACCCGGAATATCAAGTGAACCCCAACCAGTTGGCGTGACCAGGCATCCTCAATTCGGCACGAGCGTGCGTCCGACAAGTCGAACGATGGCGTACGGAGAGTGAGGGGGCGCCGGTGTTCAGCGCGCTCGCTCGGCGGCATGTCAGCGCACCATGGAGCCGCTGGATTCGGGGTAGACCAATGCGCCGACCCTTCATGCGCCTGCGGGCTTGGGTATCAGTTTTCGCCTGCCAATCCATACCGCAGCGGCTAGGGAAACAGCGCACGTCGCTGCGGTGAGGAAGCCGGCGTTGTAGTTGTATCGCTGGATCACCAATCCGCCCAACGCCTGCCCGGCCGCGTTGGCGGCGATGATCGCGGTGGTGGTCCAACCGAAGGCCTCTGACAGGCGCCGCTGGGGTACCAGCCTGTCGAGCAGTGTGTTGTGGAGGGTGATCTGCGGTACGAGGGTTGCCCCGGCCAGGATCACCGCGACCGTCAGCGGTAATGCGCCACCAAGCAGTGATGGGATCAACAAGATCGTGCCGAACCCGGCGATGAGCACCGGCAAGCGAACCACGAGCGGGCGAGGCCAGGGCGATCGCTGGTACGCCATGCCGACGAGTACGGAACTGATCGACCACAGCCCCAGTACACCGCCGGCCAGTTGCGGCACGCCGTTGGCCTCGGCGCCGGCCGTGACACCTACCACGACGAAACCGACTGTCAGGCCGAACGCGCACGTGGCGAGGAGCAGGATGGCAAGACCCGCCGTGTGGAATTGATCGGCGTCGGTTCCGTCGGCGGCTCGGTCCAGGTCTTCGGCGGGGGTCTCGAACGTCGCGTCTCGGCGGTGTGACCGGACTGCCGTCGTCGAGGCGAACCCGGCCGCGCTGACCGTGCTCAGCGTGACGGCGACCAGCAGAGCGGAGCCCGGCCACAGCCAGGTGGCGAGCACGGCGGCCACGGCCGGACCGAGCAGCCAGCACAGCTCGAAGCTGACCGCCTCGTAGCTGTAGGCGGCGTCACGGACGGAACCTGCCGGGACGAGATGGCGCCACATCGCCCGGGACGCGACTTGCACGGTCGGCAGCACCGCGCACTGCACGGCTACCAGGAGCGCGAGGGCGAGAGTATTCAGTCCCGTGGAGATAAACACGATGACGCCCACGCTGAGCAGCGCATAGGGGCCGGTAAAGGCTAGCAAAGGTCGGGTCGGCCCGTACCGGTCGATGAGCCTGCTCTGCCCGATGACGCCCGCGGCGGTACCGACGAGGCTGGCCGCCGAGACGGCCCCTGCCACGGCATAGGAACCTGTCCGGGCCTCGACATAAATTAACAGGCTCAAGTTGATCATCGCGAACGCGAAGCGGCCCACCACAGACCAGACCGCCATCGGAAGGGCTCCCGGAACGGCCAGCGCGGTCCTAGTCGCCCCCATCACCACTCCCCGACAACCCCGGCCTACATCATCGTCGCGGAGCCTAACGTCAATCGCGCGCTCGCACCGGCGACGAAAATAGCGCGAAGCCTCCACCGCTGCATGACAACGGTTAGGTGACAGATCGATTCAGCACGCGCATTGAGGATGTCGGCAGTAACTGACGCACTCCTTTCGGCAGATGAGGGTACGGTCAGAGGTCGCGGGCGCGGTCCGGCTACACCCCGGAGATGGTGACGGTCACCTCGGCGACCGCGCAGCGAATGAGCTACATCGACGACTTCGGCACGCGCGGCCCGCGCCCGTCCGGCCTGAGCCGCGCCGAGCACGCGCGGCACCTGCAGCACGACATCCCAACGGGTGCGGTTGACTGGCGGGATGGAATGGATCCTCGGCCGGCCCGACACGCCCGACCTGATGTACGCCGTCGACCTCATGGGTGCCCGACACCCCGGCTGGGATCTATGGGTCCCGGCGATCGAGTTGGTGCGGTGTGGGCAGGCGGTGAAGCCAGCCGTCTTCCTCAAGGTCGGCCAGTACGAGTACAACACGTGGTCGGAGCGGGTGGTGCTGGAGGCGATGCGGTGGGAGCGGCACGCGGCGAACCCGTGCGTGGTGTTCCGCATGTCGATGTTCTTCCGCGACCCGCAGGGCGGCCGACTGGGGGTCGGTGCCCGGGGCCAGATCACGAACACCACGTTCGAGTTGGATCAGTACAGCAACCAGCTGATGTGCGCTGCGCTGTTCGACCCGACTCTGCGTGACCACGTCGACCGGATCACGGCGCTGGTACAGGCGCCAGGTCCTCTGGTGGTGTTCTTCGTCGAGGAGCACGGCACGAATATGAACTACATCCGCTGCGGCGGCGTCACCGACGACGCCCTGTCCCTGCTCCAGGACGCGTCGCGCGAGGCGGCGAAGCTGCCACCACCCGATCGGGCAGCTTTCGCCCGCGCATGCGACGCGGCAGAGGCCGGCCAGCCCACGAAGAACTGGTGGCGTTGAGCAGCACATGGAGCTATTCCGCGTAACGGCGCTTGGGTGGTGGGTGGTCGGCGGCTTCGGTGGCTGAGACACGCCGAGACCCGTTGTGATACAACGTGAAGACGCAGAACCCGGGTACGAAGGTGGTCCTCTCACAGATCAACTTCATAGGGGTCCCGCGTCGCCATGAATGTTACATACACCGCCACGCTGACCGTCCGCGAGCAGACCGTGCTGTTCGTCTCCGGCCTGCTGCACACCGAACGCCTGCGACGGGGTACCCGCACCGGTAGCCGCGCCCTGGGCTGCTTCAAGCAGGCGGTCCTGGTCATCCGCTGGTTCCTGGACGACACCCGGATCAAGCAGTTGGCCACCCGACAACGCGATCGGCAAGTCCACCGCCTACGACTACCCGCACGAGGGCATCGGGGTGCTCGCCGCCCACGCGCCGGACCTGGAATCAGCGCTGTTAGCGGCGAAGATGGCCGGCTACTCCCACGTCAACATCGACGGGACCGTGATAGAGACCGACCGGTGCCGTACCCCAGGACCGACCCGGGAGTGGATCTGTGGTGGTCGGCCAAGTGCGACAACCACGGCGGGAACATCCAGGTCATCACCGCACCGGACGGGTGGCCGCTGTGGACCTCCGACGTGCGTCCCGGCCGAGAGCACGACACCACCGCCCTGCGCGAGCACACCGAGGTCCTGCCCCTGCTCGCCGTATGGACCGACGATCACCTGCGGGTCCTGGGCGACCTGGGCTACGAGGGCGAGGCCGACACCATCACGGTGGCGTTCAAGAAACCCAAGGGCGGCGAACTCACCGACATTCAGAAGACCTTCAACAGGGCCCACAACGGCGTACGCGCAATCGGCGAACGCGGAAACTCCCTGCTCAAGACCACCTTCAAGGCCCTGCGCAACGTCAGCCTCTGTCCCTGGAAGATCGGCAAGATCGCCGCGGCCGCACTCGTGCTTCTGCACTTCGAACACGGCCGCACCACCTGATCACCCAGCGCCACAAGCCGTTACGCGGAAAGCCTCATTGCGGAATTCCGCAACGGAATGACCGTTCGCGGCGGGCCGGCGGCGTCAGGGGTACCGGAGCGGGCCGCTCCGGTACCCCTGCGCCGTGCCGGTCGTCAGCCGAGATAGCTCCGGCTCAGGACGATCTCCTCACTCGGCAGGCCGAGCAGTCCGAGCACCTGGACCCGGACGGCGGTCTGCACGAGCTGACCGTTGGGGTTGGTGGTGGACTCGTTGAGATAGACGACGGCGACGCCGGGGATGCCGATCGTCACCGGGCTGCTGGTGCCGACGGCGGCACCGTTGATCGTGCCGACCACCCGCGAGGTCCGGGTGATGCCGTCCGGCCCGGCCACGCTGGTGCTCTCGATGGTGGAGAGGTTGACCAGACCGCCGAGCAGGTTGGCGCCGGCCACGGTCGCCCGGGCCGTGGTCGTACCGGTGTTGGGGTCGAGCGTGCAACTGGCGTTGAGTACCCCGGTGGTCAACAGCGGCGGCGCGTTGACCGCCACCGAGGTCTGCGCGTCATTGGGCGGGCAGGTGACGTCGGGGGTCCGGGGAACGGTCAACAGCAGTCCGGTCGCCTGTAGCGCGAAGGCGCCGCCGGGCAGGTAGACGACCACCCGCACCACAGCGGTGGCCGAACCGCCGTCGTCGTCGGTCACCCGCACCAGCACGTTGTGCGGGCCGAGCGCGGTGAACGCGTGGCTGATCGTGCAGGTGCCGGCACCGGCGGCCTCGTTGACCGTGCCCGCGGCGAGCGGGCTGCCGTCGTCGAAGTCGACCGAGCAGGTGTGCGTGTCGTTGGTGCCGATGTCGGTGAACGGCGCGGTGAAGCTGACCGGGGTGCCCCGGGTGAAGAGCGCCCCGTTGGCCGGGGCGGAGATGCTGACCGCCGGTGCGACGTTGGTCAGGGTCAGCGTGGCGGTGGCCTCCACCGGCGGGTTGACCCCGTCGTCGGCGGTCAGGGTGAGCGTGTAGACCCCGTTGTCGGTGCAGGTCACCGTCGTGGTCAGCGCGGCCTGGTTACCGAACGCGCAGGTCGCGCCCGGCTCGCCGCCACCGCTGACGTCCCAGTCCAGAGTGGCCGGTGGGCCGTCCGGATCGGTCACGTCGCCGGCGATGCCGACCGGGGTGCCCTCCTGCCCGGAGTACGGGCCGCCCGCCTCGACCACCGGCGGGGCGTTGATCACGACCGTGGTGCAGTCGGTGACGAAGCCGGTGCCACCGCCGTCACTGCCGAAGGCCCGTACACAGATCTCGTGCGTACCGGCGGCCAGCGCCGGGGTGCTGGTGCTGTAGGTGACGTTCTTCGGCCCGGGGGACTGCGGCAGGTCGGGCTGGATGTCGGCGTTGCTGATCGGCGTGTAGGGGCCACCGGGACCGGTGGTGCTCAGTGCCAGCGAGCTGAGTTCGGAGGTGATGATGCCGGGCAGGAAGTCCGGCAGCGCCTCGGTGGCCACCTCGACGCACTGCCCGCCCGGCACTGTCGCGGCGGTGATCTGTTGGAGGCTGCCGCGCCCCTCACCGTCGTCTGTGCAAGAGGAGCCGGAACCGACCGCGAAGGTGAAGATGTCGACCTCCTCCGGGGTACCCACCAGCGCGTCCGCTACGCCGCCGTCCGCGCCGTCGGTGGCGACGCCGTCGGAGAGGAAGACCACGATCTTGCGGTCCTCGTCCGCCGCCTCGGCCACCTCCCGGGCTCGGGTCACCGCGTCGGCGAAGTCGGTAGCGCCCTCGACCTCGCGGTGAGTGAAGTCGTCGACCCCGCCATTGCCCGCGGCGTTCGAGAAGGCCGAGGCCAGCACCTCCTCGATGTCCCGGTCACCGGCGTCCGGCCCTGTACCGCCGAGGTCGCTGTCCGGGCCGGTGGTCAGGTCGTCGGGGGTGCCGCCC
This sequence comes from Plantactinospora solaniradicis, assembly GCF_042658085.1. Lineage (NCBI taxonomy): Bacteria > Bacillati > Actinomycetota > Actinomycetes > Micromonosporales > Micromonosporaceae > Plantactinospora > Plantactinospora solaniradicis. The sequence goes on along the minus strand of NZ_JBHSPR010000123.1, from coordinate 1,686 downwards.
GGCACGACGTCGGCAGCCACCGCCGTCGACCCGAAGACAACCGCCCCGACGCTGCCGACGGTGCCGGCGATGGCGGGATCCGTCACGATCCTGTTGTTGAGGTTCCGGGCGGCGGCGATCTCACAGTCGATGATCCGTCCGCAACTGTTGGCGCCCGCGTCGGTGCTACCAGAGACGTCCAGCACGTAGACGACCGCGGTGTTGGCCACCGGTTGTCCGGTGCCGACCGCCGCCGTGCCGGTCACGGTCACCGGACCCGGGGGCAGCACGGCCCCGTCGGCCGGGGTGTCGATGGTGACCGAGATGCTGGTGCCGCCCGGCAGGTTGCCGTCAACGGCTCCGGCCGGTGCCCCGGTCGTGAGAACGAGTGCCAGCGCCGTTACCGAGACAACCGTGGTGCCGGCCCAGATCGACCTTGCACGTTTCATTGGTCCCTCCTCCGTCGGGGCGTGGAACGGGGATACGACCCGAGGTCACGCCAGACGGAGTATGGAACGGGGTGAATGGGCCTAGTGCGCATTAATTGACAGCGCACTGATTGAATTCAGGTAGATCGCTCTCTGTCGATCTGATATGCATTAGCCAATGGTTGGACGAACGGACTGAGTAGTTCCGGTCGCTCGCGTCTCGACAGGGGCGGACCGTCCCTTGACGACTCGGGGTCGCGGGGGTCGTGAACAGGCCGAGGGGAGGAGCACCGGCCGCACCGGTCCGCTCGTCCGGGACCTCCGTCCCTAACCGAGTCCGACGACATGGTTCTCCCAGGCCCAGGCCGCGACCTCGACCCGGTTGCGCACGGCATCCGAGACCAACCCTTCGCCCTGATCGTGGACCAACGCCCGACCCCGGCAGTCGAACCGGACGCTCCCGTGTCCGGATCGTCGACGGCGGGGCCCGAATCCGGGCTTGACGCGCCGTGGCGGGGGCGTGACCGCCAATCTGGAAGCCCTGCGGTTCGGGCGGCGCACCGTCGAGCTCGATCGGCACAGAGTCCTGGCCGATGGCGGGGGCCTCATCGTGCTTACCCGCATGGAGTGGGGTGTTCTGCGATCACTCGCCTGCCGTCCTGGGCAGCTTGTCCCGCAGCATCAGGTGATCGCCCAGGTCGGGGATTGTGCGCCGAGCCCTGCTGCCATCCATCGTCTGCGGCAGTACGTGGCTGTACCGTGCCACAACTCGTCGCACATGCTGTGAGCTGGGAGTTCTCGACCTGATTGATGATCGTCCGTATGGTCGTGCGGTTGCTGTACCTGGGGATTATCCGCCTGTTCAACGGTCTGGGGTTGTTGATCCGCGGCGACAGAGCGTTGCTGATCGAGGTCCTCGTGCTGAGGCATGAGGTACCGGTGCTCCGTCGGCGGGTTCGGGGCCGGCCGCGGCTGTCCTGGCCGGACCGGGCGGTCCTGTCGGCCCTGACCCGCCTGCTGCCGCGTCGGATGCGGAAACATCGGATCGTCACACCGGCGACGTTGCTGGCCTGGCACCGCCGGTTGGTGCGACGTCACTGGACCTACCCGAACCGACCTGGCCGGCCACCCGTCAGCGACGAGATCCGCGACGTCGTACTACGGCTGGCCCGGTAGAACCCGCGATGGGGACACCGCCGAATCCAAGGCGAACTACAGCGACTCGGCCAACGGGTCGGGGCGGGCACGATCCGGCGGATCCTGGCTGGTCGACGTGCGG
>NZ_JBHSPR010000122.1:214-4904 GCF_042658085.1 Plantactinospora solaniradicis | reverse complement strand
CGCCCAGCGCCGGTTGTGGTTCCTGGCACAACTGGAAGGCCCGAGCCCCACCTACAACATCCCGGCCGTGCTACGACTGTCCGGCGAGATCGATGCGGCTGCCTTCGAAGCGGCGTTCCTCGACGTCATCGGCCGGCACGAATCGTTGCGCACCATCTTCCCGTCGGCCGACGGCGAGCCCTACCAGCAGGTTCTGGATCCCGCCGACCTGCGGTGGAGCCTGCCGGCCAGCGAGGTCGCCGCCGGGGACCAGGCAGACGTCGTCGTGCAGGCGACGCGGTACGCGTTCGACCTGTCGACAGAGGTGCCGATCCGGGCGTCCTTGGTTAGCAGCGGACCGGACGAACACCTGCTGATCCTGGTGATCCACCACATCGCCGGTGACGGCTGGTCGCTCCCCGCATTGGCCCGGGAACTCTCCACGGCGTACGCCAGCCGGCTCCGCGGCGAGGCCCCGGAGTGGACGCCGTTGCCGGTGCAGTACGCGGATTATGCGTTGTGGCAGCGGGATCTGCTCGGTGGCGAGGACGACCCGGACAGCCTGTTGTCGGTCCAGGTGGACTACTGGCGCGAGGCGCTGGCCGGCGCTCCCGAGGAGCTGAACCTGCCGGTGGATCACCCGCGCCCGGCGGTGGCCAGCCATCGCGGTCACCGGGTTCCGGTCCAGGTGCCGGCCGAGGTGCACCAGCGTCTCGTGGAAGTGGCGCGGGACGCGGGCGTGACCCCGTTCATGGTGCTCCAGGCCGCGCTGGCGGTGCTGCTGTCCCGACTGGGCGCCGGCACGGACATCCCGATCGGCTCGGCGGTCGCCGGGCGTACGGACGAGGCCCTGGACGAACTCGTCGGGTTCTTCGTCAACAGCCTGGTGATCCGTACGGATCTGTCGGGCGACCCGGAGTTCCGGGAGATCCTGGCCCGGGTCCGGGAGACCACCCTGAGCGCCCTGGAACACCAGGACGTGCCCTTCGAGCGCCTTGTCGAGGAACTCGCCCCGGCCCGCTCGCTGGCCCGCCACCCGTTGTTCCAGGTGCTGCTCACCCTGCAGAACACCGAGCGGGCCGACCTGAGCCTGCTCGGCTTGCGTTCCGCCGCGGCCGACCTGCCCGCCGACGTCACCGGCTGGGCCCCGGCGCGGTTCGATCTCGACGCGACGCTCCGCGAGACGTTCGACGAGCAGGGCCACCCGGCCGGGTTGCGGGGCGTCATGACCGCCGCCGCCGACCTGTTCGACCGGGACTCCGTCGACCGGCTGGTCCAGCGCTGGATCCGGGTTCTGGATGCGGTGACCACGTCGCCTCAGGTGCGGTTGCACGCGGTGGATGTGCTGGATGCCGATGAGCGGGACCTGGTGGTCCGGGGCTGGAACGACACCGCGACGCCGGTCTCTGACCAGTCGGTGTTGCAGCAGTTCGGCCGGTGGGTGACCGAAACGCCGGACGCGGTGGCGGTGACCGCCGATGGTGTCGAGCTGACCTATGCGAAGTTGGATGAGCTGGCCGGCCGGTTGGCGGGCTCGCTACGGTCCCGCGACATCGGACCGGAGTCGGTGGTCGGGCTGTGCCTGCCGCGTGGCGTCGCGATGCTCGTCGGGATTCTGGGGGTGTGGAAGGCCGGGGCGGCGTACGTGCCGGTCGATCCGGAGTACCCGGTGGAGCGGATCGCATTCATCCTCGCCGACAGCGGGGCCCGCCTCCTCCTGGCGGCGGAGGACCCGGGTGTCGACGTCGGCGTGCCGGTCGTACATCCGCAGGAGGCGACCGAGCGTGCGATGGTGCCGGAGATCGCCGTGGAATCCGGCGGTCTGGCATATGTGATCTACACGTCGGGGTCGACCGGTGTGCCGAAGGGTGTCGCGCTCTCGCACGGCTCGCTGACGAATCTGGTCTCGGTGTTCGGGCCGCTGCTGGGTGCCGGTCCGGGTGTGTCGATGTTGCAGTTCGCGTCGTTCAGTTTCGACGTTTCGGTGCTGGATGTGGCGGTGGCGCTGGCCTCGGGGGCGACGTTGGTGGTCGCCACTGCGCAGCAGCGGTCGGAACCGCGGTTGTTGCGCGAGGTAGCGGTGCAGGTGGCCAGCGTGGTGCCGTCGCTGCTGCACGTGCTGGAGCCGGATGATCTGGCATCGGTGCGTACGTTGCGGGTCGGCGCGGAGGCGTTGAGCGAGGCGGCGGCGAAGTCGTGGACGCCGGGGCGGCGGCTGATTCACACGTACGGTCCGACGGAGTCGACGGTGATCACCGCTGCGGGTGTGGTGGACGCCGAGCGTCCGGGGCCGGTGCCGTTCGGCCGACCGATCGCCAACAGCCGCCTGTACGTCCTGGACGACGCCCTGAACCCGGTGCCGGTTGGGGTCACCGGTGAGCTGTACGTAGCCGGCGCCGGAGTGGCGCGCGGCTACATCAACCGGCCACGGCTGACGGGCGAGCGGTTCGTGGCATGCCCGTTCGGGTCGGGGGAGCGGATGTACCGCACCGGTGACCTGGTGAAGCGGTCGGCGGACGGGCAGCTGGTGTTCGTCGGCCGTGCGGATGAGCAGCTGAAGATCCGCGGGTTCCGGATCGAGCCGGGTGAGATCGAGCATGCACTGCTCGGGTACCCGGGCGTCCGGCAGGCGGCCGTGATCGCCCGGGAGGACCGGCTGATCGCCTATGTCGTCGGTGATGTCACCGCGGAGCAGTTGCAGACGGTGGCGCGGCAGCGCCTGCCGGAGTACATGGTGCCGGCCGCGTTCCTGCTGATGCCGGAGTTGCCGTTGACCGGAAGCGGCAAACTCGACCGCGAAGCCCTGCCCGACCTCGAACCCACCGGCGGCACCGACCGCGGACCGGCCACGGTGCACGAGGAACTGCTGTGCGCGGTGTTCGCCCACGTGCTCGGCCGGGAGGACGTCGGCGTCGACGACAACTTCTTCGAGCTCGGCGGCCATTCCCTGCTCGCGGTGCGGCTGGTGTCGCGGGTGCGTACCGTGCTCGGTGTCGAGCTGCCCTTGCGCGTGCTGTTCGAGGCACCCACGGTCGCTGCCCTGGCAGCACGGCTCAACGACGAGGACCCCGACCGGCCACGGCCGCTGCTCCGGGCGGTGACCCAGCGGCCCGACCGGATTCCGCTCTCGTTCGCGCAGCGGCGCCTGTGGTTCCTGGCACAGCTGGAAGGACCGAGTCCGACCTACAACATCCCGATCGTGCTGCGGCTCACCGGCGAGATCGACGGGGCCGCGCTCGAAGCGGCGTTCCTCGACGTCATCGGCCGGCACGAGTCGCTGCGTACCATCTTCCCCTCCGCCGACGGCGAGCCCTATCAGCGGATCCTGGACGTCGACGACCTGGCCTGGAGTCTCGAGACGGTACCGGTGACGCCCGGAGAAGTGTCCGGTGCCATTGAGCGGGCGACGCGGTACGCATTCGACCTGTCGGCAGAGGCGCCGATCCGCGCGCGGCTGTGCAAAGCCGCCAACCGGGAGAACATTCTGGTTCTGGTGGTGCATCACATCGCCAGTGACGGGTTGTCGCGTGGTCCGCTGCTGCGGGACGTCGCGACGGCGTACGTGGCTCGGCTGCGCGGGGAGAGCCCGGACTGGGCGCCGCTGCCGGTGCAGTACGCGGACTACGCGCTGTGGCAGCGAGAGCTGCTCGGCAGCGAGGACGACCCGGCGAGCCTCCTGCCAGCGCAGGTGAACTACTGGCGACGGGCGCTGGACGGCGTACCGGAAGAACTGCCCCTCCCGCATGACCGGCCGCGCCCTGCGGTGGGCAGCTACCGCGGGCATCGCGTGCCCCTGCAAGTGCCGGCGGACGTGCACCGGCGTCTCGTGAAACTGGCCCGCGACGAGGGCGTGACCTCCTTCATGGTGTTGCAGGCGACCCTCGCGGTGCTGCTGTCGCGGGTGGGCGCGGGCACCGACGTCCCGATCGGATCGCCCTTCGCCGGGCGCATCGACGATGCCCTGAACGACCTCGTCGGGTTCTTCATCAACGCGACCGTGATCCGCACCGACCTGTCCGGCGACCCGGAGTTCCGGCAGGTCCTCGGCCGGGTGCGGGAGACGACCCTGAGCGCCCTGGCGCACCAGGACGTGCCGTTCGAGCGGTTGGTCGAGGAGCTGGCGCCGACCCGGTCGCTGGCCCGCCACCCGCTGTTCCAGGTGGTGTTGACCGTGCAGAACGCCGGGCGGGAAGCGTGGCACCTGCCCGGCACCGAGGCCGGCACCCAAGGCTCCGCCCTGGGCAGCCAGGCCGACGCCTCGGCCCGATGCGACCTGGACGTCATGGTCGGCGAGGTGTTCGATGCCGAGGGGCAGCCGGCCGGGCTCCGTGGGTCGATGATCGCGGCGGCGGACCTGTTCGACCACGCGACCGCGCGGCGGTTCGCGACCTGGTGGACCCGCGTGCTGGAGATCGTCACCGACGCCCCCGAGGTGCGGCTGCACGCGGTAGGTGTGCTCGACGCCGACGAAGAGGCTCGGATCCTCCGGCAGTGGAACGACACGGCGGTGCCGGTGTCGGCGGGGTCGGTGGTGGAGTTGTTCGGGCGTTGGGTGTCGGAGACGCCGGACGCGGTTGCGGTGGCCGCCGATGGTGTCGAGCTGTCGTACGCGGAGTTGGATGAGCGGGCTGGTCGGTTGGCCGGTCATCTGCGTGGGTTGGGGATCGGGCCGGAGTCGGTGGTGGCGGTCGTGTTGGACCGTGGTGTCGAC
>NZ_JBHSPR010000122.1:0-204 GCF_042658085.1 Plantactinospora solaniradicis | reverse complement strand
GCCGATGCGGGTGTGGGTGGGGTGGTGACGCGGACGGCGCTGCGGCCGGTCGTGGGTGCGGTGCCGGCGGTGTTGGTGGACGAGCCGGCGGTGTGGCGGGCCCAGCCGGTGACGACGCGGGTCACGCCGCAGAGCTTGGCGTACGTGATCTACACGTCGGGTTCGACGGGTCGGCCCAAGGGTGTGGCGTTGACGCATGCGGGT
>NZ_JBHSPR010000121.1:0-7169 GCF_042658085.1 Plantactinospora solaniradicis | reverse complement strand
GCCCGAGACATGCCCAGAACCGGCGGATTACACGATCAACCTTCAAAGACGAGGCACTAGAAGCGGATGCGGGGGCGCAGGGAGCTGGCCGTCCTCCGTTGCGCAACCTCACCGACCGGCCGATCTGATCCCACGGCCGTAGCAGGAGCCGATGACCAGAGGCCGACGCCTACGGGACCGACCCGCTCAAGATCGCCGGCGCCACCATCGCCACCAGCACGGGCGGCGCCGTCATCCGGAGGGAGACGCGGCCTCCGCCAGCGTCCAACCGTTCTTATCAGCCAGCGGTGACAGCAGTTCTCCGTGGCGCACATCGCCATCGGACCACCAACCGGAACGCGCATAATGACGGTCGTCGCTGTTGGGTCGCATCCAGCATCAACACCGGGCCAACCCGACGACCGATGGATCGTCCCGCGCCGGGAGTAGCCCCGCCCCAGGGCGTCACACGACGGCGACGGCGTCGATCTCGACGAGGAACCCGGGGCCCAAGCCGGCCACGACGTGGACCGTGATGGCCGGCGGCGGGTCGGCCCGGTTCCACACCTGCTGGAAGGCGGCCACGCCCTCGTCGAACGAGTGCCCATCCGCCACCGCGATGCGCCAGTGCACGATGTTCGCCAGGCTCGCCCCCTCGCTCGCCAAGATGGTCGCGAGGTTGCGAAACGCCTGCCCGGCCTGCTCCCCGACGGTGGCACCGACGACCTTACCGTCACGACCCGGCACGGTACACCGAACGACTCCGCGGTGCGGAGAGGAACCCGTACGATCCGGCGGTGGTCGAGATGCCATCACCCGTCGCGTTCCTTGGCCTGCCGCTGTGGCTTGGCCCTCCGGTGCTGCTGATCATCATGGTGACTCGGGTACGCGTGGTGCGCATCACATTCGGAGTCGGGCTGGTCGTCGCTCTGACCTTCCTCTTCGCCATCGCCTGCCAGCTACTGCAGGGCCAGGGTTTGCCAAACTGGATCGAAGGGTTGGTGCTCTGGGGACCGACCACGCTCGCAGTGTGCGCCATATCCCTCCTAGCCGATCGATGGCTTTCGCGGCGTCGAGACGCCGGCGTCCACCTGGAGTCAGGACAGAACTGGCGAGGATTGGTGGCGGGTCGGAGTGCGGCTGAGTTGCTGACGGCGGCTTTCGTCGCCTGGTCAGCATTTTGCGGCTGTTGTACCTTCAGCCCCGCGGCCGCCGCCTTCGATCTGCGCCTCGACTCGCCTACACCGGGTCTTGTGCTGCCATTAGTTAAAGACCTGACTTTGGTCTCCGCCGACCGAAACTGCGGCTCGGAGACGTGCTCCGAGACCTATCTCATCGGCTCACCCGACCAGGCTAGGCTGCAGGAGCTTACGGACCGCCTCTGGACGCACTTGGTCGCCACCAAGGGTTGGGAGCGTTCGCGTGACGACGCCGGATGCCAGCGGCCCGGATGGTTCTTACGGAACGAATTCTGCCTTTTCGTTGATGTCGAACGGACCGAGCCTGTCGCCGTGCTTAGGGTCCACGTGACAGGGGATTTGACTGTGGCCTCACTGCGGCGCGTGACAGGGTACTTATGGGCCCGGGAAACGACGCGTCCAGCTCATCGGGCCGACCGCGTCCGCGAGCGCCTGCAACGGGCGACACACCGTCATCGACACGACCGACCGGACGTCCTCGCACCTGGCCGCGCTAGGGTCCACGGCTACCGAAGGTGACGGCCGCGCTGGCAACGGCGCGCACGACCTGCGGCAGATCAGGACACCCGATCTTCTGTTTGGGCAGGCGCGCAACGGGTGCTGGCTGTGGCGCAGCGCCGGGATCTGGTATACGACCCGGACGTTCGGCACCTTCCACGGGGTCCAGTTGAGCGCCTGCCAGTGCGCCGGTGCCGCCTCGGGGTCCGGACTTGGACTGGACTGGAACGGAACGGAACGGAACGGAACAGGATTTTCCGCTAAGGACGATGCGCTCGGCGCTTGGCTGGCCGCGGTTTGGTACCGGCTCCAGCGCGACGTCAAGGGGGTAGTCCAGGCTGCTGGACCACCCTCGGTTCGCGGCGTTGGCCTCGTCCTTTGACCCAGTCGTGGCGGTAGGTTCGGCTCATGCCAGTGTCATGGGGTCGAGGCGGGCCGCGTCATCCTTCGACCAGTGCCGGATAGGTCGCAAGCTGTCGTTCGGTGGTTGGCCAAGTGCTGCGGAGATGCCGCAGGAGATCGGCCGCCGATGCGAGGTCCCCGAAGAGGAGAGGGATCAGCACATGAGCGAGAACCAGGGCCTCACGCCGCTGCGCTACGACCAGACGGGTCTGCGAGGAAAGCTCGCCCAGGTCCTCGTTGAGGAACCCACCGATGAAATCGATTGGCCCGCCGGCCTACCGGCCGGGATCGAGACGGTTGTCATCCTTGACGATGAACCAAACCCACATCACACCTTGCGGGTGCACCCGCCGGACGACCCCACGCGCATAACCTTGGTCGTGTTCGACCAGTTGGCGCTCTGCGAGAACTTGTCGGAGACGTGAGAACGATGGACCCGCGACGTATCGAGCTCAACCGCCGGCACAGTTGGGAGATGGGTTTGCTGTGCGCAGCATTCCTCGACGCCCATCCAGATGTCGAGTCCGAAGTTGACGGAGCCGATGACGGCAGACCAAGAGGCCGCGTGGAGTGCCTACAGCGCTGAACTTCTCGGTCGACATCAGGCCGAGCGATCCGCACTCGCGGCCGAAATCGAAGCCGAGCAGCGACGGCGCGGCGGCCCGTGACCGGGTGATCATGGCGAACTGCGGCGGCAGTGGAGCACCGGGCGACCTCGACGATGCGGTCGCGGCGATGACTCAGATGCTCTGTTCTACGAAACAGTCCTGGTCGAACGTGGGATCCGGCACCCGTACCTGCGGGAAGAGTCCGGCTGAGGCGCCTCCCGCCGCGCGCATCGCGGCAGATCAGGGCGCCGTCAGTGAGAGGTGCCAGGAAGCGAAGTCGTCAGGCGGACCCAAGACAAGCGCTGTCATATCCAACAGCCGTTGGTAGTAGCTCGCCTCGTAGCCGGCCAACTGCGGTACCACTCGGGCGAGGTCCTGCTCGCGTGCTGCAAGAACATCCCACCACCAATCATCGAGGTCGCCGCCGTTGATCAGCCACGTACTGATGCAGCCGGCGGCATCGGCATCGAGCATGACCATCCCGACCCCCGCGATGTCGACGGCCCTCAGACGGGCAGGAAACGCAGCCTCCCTATGCGCCGCCCAGAGTGCGGCAACAGCCTTGATGCGGTCATCATCTGTCATCCGGAACAGCCCTCCGATCGCCGGGACCCTTCAAGAGCGTAGGCGCACTACTCGGCAGTTCGGGACGTCGGTCGACGCCGGAGGTTGACCACGGAGCGTGACGGTTCCAGCTGGCGATGGCGTCCGCTCGGCGGGCGTGACAGTGCGAGTTCCACCGGCAGGAACTGCCTCCGGCGACCGACGGTTGCGCGGTGCGGTCGACCTCAGCGTCACAGTGTCCCGTCGAGCAGGGCGACAAGCCCGGCCGCGTGCCGGCCGTCGGGATCCAGATCTGGGCGGAGGTCTGCGATGCTGACGCCGACCAGGTTGGGCGATGCTGTGAGCGGGGCCAGGACCCCCGCGAGTTGGTTGAGGTTCGGCCCACCAACCTGCGGGTAGGTCACCGCCGGCATGGCGGACGGGTCGAGGACGTCGACGTCGATGTGCAGCCACATCGGTACGCGCAGTTGGTCGGCCCAGACCGCCGCCCGGTGTCCGGCGCCGTGCGGGTTGTCGACCACCGCCGGAGAGTCGATGGTGAATACTTCGGCGGGCAGGCGGGCCAGTTCAGCCGCTGAGGCCGCGTCGAGGCCGGTGGTGCGGTGCCCGATCAGGGCGACCTGCCGCGCCGCCACCATCGGTACCGCATTTCCCAGGCCGATCAGGTCCCGCGGCCCGTCACCGGTCAGCACGGCCAATTGCATGTCGGCGGTCTCGCCGGTATCCGACCCAGGCGCATCAAAGTAGTCGGGGTGGCCGTCGACCATCCACAGACCGACTTCGCCGAGGGATAGACGAAGCTGGGCGAATACGCCGAGCAGCAGGCTGCAGTCGCCGCCGATCACCAGTGGCCGCCGCTCGGGATGATCCCTCATACCCGCCTGTAGCGCGGCCGCCAATGCATGCGCGGCGGCAATGGTGTCGGGCAGCGCACGCACCCCGGTTGTCTCGTCGCGGCGGCTGCTGCCAATGACCGTAGCGGCGTCGCCCAAATCGACCTCGATGAGATCGGTCAAGCCCGCCACCCGCAGGGCGGCAGGTCCCCGCGCCTCGCCCCGGTTGCACCCTGAACAGTCCCACGGCGCGCCCAGTAGAAACCAACCAGAGCCAATCATGACTCGACGATACGGCGTCGGCTGCCGATCCAGCCTCGGACTCGGCGCCGACCACCGAAGGTTCGACGCACTCACCTCGGCAGGAGCGTGCGTTCGGCAGCTGGACGATGGCGTACGGAGCGTGACGGGGCGCCAGGTCCAGCGCGCTCGCTCGGCGGCATGTGAGTGACACTTTCCTGGAAAGGCTGAAGCTTGAAGCACGGGCCAGCTATAGGATCAATCAGTCTCCGTCAGCCTGTCTTTCCGGTCGGTCATGTGTCGTTGTCGTGACGAGGTGCCACCGGCCGCATGGATGCGAATCCAAAAAGCGGTGGTAATTCCGTTCGCGGCCGACCCGCCTTTGTTGCGCAATTCAAGGCATCGGCTCCAAACGGACTGCCTGGGCATGGTTCCATGGTTCAACCATTCCAATGAGCCTTTTCCAAGCTGATCTTGCGGCCCAGGGCGGTGTGGCGGAACCAGCGATCGATGGGCGCGAGGCTCCAGGTAGGACAGCTGTCGACCAAGACCCGAAGCCCGCCCGGGAGCCTCGCCATGCTGTCCTACCCCGCCACGATCCCGTTGTCCAGCCGAGCCCTGAACCACCTCGCCGAACGCATCCGCGGCCACCGCAAGCAGCGCCGATCCCGGTGGCGGCGCCTCGAACCCGGCCGGCAAGCCCTTCTCGCCCTGGCCCATCTGCGCAACGGCGACACCTACACCCGCCTCGCGGCCGGCTTCGAGATCGGCGTCGCCACCGCGTGGCGCTACGTCCAAGAAGCGATAACCCTGCTCGGCGCGGCCGCCGACGACCTGGACACCGCGATGCGACGCATCCGCGCCCTGGCCTACGCGATCCTGGACGGCACCCTGATCCCGATCGACCGCGTCGCCGACCAGAAGCCCTACTACTCCGGCAAGCACAAGCGCCATGGCGTGAACGTGCAGGTGATCGCTGATGCGGCGGGCCGACTGGTGTGGGCCTCGCCGGCACTGCCGGGCGCGGTCCACGACCTGACCGCCGCGCGAACCCACGGCATCATTGAGGCGCTGACCAGTGCGGACGTGACGACCTTCGCCGATAAGGGCTACCAAGGCTCCCGAGGCAGCGTGCGCACCCCGTTCAAGCGGCGTCGCTTCCGGCCGAAGCTGTCACGCCGGCAAAAAGCCGTGAACCTTGCCCACGCGAAGATCCGCGCTCGTGGCGAACGCGCGATTGCCACGCTCAAGACCTGGACGATCCTGGCCAAGCTACGCTGCTGCCCACGTCGTGCCACCGCGATTGTGCAGGCGATCCTGGTCCTGCACCACGTCGACGCCAACCGCTTCGCAGGATGAATAGCTCGCTGTACGTCCCTTGGTTGCCCGCCGCTACCCGGTCCCGCCGGCAGCGAGGTCGTCGCCGCTGAATACGAGGCAACCGAGGATGTTGGCCAAGACGGTCCGCTGGACGTGTGTCAGGGTGTTCACGAAGACTACGGCGTCGATATCCGCCTTTCGGCACGCCTCGGCGATCTCGCGGACCTTGCCGTGTGTTAGCAGCGTTCGGCGGGAGAAGGGCCGGGACATCCGGGCGGCCCCGCCGGGGCGCTCCCTCCACCGGTCGGAGACGCCCCGGCGCTGAACGTACCGGCCCACCACTCGGCCACCGCGGGCCTCAGCCAGGCCGGCAAGCTCGTCGAGCCGGATCTTGTACTGCTTCTCCTTGGCCGAGAACAGACCGACGAGTATGACGTCAGCGCCATCGAGCGGGTCACCAAGGTTCCGGTACTGCTTCACCCTGACATGATTACTTTCGCCGTGACTCGGGAGCCAGAGGTTTCCGGACCGTCGACCGCCGCTGGGCGCTCCCGCCCTGGCAAGGTTGGAAAAGGCTCAGTGCATCCGATCGGGTTTCGACTGCGTCCGTACCGGTTCGTCGGCGACGTACGTCGGGCTGAACTCGTGGAATGCTTCATCCGCCCATCGCCTGCGCACCGGGTCGGTGCAGGCACCCAGGAATGCTCGCGCCGCGGCGGCGATGTGCTGACGGTGGACGGCCAGCTCCGGAACTCGCACGAGCACCACCGCCGCGGTGATCGCCTCCTGCCGAACACCGGGGTGCGGGTCGTCCAGAAATGCGGCGGCGGCATCGTACATCTGGGAACGGCGCTGCCGGACCGCGTGCCACGCCGAAGTCGGGGACTCCAGCGGCGAGTATCCGGCGAGCTCGACGAACTCGCGGACGCGGAGGTCACCGACCGCATCGGCCACATCCGACAACCAGGTCAGCAAGTGGCCCCGCAACGGCCGGAGTCGGCCGTCCGGGCTCCGGATCACCGTATCGCCACCCACCTTGCGATCCAGCAGCGCCAGCACGTACCTGACGGCCGGCACCGCCGGCTCGAATACGTTCGGATACTCGATAAACGAGGCCCACAGATACGACAGGCCCACCGTGATGGACTGCGGATCGTCAGCGGCCAAGCCGTGCAGCGACGCCCACATGTCGGGGTCCGGCCACCAGTACTCCTCCGCTTGGCAGGCCCGTACGATGTCGTCGACCATGTTGCTTAGGTCAGCCCGCTCCTCAGCCACGGCAGCATGATGACACAGCATCGACAAGCCGGTGGCGGTCGCTGCATCCACAAGATGATCTCTCGGTCTCGTTCACCGTTACCGTGATCGGGTGCGCGCACATCGGCACGACCGGACGTCCTCGCGCCTGGCCGCGCTGGGATCCACGGCTACCGAAGGTGACGCCCTCGCTGGCAACGGCGCGCACGACCTGCGGCATGAGAGTGAGTTGATCGTGATGCAAGGATGTGCATCCTCGCAGACAACCA
>NZ_JBHSPR010000120.1:0-15332 GCF_042658085.1 Plantactinospora solaniradicis | reverse complement strand
TTCAGGAGGTGGTCCCGATTCAGCCGGAACCACATGGTCAGTTTTCAGGCGGAGCCGACAGGAGATCACGCACTCGACGAGGTCTACGTCCAGCAGATCGGCGCCGACCAGGACACGTACTTCGCCGCCTGGGAGATGGAGGCCTTCCCGACGTTCAGCTGACCTCTGGAACGGCCTGGGTCAGCGCCGCTTGGACGATGCGGACGGCCTCGGTGGTGTCGATGCCGAGGCCGGCGATGACGGCGGCGTACTCGGCGGCGGCGCGGCTTGCCCGTTCGCGTCCCTGCTCGCCGGCTGCGGACACGAACGAGCCGGCCGGGCCGCGGGTCTCGATCAGCCCCGCCTTCTCCAGTTCCCGGTAGGCCCGGCCGACCGTGTTGACCGCCAAGCCGAGGTCCGCGGCCAGGCGGCGGATGGTCGGCAGCCGGGTGCCCACGGCCAGCGTGCGTTCCTGGATCTGCCCGGCGAGCTGGGCGCGGAGCTGCTCGAACGGTGGGACGGGCGAGGCCGAGTCGATGACGATCATGCGGTTCACCGGGCGCTGCGGCCGTGCTGGGCCGCCAGGGCGCTCCGCCCGTCCCAGGCCGTGATCAGGGCGAGCGCGATGACGCTCAGGATGATGAAGACGAGCCAGCCCGTGTTCCACGGATCGAGCCCGGTGTCGAATACCGACACGACCGGCAGTGACCACACCACGGTCGGTACGGCCACCTCGCGGGCGTCCTCGACGCGCATGAGGAAGTCGGCCTTCAGCGAGCCCTCGTCGTCGGCCACTACCGGGTGGGTGAGTACATGGCGCAGTTGGACGGCCGTACCGACCGCGACCCCGCACAGCCCGATGAGCAGGATGACCGCCGCGTACCTCACGGCGCCGTCCCGCATGGTCAGGGCCGCGATCGCCAGCACTGCCGCGCCCGCGTACGTGATCGCCAGCAACGCGGCCCGCGGCACGCCGAGCACGGTTCGCCAGCCGGGCCGGACGGAGTGGGTCGCCCGTCGCGGCAACTCCGCGCCGGCTTGCTGATCGACCCGCCGCACCCACCGGTCCAGCAGCGACAGGCCCAGCACCAACCCGGCCGTCAGCGCCGTCAGCACCGCCAGCGCCCAGCGCCGCTGCGTCCCGAACCCGTCATCCGCGGGACGGATCGGCAAGGCGGAGACGTAGACGAGGGCAGTTGCGCAGAGGAACGCGGCCGGCAGGACGGCCGCGGCCAGCCGCGCACGTCGCCGGACCGTCAGGCGCGCCGCCAGCATCGGTGTCGGCGTGACGTCGGCCAGGCCGCGCGCGGCCAACCACAGACGGGCTATCTCGAGCTCCGTCGGACGCACCTTCCTCGGCATGGCGGCCTCCCCAGCTTGTCGCAAGTCCTGTCTCACCATATTGAGACAAGACTTGCGTCAAGTCAATCGTGGTCCCGGGCGAAGTACTCGCCCGGTGGACCGCCAACCGTGCGGTGGAACGCGACGACAAACGCGCTCAGCGTTCCCGTAGCCGGCCCGGCCGGCGGCCGCGGCGACCGGCTGGCCGGCGGCCAGCACGGGCATCGCCGCACGCAGCCGGGCATGGATGCGCGCTCGCCGTCTATCGGCCGGCCCTCGGCCGCCAGGTACGGGTACGGGGCCACCACCTTCCCCGCCAGCAGCGACGCGAGCGCGGCCGACTTCCGCGCCCGTGGCCTCTCCGCACGCGCCGAAGCGCTCCTCGGCCGACAGAGCCAACCCCTGGCCGATATCGACGTCGCCCGGAAGGAAGGAACACGCCGAGGCGGTAATCCGGATCGCGGCCGACGCCGCGCTTGCCCGCCCCGCACTGGACGCTCTACGACATCCAGGCCACCGAGGTGGAGTTCTCCCAGGCCCGCCCCGACCGGTGGCACACCCGGCTGCGCTACCGCCGCACGAGCGCCGGGTGGGTGAACGAAGCGCTCTGGCCGTAGTGCGGCTGTGAGGGCGGAGATAGCGTACGGCTATCGACTGATAGCCAGTTTCGCTTTGACCACCGACTCCGTCGACGGAATGGTGTATACAACATCCCGCCAAAGCATTGGAGCCGACATCATGGCGAAGATCCTATGCGTGCTGTACGACGACCCGATCGACGGCTACCCGACCTCTTACGCCCGAGATGACCTGCCGCACATCGACCACTACCCGGGCGGCCAGTCCACCCCTCTTCCGCGAGGCATCGACTTCACCCCCGGCCACCTGCTCGGCAGCGTCTCCGGTGAACTCGGGCTGCGTCGATTCCTGACCGAACGCGGGCACACCCTGGTCGTCACCTCCGACAAGGAGGGCGCCAATTCGGTCTTCGACCGGGAACTGTCCGACGCTGACGTGGTCATTTCCCAGCCGTTCTGGCCGGCGTACCTCACCGCCGAGCGGATCGCGAAGGCCCGGAACCTCAAACTCGCGATAACCGCCGGCATCGGTTCCGACCACGTCGACCTCGACGCCGCGATCGCCGCCGACGTCACCGTCGCCGAGGTCACCTACTGCAACAGCATCAGCGTCGCCGAACACGTCGTCATGATGATCCTCTCGCTGGTCCGCAACTACCTGCCGGCACACCGCTGGGCGAGCGAGGGCGGCTGGAACATCGCCGACTGCGTCGCCCGGTCCTACGACGTGGAGGGAATGCAGGTCGGCACGGTCGCTGCCGGCCGCATCGGGCTGGCCGTACTGCGCCGGCTCAAGCCGTTCGACGTGCGGCTGCACTACACCGACCGGCACCGGCTACCGCGGGAGATCGAGGAGGAACTTGGACTTACCTTCCACCCCAGCGCCGCCGACATGGTGCCGCAGTGCGACGTGGTGACAATCAACGCACCGCTGCACCCGGAGACCGAGGGACTCTTCGACGACGCGCTGATCGGCGGCATGAAGCGCGGCGCGTACCTGGTCAACACCGCCCGGGCGAAGATCTGCGACCGCGACGCCGTCGACCGCGCGCTGCGCAGCGGGCAGCTAGCCGGGTACGCCGGCGACGTCTGGTACCCCCAGCCGGCCCCGGCCGACCACCCGTGGCGGACCATGCCGTACCAGGGAATGACCCCGCACATCTCCGGCTCGTCCCTCTCCGCTCAGGCGCGGTATGCCGCCGGCACCCGGGAGATCCTGGAGTCCTGGCTGGACGGCACCCCGATCCGCGACGAATACCTGATCGTCGACAAGGGCGGCCTCGCCGGCACCGGCTCCCACTCGTACTCCACCAGCACCTCCACACCCGCAAGGTAGACGAGCCGGTCGACGGTCTGACCAGAATTCCTTACAAGCCCCGGACAAGGCGGTCCGCCGCCAGGCCCGCGGTACGGACGGCACGAATCGCCAACACGAGGGGCGTCTCGCGGGACGGCGCGTCCATGCTCCTCGTGTTGGCGCCGCGGAGGCGAATGGCGCCCGGTAACCGCGTCACGAACCCGGCAACCGGAGCCCACGCCTCTGCTCACCCGGGCTGATGCCATCGCCGCCTCCGCTACCGCCTGACACGATGACGCTGGTGCCCACCGATCCGAGACCGGCCGGACCGGATAGCCGCCCAGGCCAGCCGCAAGCCGACGACGGCTGACCACACCGACAAACTTTCGATTCCTCGCGAACACGCTGGGGACCGCCGAGAGAGTCTTCGCGGAAGGGTCCGGAGGCGATGCAATGGACCGAACCGACGTCACGGAACTCGTCATCACCATTCGCATCTGAAAGGGAACCAGCTGGGCGAAGATCGCCGAGACAGTGAGCCTGAGCGAATTCGGCGACGGCATCATGCGCGCCATCGACTTCCAGATGGACCTCACCCGCGAGCCGGACCCGACGGGCGACAGAGTCCGAATCGAGCTCAGTGGCAAGTACCTCCCCGTACAAGCAGTACTGGAGAGCATGGGACGGCAACCGACTGGTCCGCCCCGCCTTTGCGATCGCTGGGTAAGGGCCGCGATGGATGATCGGTGACGAGTGGCAAAATTCCACCGTGGCGGCACGGCTGTCACCTTGCCGACAACCGACGGGCTGTCGTGATCGCCGGGGGCTACTGCGTTCTCGAGTCGATAGACATGTCGAACCTCGGATGCCGGTTCGGAATCAGATCGCTTCGCTCGGGCGAGGTCGGTGAACGGCAGCTCCCACATTGTGTGAGGGTTGGTGGGGCTATTCGTGGGTCAACGCTTCTTGAGAATGGACCTCGGTGTCCGACGTGCGATCAGGCTCGCTGTGAGAATGAGACAGGCCGCCACGGTGACGATGCTGCCGTCCGGGCCGTACCTGCCGCCGGACAGGAGGTCGGCTCCGTGCGGGGTGAGGTGGAACAGTCGGTGTGCGCCACCGACGGGGACGCCGACGGCCACGACGGTGACGAGATTCCAGCCGATGTGTAGTGCGAGGGGCAGCCACATGGTGCGGGTGGCGAGGTAGGCGGCGTTGAACATAAGCCCGGCCGCTGTGGCGGCGATGCCGCCGAGCAGGGTGGCGTACGGGCTGACTAGGTGCAGGGAGCCGAACGCCAGTGCGGTCACGGCGCTGGCGGCCACCGAGCCGATGAGTAGTTGAAGGCCACGCAGCGCCAGGTAGCGGAACACCAGCTCTTCGAGGACCGACCCGATCAGTGCACCGGTGGCGATCGTGGTGACGAGGTCGGCCGCCGTCGTCCCGTGCCAGTACACGCGCTGCAGGCCGGCTGTCCACAAGGCGAGCAGGACCAGGCATGGCGTGCCGATGCCGATGCCGAGCCCGATGACGATGTCACGTCGGGCGGTCGACGTACGCCATGGCTCTCGCCACCAGCGACGAAACGTTGATGGGCGGGACATGGTGGGCCTCCTCGGGGTTGACGGCGTGGCGGGGTCAGCGTGCCGGCAGCACGGACGCCCGACGACCCGGTTGTCCGACCGTGGTTGGTAGGGGAAACCTGACCTGCGGGTGCGGGTTAGCCAGGTGGACCCGGGACCTGGCGCGCGGAATGCTGACGGGGTGGCGATTGGACCGGCATTCGTGCGGATGCTCCGCGCGGCAGTCTCCAGGCATGCCGGAGTGCAGATTCTGTACGTGGTCGTCGGCGCGCCGCTGGCGGTGATCGGATTCGTCGGTGTCCTGGCCCTGCTCGCGGTGGGAGGCCTGCTGTCGGTCACCCTCGTCGGCGTGCCGGTCGTGGCGATCGGGCTGGTCTGGGCGCGCGGTGTGTGTTCGACCCGGCGGTGGCTGGCCCGGGTCCTTCTCGACGTGCGTATCGACGCCCTCCCGCCCGCGCCGGGCCATGGCATCGTCGGCTGGGTGGTCGCGACGGTGCGAGACGGCGCCAACTGGCGGGCGGCGGTGATGGCCGTCGCCCACTTCCCGTTCGCCGTCATGGCATTCGCCGTGTCCGCCGTCTGCTGGGGCTACGGAGTCCTGCTGACCACCTATCCGGTCTGGTGGTGGTCAGCGCCGGTGCAGATCACCAGCGGTGTCTCCGCCGACACGTGGCCGCGTGCGCTGGGCGTGGCCGGTGTGGGCGTCTCGTTGCTGATGGCCGCGCCCTGGGTGGTGCGCAGCGTCGTCAACGTCGACCTGTGGTTCCTGCGGACACTGGTGGCCAGCGGTGCGACCGCCCGGCGGCTGCGGGAACTGGAACACACACGGGCGCAGGCGGTCGACGAGGCCGCAACGATGCTCCGTCGCATCGAGCGGGATCTGCACGACGGCGCCCAAGCCAGACTCGTTGCCGTGGCCATACGCCTCGGCATGGTCAAGGACAGCCTGGCCCAGGCCGAGGGACCCACCGACCTGGCGCCCGTCCGTACGCTCGTGGACCGTGCCCACCACGACGCGAAGGCGACCCTGGCCGAGCTTCGAGATCTCGTGCGCGGGATCCATCCGCCGATCCTCGACAGCGGGCTGGAGGCCGCGCTCGCCAGCCTCACCGCGGGCAGCACGGTACCAACACGCGTGCACGTCGACATCGTCGAGCGGCCGTCCCCCGCGGTGGAAACGCTCATGTACTTCTGCACGGCCGAACTGTTGACAAACGTGGCCAAACACAGCCAGGCACGGCAGGCGACCGTGCACCTGACCCGGCACGACAACAGACTGCAGCTGCGGGTGTCCGACAACGGCGTCGGCGGAGCGACACCACATACCGGCACCGGTCTGGCCGGGCTCGCCGAGCGTCTGCGACCGATCGACGGGCGGCTGCAAATCAGGAGCCCGCTCGGCGGCCCCACCGTGGTCAGCGTCGAGGTACCAGGGTGAGCGCGACCGGCCTGCGCCTGATCATCGCCGAGGACTCCGCCGTCCTGCGCGATGCTCTCGTGGAACTGCTGACCACGCGAGGCCACCACGTGGCCGCGGCCGTCGGCGACGGCCGGGCGGTGCTGGCCGCAGCCGAGCAGCACCACCCCGACGCCGTCATCGTCGACATCCGCATGCCTCCGACCTACACCGACGAAGGACTCAAGGCCGCGATCGCATTACGCCAGCTGCAACCGGACCTAGGCATCCTGCTGTTCTCCCAGTACGTCGAAACGCGGCACGTGAACCGGCTTCTCGCCGACGACGCGCACGGCGTGGGCTATCTGCTCAAGGATCGGGTGGCCGACGTACGGGAATTCCTCGACGCGATCGCCCGGGTCTCCTGCGGCGGAACGGTGCTCGACCCGGCCGTCGTCACGCACCTGATGGCCGCCAGCCGCCACGACGACCCGCTGGCCGCGCTCACCGCCCGGGAGCGCCAGGTGCTCGGGCTGATGGCCGAGGGCCGGTCGAACGCAGCCATCGCGGCCACCCTGGGCGTCACCGCCGCCTCCGTGGAAAAGCACATCTCGAATGTCTTCACCAGACTCGACCTACCACCGTCCGACGAAGACAACCGCCGGGTGCGCGCCGTCCTCCTGTACCTCAAATCACGTTGACCACGAGACACAGCCCGACATCGCCCGCTGCGGCGCCCGCCGGCCCCGGGCGGACACGATCTGTGGAAGCTCGAAGAGTTCGGTCAACGCCCGGCCCGCGGCGCTGCTCTCGCCACGCTGGGCTTTGGTCTCGCCGCTTGCCGACGGCGGGAGCCCAGCCTCAACCAGGTCCTCGTCGAGCTTGGCATGGGTGCTTCCGCCAGCGATCACGCAGGCGGCCCGGACCACGATCTCACGAAGCGTCGTGGAGCGTGCGGAGTTCTTCAACGCACTACGCGGGACAGGAGGAGAACCGTGGAGATAAGTGGTGCTGAGCCGGAGCTGCTGCCCGGCGGTTTCGTCAATGCCGTGGTGCGGGTGGACGACACAGTGCGGCGACGGGTCTCGCCATCCGGTGGATTCGTTCGGGACCTCCTGGAGTTTCTCGGGCGCTGCCGCTGGCCGGGCGCGCCGCGTCACCTCGGCTTTGATGAGCAGGGTCGCGAGGTCCTCACTTTCCTGGCCGGGCACGTGGCCTGGGAGGAGTCACAGCCGGCCGACGTGCGATCCGACGAGAGTCTGGTGGCGGTGGCCCGCCTGGTGCGACAGCTGCATGATCTGACCGCGGGGACCGATCTCGCCGGTGATCAGGAGGTCGTTTGTCACAACGACTTGTCCCCGAAGAACACTGTCTACCGCGACCTCGGAAGTGGCCTACGTCCGGTCGCATTTATCGATTGGGACCTGGCGGCACCGGGGTCTCGGATGCACGACGTGGCCCACATGTGCTGGCAGTATGTGGGCCTGGGACCGGGAATGGACGTTGGCGAGGCTGCGAGGTTGGTGCGACTGCTCGCGGACGCCTACGGCCCGCTGCCTCGGAAAGAACTGATACGAACAGTTCTGTGGTGGCAGGACCGCTGTTGGAGGGGAATCGCGGCCGGCGCGGCGGCCAACGATCCAGCGATGGTGCGGCTACGTGCGCTCGACGCGGTGGACGGGGTGCGGGCGGCGCATCAGTGGACAGCCGAGCATCGGCTCACGTTGGAACGGGCGATCTCGTAGGCGGGTGATACGTGGCAGCCGGACGGTTACTCGACTTGGCTGTCCGGGCGTTCGTCGATGCGCGGACGCCCACGGTCCGTGGCGCCCGCATCGCGGCAGTTGAGGATGCCTGGCCGGCCGTTCAACAGGACTTCGCCGGTTCATGGTTGGTAGCGGGCCGCCGCGTCGGGGGTGCGGAAGCGTTCCGCATGTTCGGCCACCCACTGCTCGAAGGTACGCGCCGGGCGGCCGGTCACCTGCTCGACGGTGTCCACCACGCTGGTGGACTCCTCGCTGGGAGCGGCGTACCAGCCTACGACATACTCGGCGTCCGCCGGGGACACACCGGTGGCCGTCAGCCGGTCGACCGCCTGTTCATGGGTGATCGGGACGAAGGTGACATCACGGCCGATGGCCCGGGACAGGACGGCGATCCGCTGGCGCGGGGTCAGCGATTCCGGCCCGGTCAGGTTGTACGCACGCCCCGCGTGGCCGTCCTCGAGCAACGCCATCGCCGCGACTGCGCCGATGTCGGCCTCGTGGACCAGCGCGCTGGCAAAGTCGTACGGTTCCCGCACGACCCCTTCGCTCCGGACCGAGTCGATCCAGGAAAGCGTGTTGGACATGAACTCCTGCGGTTCCAGACGGGTCCACTGGACGCCCGAGTCCGCCACCGCCTGCTCGGCCGGCCCCACCGAGCCGCCCCACACCACGGTGATGCGCCGCACGCCCGCCTCGACCGCCCGCCGTACCAGCTCGGGTCCGGCCTCGGCGAGCCCTGCCGTCACCGTGACGTGCAGCCGATGGACGCCGTCGAACGCGGCGTCCAAAGTCCCCGGCGCCGTATGCGTACCGGCCACCAGCTCCACCTCGGCCGGGAACCGTCCCGCGGCCGCAGCCGGGTCGCGGGTTAGCGCCCGAACGTGCTCGCCCCGGCGGACCAGCTCCGCCACTACGTGCCAGCCGGTGTTTCCGGTGGCCCCCGTCACCAACGTCGTCACAGGCGACTCCTTTCGTCACCGGCGACTCTAAAATCTCAACCTAACTTGAGATCAAGGGCGGGACGATCACGATTCCGGCTCTCGACCGAAGCCGGGCTTCCACCTGTCTCAGGGCGAGTCGGCCTGCTTCGAGCTCGAACAGCCCGACAAAGGTCACGCGGTCGACCGACGACGACCTCGCCTATCGCCATCCTTGAACGGGTGTCCGCTTCTCGACAGTTCCGGACGCCTGTGGTGCGCTGTCCGCCGTCAGGTTGTGTGACGCGCGGATCCGGCACTTCCGGATGCGGATGGCGTTGGGCATCGGCTGCTGGTGCTACCGGCGTAGCCGCGGGTCAGCTCGGCAGACACGGCAGCGACCTTGCTCTTCTCGCGGGACGTCGACAGCAAGTTCGTGGTGGCGCGGAGGCGCGATCGGTTCGCCGAGATCAGGAACGACGTCGTCTCGCACGCCGCCGATACGTACTCATCCGTCGTCGGTGGTCGTTTCGGCGAGGTCGGCGAGTAGGTCGACGAATGTCATGGCGAGTTGCGTCTGCCCGGTGGCGGGCCACAGGACGCCGTAGTCGAGGGTCGGACCGTCCTGGAAGGGGATGAAGGCGATGCCGGGCCGGTCGTGGTAGCGGGCGGCGCGGGCCGCCACGATCGAGGCGCCGAGACCGGCGGCGACCAGGGCGGGAACCTCGGGCCAGAAGGTGTAGGACGGTCCGTGGGGGATCGGGCGACCCATCGGAGTGCGGACCGGCATGTGGAGATCCAGCAGAGACTTCGGGAAGTCCCCGTCCGCCCTGATGAATGGTACCTCGGCCAGGTCTTCCATTGACACGCTGTCGCGGCGGGCCAGGGGATGGTCGGCCGGGACCATCAACGCCCGAGGCTCGCGGAGCAGGACCGGGCCGTCGGTGACGCCGGGGATCTGTACGGGAAACTCGCTGATCTGGAGGTCCAGTTCGCCGCGACGCAGCGGCCCGAGAGGCTCGTTGAACTGGATCTCCTGGGTCCGCACGATGCAGTCTGCGTACCTGGTCCGGAGCAGCTTGGCCGCCTGGAGGGCCAGGTCGGCGCACCAGGGGGTGCTGTAGCCGACCCGCAGTATGCCGGAGATGCCGCGTGCCTCGGCGACGGCCCGGTCGACGGCCTGCTGGATCTGCAGATGGGCGGGCAGCAGGTCGTCACGGAGCAGCTTGCCCAGCGGGGTGAGGCGGACGGTGCGGGAGGTGCGCTCGAACAGCGGCCCGCCGATGCGGCGTTCGGCCTTCTTGATGACGTGGCTGACCCGGGACGGGGTCACGCGCAGGCGTTCGGCCGTCCGGCCGAAGTGCAACTCCTCGGCCAACGCCAAGAAGATCTCGATGTCTCGAAGTTCCATGACCCCTCCCTTGATCGTGAACATACGGGTCGTCGCTGCGTTGACCAAACGCGCAACGATGACCCGTCGGGCAACGCTGCCTTGCCGACATCGCCGTTGTTCGGCGGTGGCTGTCAGGCCAGCCTGTACAAGCGCTCCCGGCGCGCTGACCAGGTACCTACGCCCCGCAGTCGGCGGTCGGAGCGCGCCACGGGCCGGTTTCACCGGGCCGATCTGGTCGCACCGTCACCGTCACCGGTCGCCGCCCAGGCGCTGTTGTGTCAGCGGCGGCGTCAGGGCGGCGACTGCCTGGTGTCAGAGCGGTTGGCGATGGTGGGTGCCAGGAACGGTTCGGCGTTTGCGGCTTTGGGGGCTGCGAACTGGGCCACGCACGACCCTCGTTCTTCGCTCGTGCAAGCCATGAGCGCCAGGCCGGGGCGGGTCACGCAAGATCGAACACTGTCTGTAAGGAGATTCATGATGGGAACTGGCAGCAGCGGCTTCTCCAAAGCGGGGCTGGGCAGACTCAGCGACGTGCTGGCCGGGCATGTCGAGTCCGGGAAGATTCCCGGGCTGGTCGCTCTGGTCAGTCGGGGCGGTGAGACGCACGTCGAGGCGCTCGGGACGATGCGCCATGACGGTGGCCTGCCGATGCGTCGGGACACGATCTTCCGGATGGCGTCGACGTCCAAGCCGGTCGGAATGGCGGCGGCGATGGTCCTGCTCGACGAGTGCAGGCTGCGGCTGGACGACCCGGTGGACCCGTGGCTGCCCGAGCTCGCGGACCGTCGGGTGCTCAAGCAGGTTGACGGCCCTATCGACGACACCGTGCCGGCGCGGCGGCCGGTCACCGTACGGGACGTGCTGACCTCCACCTTCGGGCTCGGTCTGGATTTCACGGCGCTGGGCACTCCGATCATGAACGCGGTCCTCGAGCAGGGGATCACGCCGAACATGCCGGAGCCGCAGCCCGGGCCGGACGAGTGGATGCGCCGCCTCGGCTCGCTTCCGCTGATGCACCAGCCGGGGGATCGCTGGCAGTACCACATCGCAAGCGATCTGGTCGGCGTGCTCGTCGCCAGGGTCACGGGCCAGTCGTACGAGTCGTTCCTGCGCGAACGCGTCTTCGAACCCCTGGGGATGAAGGACACCGGTTTCCATGTGCCCGCCGAAAAGCTGGACCGGCTGCCGCCCCTCTACGCCCCCGACCCGCAGACCGGGGAGTTCCACGTGTGGGACGAGGCCGAAGGGGGACGCCACAGCAGGCCCCCGGCGTTCCAGGGTGGTGGCGGTGGGCTGTCCTCGACCGTTGACGACTACAACGCCTACTTTCGGATGCTGCTCAACGGCGGGATGCACGGCGACGAGCGGATCCTCTCCAAGGCCGCCGTCGAGCTGATGACCACCAACCGCCTCGGGGCCGAGCAGCAGGCCGCCCGGCACGAACTGGCCGTCAACAACGTCCACATCTCGTTCGGGCAGGGGCAGCACGGTGGCTGGGGCTTCGGGATGGCGGTACGCACCTACCGTGGCGACTACGCGCCCATCGGCCAGTTCGGCTGGGACGGCGGAAGCGGCACCTCGACCTACGCCGACCCGCAGAACCGGCTCACCGGAATCCTGCTGACCCAGGTCGGCACGTCCGCCCCGTACTCGGCGCATGCTTTCCACGACTTCTGGACCACGCTCTACCAGGCAATCGACGACTGACACCGAGCCCGCGCCTGGCATGCCCTTTCCCAACCCGCGGCACCCAACGGTCTTCCCGTGCGGTCGAACCGTCGACGTTTCCGCGCAGGGTCGGGCCTGGCCCCTGTCTGCCTGAAGTCGGGCCGCCCGAGGGTGAGATCCCCCGGGCGGCCCGACCTCAGCAATCGAGATACCCCTGCCACCAGGACCGCATTTCGCCATCCGTCCGGTCAAACCCTAGAACAGATTCGAAGGAGCACACGACCATGTCCGTCACCCTTACCGATCAGGACAAGTCCACCCTGCGTACCGCCGCCTACGGTGCCGTGACGCTGATGTCCGCCGCCGATATCGCCGGCAAGCCCCACAAGGCCGCCACCGACGGCTCCATTGCCCTATCCTCCGCCACCGGGCTGGTCGGGCACGTGCTCGCCGAGTATCCAAAGGACATGAAGCTGGACAACAAGTCCGTAGCCACAATCGCCGACAACGTACTGCCGGCCCTGACGGCAGGCATGAGCCTGCTCAAGCAGCAGGATTCGGCCGAGGCCGACAACTTCCGCAGCACAGGGCGTCAAAAACCACTACGACGACCCCCGTGCCGTCGATGCCGGCCGGGCAAGCCCATGACCGGCCGACTGCCGCTCATAGTCGGCACCGCCGAGCCGTATCTGCCGATGCTGGCCATCTGCGACCCACAGAACGGCGCCGCACGTGCCGTTCTGAGGCCATGACCACGGCGCGGGGCCGCAAGGCCCCGCACCACGCCAACCCACTCGTTTCGGCAGTTCCGGACGTTCCCGACGCCAGAGTGTGGCTCGGGGTAGGGCGCTCCGGTTGCGTGCCGGCGCCCCGCCAGCAGCGTCAGCCGAAGCTCGCCCAGAAGCGGCAGTGGTGTGCTGCGGCCAGGTCGACCGGGCCGACCGCACCCGGCGCGAGCGACTGGACGGTTTGGCGCGACCAGTACGGCGTTCCGGGGCCGTTGGGGTCGCCGGTGGCGGCGAACCGGGTCCAGTAGTCGATCATTTGTCGGGAGAGTTCCCGCTGTGCGGGGTCCAGTTGCACGGGTGTCCTCGTCAGGTCGTGCAGGTACGGCAGCTCCGACGCGTGGTACGCGCCGAGTGGGAAGGTCGGTGGCTGGGGGAACGTGAACGTCTGTGGGGCGTCCCGGTCGGCGAATTCGTAGTGGTAGGTCGGCACCCGCGCCGCGAGGTATGCCCCGCTCGCCGTGTTCGGGCAGACGTAGGCCCGGTCGGTGACGATCGCCGCCCAGGCCAGGCTCGGCGAGCCCGCGGCGGCGTACCGCTGCGCGACCTCGCCGGCCCGGGCCCCGAACGCGGCACCGAGCAGGTACTGGTAAAGCCCCTCGTCGAGCGTGCCGAAGAAGGTGGCGACGAAGAACCGCCCCTCGTCGCGGGTGTGTCCGTAGAGCACCGGGACCCGGTGGAACCGGCCCTGCCGCAGCGCCTCCGCCGGGTGCAGCGGCAGCATCGGGGTGCCGATGGCGGGGCTCCAGTAGACGGGTGGGGCGGCCAGCAGTTCGCCGACGTTGCGCTGCCGCAGACAGTCGAGGTCGGCACAGCCCAGCGTGGTAGCGGTGCCGGCGCCGAGCCGCTCCGCCGTGGCCAACGGCTTCCAGGTGTCGTTGTCCGGACCGGCGCCGGGCAGGATCACGTCGACCGGGTTGGACGGCGAGCAGTTGCCGCTTTGCAGGATCGCCCGGGAGAACAGCCCAGCCGCCGCCGGCGAGGTGAGCTGGGCGCAGACGCTGTCGGCTCCTGCCGACTCACCGAAAAGCGTGACGTTGCGCGGGTCGCCGCCGAAGACGGCGATGTTGCGGCGTACCCAGCGCAGCGCGGCCTGCTGGTCCTGCAACCCGAAGCTGCCCGAGCCGGCCAGTCCGGGGTACCCGAGGAAGCCCAGGATGCCGAGCCGGTAGTTGAGGTTGACCACCACCACGTCGCCGGTGACAGCCAACCGGCGCTCGTCGAAGCCGCCGCCGTCCCCGCTGCGCAGGCCGCCGCCGTGCAGCCAGACCAGGACCGGACGCGGCCGGGCCGACCGCTCGCGCGGCGTGGTCACGTTCAGGTACAGGCAATCCTCGGTCTCGCTGGCCGGCTGGCCGGTCACCGGGTCGGCGGTCTGGGGACAGGCGTTGCCGGGTCGGCCGGCGTCCCGGATCCCGGGCCAGGGTGCGGCCGGCCTCGGTGCGCGCCAGCGCAGCTCGCCGACCGGCGGGGCGGCGTAGCGAATGCCGTGGAAGGTCCGGGTTGGGCCGCTCGACACCCCTCGAACCAGTCCTCGGTCGGTGAGCACCACCGTGGAGGTCCGGTCCGGCGCGGCGGCGGCCGGTGCGACCGGCATCCCGGCCAGCAGCACGGCCACAACGGCCGGTACGGCGATCATCGGCAGTGATCGACTCAGCTTCATGGGGCACAGCATGCCATTCGACGGCCAGTCCGGCGATCCACTGTGGATCGGCCGGAGGTACGTGTACGCGATGGGTGGCAGGATGACGCCGGGTCCGTTGCGGTAGGCGACGATGGTCGAGCATAGGCTCGGGACGGTCGAGCCGAGGACCGCCGTGTCCTGGATGCCATCGGCGTTGAAGTCGCCGACCAGCATGGTTCGTCATCGATTTAGATGGAGCGGGCGGAGTTCCGGCAAGAGGCCCGCGATGCGCGCTCATCGGCATGATCGGACGCTGCGTGCCAGCAGTATGTCGCCACGCTCTGTGACCCGTTCGCGCCGGCCGCCGCGCGTGCTCTGCGGTAGATCCGGACGTCTATGCGCCTAGCCGTAGATGTCCAAGTTCAGTTCGATCGGAAACGCGGCCAAGCGTTGTAGAAGGTCAACCTCGAGTTGAATGCCCCCGTTGCCCTCGACAGCCACGAAGCAGAACCAGTCCATGTCAAATCCATCAGCGGCCATCTCATGCAAAACGCCCCGTTTCGGTTCGATGCGGTCCAGCAGGATGCCCAGATGCTCGCCCAAAAGCCCGCTGCCCGCGGACTCGGTCGAGAGCGACCACATTGCATGGCGCCAAGGAGCGCCACGAGGTCTCGGATCTCCTGCCTCGTGCGCGTGAGTGGGATGGATGCCCAACCTCGCCGTCACGTCGGCCGCAGACACCCCCGGCCTGGTGATCCGGAGCGTCACGTACGTCTCAGCATCGGCCACAAGTCCCACATTGCAGCCCATGTACGCCTGCTCGCAAACGGTCGGTTCCAGAACAGCGGTCTGCGACATCCACTCGTCGGCTGCGGTTCCGGCCGGCGGCCGGGACCGGAGGCCGCCGACGCAGCGTGACGGGTCCGACTGGTGGTGGCGCGCACTACCTGCGGCATGAGAGTGAGTTGATCGTGATGCAAGGATGTGCATCCTCGCAGACAACCA
>NZ_JBHSPR010000119.1:0-747 GCF_042658085.1 Plantactinospora solaniradicis | reverse complement strand
GGACTGGGCCCGGGTGTCGCGGGTGTTGGTGGGCGCGGAGGCGATCTCTCGTAGTTCGGCCGTGGCGTGGTCGGCCGGCCGGACGTTGGTGAACACGTACGGACCGACGGAGGCCGCGGTGATGGTCGCGGCCGGGATGGTCGACGTCGGTGTCGACGCGGTGGGACCGGTGCCGTTCGGCCGACCGATCGCCAATACCCGACTGTTCGTGCTCGATGACCGGTTGGCGCCGGTGCCGGTCGGGGTCGCCGGTGAGTTGTACGTGGCCGGTGCGGGCGTGGCCCGGGGGTATGTCAACCGGGCGGGGTTGACCGGTGAGCGGTTCGTGGCGTGTCCGTTCGGTGCCGGTGAGCGGATGTACCGCACCGGTGACGTCGCGAAATGGACCGCCGACGGGCAGTTGGTGTTCGCCGGTCGGGCCGATGCGCAGGTCAAGATTCGCGGGTTCCGGATCGAGCCGGGTGAGGTCGAGGCCGCGATGCGGTCGTGTCCGGGTGTGGACCAGGCCGTGGTGGTGGCCCGCGACGACCGGCTGGTCGCCTACCTGGTCGGTGCGGTGGACATCGAGGCGTTGCGGGAGCAGGTGGCGACGCGGCTGCCCGACTACATGGTGCCGGCGGTGTTCGTGGCGCTGGAGCGGGTGCCGTTGAGTCCCAACGGCAAGGTCGACTATACGGCGTTGCCGGCGCCGGAGTTCGCTGGCGCGGCGGGCGGCAGGGGGCCGTTGTCGGTGCGGGAGGAGTTGTT
>NZ_JBHSPR010000118.1:0-747 GCF_042658085.1 Plantactinospora solaniradicis | reverse complement strand
GGACTGGGCCCGGGTGTCGCGGGTGTTGGTGGGCGCGGAGGCGATCTCTCGTAGTTCGGCGGTGGCGTGGTCGGCCGGCCGGACGTTGGTGAACACGTACGGTCCGACGGAGGCCGCGGTGATGGTCGCGGCCGGGGTGGTCGACGTCGGTGTCGACGCGGTGGGACCGGTGCCGTTCGGCCGACCGATCGCCAATACCCGGTTGTTCGTGCTCGATGACCGGTTGGCGCCGGTGCCGGTCGGGGTCGCCGGTGAGTTGTACGTCGCCGGTGCGGGAGTGGCCCGGGGGTATGTCAACCGGGCGGGGTTGACCGGTGAGCGGTTCGTGGCCTGTCCGTTCGGTGCCGGTGAACGGATGTACCGCACCGGTGACGTCGCGAAATGGACCGCCGATGGGCAGTTGGTGTTCGCCGGTCGGGCCGATGCGCAGGTCAAGGTGCGCGGGTTCCGGATCGAGCCGGGTGAGGTCGAGGCCGCGGTGCGGTCGTGTCCGGGTGTGGACCAGGCCGTGGTGGTGGCTCGTGACGACCGGCTGGTCGCCTACCTGGTCGGTGCGGTGGACATCGAGGCGTTGCGGGAGCAGGTGGCGACGCGGCTGCCCGACTACATGGTGCCGGCGGTGTTCGTGGCGCTGGAGCGGGTGCCGTTGAGTCCCAACGGCAAGGTCGACTATGCGGCGTTGCCGGTGCCGGAGTTCGCTGGCGCGGCGGGCGGCAGGGGGCCGTTGTCGGTGCGGGAGGAGTTGTT
>NZ_JBHSPR010000117.1:0-706 GCF_042658085.1 Plantactinospora solaniradicis | reverse complement strand
CCCCGCCAACATTCCACCGCACCAACTCGATCATGACCGGGATTCGGACACCGGGGACATTCGACAGGCGGCCTGCCACCGACGCAGGCCCCCGGGTGCTGGCCGAACTCTCGGAGGCCATGAACGGAGGTATCGGCCTCGACGGGGACCGGTGGCCCGAATCAGAACAGGTGTCCCGCATCGTCCGCGCTGTCGGTCTCCGCATCGAACGGCTCCGTCCAGTGGCCGGTGTCGTGGAATCGGTCGATGGCCGCCCGCCAGGTCGAATAGTGAGGGTCGTCCATCGGCACGTCGTCACCGTCATCGGTGAGCGGTGGGGGTGGCTCGTTGCCCGAAAGGAAACCCCGGATGAAGTAGAGAGCCTGTTCCGAGCACATCTCGATCTCCTCGAGCGACACCCGGGTGTAGCTGCCCTCCTCCGGACAGTAAGCGCGCATGAGACCCCGGTGGGTGTGCGGATTGCCGACCAACAGGTAGTGCCGACCGCACGGGTCGCTGTCGTACCACAGCGCCGGATCAACATCAGCCGGTAGCGGCCGACCAACCGAGGAAGTCACCGAACCACTATGGCCGGGGTGGCATCAGATCCGGTGCCCTCCGGCCGGTGACCTGAGCCACGAGGCTCTGGGGCGCCTGCGGAGTCAATCCGAAGACGCCGCTGGCCGGGTCCCCCGTCAGGGAACCCGGCCAGCGGACGTACGTGCGT
>NZ_JBHSPR010000116.1:0-6155 GCF_042658085.1 Plantactinospora solaniradicis | reverse complement strand
GATGGCAGGGCTGATGTCGGGGTCCTGTACGACTATGGTGCGTCGACGAGCACCCTGTGGATGTTCCGTTCCACCGGTACCGGCTTCGCTGCGCCCGAGGCGTGGTGGCGCTCCGGAGCAGGAAGTTGGGCGTCGTCGAGTAGCAAGCTTGCGGTCGGTGATTACACCGGTGACGGCAGGGCTGATGTCGGGGTCCTGTACGACTATGGTGCGTCGACGAGCACCCTGTGGATGTTCCGCTCTACCGGTACCGGCTTCGCTGCGCCCGAGGCGTGGTGGCGCTCCGGAGCAGGAAGTTGGGCGTCGTCGAGTAGCAAGCTTGCGGTCGGTGATTACACCGGTGACGGCAGGGCCGATGTCGGGGTCCTGTACGACTATGGTGCGTCGACGAGCACCCTGTGGATGTTCCGTTCCACCGGTACCGGCTTCGCCGCACCGGAGGCGTGGTGGCGCTCTGCGGCAGGAAGCTGGGCCTCGCCCCGCAGCAAGCTTGCGGTCGGTGATTACACCGGTGACGGCAGGGCCGATGTCGGGGTCCTGTACGACTATGGTGCGTCGACGAGCACCCTGTGGATGTTCCGTTCCACCGGTACCGGCTTCACCGCACCCGAGGCGTGGTGGCGCTCCGCGGCGGGAAGCTGGGCCTCGCCCCGCAGCAAACTCACCTGACAGCAACACGACAGCCGGCGGCTATCTATCACTGAGCTTCTTCATTGTGAAGCGGCCACGCCGAGCTCGGCGAGCTCGGCGTGGCCCGGTCCACGCTCTACCTCGATTCCTGCTCAGCCAAACAGGTCGCCGACCGCCCCTAGGGTGAACCGGTCTCCAATACCCCTCCCCGCGCGGACACCACCGGTGCGGGAGGTGGCACTTGCGTTGGTCACGGCAGGCGGTTGACGCGTAGCCGGCGGGCGATCAGCTCGTCCTCGGTGATCGGGCCATCGTGCAGCAGCTTCTCGATGTCTGTCGCGAGCGCGTGGCCGAGCCCGGAGCAGATGGCCTGTGCTTCCCGCCAGAGCGACCGTGCCCGGCCGGGCGTGCGGGCGGCGACGGCCGATGCCAGCAGATCAAGACCGTAGGCCTGACGCAGCGGGTCGTGTGCGGCTTGCGCGATCTCGATTTCGGCGGCGGCGGATTCAGCGGCGAGGTCGAACCGTCGCTGCCGCAGCGACAACTCACCGGCCCAATGGTTGAGGTAGGCCGTGGTGTGCACGTCGCCGCTCGCCCCGGCCGCCGCCAGGCCGCTACGGACACACTCCGCAGCCTGCTCGAACTCACCCTGGTTGAAGTACAGATGAGTCAGGTTGAGCCAGAGCACCGGCGAATAGCGGGAATCGTCGGCGTAACCGGGCAGGGCGAGTGCCGCCTGCAGATGTCGCCTGGCGTCCTGCGGTCGGCCGACCGTGTTGCAGAGCCCGCCGAGGTTCACCAGGATCGGCCCGGTTGACAGCACGTCGCCGGCTGCCACCGCGATGTCGAGTGCTTGCTGGTATGCCTCGGCGGCCTGCTCGTACCGGCCGAGCTGTTTGTACGCCACGCCGAGACCCACGAGGATCCGGCTCTCGGCGTACCAGTCACCCCACAGCCGTGCCGATTCCTGGGCACAGCTGTACGTTTCGACCCAGTCACGCCACAGTCGATGCTGGTGGTAGAACGCGAACAGGCTGCCGGCGAGCTCGGCGGCAGATCGGTGCCATCCGCGGCGGCCGAGATCGCGGATGAGGGTTACGAGGTTGTCACGCTCGGCCCCGAACCAGACCAGGGCGGCTTCCCGTGAGGTGAACCGCAGCGGCTGTGCCGGCGGGTGGGCCAGGTCCGGCTCTGCCCTGCCGGCTCGCCGTGGGCTGAGTAGTGGGTAGGCGTGGAAGGCGGTGTCGAGGTACCAGTCGGCGGCACGGCGAACGGCGGCGGACAGGTCCTCCACCGACTCCTCGGCGAAAGCGCGTTCCCTTGCGAATAGCCTGACCAGCTCGTGCATGCGATAGTCGCCGTCGGCGCCTGGCGCGGCGAGCTGACGTCGGGACAACGAGTGCAAAAGCCGGCGCGCGTCCGGAGCGGGCAGCGCGGCGGCGGCCGCTGCGCAGAACGGGTTGACCGCGACGACGGGTAGGGCGCCGAGCAGCCGAAACAGTCGGGCGAGGTCCGCATCCAGCCGGCGGTACGAGCTGTCGAACACACCGCGCATTCCGCGGTCCTCATCGTCGATCTCCAACGTAGCCAGCCGCTTGTCTTCCGGTGCCAGCTCCGCGACGATCGCCTCCGGTTCGAGGCGCGGATCATCCGCGAGCCGGCAGCCGATGATCCGCAGGGCAAGTGGGATGCCGTCGCACAGTCGCGCCAGCTCGGCGAGCGGGCCAGTGGAGGGGTTGGGTGGCCGGACGCCGCTCACCGCGGTCAGCAGATGCATCGCATCATCGACCGGCATCGGCTCGAGGCGGATCTGGCGAGCCCGGTCGTGCACGCTCAGGCCGGGC
The DNA here is from genome assembly GCF_042658085.1 of Plantactinospora solaniradicis. NCBI lineage: Bacteria > Bacillati > Actinomycetota > Actinomycetes > Micromonosporales > Micromonosporaceae > Plantactinospora > Plantactinospora solaniradicis. Next base: position 3,681 of record NZ_JBHSPR010000116.1, on the reverse strand, counting down.
AGAGCCTCCCGGGACACCGCGATCACGGTTACGTTGGAGTCGACCGGTAGCGCGGCGCGTACGTGCGCCGCAGCCGGAACGTTGTCCAGGATGAGCAGGCGACGCCCCGTCACCGTGGCGTGGTAGACGGCGGCCAACTCCTCGGCGTCGTCGGGTAATCGATCGTCGGTCAGGCCGAGGTGTCGCAGCACCAGCCGCAACCCCTTCTCAGGGGAGATCGGCCCGGGCGCCACATGGCCGTACAGGTCGACATAGACCGCGCCGTCGGGAAAGCTCGCGGCTGTGGTGTGTGCCCAGTGCAGGACGAGCGCGGTCTTTCCCACGCCACCGACGCCGTGGACGGTCCCGAGCGCGGGGCCAGGGCGTGCACGTTCGGCCAGCCGGTCCAGGGCGGCCAGCTCTTTGGTACGGCCGACAAAGTCGCTGATGGGGTCGGGCATTGTGTGCGTCGACGTCGTCGACCGCCTGGGGGGCGGCCCGGGTGCGGGCGTCGCGACCGCCGGGTGTGCAAGCAGCAGCGCTGGGTCCGCCCGCAGTATCGCCGCGTGCAGGTCGCCGAGTTTGCGGCTTGGCTCGATTCCACTCGCCTGTACCAGGTGCCGACGGAACCGGGTGTAATGCTTCCCGGCCTCGATGGTCCGTCCGGACCGGTGCAGCGCGAGCATGTACAGGGCCGTCAGCTGCTCGTTCTCTGGATGCGTCGCAACCGCGTCCGCCAGGTCCGGAAGCACCTCGCGATGGCGTCCCTGCTCCAGCTCCCCGCCGAGCAGGCTCTCGAGAGTGCGTAGTCGCAGCTCGTCCAGGGGCCGACCCACGCGCTCACGCAGGGCGGCACTGGCAACGTCCGCCATGAGGGGCCCGCGCCAGAGGTTGAGCGCGTCGCGGTAAAGCGCCGCGCGATCGCCGGCATCGCCGATGTTGCTGGCCCGCTCGACCAGCGCACGGAACCGGTGAGTGTCAACCGAGCTGGGCGGTACGTCGACCAGATAACCGACCTGCTTCGACACGACCCGGGGCGCAGTTGGATACGGACGCAACGCGGATCGAAGCCGAGCGGCGTGCGCATGGATCGTGCGTCGTGCGGTCGCCGGCGGCTCCTTGTCCCACAGCAGGGCGATCAACCGATCTGTCGGTACGAGTCGGTTGGCCTCAAGCAGCAGTAGGGCGAGCAGACAACGCTCTCGCCGCCGACCGAGCGGGACCTTCTGCCCGTCGAATCGGGCTTCGAACGGACCGAGCAGCAAGAAATCCATCACCATGATCACTCTTGTCTCGCGGTGGGCCGTTGGCAACCCTATGGCAACACGTCGGCAGCGCGCGCGGGTGAAGGTATGGACAACCGTCACCTCCGAACCGTGGAGCACTTCGTAAAACCGCTCGCTCGTGCCGGTCAGGTGACGGGCGAACCGGCATTATCTGTGCGATGCGCACAATAGGGGAGTGGCATGCTGCGGGCCGATTTGGTCGCTGGTGAGACGAGCGGAGACCGCGAATCAGGTGCGCCCGACGAAGCAGATCCGCCTCACGAAGCAGAAGGGAGTCGCCGATCCACCTGATCATGCTGTCGGTACCCGGGAATTCATCAAGGCTGGTATGACACGTACCTTGATCAGTTGTCGGGCATCAGGCGGCCGGCGGCACACGGGGGCGGCCGGCCCAGCCAGGTGCGGAATCCTGACAACGCTGCGTGTACATCCTTCCAGGAACACCTGCATGGCCAAGCCGAGGAGCGCTGCTTTTCGGCAGGACACGTTGCTGTCCGCATCACCAACTACCACGGGGGAAATGTTCATGAACGTCAGCACCGGTACGGCGAGAACCTTCCAGGGCGGTCTCGTTCGGCAACGCCGCCGCGATCTGGGCCTGTCGCAGAAGGAACTGGCTGGCCTGACGGGCCTCAGCGAGCGGACGGTCAGGGACATCGAACACAGCCGGGTCACGCTTCCGAGGAGTGCGTCGCGGAACCGGATCTCCGATGTCCTTGGTTTGAATCGCAGTCCGGAAGCGCAGCTCAATCTACCCGACATCGACGTGCTCGGTGCGCTGCGGTTGACGATGCGGGGTCGGCAGGTAGACCTTCCGGGAGCGATGCTGCGCGGTCTGCTCGGCCTTTTCGCACTGCGCGACAACAACGTTGTCCAACCGGAGGAGATTGTCGACTGGCTCTGGGGGGCCGATCCTCCCAAGAGCGCCCGGAACCTCTTGCACCTCTACGTCTCGCGGCTGCGCCAGATTCTCGAACCCCAGCGGCCGCAGCGCAGTCGGGCCGGACTGATCCGCTCGAGGAACGGCGGTTACGAGCTTCGCCTCGAACCGGCTCGGATCGACGTGCACGTGTTCCGCGCCCTGGCCCACCGCGCCCGCGCGGCAGCCCGGCTAGGTCAGGTGGACGAAGCCCTGGACGCGTACGCTGCGGCACTGCACGCCTGGCGCGGCCCGGTGCTTGCCGATCTCGGTCCCCGGATCCGCGTCCATCCGGCCATCGTCAACATCACCCGTGCCCGCGTCGCCGCAGCGGCGGAGTACGCCGAGATCGCGGTGGCGGCGGGACGCCCCCGGCTCGTACCGGACCTGCTCATGGACCTCCTTCCGCAGGAGCCGCTCAACGAGACGCTCCACGCACAGACGATGACCGCACTGGCGGCCGACGGGGATCCGGCCATGGCAGTGCGCCTGTTCCACGAAATCCAGGTCCGTCTGCGGGAGGAGCTGGGGATCTCACCGGGTCATCAGCTCCAGGTCGCGTTGGCCACCGCTCTTGGCGCGATGCGGCAAGCGTGATCCGCATCCGCCGGTCCGCCCGATGGGGAACTGCCGCTCTCCTTCCGGGCGGCATCCCATCGGCCGCCGTCTTTCCGCCGGTCACATCGACACGGACAGGCGTCGATTTCCCGTCAACTCTCCTTTGTGTACGCCGCCCTAGCGTGGCGATGCCGGCCAGCTCGGTCGGCCCGCGAGCACATAGGAGACATATCCATGAGGAGACCCTGGCGCACGGCAGGCCGTGCCTGGGTGCCGATGGCGATAGCGACCGCCACGTTCGCCGCCGTTGGCCTGACCCCGTCACCCGCGCACGCCGAACCCGATGAGGCCACGACGCGGGCCCTTCTTGCCAACGCCTATCAGACCGCTGCCTGTGACCCCAACGGAGTCAGCTCGGCCGACAACGCGATGGCCAGCCAGCTCAACCCCCAACTGAACGGCACCCTGGACGGCTACCTGAACGGCTATCGCGTGTCCTGCGCGAGGATGATCGTCGCCGCAGTCAAGGCCCGTGGCCTCAACCAGCGCGCCGCGCAGATCGCGGTCACCACGGCGATCGTGGAAGCCACCCTGCAGAACATCAGCGAAGAGGTCGACCACGACAGCCTGGGCCTGTTCCAGCAGCGAGCCTCGTGGGGCACCCGGGAGCAGCGCCTCAATCCGACCTGGGCGACCAACGCGTTCCTCGACAAGATGATCCGGGTCTACCCGAACAACTCGTGGAACACCGCCCCGATCGGTGAGGTCTGCCAGGCGGTGCAGGTCTCGGCCTACCCGGACAGATACCAGGCGCAGGCCCACGACGGCGGGGTCATCGCCGCCGCGCTGTGGGCCGGTAACCCACCGCGGGCCGGCCAGGAGGCGTTTGCGGATTACAACGGTGACGGGAAGACCGATATCGCGTTGTTCCGGCCTTCT
>NZ_JBHSPR010000115.1:0-9426 GCF_042658085.1 Plantactinospora solaniradicis | reverse complement strand
AACCCTCTGACGCCAACCAGCGTTGGCTAGCCACCACTCCACAAAAGCGGGGGAACCTCAACGCGCGCTGAGCCACGGTACTCAGGTCGGCGTAGCTGAGCTGGAAACTGGTGAGCATGCTCGATTCACCGGTGGACAGTTCGGTGAGTCTGCGGTTGTCGTCCTGTAGTCGGCGAGTCAGGTCGCCGATGCTCCATGCCTGCCGGGTGGCCAGCCTCGCGCTCGCGATGCGCAGCGCGAGCGGCAGCCGGGCGCATGCCTCGGCGAGCGCTCCCGCCGCGTCCGGATCGGCGTCGGTCCGATGCGATCCTGCGGTCGCGGCGATCAGGGCGATGGACTCCTCAGGGTTGAGTGGTTCGAGGTCGACGACGCTCGCACCGGTAAGGCCAGGCATCCGGCGTCGGCTGGTAACGATCAAGTCGCTGCCGCCCGCTCCTGGCAGCAGGGGCCGGACCTGGCCGGCTTCATGTGCGTTGTCCAGCAGCACCAGCATCCGGCGGTCGGCGAGCTCGCTGCGGAACAACGCGGCCGCCTCGTTCTCGTCGGTTCCGATCTGCCTGCTCGGCACGCCGAGCGCGCGCAGAAACCGGCCGAGTACCCGCATCGGTTCCGGTGCGGTCGCGCTGGTGCCACGCAGGTCGGCGTAGAGCTGACCGTCGGGATACTTCGCGCGCAACCGGTGCGCAGCGGCCAGCGCGAGAGCGGTCTTACCAACTCCGGCGATGCCAGCGAGCAGCACGATTCGGGACGAGGTCGGTCCGGACTCCTGGCCCGTCCTGGCGAGCATGGCCTCGATCCTGGCAATTTCGTCCGCCCGGCCGACGAAGTCCGGTGGCGCGGCGGGTGCCTGCTGGATCGCGGTCTGCCCCATCGTCCGTCGGACGTGCCGATCCTGCTGCCGGAGGACCGCGAGCTGGGCGGACCGCAGCCGCTCGCCGGGATCGATGCCGAGCTGGTCGGCGAGTGCGGACCGGATCCGTTCGTACGCGGCGAGTGCCTCTGCTTGCCGGCCGCTCGCGGCCAGGGTCAGGATCAGCTCGACATGCAGCGGTTCGTCCAGCTCGCGCCGACTCGCAAGCTCCCGCACCGGCTTGAGCGCCCGCTCTGGCTTGCCGAGATCGCGTGCCAGTGTGGCGAACGTCTGGACGGTGGTGGCGTACTCGGTGGTTATCGCGGTGTAGAGCGGGCTCGACGCCACCCGCTCCGCGTCGATGTCGCCGCGCCAAAGCGCGACGGCCTGGGCGAGCCGGGTCAACGCATCCTCCGGCGCCTCGTACGCCGCCCGCGTGGTGAGATCGCGGAACGTCAGCAGGTCCAGGTGATCGGCGCCGACCGCGAGCCGGTACCCGGTCTGACCGCTGACGAGCACGCTGTCGGTGCGCCCGTCGGCGTCCAGCAGCCGCCGCAACCTGGCGACGTGCGTGTGCAGCAGGTTCGCCGTGTTCTGGGTTTCGCTGCGCTGCCACAGAAGTTCGACGAGTTCGTCCTGGCCGACGGCTGCGCCGACGCCGAGCGCGAGCCGCGCGAGCAGCGTGCGTTGTATGTCGGAGCCGAGGGATGCCTGGACGTCGCCGTGCCAAACCTCGATCGGACCGAGCACACGGATGCGCAGCGGGCCGCCACGGACCGGACCGGCTTCGGTGCGTTGTGCACGATGGGCCTCGGCGGCGGCATGAAGTTGCTCGACGTCGCGCCCGCTCAGCCCGAGCGCGGTGGCGATGGCCCGGACCGAGTGCGGTTTCGGGCTTCTCGTCCTGCCCTGCTCCAGATCGCGGATCGCGCCCGCGCTCACGCCCGCCCGGCCGGCGAGTTGCCGTTGCGTCATCCCGGTTCGGCGGCGATAAGCTCGAAGCAGTCCGCCGAAGCTTGTCGCCGTCACTCGTACCTACACCGAGCGACCAGACCGTTGAGCTGCGATCTTCGGGGCACCAGACGATCCTAGTGTCTTGTCTTGTGAAGGTTGATCGCGTAATCCGCTGGTTCGCGGCGGTTCTCCGCAGGCTGTCTCCTGACGTTCGTCCTGCTCCTGACGCTCGTCCTGCGGGAGGTGGTGGCTGGGGTGGGGAGCCGCCCTGAGGTGTGCGTCCGGCAGGAGTTCGGCCGAAAGGGCTCGAGCTGCCCGGCGCACTGAAGCGATCGTGATGGTCGACCGGGACCGGCGAGGTCTCCCGGTACCCGCGGTCACGGACGAGCGCCAGCATCGCTCCCGCCGCCGTGCGGCACGACGTCTGCTCCCCGGCGGCCGCGCAGATCGTCCCAGCCCACAGTCGTAGCCGCCGTCGTACGCGGCGATGCCTTGGCCAATCTGCGCCGGTCGACAGGTGACGCCGGCGGATGACTCCGCCGTCTCGGGTGGGCGGGTGTCCAGTACGGGCGGCGTACCCGGCGGTACGGGCGGAGTACGGACAGCGCACCGCCACTGACGATGGCTACGTTTCGCCAGCCGCCAGGAGAAACCGGGCGAGTGCTGTCGGAGCGATAGGGGGCGTGATGAGTGCGGCGTTTGTGCGGCGATCGCCGCAGCCGGCAGATAGCCGGTCTCGACCAAGAGTGACGACCGCGATGTGCGCGGCACTCGTGTTGCTCGTGTCGAGCGCGCTATGGCCGATGTCGTCCGTCTCGGCCGTTTTAGAGACGAGCGCGGCGACATTGTGCGACGTGGACCTCGAATACAGCGAATCGGGAAGCTGCGTCGAGCGGTTGCAGCGGCGGCTCAACGAGTTGGGCCTCAACTGCGGCAATCAGCTCAGTGTCGACGGCGCGTTCGGTGCGGCGACCCGGATGCGGGTCTTCGCGTTTCAGGGACGCAATCGGATGACAATGACCGGGGAAGTCGGGTCGGTGACCCGTTCGAAACTCGCCAACCCGGACCAGGGGCTGGGCGTAGCCTGCGACTCGACGGTGGAGAGCCAGATCCGCGCCGTCTTCCCGGACTCGATCGCGAACAAGGCGGTCAGGGTCGCCCGGTGCGAGTCAGGGCTCAACCCCATCGCGGTCGGTCTGAACACCAACGGAACCAAGGACGTCGGGGTGTTCCAGTTCAACACCGGCGGAACGCTGCAGGAGTATCTGCCGGGAGCAACCTTGGCAGTGAAGGTCGACAACGCGCTGAGTTCGGCGGACAACATTCACGCCGCCTATGACCTGTACCGGGCCCGCGGCTGGCAGCCGTGGACGTGCGGCAACGCGTGACCTTGATCCCACCCTGAAAGGAACCTTTGCCATGGAAGGGAAACCAATGAAAACCAGAATCACGACGTTAATGATGTCCTTCGCCGTCGCGGTCACCGGCGCCGTCTTCGTGGCGGCACCCTCGGCGTCTGCCGACGGTCTGAGCAACCCGAGTGGCACGCTCACCGTCTCCTGCGCGGGTGCCGAGGCCTTCATCCAGGTTGACTGGAAGGCCGGTGACAAGGTGACCGTCCGCTGGCGTGTCGAGGACACCGGCACGGCGAGCAACATCTCTCCGGTGCTACGGATCCAGGCCCACGACGCCGACCACGACGCGGCACCGTTCATCTTCCCCAGTGGCGACCCCTTCTTCGTCCTCCGAGGCGGCAACGGTCATCACGAGGTCGGCCTCAGGTCCGACTGGAACCCCGACAACATCCCCAACATCAACCACCTCAGGGTAAGGGTCCAGAACGGTACGACCGACCAGGGAACCTTCTGCTTCGAGGAGAGGGAGATCTTCAACTGGACGATGATCGGTCACAAGAACGCCATGGCGAAGCTCGGCGCCCCCTATGTTCTGGGGGGTGAAGGCCCAGGCTATGACTGCTCGGGTCTGGTCTACGCCTCCTACAACCCGATCGGCAACTTTCCCGGCTGGCCGGTCCGCCGGGCGGTCGACATGTGGAACTGGGCCAAGGACCACCAGTCCCCGGGCAAGTTCTATGCCAAGCCGGTCGACTACCCGGACCTGAAGGTCGGTGACCTGATCTTCTACAAGACGACCAGCGAAGCCGTCGGTCACGTTGCCTTCTGGGAGGGGGACGGCCGGATCCTCGACGCGCCCGAACCCGGTACCGAGGTCTCGGTCCGTGCCGAAGGCAGCCTCCGCAACGTCCGCGTCGCGGCCTTCCGCATCCTCGGAGTCTCGACCGTCGCCAACGGATGACATCCGCTCCTGGGTGTCCAGGGCCCGATCGGGACACCCAGGAGACGGTCATCCACGACGACCACCGACCCCCGCACCAGGCCTCCGGGACGTCGGCCCCGGCGTGCTCCAACCGACAACACCCGCTGCGGCAGCGCCTGCACCACCAGCTTCAACGACCCGTCCTGCGTTCTTCTGGGCCCTCGGCCCGGCTCACCCCGCGAGGAGGTGGACACGGTGACCATCTCCGTCCGCGACCGCCATACCGGTCTGGTGCTGATACCCGCGGCGACCGACGTGTTCGCCGGCATCTGCACTGCCATGATCGGACCCGCAAGGGCTCAGCGCGGGGTGCGCGTCGAGCACACCCCAGCCGTGCGAGCGGTGAGGACCGCGGCCGCCGCGCCGATCCGGGTCGACACCCTCGCCAAGACGCTGGCGACCCGGCTCACGGCTTCTGCACCGGCCCCGAGGAGTATCGGCCCCAGGTTCGCGGTGCTCGAGTACCCGAGCAGACGCCGATCCCTGAGGCGTCGACGCGGACTGAATGTGTGGGACGGCGTTTCACTGGAACTCACGACGGCGCCGTGCCGACGGCCCCAGGTCAGGGATCGTCGGCAGCAAGCTCCGGACGAGTCCGTCCGAGTACGGCTGGTCTCGGACGGACTCACGGAGGTCTTCCCGCTACTGACCGTAGGCCTTCGCGGTCCAGCCAAGCGAGCCGAGGGAGCCGCCCTTGATGTCCGTGCCGACTCCGTCCGTCTTGTTGGCGTCGAAGTGCACGGAGGCCTTGCCAGCGGCGGTGATCCCGAGCAGCGGCCGGCCGTTGGGGTGGGTGTCACAGTAGCCCGTGCTGAGGCTGGTGAAGGGTGCCCAGCCGCTCGTCCGCAGCACCTTCGAGGTGATCGTTGTCGGGGTGGCCCGGTTGATGCGCCACTCCTTGAGCTCTCCGTTGGTCTTGGTACCGATCAGCACGTCCACGGCGGCGCTGCCCGTCCCGCCACTGCGCTCGTAGGTCAGTGTGTTGACCGCGTCCCAGCCGGTGCTGGCCAACTGTACCGGCGGCGAGAGCGTGAAAACGCCGTCCACGTAGGTTTCCGTGTAGCGGTAAAGCGAACTGCCCGCCACCCGGTAGAGGTACGGCGATGCCGACGCGAGGATGCGGGTATTGGCAAACCCAATCGCGAAGTGGCTGGAGCTCCACGACGTCACATGCCAGTTGCCGTCGATCAACTCGCCCTGACGGCTCAACTTGTAGAGCCGACCGTCGGTCGGATGGGCGGCGTATTCGGTGCTGCGGAAGGTGGCGTCGTCACCGGAGGCGCCGATCTGTTGATGCGCCGACGGCACCCAGCTCAGAATGTCGTTGGCGTAGGCGTTGGTGCTGGTCTCGCCGCCGAAGTACACGTAGGTGAGACGCTGTCCGTCGGAGCGGTACGCCGCGGTGGAGACCCTGCAGTCCGAAGGGACGTCACTGAGCGCCGCGGTCGCCGGCCCGGCGGGCACGACGACCCCGGTCACGGCGAGACCGGTCGCGACAGCGGTCAGCGTCCGCGCGGCAGCCACAATGGATTTGTGCATGGAAAAGTTCCTCCAGGTAGGGCGAGTTCGGAAGGGTCAGATTCGAGCCGTCGGACGTCTCGTCCTCCGCGAACCGCTGATCATGATGGTGAGCTCGACCCTTTCGGAGTCAGGCTGTCGGAACGATGGCAACGGACGAGCCAAGCACGCCGGCCGGTCGGGGCCTGGTCACGCAGCCGGAGACCGGCAGGACGAGGCGGGGATGGCCGCGCGGGTGTGGGTAAACAGTCCCGCCTGGGCCCCGTAGGTGGTCGCGCATTCAGGGCATGGGGGTGCTCTCCGATGGGGGGAGTGTGGACGGCAAAACCGTACGGTGAGCCCCGTACATTCGCCGCACAAGTGGCGTATAGCTCACCCACCCGCCCCCGCCGTCCGGGTGCGGTGTACCTGGTGATGGGTAGCAGCGCTCAACTGTGAGGTGCCTGTGCGTTTCGATATCCTCGGCCCGCTCCACGTGTACCGCGAAAGCCAGCCAGTTCCGCTCGGCTCGGTGAAGCAACGTCTCCTGTTGGCCACCCTGCTGCTGCGCCCGAACGAGGTCGTCGGCACCAACGAGTTGGCCGCCATGCTGTGGGGCGACGAACAGCCGGCGTCGGCCGCGGCGAACCTGCGCACCTACATACGCGGGCTGCGGCAGTCGCTGGGCGGCGGAACGCCCTGGGAGGGGATAATCTCGGCGGCCGGCGGCTACCTGCTCCGGGTGGGGCCGGGCGAGCGTGATCTGGACCTGTTCGACGCCGCGGCGGCGCGGGGCCGCGACGCTCTCGCCGCTTGCGCTGCGGACCGGGCCGAGGCCGAACTCTCCGTTGCGCTGAGCCTGTGGCGTGGGGACTCGCTGGCCGACCTGCCGCTGCGTCCGGCGCTGGCCCGGCGGGTGGCGCAGTTGGAGGAGCGCCGGCTGCTCGCCGAGGAGGACTACGCCGAGGCGCTGCTGGCGCTCGGCGCGCCGGCCGACGTGGTGCGCCGGCTGCGTGCCCTTCTCGACCGGCACCCGCTACGGCAGCGGGCGTGGGGGCAGCTGATGGTGGGCCTGTACCGCATCGGAGACGTGGCCGGCGCACTGGATGCCTTCCGGCAGGCCCGGCAGGTGCTGGCGGAGGAGACCGGCCTCGATCCCGCGCCGGAACTCACCAGGTTGTACGACGACATCCTGCATCACCGTCCGGGACTAGCAGCGCACTCGCCACCGGCGCCGGACGGACCGGCGCCGGGCACGGCGTCGGGGCCACTCGTCCAGCGCCCCGAGCAGCTGCCGCGTGCGGTGCCGGAGTTCGTCGGTCGCCGAGTCGAACTGGCCAGTCTCGACGCGCTCCTGGACGGCGGGGCGCAGGAGCCGACGACCGTGGTCATCTCTGCGGTGTCCGGCATGGCCGGAGTCGGCAAGACCGCCCTGGCGCTGCACTGGGCGCACCGGGCGGCCGACCGCTTCCCCGACGGCCAGCTCTATGTGAACCTTCGCGGGTACGACGAAGCCGGCGTGGTGTCCCCGGCCGACGCCCTGTCCGGCTTCCTCGAAACGCTCGGCGTATCCCACGCCCGGATACCCTCCGACATGGAGGCCCGGACGGGGCTCTACCGCAGCTTGCTGGCCGCCCGTCGGATGCTCGTGGTGCTCGACAACGCTCGCGACTCCGCCCAGGTTCGCACCCTGCTGCCCGGTGCCGGCGGCTGCATGGTCGTGGTCACCAGTCGCGATCGGCTCGACGGCCTGGTCGCAGCCGAGTGCGCCGCGCCGTTGACGCTGGGCGTGCTCACTGCCGAGGAGTCGATGAGCCTGCTCGCCAGCCGGCTCGGCACCAGCCGCCTCGCCTCCGAGCCGGCCGCGGTGGCCGACATCGTCGAGGCCGCTGGTCGGCTCCCGCTGGCATTGTCGATAGTGGCGGCACGCGTCGCCACCCATCCCACGTTTTCGCTCGGCGCCATCGCCGCCGAACTGCACTCAGCCGAGGCGAGGTTGGACGCGTTGGCCGACGGCGACGTCCGGCGCGTCTTCTCCTGGTCGTACCTGGCCCTGGGGCAGGATGCGGCCCGGCTGTTCACCCTGCTGGGGCTCCATCCGGGCCCGGACCTGACAGCCGCCGCGGCCGCGGCGCTCGCCGGGGTGTCGACTGCGGCCGTGACGCCGCGACTGCGGGAGCTGACCCGGCTCCATCTGCTGGCCGAGCACACGCCCGGCCGGTACGCCTTCCACGATCTTTTGCGCGTCTATGCGGCCGAGTGCGTGGAGTCGTCGGAGCGCGCCGATGAACGCGCGGCCGCCCGAGGGCGCCTGTACGACCACTACCTGCACGCCGCCTATCCGGCGGCCCTGCTGCTCCAGCCGCAATGGCCCCCGATCGAGCCGGTGCCACCGCTGCCCCTACCCGCCAGGCGTCCGGTGACCGATCACGACGGCGCGCTCGCCTGGTTCACGGCGGAGCACCGGGTGCTGATTCGGGTGGTCCGGCAGGCCGCCGAGAACGGTTTCGAAGCGTACGCCTGGCAGATCGCCTGGGCGTTGAACACCTTCCTGGCACCGCGCGGCCTGTGGCGGGACCAGTTGGCCACCCAACGGGTCGCGCTGGCCGCCGCGGAGAAGATCGACGACCTCGCCGGCCAGGCCGCCGCCAACCGGCTGCTCTCCCGCGCGCTGACCCGACTCGGTGACCACGACGCCGCCGAGCACCGACTGGAACGCGCACTCGAGCTACACGAACGCCTCGGCGATCCGACTGGCCAGGCCCAGACACTGCACAACTACTGCGAACTCTGCTACCTGGACGGCCGGCTCGACGAGGCGCTCGCACACGGTCGCGAGGCGCTGCGGCTCTACCGGCTGGCCGGTAACCGCTCGGGGGAGGCCCGGACGCTCAACGCGATCGGTTGGCTGCTGGCCACCACCGGCGACTATGTCCAGGCCATCGAGAGCTGCACCGAAGCACTCGCCCAGCAACGACGGAGCGACGACCGCAACGGCCAGGCCGCAACGCTCGACAGCCTCGGCTTCGCCTACGACCGCCTCGGCGAACGCGAACGCGCGGCCAACTGCTACGAGCAGGCGATCCAACTCTTTCGCGATTCCGCCGACCAATATCACGAGGCGGAAACCCTCATCCGGCTCGGGGACACCCGGGAAGGAATGGGCGACCGGACCGCTGCCTCTGCCGCCTGGCGCCAGGCCGTGCGGATCTATGAGGATGTGGGCGACCCCGGAGCCGAGGAGGCCCGCCGCCGCCTCGAACGCTACGGATTGGAAGGTTAGGGGTCTACGTCATCCTGGACAACCTCTCCCCGCACAAGGGTTCAAGATCCGGCAACGGGCGGCGAGGAACAAGGTCGAGTTGTGCTTCACCCCGACCCACGCGTCCTGGGCCAACCCGATCGAGCCCAGGTCGGCCCGGTACGCACGTTCGTCGTCGCCGGCTCCGACCACCCCCACCACGCCGCTCTGACCCGGCACCTGCACGCCTACCTGCGCAGGCGCATCGCCAACGCCCGGCACCCGGACGTCCTCGCCGCCCAACGCCGCGAACGCGCCCCATCCGCAGTGAACGCCAACACCGCCGGGGCCGCCCGACCACAAAGCCGCCTGACCAACCCGGCGAACGTTGGTGGTCACCGCACTAGCTGGTTCCATACTGACCAAAGCCAACGCAATGGGGACCAGCCCCGCAGGGCCGGTAGTGCGCGGCTACGGCGAAGGTCACATCGGGTCTGTGGACGCTTCTATGGACGGCGTGGCGTTCCACCCGGGAGAGATGGGTCGC
>NZ_JBHSPR010000114.1:0-3217 GCF_042658085.1 Plantactinospora solaniradicis | reverse complement strand
GCCCGAGACATGCCCAGAACCGGCGGATTACACGATCAACCTTCAAAGACGAGGCACTAGGTGGTCCGCGGCGCCAAGGACGGCTCGCGGATCGTTGCCGATGTGGTGGTGTAACAGTGGCGGATCAGCGGCGGCTTGCGCTCAACGGGTTCCAGGTGGAGGTCAACCCGAGCGCGTTCTCGGCGTACCAGCGGGATCTTGCGGACCCGAGCGAGGTGGCGCCGGCCCGGCTCGCCGCGGGTGAGGCGTGGTCGCTCTGGCCGGCCGGTGGCGTCCTGTACGGGGTGCCGCGGGTCCAGGGGGCCGTGGTCCCGGACGGGATGGTGGAGTCCAAGCTCGCGGTGTCGGAGAATCTGGGCCTGGTCGCGTACGTGGTCAATCAGGCGCTGCCCGGGGCGGTACCCGGGTACCGGGCGTTCCGACGGCGGCCGTTTCAGTTCCTGGGCCGGCGGCGGGAGTTCGTGGCCGAAATCATGCGCCGGCTTGGCCACGCCCCAGAGGTCATGAGCGGGTTTCTGATCCGGCCGCGGTACAGCCTGGAGGCCCGGGTCGTCATGCCGGTCGAGGAGGCGTTCATCGGCCTGTTCGTGACGTTGTCCACCCGCTACGACATCACCGCTAAACTCGCCGAGCTGGCGGCGGCCGGGGTGAGCCTGACCGGGCTGGATGTAGTGCGCCGCGCGCCGGCGCCTGGTCAGCGGCGGCTGGTCGGGCGAATTGACCGTCTCGTCGGCGGCGAGGTGGTGCTGTCGGAGTCATTCGACCAGATCAGTCGGATTTCGGCGGCCGAGGTCGCGGTCGAGGGCTCGAAGGAGGCGTTCGCCAGCTGCCTGCGGCAGTTGCTCGGTGACCGGTACAGCGCGTTCGAGAGCCACCGTGCGGCCCTAGACGGCCAGCTGCTGGGCGGTCCGGGCGTCGCCGCGATGCTCACCGACATGGGGCGGTTCCTCGGCGGCCTGCCCCCGATCGCCCTCGGCGTCGACCTGCGCGGCCGGGTCCGCGAGCAGCTGACGGTCGGCAACAGCGGCACGCACCGCAGCGTGTACCGGGCTCCGGGGGTGTCGTACTGCTTCGACCCGGCCCGCACCAAGCAGAACACCATCGCCTGGCGAGGGCTCACCACCTACGGGCCGTTTAGCCGGGACAGCTTCGCGACCCACTCGCCCCGGATCGTGGTGGTCGCGCCGCACACCGCCCAGGGCGTGACCGAGGCGTTCGTGCGGGCCTTACGTGACGGGGTGCCCAGCACCGCGTACCAGAGCGGGTTTGCCGCCACATTCCGGCTGTCCAACCCGGCATTCACCCTGCAGAAGGTGCAGATCAGCGGCCAGCCGCACGACGCCTACCGGCGGGCCATCGAGACGGCGCTTTCCGGCGACCAGCAGCCCGATGCCGCGATCGTGGTCATCCTCGACGAGCATGCCGACCTGCCCGCCCCGGTCAACCCGTACCTGCACGCCAAGGCGCTGCTGTTGATGGCCGGCATTCCCAGCCAGGAGATGAAGCTTTCGACGATGCGGCAGCGGCCGGCGGCCCTGGCGTTCGCGCTGCAGAACGCGTCGGTCGCGTTGTACGCCAAGCTCAACGGGGTGCCCTGGACGGTCAACCACCACCTGCCGATCGCCGACGAGATCGTGGTCGGTCTCGGCATCGCCGAACTGGTCCCCAGCCGCTACCAGGACCGCAAGCGGTGCATGGGGATCACCACCGTGTTTCGCGGCGACGGCAACTACCTGCTGGCCAACCTGTCCCGCGAGTGCACCCCGCAGGAGTACCCGCTGCTGCTGCGCACCTCGGTACAAGACGTTCTGGCCGACATCAAGGCCCGCAACGGGTGGCGGCCCGGCGACACCGTGCGCATCGTGTGCCACACCAGCCTGCCCATGCGCGACCACCACCTCGACCGGCTCATCGGCGACTGCGTGGCCACCGTTGGCTCCGAGCAGAACGTCGAGTTCGCGTTCCTCACCGTCGGCGACAGGCAGCCGTTCACCATGCTCGACCCCCACCAGCCTGGCCGCAATGACTACCGCGGCCGGATCAAGGGCGCGCTGGCGCCCGAACGCGGCACGATCATGCAGATCAGCGACACCCAGCGGCTGCTGGCCATCACCGGCCCGAGCCTGATCAAACTCGCCGGCGCGCCCCTGCCCCGCCAGCTGCACCTGCGCCTGCACCGGGCGTCGACCTTCCGCGACCTGGACTACCTGGCCGAACAGGCGCTCAAGTTCACCTCCCTGTCCTGGCGCTCCACCATGCCCACGTCCCGGCCGGTGACCATCCACTACTCCGAACTCATGGCCGACCTGCTCGCCCGCCTACGCGCCGTACCGTACTGGTCGCCTGCACTGCTCAACACCCGACTGCGGCACAGCCGCTGGTTCCTGTGATGCACCCCGCCATCGCCACCACGCTGGCCGCCGAACTCGACCGGCTGGCCGCCCAAGTCCGCCGCGACGCCGGCTGGCCGTCACCGGCCACCGGGTTTGCGCGGTGGCTGACCCACCACTACGGCCCGAGCCTTAACTGGCACCCGGATGCCGCAGCGGTGGTCACCGACACCGGCCGGCTCGATGAGGCACCGGTCCTGGCCGCCCACGGCTACGTGCTGGCCAGCCAGGACGATCCCGATCATCAGACGATCACGTCATGGAGCGCCGCCGCCCGCCGGATGGGCGAGCGTGACCCCCTACCTGGCGACCGGGCATCGTTCTTCTTCCGACCCACCGAGCTGCTGGGACTCGCGCTCGGCGCCGGAGCCGTCGCCAATCACGACCCCGAACTCCGCCGCTGGCTGCGTCAGACCCTGCACACCGGGCGCGCCCGACTGGGAACTGACACCTGGTCGATCGCCCTCAACGCCATGGCTGCCACCACCCTGGGCGACACCGGCGGAACCGGACGTATCGGCGCGCTCGCCGACGGCAGTAGCAGCGACCTCGCCGCCGCCTGGCTACTGATCACCCACGCCCCACAGGCCGCAGCCCGCGCCAGACTAGACCAGGACGCACAGACGCTGGAATCCGCGTTGCTGTACCGGCTGACCACCACCGCCACGACCACGACCGACGTCGCCGAAGCCGCCGCCATCCACACCGCCGCCACGACCGCGATAGGCACCGGCCTCGCCCGCCCTGACTACGGCCTGCCCGCCGCGCTAACCCGGGTGATTCACAGTGATCGTCAAGTTGTCGGCTCGTACGGCGTGTAGATAGGC
>NZ_JBHSPR010000113.1:0-6301 GCF_042658085.1 Plantactinospora solaniradicis | reverse complement strand
CCTTCGGCAAACCCAGGTAGGCGCCCTCCGCACTGCCACTGTTAGCTCCGGTCATGGAAACTGACACCGAATTTATCGGCCGCCCTGATCCTGACCATCCTGTGCGGCGTCTCCACTGGGCGGAACCTCATCGGGCTCGGCCCGCTTCCGTGACGCGTCGCCGGAGCAGATCATGCGGCTGCTCGGGCCGTGCTTCGAGGCGCTGACCGGAACCCCGGGAAGGCTCTGCGACGCTCAGGACCCGCCCGAGGCGGAGGCGTGATCCGCTGATGCCCGTACGGCGGGGATCAGGGCGGCGATCCGCTCAAGCTGGTCGCGCTGGGAGTGCAGGTCCAGAGCGCCCAGGCGGATGACGATGTGGCGCGCGCCGGCGGCGACGTACCGGGCCAGTCCCTCATGAACCTGCTCGGCGGAGCCGGTGACGACCGCCTGGATCTTCTCCAGCTCCTCCAGCGGCATGCCGTAGCTGGCCCGCACGTAGGCGTCGAGCGCCTGGCGGCCGGTCTCGACCCCCTCGTCGACCCGTACGGAGACGAACAGTGCGGGGGTGATGTCCTCGGCCGTGCGACCGGCGTCGGCCGCCGCCCTCCGGACGTCCACCAGGCCGTACGCGTAGTCGGCCGGGTCGGGCGGGTAGGGCAGCCATCCGTCGTACATGCGGCCGGTGCGGGCGCGCGCGGCGGGGGTCGCGCCGGCGAGCCAGATGGGCGGGCCGCCAGCGCGGAACGGTCTGGTCGCGGGCGGGATGTCGGTGAACCGGAGAAACTCGCCGTGGAAGGAGTCGGCGCCGTCCCACAGGGCCCGCCACAGCGCGACCGTCTCGTCCAGCCGGGCGAATCGCCGTTCCCATGGCACCTCGGACAGCGTGTAGAACGGCCGTCCGAAACGGCCAGGAAAGCCCGCGCCCACCGTAACGGTGAGCCGACCGCCGGACAGCAGGTCGATCGAGGCCAGGGACTGCGCCGCCTGAATCGGCCGGCGTAGGAAGGGCAGCAGCGCGCCCGTCCCCAGGGTCACGGTCTTGGTCGCCGGGGCGAGTGCGGCCAGCATTGTCAGCGCCTCGACGCGCGGGCTGATCAGGGAGTCGTTGACAAAGAGCGAGGAGAAGCCCGAGCGTTCGGCCGTGCGACCGAAGGCGACCAGCTCTCGAGGGTCGCCGTCCGTGCCCCATTGGGCGGTTCCGGTCGGAAGCAGTACACCGATGTCCATGCCGACGATGCTCACGACCGACGTGTGCTGTGACAATTCCCTGGAAGGAATGGCAGGGAACCCTCCGTCGCGTTACAACAGGGCCGTGGACTTCTCTCGGGCGCTACGCGAACGCCGTACCCGCCGTCATCTCAGCCAGCTCGACCTGGCGCTGCGGGCGGGTACCACCCAGCGGCACCTCAGCTTCATCGAGTCCGGCAGGTCCATCCCCGGCCGGAACATGGTCGTACGCCTGGCCGAGTCGCTTGAACTGCCGCTGCGGGAGCGCAACGAGCTGCTGCTGGCCGCCGGATACGCGCCCGCCTACCCGGAGAGCTCACTCGACGACCCGGCGCTGGCCCCGGTGCGCACGGCGATCGACCACATCCTCCGCGGGTACCTGCCGTACCCGGCGCTGGTCGTGGACCGAAACGGCGACCTGATCGCCGCGAACGACGCGTTCGGCCTGATCACAGAGGGTGGCGCCCCCGAACTGGTCGGCGCGGGTAAGAACGTCTACCGCCTCGCGCTGCACCCCGATGGCATCGCGCCACGCATCCGCAACCTGGCCGAGTGGGCACGCCACATCCTGACCCGCCTCGGTCACCTGGAGGAGCTACGCGAGGAACTCGCGGGGTACGTCCCCGACCTGGAGCCGTCCGCCGGGCAGCTCGGTTTCGCAGTGCCGCTCCACCTGCTGTCCTCGCGCGGTGAGCTGCACCTGATGACGACCGTGACGACGTTCGCCACCGCCGTCGACGTGACGCTCGCCGAGCTGAAGCTGGAGGCGTTCCTGCCGGTCGACCCGGCGACGGCCGAGGCTCTCCAGGCGGCCGCCGGGCCGATGTCCACCGCGACGCCGGGTCAGGCCCCCGGGAACATGTAGTCGGCCTTGATCCGGCTGTCGTCGTCGAGCACGAGGATCTCCAGGCCTCCACCCGCCACATCGCCGGTCTCGACGGACACCGTCTCCCAGCCGAACTTGACGACGCCGTGGAGGCGTACGGCATCGGCACGCGACCGGAATGTGAACCCCCCTTTCTCGACGAACCGCTCGTAGCTCCGTGCCACGCGGATTTCGATGGCGTCGTACCCCTGGGCCTCGAGGGTCGTGTGGTCGAAGCCGAGTTTCGCAGCGATCTCGCGGATCTCCACGGGCGGCTGGAGGATGTGGGTACCGTCCTCGGCCCAGAGCCGCTCGATGGCCGCGCGACGTTCGGCGGCGTCCGGCTCCGTCCACTGGGCCATATAACGGTCGGCCAGGTCCTGCGGGCTGATCTCGATCACGAATTCTCCTTGCCGGGTTGATCGCTTCGACCCGATCCTCCATGTGGCGAGGGCGACCGACAATTCCCTGCAGGGAATGGCCTGGGACCGCCTTGTTCGTCGTTGGGCCTCCAGAGGAAGAATTACCCGGATCCTGCGAGAGGTTCGCGATCTCCCGCAGGATCGATCCGAGCGCTGCGGCAAACCGAGAAATATGCGCGGCCTATGTGATGCCCAGTAACCAGATATTCGGATCTAATGGTTCGGCGGTTGTTGGTGCAGGCTGGCTCCAGCGGAGGCGACCACACCACCCAGTGGACATCCGGCGGCGAGATCCTCCTGGTCACGCTCCGGCCGCTGCTATCCCACGAACGGACCTGCACCGACCTCGACAACGACACCCCGTGGGAGCAACGCCCGAGCGCATCAGCCTTACCCGGCCGACCTTGATGCCCCCGTAGGCTTCATCAGCTTCGCCTGGCCGCGCGTCATCCGACCGATCCGGATAGGACAGTTGCCCGCCTTGGCGACGACACTGCCCTCGGCACGGTCGATGTCGAAGCTGCCGCTGGCGCCACTGAGAGCGATGTCAGACAAGGCGTCGCCGATCCGGTCGTGCCCTCGTACCTGACGACGCCCTTGACCTCGCCGATCCGCATCCCGGCCGCGCCCCCTTCGATGTCGGCGGTCCCGGCGATGCACCCGATCGCGACCCCACCGGCCGCGAGGCGTCCCCGCAGCACGGCGAGGTGGTCGAGCTGGACTTGGTCGTCTTGATCGACAGTTCGCCGACGGAGAAGTCGACCTTGGTGTTCTCGGCCACCTTCACGTCCGACTTGTTCGCGCTGTTGATGGATTCGACCAGCACCTGTCCGACCGATCGCTTGCGACGACGCGCACCTGGGCGCCTGGGGGCGGTCAACGTGGCCGTGATCGACTCTGGCGTGGCGATTGCAGGCACGACGATCCCCCTTGTCGCGTACGTGTTGTCGGGTGCGGAATTGTTGGTGGGCGGCTCAGCCGACCCAGCCGGTACAGTGCCCGCCCTTGCCCCGCGTTGTACCCGCCGGTCACCGACGAACGCCGCGCTGACCACACGGACCAACCAGCCGTTGGTCGACAATCCCTCTTGATTGGCCGCCGCCTCGACACGTTGCTTGAGATGTGCGGATGGTGGAAAGCCCGGGTGATCTCGTCGCGGTTTCAGGGTGTGCCGAACCAGTCGGTGAGTGCTTCTCGCAGTGCGGGCGCGGCGGTGTCGGTGGATTCATCGCTGGTTGCGGCCCAGGCGATGTGACCGTCCGGGCGGATCAGCAGGGCGTCGGCTGGTCGCTGATCGGTTTTGGCGATGTGGATGTCGACGCGATGCTGCCAGTCCTGGGCGGTCTGGCGGAGGTCCGGGCGGTCGGCGAGGTCGAGGAGGATCGGCCGCGCGGTGTGCATGAGTTCCGCGACGCTGGTGATGCCCTGGCCGGTGTGCAGGGTGAGGTTGGGGGTGAAGGTGCCGACCAACGCATGGTGGTCGGAGCCGGGCATCGGGTAGCGGATGTCAGTGCCGGCGACCAGCGCTCCCATACGGCGCAACGGCTGCTCGTCGGCGAGCAGTTCCTGGAAGACCTCCCGGAGCGCTTCGGCGGCCGGGTCGTGCCCGCGCCGCAGCGCCACCTGGGCTCGGGTGTGCAGCATGGTGCGGGTGCCGGCGAGGTGGCGTTCGCTCTGGTAGGTGTCCAGCAGGCCGGCCGGCGCGCGGCCGTGGATGTCGGCGGCCAGCTTCCAGGCCAGGTTGACCACGTCGAGCATGCCGGCGTTGAGTGCCACACCGGTGGCGGGGAACAGATGCGCCGCATCACCGGCCAGCAGGATCCGGCCGTCACGGTACCGCTCGGCCTGCCGGGCCTTGAAGGTGAACCGCGACAGCCGGATCGGTTCTCCCATGGGCAGGTTCACGCCGAGCACCCGGCGGATGCTGTCCTGGAGTTCGGACAGGGTCATCGGGATGTCGTCGTCGTATTCGGTGCTCTCGTCTTCGATGGTGTAGAGCGAGACCGCCCTGGAGGCGGGTGACGAGCCGACGCCGAAGAGGCCATGCTCGGTCCGGGTGAAACCCGCGCGGATCGTGCCGAAGCCGGGGACATCGAGGTCGCCGTTGTCGAGTACGGTCACCGCGTCGGGCAGGGTGACCTGGGCCAGCCGGTTGACCTCGGGATAGGTGGTGCCCGGGAATGGGATGCCTGCCCAGTCACGGACCCGGCTGCGCGCGCCGTCGCAACCCACGAGGTAGCCGGCGATCACCTGGTACGGCCCGTCCGGGCCCCGCACGTCCACGGTCACCGCGGCATCGTCCTGGCTCACCCCGATCGCCTCGTGTCCGCGGCGGATGTCGACACCGAGTTCCTCAGCGCGTTCGTCGAGCAGCCGCTCAAGCTGCGGTTGCGGGAGCGGCAGGGCGTGCAGCGGTGGATCCGCCAGCTGGGTGAAGTCCAGATGCACACCGCCGAACGGGAATCGGGGAGCCGGGACAGGGCCGGTGCAGGCTGCTTCGAACCGTTCCAGCAAGCCTCGGTAGCGCAGCAGCTCGAGGATCTGACCGCCAAGGCCACCGGCCTTCGGGGTGGCTCGGCGCTGCGGCTGCCGCTCCAACACCAGTGGTCGCACTCCAGCCAGGCGTAGTTCATTGGCCAACATGAGGCCGGTCGGGCCGGCGCCCACAATAATCACGTCGGCGCCCGTTACTCGCGGCTCACGTCGCGGTCCTTCGTCGCTTTCCAGCGCGACCTCATCGTCGACAACACGCATTCGTTACTCCACTTCCGCAGGTCCAGGCTAGCTGGTCGGCGACAGTCTTCCGCGCGGATCAACCGAAGATCAACGACAGTCCTCGCAACATGGCATAACCCCCCGCTAATAGATTGAAGGGCCGGAAGCAGCACGTGCTGGCCATAACCGGCGGGTTATCGCTGCTTGCGATCTTTGCCGTTGATCGAGGTCCGCACCCGCAGGGAGCATGAAAGCGTCAAACGGGCCCGCACGCCGTGGGCTGCGGGCCCGAATCCATTCCTCGTGGGGGGATGCACATGCAGTTCACACTGATCGGATTGGCGGTCGCGGCGCAGGACCCGGCCGCGAGCGCGGCATGGTTCGCCGAGCACTTCGGGTTCAAGGTCGGCGTCGATCTGGGTTGGTACGGCCGGGGCCCTTGAAGTGTCTTGCGGCGGGCAGGCCGGGTCGGCTGACGGCGCCGAGCCGGCTCAGTGGGCAGGGCTGAGCACCCTGGACCGTACGCCTCGAAGGTGGACTCCTTCCGGTCGCGCATCAGGTAGAGCGCGACCTGGGCCAGGCCGATCTCGCTGAGTTCGGCCGGCCGGTCCCCATGCGCGGGCGCCGGGCCGAGCAGGCACAACCGGTCGACAAATCCCGTCGGGAAGAGCTCGGTCGAGAGGGTGCCTACTCGGCCCTGGTGTACGTCGTAGCCTCCACGGCCCCGCG
The DNA here is from genome assembly GCF_042658085.1 of Plantactinospora solaniradicis. Taxonomy (NCBI): domain Bacteria; kingdom Bacillati; phylum Actinomycetota; class Actinomycetes; order Micromonosporales; family Micromonosporaceae; genus Plantactinospora; species Plantactinospora solaniradicis. Next base: position 361 of record NZ_JBHSPR010000113.1, on the reverse strand, counting down.
TCTGCCTGCCGGCCACAGGCGGCCCCACCCGCCGCGCCGGAAGATCGCGGCGAGCGCACAGAACGCCGGCACCACGCAAGATCATCGACATATGTCAACGCTGCACACGCTGGAAATCGAAACCCATGCGAGAAGAAGGCGGGTTACGACAAAGCGAGTTTTCGAGGCATCGAATGAGGTCACTCGAACGCGCGCCAAGTCGTCATATGGATGGGACGACCAACCGCGGTCACGTCACACGACCATTGATCATGGACAAGGCGCGATCATGCTTCCCGAATCCACGACCACCCGGTGTCACTTTCCATGACCGGAGCTAACAGTGGCAGTGCGGAGGGCGCCTACCTGGGTTTGCCGAAGG
>NZ_JBHSPR010000112.1:0-5060 GCF_042658085.1 Plantactinospora solaniradicis | reverse complement strand
AACCCTCTGACGCCAACCAGCGTTGGCTAGCCACCACTCCACAAAAGCGGGGGAACCTCACAGAGCGTTGTAGTCCGTTCCTTGACGCGGAAGAGGTCACTGGTTCAAACCCAGTATCGCCCACCAGTTATATATGCAGGTCAAATGGCTCGTTACCGGATCATCGGTAACGGGCCATTTTGTGATTGCTCCTTACGGTGGTAGCAAACTGGGAGCACATGATCATCTACGGCGGCCCGGTAACGGCTTGCATGGACGATCCTCACTAGAGCCCGAGGCGTTCGGGCGCGAAGGCCTGTACCGTTCGGAAACTCGGCCACATGCGCTGACGTGCGACTTTGTCCGTCGTTGGGATCGATGAGTGGCGGCATGCTGCCGGTCATGATCTTGTCGTTCGGCTACCTAATTCTTCGTCAGACACTGCAGTTGGTCATCCTGTTGGCCCGCGGTGGGCACACCAACGCGGTCGAGGTGGTTGTGCTACGGCACCAGGTCGCGGTGCTACGTCGGCAGGTGCGCCGGCTGGATCTGGAACCGGCCGACCGGGTGGTGCCGGCCCGGCTGTCGAGGCTGCTGCCGCAGGCGCGGTGGTCAGCGTTCTTCGTCACCCCGGCCACGTTGTTGCGCTGGCATCGCAACCTGATCGCGCGGCGGTGGACCTACCCGAGGCGGCGGCCGGGTCGCCCACCGGTCACGGCCGAGGTACGTCAGTTGGTGCTGCGGCTCGCCCGGGACAACCCGACCTGGGGATGTCGGCGCATCCAGGGCGAGCTGGCTGGCCTGGGCTACCGACTCGCGGCCAGCACGATCTGGGCGATTCTGACCCGGGCTGGTGTGGGCCCGGCCCCGCGGCGGGCAGGACCGACCTAGACGGCGTTCCTCACCGCGCAGGCCAAAGGCATCCTGGCCTGCGACTTTCTGCACGTCGACACCATCGGCCTGACCCGCATCTACGTGCTGTTCCTCATGGAGATCGCGACCCGCCGGGTACACGTGCTGGGGGCCACGACCAACCCGACCAGTGACTGGGTGGTGCAGCAGGCCCGCAACCTGATGCTGGACCTGGGGGAGCGGGCCCAACGGTTCCGGTTCCTGATCCGGGACCGGGATGCCAAGTACACCGCCATGTTCGACACCGTGTTCCAGGCCGAGGGTATCGAGGTGCTCCGGACGCCGCCACAGGCGCCCCGCGCGAACGCGTTCGCGGAGCGCTGGGTGCGGACGGTCCGGCGGGAATGTCTGGACCGGATTCTGATGTACAACACGCGGCAACTGCTCGCCGTACTGGGCGAATACCTGGCGCACTACAACGGGCATCGACCGCATCAGGCCTGCGGGCAACGCTCACCTGATCGGGACAGCCTTGCGGCGAAGGTAGCTGATCTGGGTGCGCTGCGGGTACGGCGAAGGAAGGTGGTCCACGGGTTGATCAACGAGTACGAGCAAGCAACGTAGCCGAAACCGAATTCTCGAACGGTACAGCGTGGGAGCGATGTTCTTCGGCCTGTGGCTCATCTCCATGGGCTATGGTCGGCTACTTGCTGGTCCGCGGCATCCGCCGGCACGCGCTCCAGAAGGCACCGCGATACGACGCTAGTGGTACTCGTAGGCGCCACGGTCGGGCACGGCGAGGCCGTCGTTGTCGCCGTCCAGGGGGACGGTGACGCCGTCGAGGTCGGTCGGGTAGCTGGCGTCGGTGGCGGTGTCGATCACCGGGCTGGCGGATGTGGGATGCAGGTCGCCCGCTGCCGCGTTGCGGAACAGTGGGTCGGCCCAGACATCGTCCGCCGCAGGGTTCCCCTCGAATGTGCTGCCGTGGTAGATGTTGTTGCCCCCGGCGTACACGCCGTCGGTGAACCCGGATCGGTATCCCGCCACCAGGACGTTGTCGCGGGCCTCCAGGATCGTGGCGTCGCAACCGCCGTAACACGCCAGGCCGTAGCTGTGCGCGCCGGTGAGGTAGACAGTGTTGTGCCGGAACACGGTGCCGGTGACCGGGCCGAAGGCGTCCCTGGCCCCGCGCGTGACCAGGCCCGCCGCGATGTCCAGGCCGGAGCGCACGACGTTGTAGGCATAGCTGTTGCCGTGCGTGCCGGCGCCGCCCAACTCGGCGAAGGCCACGTTGTCGACCGCGAGGTTGTGGTGGATGACGTTGTACCGGCCGCCGAAGATCTCGACCGCGCCGCCGTCGCGGCCGTAGTCGTGGGAGAACGCCTCGCTGCCGGAGATCCGGTTGCCGGCGACCTCGGTCCGTAGCCCGTGCAACAGGATCCCGAATGCGCCGTAGTCGTCGTCCCCGCCCGGGTCGTTCACGGTCATCCGGTTGTTGTTCACCAGGTCGTTGTCCAGCACGCGGGCGTCCGCCGAGTCCTGGTGCACCTCGATGCCGGTTTCGTTGTTGCTGACCAGGTTGCGGCTGACCGTCACCGAGCTGCCCCGGATCAGCACGCCACCCGACCCGGAACAGTTGTGGATGTCGAGATAGGTCATCGTCAAGTACGACCCGTCGAGGGTCACGCAGTGGTCGTCGGTGCCCGTGGACTCGATGACGGGGGTGTTTCCGGTGGCGCCGTACGCGCTGATGAGGATCGGCGCGTTCGGGGTGCCGCTGGCGGCTATCACCAGTGGGTCCGCGAAGCGGCTGCCGCGGGCCAGCAGGAGTTGGTCGCCGGGGTTGAGCGCCGCGGTGTTCGCCCGGTCCAGGGACTGCCACGCCTGGTCCGGGGCTGTGCCGCTGTGGGCGTCATTGCCGTTGACGCTGTCGACGAAGTACACCGCAGCGGCCGGCGCGGTGACGGCGCCGGCCGCTGCGACTGTCAGGGCAGCGGTGGTGAACAGGGCCCCGAGCGGCATCGCGCTCCTCCAAGATCGGATCGCCTGTGTCTCCTTCGCGCTCCCGATACCCCTACGGGCCGTGTCTTACGCGGCCAGCGTCAGGTGGAAGTGGTTGTCATGGACTTCGTTGTAGCGCATCGTGGCGTGCCCGGCGTTGGCCCAGGCGCCGATGCCGAGATTCACTACCTGACCGGCCGCGGTGGTGTAGATCCCGTTCTCCAGTAGAGCCCGGGCCCAGCCCCGGGCAAGTGCCGGGGCGCCGTTGCTGCCGGGCATCGCGCGTCCGATGGCGTAGTAGATCCGCTCGGTGTCGGCGTTGGCGATCAGAGCGTCGAACCGCGTTCTGCTCTGGGTGGCCCATGCCGCCACCCGGGCCAGGGACTCCGCGTTGCCGGCGAGCGCCGCGCGAGTGTCTCCCGCCAGGCGGTAGAAGTTGACGGTTCCGTTGAACTGCGGGTTGTTCGGAAAGTTGTAGACGTGGTAGAGATCGATGTCGCGGCCCGTGAGGTGCGTCGCGTGACCGAGCTCGCGGCCGTGCTCGCCCGAGATGTCGTTGATCCGGGTGACCAGCGCGCGGTTGCCGGAGAGCCAGTTCCAGGTAGCCCGCGAGGCCCAGCCGTCGCCGCCCGCGTCCCGCGTGCTGTAGCGATCGAAGCCGTCCGGCATCTGCCAAAGCGCGAGGAAGTCGGCGGACAACAGCGGTGAACTGGTGCTGGTAACGCCGTCGGTGCGTAGGCCGGTAAGGGTCGCCCGGTACCGGATGATGTCGGTGGGCGGTGGCACGCCGGCGATGCCGGACAGCGTGCCGCCGCCGAAGGTGACTCGTACCCGCAGGGTGTCGGCATCGACCGCGGTGACCACCGGGTCGGTGATCGGCACGTTCACCACCGTCTGCAGGGTGCCGTTGGTGCCGTTGACCAGGTCGACGCGGACCCGCGTGCCGGCCACATTGGCCGCGTGGCTGTAGTCGATGTCGACCGTACGCTGGAACGTGTTCGCCTCGCCCGGGCGCGGGATGCTGAACCGGTCCGAGCGGCCGGCCGCCGGCTGGGGCACGGTGTCCTTGCGGATCGCCTTGACCGACAGGGTGGGCGAGAGGGCGCCCAGCGAGGCGTCCACCTTGGTGGCGAAGCCCGGGCCGCCGATGTCCGTGGCCGTCACCACCAGGGTCAGCGCGGCGTCGGCGCTTGCCGTCAGGGCCGACACGTCCAGTTCCTGCCGGGTCTGGTCGGTGATGCCGCCGAGGAACGGTTCGACCTTCCAGATCGGCGGCGTGTCCACCTGCGATTGCACCGTGCGGTGGGTTGTGTAGAGGACCTGCCCGGAGGGCCCGAGCACGGCCACGCTCCAGGTGTCGTTGTAGCGACTGCCTGTGAGCACGGAGTTCGGGTACTCCCGGCTCTCGATCTTGTAGGCGAGCACGACGTCGGTGGTGCCCTTCGCCGCCGTGGCCGTGGCGCTGCGTACCTGAGGCACATTCTCGCCCGCGCTGCTGACGACCGCGTAGCCTGCCTGCTGGACGGCCAGGTCCTTGGCCGACCGCCGGGTGACCGGCCGGTCGGAGCGGGGCCGACGCCGCACCGGCGGCCGGGACGCCGGTGATGGTCCACGGGGGCACACCAGCCAGCACGTCCGCGGTGCCGCGCATCGTCACGGTGAGGGAATGGCTCGCCGCGGTTGCCGAGACGGCCGCGGCGGGGTTGATCCACGCGCCGTCCACGAGGGTCGCGGGCGGTCACGGTGAGCGATCCGGTAGGCACCCGCTCCAGCACGACGCGGCCGGTGACGTCGGTCGTGAGCGTGGTGTCCACCCGAGCGGGAATCAGTAAAGATGACCAGCCGGTCGCCGCTTGGCCGGGCCGCAGTTGCCCTGCTGATCGGCTGGCCGATCGTGGTTGGCCTGGTGATCGGGACCGTGCTGAGTCTTGTCGCGCTCGTCGTGGCCGATCGCAGAAGGTGGACGGGGTCTGGACCGAGTGTTCGTGGGGCGACTCGCCGGAGACCACGGAAAGTGTGGGCATGACGTTGAAGCGGCTGGGTCTTCCGGTCGAGACGACGAGGGACCCCGACGGCCGGGTTCGTCTCCGCTAGCGTCACCGCTTTGGTAGGTGGGTCGCTGTGGCCCTGAGCCGCCTCGGGATTCGCCCGCCTGCCGGGTGGTGAACGGTCACGTCCACGGGAGTGGTGTACGACTTGCCCGTGATGGGCGTGTTGCGTAGATAGGA
>NZ_JBHSPR010000111.1:0-12606 GCF_042658085.1 Plantactinospora solaniradicis | reverse complement strand
TCTACTCGCCACCGCCAGCAACGACCGGTCCGTCCGAGTGTGGAACCCGACCGATGGCCAACCAATCCACACCCTCATCGGCCACACCGAGTGGGTGAATGCGCTGTGTGCAGTTCCAGTCAGAATCGGGCGCCATCTACTCGCCACCGCCAGCAACGACCAAACCATCCGCCTTTGGTCGCTTACAGCAAGTCCTGATCGAGCCCGAGCAAGACCAAACAGAGTGTGGCAAGTCAACACACTGGCGCTCGTGTCCAACAACGGATCCCATCTACTCGTCACTGCTAGCGCCGACGACTCCGTGCGTGTGTGGGATACAACCGATGGCCAGCTTCTCCACACCCTCACCGGCCACACCAGGAGGGTGAACGCCATGTGCGTGGTTCCGGGCGGTGACGGGCGCAATCTACTCGCCACCGCCAGCGACGACGGCTCGGCACGGGTATGGGATCCGACCGATGGCCAACTCATCCACACCTTCACCAGCCACAGCGGGGTGAGGGCCGTGTGCGTGGTTTCGACCGGTGACGGGCGCAGGCTCCTGGCTACCGCCAGCGACGACGGCTCGACGCGGGTGTGGAATCCGACCAATGGCCAGCTTCTCCACACCCTCACCGGCCACACCAGGAGGGTGAACGCCATGTGCGTGGTTCCGGGCGGTGACGGGCGCAATCTACTCGCCACCGCCAGCGACGACGGCTCGGCACGGGTATGGGATCCGACCGATGGCCAACTCATCCACACCCTCACCGGCCACAGCGACTGGGTAAATGCGATGTGCGTGGTTCCGGCCGGTAATGGGCGCCACCTACTCGCCACCGCTAGCGCCGACGGCTCGGTGCGGGTATGGGATCCGACCGGTGGCCAACTCACCCACACCCTCACCGGCCACAGCGACTGGGTAAATGCGATGTGCGTGGTTCCGGCCGGTGACGGGCGCCACCTACTCGCCACCGCCAGCAACGACTGGTCGGTGCGGGTATGGGATCCGACCGATGGCCAACTCATCCACACCCTCACCGGCCACACCGACTGGGTCAACACGGTCGCCGCCTTACACTTGGGCGGCCGTCATGTGATCGTCTCCGGCAGCGACGATCATACGGTCAGGCTGTTCGATCCCCTATCAGGACAACAGATTCAGCTGGTACATGCACATCACCGTGTCGTCTGCTGCCGAACGCTGGATACAGCAATCCTTGTTGGGCTTTCGACCGGACTGATTTATATACGGATCGACGAAAAGCCATCCTAAGGGACGTCTCGTAACTCATTGAGAGTCCATCGTGGATCATGTCAGGGTGCAGGTGATCTCAGCAGCCCGCCCGGAGTGGATCTTCCCGTTCACTGGTTTGCAGCCCATCCAGTTCCGCCGCCTGGTCAGGCTGGTCGCCGAGCGTGGCGGGGACTCGATCGCTGACGGCCGGCCGGGCCGGCAGTGGGCTCTCGACCTGCCGGACCGGGTCCTGCTGGTCGCCGCCTACTGGCGCACGAACCTGACCATGCGCCAGATCGGCCCGCTGTTCGGGGTGTCGCACTCCGCCGCCCACCGAGTTATCGACACCGTCGGCCCCCTGCTCGCCCTGGCCCCGGTGCGCCGGCGCCGGGTCGACCAGATCGCGATCGTCGACGGCACCCTGATCCCGACCCGGGACCACCGCCTGGCCGCCCAGAGCAAGAACTACCGCTACTCGACGAATCTGCAGGTCGCCATCGACGCCCACACCCGCCTCGTCGTCGCCCTCGGCGATCCGCAGCCCGGTAACCGCAACGACACCATCGTCTACCGCACCAGCGGCATCGACCAGAAACTGGCCGGACGGCCGGTCATGGCCGACGGCGCCTACCGCGGCAACCCCGAGGTGATCATCCCGTACCGCAAGCCCGCCGACGGCAGCGAGCTACCCGACTGGAAGGCCAACCTGAACAAGCAGCACCGGACCGTCCGAGCGCAGGTCGAACACGCCCTGGCCCGCATGAAGTGCTTCAAGATCCTGCGCGACTACCGCCGCGCCGCCAGCACATTGACCGACACCGCTTCCGATATCGCCAACCTCCACAACATCATCTTGGCGGGGTGACACCAGCATTGTTGCCGGGCAACGCCTTCACCGAGTTACGAGACGTCCTTTAGGTGGCGCAACATATATATAACAAACTGCAAAAGTCCTCGCTGCATGCTGCCGGCCCGGTTAGATCCGGTTATCGAACATTTTTGACGCCACGCCCGGCGCTGGAGACGCCCGACCATCACTGACGCCCAGCGACAAAGCCATAGCATTACCGTATCGATTTCGAGGCAGCCGCACCTGCCGCCGACCGTGCGCGCCTTCACCAGCCGGCGCCGTCACGCTTCGTGGTCAGCCTCGGGGTCGGACGCGTCCGGTCGTGCCGATTCCAGTGCATCCGATCTTGGCGGTTCGAGCGGAATTCGGTAGCCGTGATCGGCCGGTGCTGAGCGACTGGAGGTCGACGCTGATGGCCCGCTGCTCGGCGGGGAACTCGGCCGGGCCGCCGGTCAGGTCCACGATATGGAGGTCGTGGACCCGCTCGACAAACGTCGCGCCGGAAATCCGGGGCTGCTCGCAGTCGCCTGGGCACCAGGTGGGGCAACCGGCGTCGTCGTCCGGCATGGTTGCCAGCACCGCAGCCCAATCAACGTCGGACCGGTTCGGCAGCAGCCGCCCAGACGTGGCCCACATCGCCCAGTCGATGACCGCGTCGTCGGCCTGCTCCTGGGTGGTGACGCCGACCCGGCGGGCGGCGGAGGTCCGGTCCTGGCCGCCCTGCTCGTAGGTGTGGATGAGGTAGCCGCGGAGCACGCTGATCTTCTGCTCGGCGGTCAGGTCGGTGTCGTCGAGCACCGCGTACGGGTCACGGCGGACCTGCTCGGCAGCCGGCGGGGTGGCCTGCCGGAGGATGACCGGCCGGACCGTGTCGGGGGCGAGCAGGGTAGCCCAGTCGTTCACGGGAGTGTACGGGTCCGGAGTCGGCTCGACGAGGGAGCGAGGGAACTCGGAGGCCGCATGAGCAGGGGGTGTCATGCTCTGGTAACGACGGGCAGGTGGCCCGGCGCCGGACATGCCGTGCGACGTCACCCCTTACCAGCGGACGATGCGTGACGCCGTCCCACTGCTGGCTGTACCGTCCGAAGTGGCGAACCGGGGTTACGGACCGGGTCGCCACCACCCCAAGCCGTAACCTTGGGAGTCACGACATGCCGCACCCGCCCATCGTCGACCCGCGATTCCCGAGCCGCCTTCGCGAGCTTCGTACCGCTCGCGGCTGGTCTCTGCGGGAGCTGGCCCGCCGCGCCTACTACGGCAAGAGCCAACTGCAGCCGGTTGAAGCAGCGTTCCAGGACGTTGCGCCGCCGGTTAATCCCCTGTTCGAAGCCTGTTGAGGCACCGCCTAGGACCTCGAGGTTTCCGGTGGCTACAACCTCTGTAGGGCCGATGTTCAGGCGACCGTGACGCTGATCTGGGACTTGGCGCGGCGCCGGGACAAGTTCGACAGCCGTCCCTCCTGCTTGAGCCGGGTAAGGACCCGGAGGTGATGGGTGTCGTCCGGGAAGGTCGGCGACGCGGCAGGGGTGGCCAGATCAACGTACGGGCTCCCGAGATTCGCGAGGACGGCGATGATCTGGTCCGTCGAGACGGCGCTCCCGAGCTGGTCGACCAGCGGGACCACCAGCGCCGCGTCGCGGGTCACCTGGGCGATCCGCTCCAGCTGGGCGGAGCTCAGCGCCACCTGGGCCGTCGCGGCGAAGCGCCCGGCGGCCCGCAGCGCGTCGCGATGGTCGGTCGGGACGAACTCGTCCAGCCGGGACAACACGGTCTGCCGGACCGTCTGGCTGATCGAGGCGCTGCCCAGCAACCGGGCCGTCATGTCCTCGTCAAGCAGGGCGGGCGTGACGAAGTCGGCGAACTTCGCCGAGCATTCGATGCCGTGCCGAAGTGTCTCCCAGTCGGCGGTGGCGAACCGCTGGAACAGTTCGGCGGTATCGTCGCAGATCTGGTGGCGGAGCAGCTCGCCGAGCAGGGAGCCGTTCTCCGGCTCCACGCGACTCGCAGTGATCGACTCGGTCAGGGCGAGCGTGGCGACCAGAACGGCACGGGTCTCGGGAGCGGGGATCGTCTCTCGGCTGCGAAGGATAGTCACGGCGACCTGCGTCGTCTGCTCGGCGAGCCGATCCGGCTCTCCCGCGGGAGCGGTGATCGCGCCCGCGTCAACGAGCAGGCCGGCCAGATCGGCGTCGACCCCGCCGGCCTGCTCGATGTAAGCGGCGGTGTTGGTCACCGTCACCGGGATCCGTCGGGAGCGTGCCAGCGCGGGCCAGACCTCTGCGGGTACCTCGGCGAGACGCTCGATCCGGCACTCCGCCGCCGCGGCGCGGCAGGCCCGCTCCGCCAGGCTGGTCTCCCAACCGGCGATCTCCGTGACGATGTCCGCGAAGGTGCCGGGATCCGCGACCGTCACCGTGGTGGGCCCGTCGTTTTCGACCGCAGCTAGGTAGGCGGCGGGATTGGCGACGCAGTAGCCGTAGACGGTGGGATCGATCGTCTGGACGGTGTCCAGGCTCAGGACCGGCGGATTGTGCAGCGCGCTGCGCAGGTTGCCCGCAGTAAGGGTGTACATGCTGTCGGCGACGACCAGGGCACGTACGCCGTGATCGAGAACGGTTAGATCGTCGATCACTACCCGAGCCTGCCGCAGCAGCGCGACCGCGTTGCCTGCCGGCGGCTCGTCGATGGGCCGGGTCAGGCAGGTCAGGCGGGCGTAGTTGTCCTGGAGGTAGGTCGTCACGTGCTCCTCGATCTGCCGATCGAGGCTCGGGCTGGCGTGCGCGACTCCCTCGTCGACCAGGTTGAGCCGGCGTTCCGGCTGCAGGTCCGGGACCTGCAGGATACGGCTCAGGGTCGGCGGCCACGTGCCGGACAGCCGCCGGACCGCCTCCACGGCCTGTGCTCCGCCGCTCAGGTAGGCCTGGAGGAAGGCGCGCTCGGCCGGGCCGTCGATCTCGGCGAGGCGGTCGAGGACGGTCCGGGCGCCGAGGTGCTGATTCGCCAGCAGGTAGTCCAGTATCTCGAGGTTGTAGGCGCTGTTCAGGTCGAGGAAGTCCGCCCTGGTCTCCCGCAGGACGCCGGCGATGTCGTCCGGTCCGTCGAAGGCGTAGTACGTGTCGGGGATGTTGGGCTGCACGTGCTGCACGATGAAGTTCATGGCGCGGATGGAGACGCGCTCGCCGTAGTACTGGGCGACGTAGAGGGCGAAGTTCTGGTCGATGAAGCCGCAGCGGATCAGGTCGCCGGCGACCTCGGAGCGGATCGTCTCCCCGAGGAGCGTCTCGAAGGTGATCTCCGCGGTGTCGCGGGCGAGGGTGAATGCGAGGTTCGCGGCGAGGTCGGCGAAGTCGGCCTTCCGCAGCGCCTCGATGTCGGCGATCGCCTTCCCGCGTTCGGCCTCCAACGCCTGACGTTCGCGGGAGTCCCAGGCGTCCAGGTCGAGTTCGGCCCGGAACAGTTCACGGATATCGCCGATCGGGATGGCAACGGTATAGGGCGAGTTGTAGTGGTGGGTGAAGTTCGCGGTTGGTCCGTTTCCGTCGGCGATGAGCATCCGCCAGAATCGGGCGGTCCCAGCCTGTGCAGGAGTGAAGGTTTCGGCGCCAATTGTGTAGCCCGTGAGGGTGTAGTGATGACTGTTGCTGGAGCGCCGGATGACTTCGGCATGCCAGTTCAAACGCTCAGCGAAGTGCTCGGGCTTGTCCCGCAGAACGTCGGCCAGTGCCTCGGAGTCGGCGAGCTCGCTTAGGCGGTCGCGCCGCCTCGCGATGGACTGATTCACCAGGTCGCGGCTGAGTTTGTAGAGCTTGTCGAGGTCGCTGCGGCCCAGCGAGACCTGCTCGAAGTCGGCCAAGTGGACGTTCTTGTAGACCATCATCGCGAAGACCGAGTCGGCGCGCAGATGGGGCACACCGTGCTTCGCGGTGATCAGGCGGGCGGCGAACACGGCGTACTCGTTGCGGATGTTCTTCAGCAGCCGCATGTCGCTGATGTGCCGCGCGACCAGGTCGACCAGGTCGGGTGTCACCGGCACGAGCGCCGGACCGGCCAGCAGCTTGGAGAGCAGGTCACGTGACGTGCGGTGAGTGATGAACGGAACCACCGGCACGACCAGGTCGAAGAACTTCGTGCGGTTCGCCCGCACCAACTCGGCGGAGGCGCCGTCGTCCAGCTGCCTGGTGTCGTTGCCCAGCCGCTCGAAGATGCTGTCCTTGAGCGCGTAGACGAACCGGATCGTTCGGCCTCGCGCCGCGTGCGAGGTGTTGAGCAGGGTGTTCAGCTCGCGCAACGCCTCGAAGATGTGCGGGTCGTCGAAACGGTCGAGGTCCTCGAAGACGACGACGTCGAACCTCGTCGACTCGAAGAAGTAGACGATCTCGTCGAGGTGTTTGTCGAAGTAGCTGACCTCTTTTGCCTCGAGCGCGACGGTGGCCCCGGCAGCGGACACCGAAGAGACCACCCGGTTGTGGACGACCTGCCGGATCCACGTCAGCACGGCCACCATTAGCAGCCCGAACAGCAGGACCGCCCCGGCCCGCACCGGCCACGGGTGGTCCTTGGTAGCGCCGGCCAGGCGCGGGAAGCGGCCGAGGAGGAACAGGATCAGCGCGACCACCGCGACCTGCGTCGTGGCGAAGGCGACGGCCCGGCGGAAGTTCGGCTTGTCGATGCGCCGGAAGTGCGAGCGGGGCAGCGCCCGCTGCGGCTGGCTGTGCAGCAGCTGTTTGACGAGCTCCTTTTCGATCCGGTTGGTGATCGACTTCTCTTCCTCGGAAGGCCCGAGGGTCGACAGGGAGAGGTTGAGAACTCGTCCTGTGTGTTGGTCGGTAAACGCCTTCAGGACGCTCGACTTGCCCGCGCCGTAGCGGCCGGTCAGCGCGATGTTGCGGACGTCCGGCTCCTGCAGGGCGGCGGTCAGCCGTACGACGTACTCCTCGTGCTGCTCCGGCTGGAACTGCGGCGTCAGCGGAAGCAGCGCGACATCACCGTCGGTAGACACCGACGGGCCGACCCGCCCAGCCCGTCGTCGTTCCCACCAGCGCACGTTTTCCCCTTCCCCACTGATCAGCCAAGGTTAGGGGAGAGCGCTGCGTCGCTCACGCGCAGTGTCACCGTCGAACGGTGACACTGCAGACCCGACGCCGCCAACGGGGGCAAGTCCTTCTCCATCTACCAGGGGCTCATTGCCGCGATCTGGGACGGGCAAGGCTATGGCGTGGTGAATGCCAGCCTTGGGGTCGACGCCAGGGAGAGTTGTGGAACGTTTCTCGGCAAGACCTTCAACCACCTGATGGCCCTGCGCCAAGCGCAGAAGCATCCGGACCGACCGCCCGCACCCGCCCTAAAGGACGTCTCGTAACTCGGTGAAGACGTTGCCTGGCAACGGTGCTGGTGTCACCCCGCCAGAATGATGTTGTGGAGGTGGGCGATACCGGAAGCGGTGTCGGCCAATGTGCGGGCGGCGCGTCGGTAGTCACGCAGGATCTTGAAGCACTTCATGCGGGCCAGGGCGTGTTCGACCTGCGCTCGGACGGTGCGGTGCTGCTTGTTCAGGTCCTTCTTCCAGTCGGGCAGCTCGCTGCCGTCGGCGGGCTTGCGGTACGGGATGGCCACCTCAGGGTTGCCGCGGTAGGCGCCGTCGGCCATGACCGGCCGTCCGACCAGCTTCTGATCGATACCGCTGTTCCGGTAGACGATCGTGTCGTTACGGTTGCCCGGCTGCGGGTCGCCGAGGGCGACGACGAGGCGGGTGTGGGCGTCGATGGCGACCTGCAGGTTCGTGCTGTAGCGGTAGTTCTTGCTCTGGGCGGCCAGGCGGTGGTCCCGGGTCGGGATCAGGGTGCCGTCGACGATCGCGATCTGGTCGACCCGGCGCCGGCGCACCGGCGCCAGGGCGAGCAGGGGCCCGAGGGTGTCGATGACCCGGTGGGCGGCGGAGTGCGACACCCCGAACAGCGGGCCGATCTGCCGCATCGTCAGGTTCGTGCGCCAGTAGACGGCGACCAGCAACACCCGATCGGCAAGGTCGAGAGACCACTGCCGGCCCGGCCGGCCGTCAGCGATCGCCTCCCCGCCACGCTCGGCGACGAGTCTGACGAGGCGGCGGAACTGAACGGGGTGCAATCCGGTGAACGGGAAGATCCACTCCGGGGCGGGCTGCCGAGATCACCTGCACCCCGACACGATCCACCATGGACCTGCCGCTGAGTTACGAGACATCCCTTAGCCTGCGTGATTTACGGTCAACACGCCGGTTCGTCGGCGTGTAAAAAGTGGTCAGACGCGCTCGTGAGTGCCCCTGGCTCGCAGCCGGTGCTGCAGCACCGTCTCGATCGGCACCCGCAGGGTCGGACTCGCGGGTGCAAAACCCCCCGCCTTCTTCGTCATCCTCGTCACCCGCCCGTCGTCCGACGCAGAACGCCGGGTGCTGCTGGATATTTCTCCCGGCCGGTCCGCCGTTGATCATGCCGACGGTCACCGAGACCCTCGACTTCACCGGCAAGACTCTGTTTTCGCTGGTCTCATACGCGGTCAGCAAGTTCGGCCGGACTTTGGAGGCCTACGAGTAGTCGTGCTGCGGCGCCTGGTTCAGTGAAGGTCTGGCGATCCGCGCACTGACCTGGGTGTCCTACCGCCCTTGAGAGACTCTGTAGTCGCTGGGCCCGGGTGCCCCGAGTTGACCGGTCGCACAGGCACGTAGATAGCGACGATGGAGGAGATTGACGAAGTCGTCTTGGTGCCGAAGTCGGGCAATGTCGTCATTGGTTATCACGATCATCTTGATTCCGCGCGGGGCCGCCCCCAGTCCGAGGGAATGGCCGTGGCGGCCGGTGACGATGTCGCCAGTTACGCCGTTCGCCGCAACAAGGACACCGAGTTCAATCGCTCGGCTCGCCAGAATGTTGAAGAAGTAGCCTATGGCCTGACTGTCGACCGGGTCGTCCCAGTTCTTGCACTCGACAAGGAAAACCGGCGGAAGTAGGCGGAGGCCTCCTACCTCGTGTATGTTGCCGACAGCAACGTCGATCTGCTCAGTTCCGAAGACGTTGGTGATGTCGCGGTCGACAATGCACCCAGGTATTGATTCGAAGAGGAACGTGATCAGCTTTTCGTAGGCCTCGCCCTTGGCCTGGCTGTGCGCAGCAAGGGAGACAGCGTCGAGGAGATGCGCAAGTCCGTTCATCGTTACCCCTGATGGACGATCCGGTTGCGCGCACTCCGGATACGGTTGTCCAAGTCCCCATCTGCGACAATGTTCGCAAGCTCTTGAATTGACAGCAGGAGGACCTCGGGACGGCCGTGGTAATGTCTGGAGTCCAGCGCCGCCTCGTCCGTGACCAGCAGGCCCAAGCCTGCGCCGGCGCGCTCCACGTACTGGATGAGCTGTTTCGTGGCCAGATGAGCCGGGCTCTGTGGACGGATCCTCTTCGCCTCGACGACCACGACGAACGGTTCGTCGTCGCCCGCGACAAACGCCATGTCCGCCCCGGAGTCGGGGTTGCCCAGCACGGGATCTTTCCCCGCACTACGCAGCAACGCGACAGTTCGCTCGACAAGTTCAAAGCCCCCGTAGGCCGCCCGGCCGGCATCGTCGGGCGGGGCTGGGGGTGTAAGGCGTGGCACGGCGGGTTGTGGCGGCGGCTTCACGCGATGGGCCTTCAGGCTCGCCGCGCTCCGTATGAACATGCCGAGGTGCAGTTGCAGGGCATCGGTGTCGTCGAGCCGGGCCTTGACATGCCTGATCGCCGAGAGAGCCGGGGGCAGCTTCTCACCGGGGTGGACGATTGCCAGCAGTGGGATGTCCGCGCCGAGGCAGATGCCAGCCTCGACCATAAGCGCGAGGCTGCCGCCCTGCCGGGCGAAGCGGTGCGGCAAGATCACGATACCGACGCTGATATCGCCGTCGGGACGCAGCTGCCCGCGCAGGTAGCTGCCTGCGCCGAGGGCTCCGCTGGTGACTGGCTCAACGCCAGCGCGGTGCAGGATCTCGGTGATGTGCCGTAGCGGCGGGTCCTGAAGATCGGCGGAGGTTGTGATGAGCAAGGCCCGCATGTGTGCACTGTAGCCCTGCGTCTCTCTTCGTGAGCGCCCACGTCTGTATGGGAGGCGGGGGCATTTGACAGCGTTGTGAAGCCGAGCGCCTCGGCGGTATCCCGGATGCGTGACAGCAGCACCATCCACAGCGTCCTCTCCTAGCAACTGCATGCTGGACGGGTCGAGTGTGTCGGCTGCCTTCCGCTAGTGTCAGCTCCAGGCTCGCTACCCTTTGGTCCGCAGACATAGTCCTGGGAGGCCGTGCTGTCTGCGGTGTTGTTGCTGGTCATCGAGATCTTCACGGTTGGGTCAATGGGTCAGAACTGGTCAGTCGACGCACGCCTGCGCCGCCTGGAGACACTTTGCTCCGACGGGTGTCCGAGCGAGGCGCCTCGCGCGCTTTGGCAGGTCGAACGCAACCGACGACGGAGCGTCCGGCTACGCTCCGCTGTCATGGTCGCTACAGCGACCAGGCCGTCGTTGATCTCCCGCCTTATTGCCTCACGGGGGCTTGCGCTTCAGCTCTACCTGATCACGCTGTTTGATTGCCAGAGCACACATCACGTCGGCGCTTATCACCAGAATCGGCGAGCGATCCAGCCAGTTCGCCGCGACGAGGTCGGCTGGCTTGACCTCCTCGCTATTCCTGTCGGTATGGTGACCGGGGGGAGGGCGACACGGAATGACAACCGCATCCGGCAGGTCAAGAGCGCGATCGCGAGGCTAGAGAGAGAGGGCGTGGTTCGGCTTCCCAACCTTGACCGCGTCCGAGACCGCTACGAACACTTCGTACTGCTCGACGAACGCCAGGATGAGAGCTGGCGGAAACGCTCCGACTACAGCGTGCCACGCATGAGGGACGGGTTCACGATACCAGTCGAGTTCTTCTTCAACGGCTGGGCCTATTGCCTCACGGACAGCGAGATCGCTTTGTGGCTTACCTTTAGGCTGCTCCGCCACGAACATCCGGCCGCTCATGTTGGCCACGGCCTCTTCTTGGCCGAAAGCACACGAAACGAGCGCTTCGGCCTTTCCCGAGACGCGTACGAGTCTCACACCGCCTTGATCGAGTATGGACTATTGAGGGGGGTCGGCAACGCGGCACGCTATAAAGCAGGGCGTTCTGCGGAGGCTCGGACGGCAGGCGAGGTCGAGCCCCTGCATTTCACTCTCACCGATGGAGGACTCGACGAGTGTGCGTTCTGTGTGATTCCCCGAGCGTTGGTGCAGTCTCCGAGGTTGGGCGGATGGCAGCTACGTGATCGCGAGTCGTGGGAGACGAAGGTCCAGCGTGTTTGGCCGTCTCACACGCAATTTTGCGGGTACGGACACCTACCAGGCAAAGCGCGCTGATTGTTGACGGTCCACTCGATCATGTGGAGCACGTCACCAGGCAGACCAGGTTCCTCGCTCGATCACGCTTATTCGAAGCGCCATCACTCGGCGACCGGCTCGCCCTTTGGATGAGTGGTGACGAAGAGATCGGGCATGGACCCGCTACAGCACCTCTACGCCGGCACTCTCAGCCCCAGCGAGCTCACGCGGACAGTTGAGACTGATCTTGGATAGGGCGGCGAGATCAGCTAGTTGGCGGCCGGTCCCGGTTTGCCCGTCTGGGTGTTGTCAGACGCGCGAAGGCGCCGAGGCGGCGTGGTGCCGGGTATTACGTCCAGGCCAAGGTGCTCCTTGATCAGATGCTTGAGCTCCGCGCCGTTGATCAGCGTGATTCGGTTGCGTTGGGCGAACTGCTCGCTGGTGCGGCTGAACCAGGAGGTGGTGACGAGCACGCCGGTGGTCGCGTTGTGATCGGTCATCACGCCGGTCAGGGCATGCACGGCCTCAAGGCCGACGAGTCCGGTCCAGCGTTTGGCCTGGATCAGGCACAGTCCACCGAAGAACAGGTGCTTGCTGGTCGCGACTGCGTCGACACCGCCGTCCTTGGACGGGATGGTCCGCCACGCCTCCGCTCCCATCGCGGCGAACAGGTCCTTGACGAGATGCTCGAACTCGGTCGGGGTCAGCTTGAGCAGGTTGGGTCGGGAGTCGAGGCCGGCGAGGGTGTCGAGGTCATCGACGAATCGGAACCGCTTGAGGTCGAAGGCGATAAACGGCTCGACCGCTTCCATGTCGAACGGGTTGGGTGATACCAGCGCGTTGAGGTACTTCAGGCACGCCGCAGGGTCGACCTCGGCGAGGACGAGATCGGCGAACGCCGGTCGTTCGGCTTCCACGCTGATGAGGTGTGGACGAGCCTTCTTGCCGGTCGCCCTGTCGGTGGTACTCACCCTGCCGTTGAAGACAACGGCTTCCACCACGTCGGCCGGAGTAGCGGCGAAGATCTCGTGCAAGGTGCGCAGAGCGACGCAGGCTATCAGCCGGGCGTAACGCTGCTTGATCTCAATGTTGGGGCGTGCTATGGCGGTGATCTCGTCGCGGGTCTTGACGTTGAGGTACCCCCGGTTTCATGGAGTTCTTTGATCATGGTCTGATGGCCATGGGAAGGAAC
>NZ_JBHSPR010000110.1:0-1364 GCF_042658085.1 Plantactinospora solaniradicis | reverse complement strand
CGTCACCCGGGCCTGCCTCGCGGTCGCCCGCTGCACCGGCATCACCGTCTGGGGTATCCGCGACACCGACTCGTGGCGTACCGGACAGAACCCGCTGCTCTTCGACGGCAACGGCAACAAGAAGGCCGCCTACGACGCCGTACTCACCGCCCTCAACAGCGGCACGGTCGTGCCGACCCCGACCACCACCCGCCCACCGACGACGAGCCCGACCACCACTCCGCCGACGGGTGGCGCGGGCGGCTGCACCGCTTCGGTGTCGGTGAACCAGTGGAACGGTGGCTTCGTAGCCACCGTCCGGGTCACCGCCGGACAGTCCGCGATCACCGGCTGGCGGGTGACGATCACCCTGCCATCGGGCGTCACGGTCAGCAGCTCATGGAGCACCACGCGCAGCGGCGACAGCGGCACCGTCCAGTGGACCAACGTGGACTACAACGGTCGAGTCTCCGCCGGACAGTCCACCGAGTTCGGTTTTCAGGCCAGTGGTACCGGGACCGGCATGGCGCCCAGCTGCACGGCCAGCTGACCGCTCGGGCAGGGCCGGTGCGGAGGGGGCAAACTCCGCACCGGCTCCGGGCTCCTCGTGCAGAGTCGGACTCACCAAGAGGGCAGGAATGTCACCACCGGAGATCAGAACCTCTGACGGATCGAGGTCGAGGGCCCGGGCGCTGCCACAACGAAATTGACGCGGTTGCCAGCCCTCACTCCAAGCGATCCCCAGGCAGCTGTAAACCAGCATCCCATCAGGAGAGTGCTTTATGTCTAGATCAAGAACTATCAATGTTGGTCTGGTGTCGGCCGGCGTCGCGTTGCTGGCGTCAGCGGCGATTGTCGTGCCGTTGCCGGCTGGTGCCGCGGCTGCGGGCTGTTCGGTGAACTATGCCGTGTCGTCGCAGTGGCAGGGCGGATTCGGTGCCAACGTGTCGATCACGAACCTGGGTGATCCGTTGACCGGTTGGACGCTGACGTGGTCGTTCGGCGCCGGGCAGACGGTGACGCAGGCATGGAACGCATCGGTGACCCAGAGTGGTTCGGCGGTGACCGCAAGAAACGTGAGTTACAACGGCTCGATCGCGACCAACGCTACGGTGTCGTTCGGTTTCAACGGGTCATGGACGGGCAGCAACCCGGTGCCGACGAATTTCGCCGTGAACGGTGTGACGTGTACCGGTAGCACGACGCCGACGACAGGCCCGACCACCACGCCGACCACGACCCCGACCACGACGCCGCCGCCGACGGGCACGTGTGATCTTCCGTCGACGTACCGCTGGTCATCGACGGGCTCGCTGGCGAACCCTAGGTCGGGGTGGGTCTCGCTCAAGGACTTCACCTACGCCCCCTACAACGGCAGGCATCTC
>NZ_JBHSPR010000109.1:0-895 GCF_042658085.1 Plantactinospora solaniradicis | reverse complement strand
GACCTCGTCGTGCTCGGTACCGACCTGTTCGGGTACGTGGATGACCTGGTCAATCGTCATGGAAGTGTTCGCCATTCGTGAGGGGGTTTAATGGCCACGTGATCAACTTCTGCGATCCTATTTGTCAAGGCTCGGTTCCTTTGCAGGACGGAACGCCCCCAAGGGATGGGACTTTCAGTCGAGACATTCGTCGACTGGCCGTGGAGATGTAGCGAGAAGCATCGGCAGATGCGTGTTGAGCACGCTCTCGCGATGCTGCCCACAGAGGCTGCCACCTGCGGCTTTACGGGGTTCTACATCGTCTCCAACCCCTGGTCAATCGTCCGGGTTCAGATTCGCCACCCCTCTCCGTGACCATCCCGTCACCTCTTCGTGATTGCTGTCGAACGCCCGTCCATAACCATTACCTCTGGGCTCGCGGTTTGGTTGCATGCTTGTTTGGACTTCTGTCGATATGGCCAGCGATGGATTCCATCCGGCCAGAACCGCCTCTCGTCGGTTCCCCGATCCGAATGGACGAGGCTAGGCTGCCCGCGATTTCCAACGAGAGGATGAAACGGTGACGACTGCACCAAAGGTTGCTCAGGTCGAACCTCCTCGGGAGGCGCCGCCACAGGTCGGCATCGCCGCCCGGGCCCGCGCGGCGATGCCCACCGGAGCATCGTTCTGGGCGACCCTGACCTGGGCGGTGGGATTCCCACTGGCCGTGCTTCTGGTGAAGTTGCTGGACGGAAATCCCCTCACCGGGCGAGGGTCGGTGGGACCGGTCGCCGTCGGAATCATCGGTGGGGTCATCCTGCTCGTGCTGGTGGTGCGGAAGTACTCCGACGCCGTCATCGGGTTGGCGGCCGGTGGTTACGCCGCCTGGTGCGGGTTCACCCTCGTCGCGTCCTAC
>NZ_JBHSPR010000108.1:0-928 GCF_042658085.1 Plantactinospora solaniradicis | reverse complement strand
GACCTCGTCGTGCTCGGTACCGACCTGTTCGGGTACGTGGATGACCTGGTCAATCGTCATCGGATAATCCGCCACTCGTGATGATTGATCGCCGCGCGGTCAACTCCCGCAGCGTTCTCGGCTGAAACTCGGACTCGGTTTTCTTCAGGGGATCCGCTGTCGACCAAGGAGTCTTGCCTCCTGCGGACGTAACCGGGTGGGGTGAAGGTCCCAACGCGGCGACAGGCTACACCAACAGTTGGTCACGTTGGGTACCTCGGCCCGCGCGGGCGCCCCCCGGCACCGGCACCGGCCTGCGGCTTCAGCGGCAATTGCCGGTTATCTCTATCTCGGCCGGATCGGCCGGCTTAGCACCGCCATCGGATTCGCTGACCACTTCCATCGGGCGCCTATCGGGTTCCCGGTGACGTCCGAACGCTCGATCGAGATCATCTCCGATCCGGCTCCGGCCGTTCCGGTTGCACGGTTCTCTGGATTCCGTCCGTTTGGACAGCAACGGATTCCGATCAGTCAGGACCCCGGTCGGCCGGTCCCGTACGCGTGAGGAATGTCCGCTAGGCTAGCCCGCGATTTCCAACGGGAGGACATAACGGTGACGACTGCGCCGGAGATTGCCCAGATCGAACCGTCTCGGGAGGCGCCACCACGGGTCGGCATCGCCGCCCGGGCCCGCGCGGCGATGCCCACCGGAGCATCGTTCTGGGCGACCCTGACCTGGGCGGTGGGATTCCCACTGGCCGTGCTTCTGGTGAAGCTGCTGGACGGAAATCCCCTCACCGGGCGAGGGTCGGTGGGACCGGTCGCCGTCGGAATCATCGGTGGGGTCATCCTGCTCGTGCTGGTGGTGCGGAAGTACTCCGACGCCGTTATCGGGTTGGCGGCCGGTGGTTACGCCGCCTGGTGCGGGTTCACCCTCGTCGCGTCCTAC
>NZ_JBHSPR010000107.1:0-1295 GCF_042658085.1 Plantactinospora solaniradicis | reverse complement strand
ATCGACGCCGCGTCGCCGGGTGTGGTGGCGGCGCCGATCGTGCCGGTGGACCGCGACGGGCCGTTGCCGTTGTCGTTCGCGCAGCAACGCCTGTGGTTCCTGACCCAGCTCGACCCCGGCTCGGTCGAGTACAACCTGCCGGCCCGGATCCGCCTGGCCGGCGACGTTGACGTCGTGACGCTGGCCGCGGCTGTGGGTTTGTTGGTGGCCCGGCATGAGGTGCTACGGACCCGGCTGGTCGCCGATGCTGACGGGGTGCCGTGGCAGGTGGTCGACCCGCCGGCTGCGGTCGACCTGCCGCTGATCGACCTGTCCGGTGAGGCCGACCCGGCCGCCGCCGCACAGGCGTGGCTGGCCGCGGACGCGGTGGTGCCGTTCGATCTCGCGGCCGGGCCGTTGCTGCGGGCGACGTTGCTGCGAGTCACCTCGGACGAGCACGTGCTGGCGCTGGCGACGCATCACGTAATGGGTGACGAGTGGTCGGTCGGGATCCTGCGCCGCGAGCTGGAGTCGTTGTACGTCGCGTGCCGAGACGGGGTGGAGCCAGGGTTGGCACCGTTGTCGGTGCAGTACGCCGATTTCGCGGTGTGGCAGCGGCAGTGGCTGACCGGCACGGTCCTGGAAGGGCAACTGGGCTATTGGCGTCAGCGGCTGGCCGGTGTGCCGGTGTTGGAGCTGCCGACGGATCGGCCGCGGCCAGCGGTGCGGTCCACGGATGGTGCCGGATTCGAGTTCGTGGTGCCGGCCGACGTGGTCGACGGTCTGCGGGCGTTGTCCCGGTCGTGCGGCGTGTCGATGTTCATGACGATGTTCGCCGCGTTCAACGTCCTGCTGGGCCGGTACTCCGGTCAGGACGACATCGCGGTGGGCACGCTGATCGCGAACCGGAACCGGGCCGAGATCGAGGGCCTGATCGGATTCTTCATCAACACCCTGGTGCTGCGTACCGACCTGTCTGGCGATCCGACGTTCGCGGAACTGCTGGGCCGGGTGCGAGGCGAGACCCTGGCCGCGTACGCCAACCAGGACCTGCCGTTCGAGCGGCTGGTGGACGAGCTGGACGTGGGCCGGGACCGGTCCCGCACGCCGCTGTTCCAGGTGCTGTTCACCTACGTCACCAGCGACGCTGACGACCGTGCCGTGGTGGACATGTCCGCGGGCCTGTCCGAACCGGTGAAGTTCGACCTGTCGGTGGCCATGGCCGAGACCGAGGGCGAACTGGCGGGGGTGGTGCGGTACAGCACGGTGTTGTTCGACGACGATCGGATGGTTCGTCTGGTCGGGCATTTCCAGCG
>NZ_JBHSPR010000106.1:0-696 GCF_042658085.1 Plantactinospora solaniradicis | reverse complement strand
CGTCCGGGCCGACACAGGAACTCCTGGCCGGGATCTGGGCCGAGGTGTTGGGCGTGGACCAGATCGGGGTACGCGACAACTTCTTCACCCTGGGCGGGCATTCCCTGCTCGCCACGCAGGTGGTGTCGCGGATCCGGGCCGTGTTCGGGGTGGAGGTGCCGGTCGCGGCGTTGTTCGACGGTCCGACGGTGGCCGAATTGGCGGCCGTGGTTGCCGGATCGGCGCAGGGCACCGATACCCCGCCGATGGTGCGGGTGGACCGTGACGGGTTGTTGCCGTTGTCGTTCGCGCAGCAACGCCTGTGGTTCCTGGCCCAGCTTGACCCGGGATCGGTGGAGTACAACCTGCCGGCCCGGATCCGCCTGGCCGGCGACGTTGACGTCGTGGCGCTGGCCGCGGCTGTGGGTTTGTTGGTGGCCCGGCATGAGGTGCTACGGACCCGGCTGGTCGCCGATGCTGACGGGGTGCCGTGGCAGGTGGTCGACCCGCCGGCTGCGGTCGACCTGCCGGTCGTGGACTTGTCCGGTGAGGCCGACCCGGCCGCCGCCGCACAGGCGTGGCTGGCCGCGGACGCGGTGGTGCCGTTCGACCTCGCGGCCGGGCCGTTGCTGCGGGCGACGTTGCTGCGAGTCACCTCGGATGAGCATGTGTTGGCGTTGGCGATGCATCACGTGGTGGGTGACGAGTGGTCGGCCG
>NZ_JBHSPR010000105.1:0-37749 GCF_042658085.1 Plantactinospora solaniradicis | reverse complement strand
GCGGGTCGGCGCTTCGAGCAACGCGATGGTGCTGAGCGTGACCTGGTCGCGGATCCGGGTCACCGAGGTCTGCCACTGCCGGGTGAACCCGGGCCGGTGTTCGAGATCGCGCCATACCGGCAGCACCGACTCGTCGAGTCGGGCCGCCGGCATCCACAGGTGCAGCAGGCAGTCGATCGCCGGTCGGAGCCGGTCGATCTTCTGGGCCCGGGTGCCCGGCCCGGTCAGGCTGGCCTCCATCAGCGACAGCAGCGTGGTGAGCAGCCAGTCGTGCAGGGCGAGGTCCTCACAGAGCTCGACCAGAGCGGGTACGTCGTGCTGCGGCGCCGTCAGCTCCAGGGTCCGCAGCGTGTCGGACTCGACCCGGAACGTGCCTCGAGCCTCGGCCGACTCCTCCGTCGACGGGATGACCGACCAGCGCAGTCGGGTCCGCTTCGTCCGGAACGGAGGCTGCCGGTCCAGCCGCGCCGAACTCTGCACGGCGTCCATCAGCCGGGCACTGATCGCACCGAGGTTGAGCGTCTGCGGCTGGTAGGTGGGGCCGAGGAAACCCCGGGACACGTCCCGGATGTCGACCTTGCCGATCGTCTCGACCCAGCCGGGCCGGGACAGGTAGTGCGACCAGACCAGTCGGCGATTGCTGACGGCCCGGTCGAGTTGGGTGTACGTGGAGCCCTGTAGCACGTGGCCGCCGGTCATCGCGGCGTGCGAAACGACGGTGCCGACGCCCCGGGAGCCCCTGCCGGAGCCGGTCGGCAGCCGGCAGTCGACACCGGTGAGCTGATCCGGCGACACGACGTACGCGATCGGCCGCTCGGACCGGCGGACGCGCTGGCCGACCAGGAGGTCCAGGAGCTGGGTGGTGTGCTCCAACGAGAGCGAGCCGGAGTTCTGCAGGAGTCCGGTATGGACCTCACCCAAGGTCAACATGGCGCTCCTCCGCAACCTCGTGCGTCGCCCTGACCGACATCGCGGCGGGGGGGGACGCCGATCGGTCTATCGCATTTCATCATGGTCTGATCCCGCAAGCGCCCGCGCCGGGCGGATGTCCCGCGGTGGGCTGATCGGGTGGGCTGTCGCCTTGGGTCCTATTGATACGGTGACGTCACGCGCCGCTTCCGCCGCCCCAAGGAGCCGCCGTGACCAAGGTCTACGTCTCGGCCACTTTCCGGGATCTGCAGGAGTGCCGCGCAGCCGTTCAGCTCGCGCTGCGCCGGCTGCGGGTCGAGGACATGGCCATGGAGTCGTACGTGGCCGAGGACCGTCGACCTCTGGATCGCTGCCTGGCGGACGTCGCGGAGTGTGACGTCTACGTAGGGATCTTCGCCTGGCGCTACGGCTTCATCCCGGACGGGTACGACCGGTCGATCACCGAGCTGGAGTACCGGGAGGCGCTCTCCGGTGGCAAGCCCTGCCTGATCTTCCTGCTGGACGAGGAGGCGCCCTGGCCGCGTAACTTCGTCGACCGGGGCCCGGCGGCGGAGAAGATCGAGGCGCTCCGGGCCGAACTGGGCGACCGGCACATGTGCAGCACGTTCCGGGATCCGGCGGACCTGGCCGCGATGGTCACCGCGGCGGTGGCGAACCGGCTGACCGAGGCCGGCTGGCCCGCCGGTGGGATGCAGGCGTTGAGCCGGGACGTTCTCAAGCAGTACTTCCTCCGGCTGCGCCAGCACTACGGGGTGCTGGACCTGGACGCGCTCACGCCGGAGCAGACCGAGGACTACCTGCGGATCCAGTTGATGTCGGTCTTCGTCGAGCAGTGGGTACGCGAGGACCCGCCACCGGCCGAGCTGCCCCGGGAGTGGCTGCGCCGGATGCAGTCCGAGGGGCACATCGGCACCGAGGACGTACCGGAGGAGGTGGACCCGCAGGAGCTGGTGCACCTGCACGAGTCGTACCGGGCGAAGCCGTTGCAGCGGCTGTTCGACGTACTCGGGGCACCGGACCAGCGGGCCATCGTGCTGCTCGGCGATCCCGGCTCCGGCAAGTCCACCGCGGCCCGGTACGTGGCACTGAGTCTCACCGGCGGCCCGACCGACGACCGGCTGGCGGTGCTCACCGACCACCTGCCGCTGCTGATCGAGCTGCGCTCCTTCATCACCCTGGCCGCCGAGGGCAAGTGCGAGAGCTTCGTCGACTACCTGGACCACCGGGCCAACACCGACGGGCTCGGCATCGAGCGGTCCGCCCTGCAACGGCACCTCGGGACGGGCGGCCGGGCGGTGGTGATCCTGGACGGCTTGGACGAGGTCTTCGACCGGCACCGGCGGGAAGAGGTGGCCCGGCAGATCGCCGGCTTCGCGGCCACCCATCCGCAGGTACGGATGATCGTCACCTCCCGGATCATCGGCTACTCGCGGCGCATCCTGACCGGTGTCGGATTCACCCACTTCACCCTCCAGGACCTGGACGAGGACCAGACGTCGGAGTTCCTGTCGAGCTGGTACCGGCTGGCGATCCGGGACCGGGCGGAGGCCGCGCACGCACAGCGGGCCCGGCTGCTGGACGCGATGCGGCACTCACACGCGATCCGGGAACTGGCCGGCAACCCGCTGCTGCTGACGATCCTGGCGATCATCGGCAAGCACCAGGCCCTGCCCCGGGAGCGGTGGCGGCTGTACGACCACGCGGCGACCGTCCTGGTGCAGCAATGGGACGTCGACCGGCACCTGCGGGAGCAGTCCCAGGTCGCCGGCTTCCTCGACACCGAGGACAAGAAGGAGTTGCTCCGCCGGTTGGCGTACCGGATGCAGTCGGTCGAGCGGGGCCTGACCGTGAACTACATCGACCGGGTGGAACTGAGCGAGGTCTTCGAGCAGTACCTGGTCGAGCGGTACCGCCGGGACGCCGCGTCGGCCCGGACCATCGCGCTGGCGATGATCGACCAGTTCCGGGAGCGGAACTTCATCCTCAGCCGGTACGGCCCGCACGTCTACGGCTTCGTACACCGCACCTTCCTGGAGTTCTTCTGCGCCGACGCGATCCTGGCGAAGTTCCAGCACGACCAGGTCCTCTCCGTGGGCGAACTCAAGGAGCTGTTCCGCCGGCACTGGGCCGACCTGTCCTGGCGGGAGGTGCTCCGGCTGCTCGCCGGCGCCCTGCACCAGAACCACACCGCGCAGCTCATCCACCTGCTCACCGCCGAGGTCAACCAACCGTGGCCGCCGGCCGACTTCGCCCCGCCGCCGTGGAACCTCGCCCTCGCCGTGCAGTGCCTCGCCGAGGTCCGCAACCTGCACGCCGCGGTCGCCCGGCCCGCCGAGGCGCTGCTGCGGCAGCTCATCCTGCTGCTCGAACACTGCGTGTCGATCGACGACCGGGAAACCGCCCGGCTCATCGAGGAGGAGATCCTGCCGGCCGCCAAGGCGATCGGCCCGAACTGGCCCGGCCGCACGGTCTACCTCTCCTGGTATCGCCGCCGGGGCGTCCGGGTCGTCTGGAGCCCCGTCTCCACCCACGCCGCCCGGCTCGCCGCGATGCTCTCCACCCCGGCCGAGCGGATCGACGACCTCTTCGACGAGGTCCTCGGCGCGATGGACGACAGCCCCGCCTCGTACGCCTCGGTGGCGGGGCTGGCCGAGGTCGCCCAACTCGCCACCTCGACCGTCGACAGCCCCGCCCACCAGGCCGCCGCCGCCCGCGCCCGGACCCGCCTGATCAAACGGGCCCGAGACGACAACCACGCCGGGGTACGCCTCGCCGCCGTCCAGGCCCTCGGTGAACGGTTCGGCACCGACCCCGAGGCCCGGGATCTGCTCATCGAGCGCGTCCGCGCCGACGGATACGCCGGGGTACGCCTCGCCGCCGTCCAGGCCCTCGGCGAACGCTTCCGCGACGAACCCCACGTCCGCGAACTGCTCCGGGAACGCGCCCGCGCCGACGAGCACGCCAGCGTGCGCCGGACCGCCATCCAGACCCTCGGTGACCGCTACGGCGGCGACTCCGAACTCCGGGACGTCCTGGTCGAGTGCCTGCGTACCGACCACGACGCCGAGGTCACCCGGACCGCCGCACACGTCCTGGTCGAACGCTTCGCCGCTACCCGACAGGTCCGCGACCTGCTGATCGAACGCGCCCGCGACGACACCGATCCCGTCACCCGACGTACCTCGGTCCGGGTCCTCGGCGACCGGCTCGCCGCCGACACCAAGGTCCGGGCCCTGCTCATCGACCGGGTCCGGGCCGACCGTGACCCCGGGGTGCTCCGCGCCGCGGCCCAGGCCCTGATCGACCGGTACGGGCCCGACAGCGCCATCCGGGACCTGCTGGTCAGCCGGACCAGCGGCGACGCCGACGAGATCGCCCGGCGCACCGCGCTCCGGATCCTCATCGACACCTTCGACCGGGACGCCGCCCTCACCGAGCTGCTCGTCACCGTCGCCCGGCAGGACCGGGACGCCGACGTACGGCTGCTCGCCGCGGAAGCCCTCACCGAACAGGTCGGCGCCGACCCCGCCGTCGGCACCGCGCTGGGTGAACTCGCCCTCGGCGACAACGACGCCCGGGTCCGCCTGATCGCCGCGAAGGCCCTGATCGAACAGGTCGGGATGGACGCGGCGGTCTCCGACGTGCTCGCCGGGCTCGCCCGGGACGACCCGCACGCCGCCGTACGCCTCGCCGCCGTCAACGCGCTCGCCGACACCGTGCGGCGCAACCCCAC
This sequence comes from Plantactinospora solaniradicis, assembly GCF_042658085.1. Taxonomy (NCBI): domain Bacteria; kingdom Bacillati; phylum Actinomycetota; class Actinomycetes; order Micromonosporales; family Micromonosporaceae; genus Plantactinospora; species Plantactinospora solaniradicis. The sequence goes on along the minus strand of NZ_JBHSPR010000105.1, from coordinate 33,086 downwards.
GATTCGGGAGGTCATCACCGAACGGGCCAGCACCGACGACGACGCCGAGATCCGGCTCGCCGCCCTGAAGGCCCTCACCCGGGATCCGCAGTTCACCGACCACGTCCACCAGGTTCTGCTGGACCGGGCGCACCACGACCCCGACGCCGCGGTCTTCGCCCTCGCCGCGACCGCCGTGATCAGCCGGAACGGGTCCCGGAACGACGTCCACGAGCTGCTCGCCGGCCGGGTACGCGGTGACATCAACGCCCGGGTCCGGCTCGCCGCCGCCCGGCTGCTGATCCAGCGCTTCGGCATCGACGCCGACGTCCGGGAAGCCCTGCTGGAGCGGATCCGGCTCGACCCGGACGCCGAACTGGTGCACGAGGCGGCCGTCGAACTCGCCGCCCGGCTCGGTACCGACGTCGAGCAGTGCGAGGTGCTGATGGCCCGCGCCACCGGCGAGGACCCGCAGATCCGCGCCGTGGCGGTACGCATCCTCGGCGAGTACTTCGGCACCGACCGGACCGTACGGGAACTACTGATCGACCGGGCCGGCAGCGATCCCGACGTACAGGTCCGGCGGGAGGTGCTCCGGGTCCTCGGTGAGCGCCTGGCCGAACACCCGGAGATCCGTACTCTGTTCATCGAACGGCTCCGCGACCGGGACTGGTCGGTACGCGCGGCCACCGTGCTGGCCCTGGGCACCCACTTCGGGGACGACGGTCAGACCCGCGCGCTGCTGGCCGAACTCGCCAGTACCGATCCGGATCCCGAGTTCCGGCGCCGCGCCGGTCAGGCCCTCACCTGGCTACCGGGGGCGGATCCCGATCATCTGCCGGACGTGTGACGGCGGGTCATTCGCTGACGAAGACGTACTCGGACCGCTCGACGAGGTCCTTGGGCAGGTCGATGTGCTCGTTCCGGCTGCGGGTCTGGATCTGGTCCAGCACGGCGGGGCTGATCGAGACCTGACTGAGGATCGTCCGGACCGCGTGTTCGATGGGCAGGAAGCGCGAGCCGAGCACCGAGAAGGTGCGGTACGCGCTGAACGGCGCGGCGTGCGGGTTGAGCTTCACCACCGCCGGCATCTCGTCCCAGTCGTCCGGCCAGTCGTCGAGCTGGTACGGGTTGGTCACGCCTTCGCCCTCGTGCCGGAGCAGGCCCATCCGCATGAGTTGCCAGACCGCCGCCAGGAACGGGCAGGACCAGCGCCGCCGCCCGTCCTCCTCGTAGTCCCACAGCTCGACGTCCATGAAGATCGAGTGCCGGTTCGCCGCGTTCTGCATCGGCGGCTGCCACTCCCTGGTGGCGCTCATCGCCTGTTCCGGCCGGGAGACCGGGGATCGCCGGCCGTTGCACAGCCAGCCGGTCTCCGAGGTCGGCGGGCGGTCTCCGGTGGTCTCCGGAACCGGGTCGGAGACGAGTTGGGTGAGCACCAGTTCCGCGAGCGGGATGTCGTCGGCCTGGGCGCAACCGGCCTCGCGGGCAAAGTAGTCGATCACCAGGCCGGTGTCCTGAGCCGCCTCCCGTACCTGCTCCATCACCACCCGGGGGGTGCTGAACCGGGTGAAGTAGTCGTCGATGAGGAAACAGGTGCTGATCCGGGGACGGGCGCTCGGCATCCGGTCGACGCAGGCCTGCCGGGCCGCCGCGGCCCACGGTGCGACCCGGGCGAAGTGCCGGCGGAGCTGTTCGATGCCGCCGGCGAACTCCTCGATGTAGAGGTGTCCCAGCTCGACGGAGAGATGCGCGAGCGGGACCGACTCGACGCTGCGTCTGGCCGCCGTCTCCTCGAATGTCACGTCCGGTCTTCTCACAGCATCTCCCAGGCCGCGTCGTCGACGATGAGCTTTGCCAGTGCCGAGAAGGCCTCCACGGTCTCCAGGTTGGCGATCCTGCGCGCGTACACGTCGTTGTCCGAGATGAGCTGCTCACGCCATTGCAGTACCGGGTCGAGCGGCACCGATCCGAGCAACATGGTCCGGCCCACCCGGTTGTTGCTGGCCAGTTCGAGCAGGTCCTGGTTGCACTCCCGGAGCCAGGCCACCTGCGCCGGCTGCAACCCCTCCAGCTCCGGCGAGTCCGGATCAACGACGGCGGTACGGACGAACCGGAGCCGGTTCATCATGTCGTCGCGGTCGTGCCCGGCCCGGGTGCCGGCGTCGAGGATGCCCCGGGTGCCGTACACCAGGCCGGAGGCGGCGAGCACGTGCTGCCGGGTCCACCGGTGGAAGACCAGCCACCGGGACCGGACCGACCGAAGCTCCGGCATCGCGGTGGCGGCCAGCACCATCTGGGTGGCGTACGAGCGGCCGGCGCTCAGGTCGATGAGGCTGAGGTCGAACTCCTCCTCCAGCCGGAGGAAGAGCCGGGCGCAGCGTTCGACGAGTTCCCGGGAGGTCGGGAATTCGCCGCCGCCGATGGTGCCGGGCAGCAGCACCAGCCGGCCCGCTCCGGGCGGCCGGTTGCGCAGGCTCGGCCGGTCCGACTCGGTCCACACCTCGATCCGTTGCGGTTCGGCCAGCGCCCCGTCCAGGTACTCGTGCAGGCCACCCCGGCGGGTGCCGTGCACCACCGAATCGATGTTGAAGATGGCCCCGGCGGTCGGCGAGCCGAAGTCGAAGTCGAGATAGCACACGTCGGTGCCCTGCAACGCGCTCCGGTACAGCATGTTGCTGCTGGTCACCGATCGGCCGGTGCCGCCCTTGTCCGACGCTGCGAAGATCAGCATCTCAGCCTGCCTCCGAGACGTCCCGACGGGCCGCGTTCAGTTCGTCGAGGCTCCGCAGCACCGAACTGGCGAGCGCGGCGGCGGTGCCGGGCCGTTCGTGCACGATCTCCCGGGCCCGCCGCAGGTTGACCCGGACGATCTGGAGGGTCTGCTGCATCCTCGGTCCCGCTTCCGCCGTACCGCTCAACAGTTCCACATCGTAGAGGTGCTCGGCCTCGTTGAGCAGGTCCAGCGCGTGCAGGGTGAGCCGTTCACTGCGCAGCGGTGGCCGGCGCAGAATTTTCACCGTGGTGACCAGCGACTGCACCACCCGTTCGGTGTAGTACCAGGAGGGGGCGTCGTAGTAGTCCTCGAACTGCCCGAACGCCCGCGCCGGCTGGTCCCAGAGGCTGCGCGCGTTGCCGCGCTCGATCCGGCGCACCACCAGGTGGTCCCAGACCCGGTCGGCCAGGTCCAGCATCCGGGCCCGCTGGTCGGCGTCGCTGAACAGCCCGCCGATGAACGAGGTGCGTTGCAGCAGCAGCGCGGAGAACTCGCTCACCGTCCAGCGCAGGACCGGGCCACCCAGTTGGTCGCTGTTCTGCAACGTGAGCTGTACGCCGGGCGCGTGCAGCGTGAGCGCGGGATCCTGGTCGAACGGCCGGCGGGTGATCCGGGCCCGGTTGGCCAGCTCCTCGAGGACCGAGCCGACCCGGCTGAGTTCGGCGTCCGCACCGCGTTCCAGCACCAGGCCCTTGACCGCCAGCGAGGTCACCAGCAGCGTGTAGTAGTCGGAGGCCTCCCGGTCGGTGGTGCGCCAGGGAATGTCCTCCAGCGGCCAGCGGTGGCCGTCGCCGAAGGTGGCGACCGTGGCCCAGTAGCCACGGGTCAGGTCCCACCGCAGTTGCAGGGCTCGGGCCAGTCGCTGCTGCTCCTCACCGAGCAGCCCCAGGATCCGGGTCCGCTCGGTGAAGAGCTCCTCGATCGCGTCGATGGCGATCACCGTGAAGTAGAGGTACGGCTCCTCCGGCGCGACCCCGGCCGGCTGCCGGCCGATCGGCTCGGTCGTCTCGACGTCCGGCGCGTCCCGGACGATGCCCCAGGACCAGCCGCACTCGAAGAGTCGGTTGGGGCTGTCCAGGTCGGCGACCTGGCCGGAACCGATCAGGACCTCACGGAAGCTGGCGATCGTCTCCCGCAGTCTCCGGCGGAGTTGCGCCACGATCTGTCGCTGCGGCAGGTTGGACTGGTTGAGGGTGCGGCACAGCGCCTGCCCCTCGTCGGAGTCGACGTCGAAGACGTTGACCGCGAAGCTGCGCAGCAGGCCGACCATGGCCGCGGTGAGCCGGATGTTCGCCATCGACTCCAGCTCGGCGATCTCCCGGAGGATCTCCTCGCGGCGCACCGCACTCCGGAAGACCCGGGCGAAACCGATGGCGGCCAGCGACAGGGTGATCGACATCGCGAACGAGTCGACGATGTCCAGTTCGAGCTGCTGTTCGGTCGGCTCGGCGCCGCCGGTCTGGAAATACGTCCGACCGGAGAAGACCGGTGTCCCGGATTTGTCGGTGTACCGCTGGTAATACTCGGTCAGCACCTGGATCAGCACCAGGGGAATCTGGGTCGCGTTGCCGAGCGGACGCAACACCTTGATCATTTCGTCGGCGGTCTCGTCCGGACGGTCCAGCCCGAAGTCCGCCTGGGTGGCCGGCAGCAGGAGGCAGAGCAACTGCTCGGCGTCGCTGATCGAGTTCGGACCGTCCCGCCCGCCCCACTGCCACTTTCCGTCCTGCCAACTCGACCGGACGGTGGCGGCCCAGATCTCCAAGAGCTCCTGACGGGGCTGAATCCTCATCTGTCGTGCACCACCATCCGCGAATTCACCGATTAGGTCGAACGGCACTCATGCTATGGGCCACGGGAGCTGACTGCTTCCACGGATCATCCCGATGACAGGTACGCGATCGGACAGTTACCGCGGCCCGACGGTGCGAACGGTCGCGAATCAGAGGAATACGCTGGTCAACGCCGGAGTGCTCGACCTTTCCACAGTGGTGCGACGGTTCATCGCGACCACCCCCTTCGCATCCCGGGCCTGTCTAACAATGATGGCGTACGCGTCAAGCGGTGCGGAAACGCCGGTCGGTCACCCGTGCCGGGCCGGGCCGGTCACCTGCTGCCGTACCGCCCACAGTGCCGCCTCGGTACGCGACGCGGAGCCGGTCTTGCGCAGCAGGTTCGACACGTGCACCGTGACGGTCCGGACCGAGATCCCGAGGGACCGGGCCACCTGCTTGTTCGACATGCCGGCGGCCAGGCAGGACAGCACCTCGATCTCCCGGCCGGTCAGCTCGGCCGTGGGCGCCGACGGCGGCTGGACCGGCAGGCGCAGGCGCTCGGGCAGCGGCTCCCGGGTCAGCTCGTCCGGCCCCCCGCCGCCCTCCACGGCCAGCAGCTCGACCAACCGGTACGGGTTGCCGCCGGTCCGCCGCCACACCGCCTCGACGACACCCGCCGAGACGGGGCGTTCCGGATAGACCTGCGCGAGCACTGCGGCCACGTCCGTCCGGGGCAGCGGGCCGAGGTGCTGGCGGATCGCGCCCGGCGCTCCGGAGAGCCGGGCGAGGGTGGCCGCGACCAGTTGGGGCGACACCGCCGTGTCGGGCGGCCGGCTGGCCACCAGCAGCAGGACCGGCAGGTCGGGCGCCCCGGCCAGCTCGCCGACGAGGTTCAGGCTGGCCGGATCGAGCGCGTGCAGATCCTCCACCACCAGCACCGCCGGGCCGGCACCCACCAGCGCCCGTACGGTGCGTACCGCCAGGCGTAACAGTGCGTCGGGGGCGTACCGCTCCCGGGGCGCGTTCGGGTGCTGGGCCAGCCAGGCCAGCGCGTCGGGCGGCAGGGGCAGGTCCCGGGTGTCCCGGCCGCTCAGTGCCGCCGCGAGCCAGTCGTACGGTGCCGGGCTGTGCACCCGGGCCGTCCCGCTGAGGATCGTGGCCGGGCGGGGCGTCAGGCCGTCGAGCGCCGCGGCGATCAGCAGGCTCTTGCCGACCCCGGCGGCACCGGTGACCACCACTCCACCCGCCCGGGGACGCCCACCGGTCACCATGGCCCAGGCGGCGGCGAACTCGGCCAGCTCACCGGCGCGCCCGACCATGGACACCGGCATCATGCTCCTCACCCTACGCAGTACTGCGTAGAGACGTCGCCGTGGATCTCGGTGCAAGCTCGACGGTATGAGCTTGATCCTGCGCAGCCTGGCCGTCAGCGACCCTGGCCTGGTCCGGCCCAACAACGAGGACGTGGCGTTCGCCGGGGACCGGTTGATCGCCGTCGCCGACGGGATGGGCGGCGCGCCGGCCGGCGAGGTGGCCAGCGAGATCGTGATCAGCACGTTGGCCCCGGTGGAGGGATCCGAGCCCGACCGAGAGCCCCTGGCCGCGCTGCTGGACGCGATCGGGACGGCCAATCACCGGATCCGCGAGGTGGCCGACGCCGATCCGGCGAGCGAGGGCATGGGCACCACGGTCACGGCGGTGCTGCTCGCCGACCGGCGACTCGTCGTGGCACACGTCGGCGACTCCCGTGGCTATCTTCTGCGCGGTGCCGAGCTGCGGCAACTGACCAGGGACGACACCTTCGTCCAGGCGCTCGTGGACCAGGGCGGGCTGACGCCGGACGAGGCACGGCGGCATCCGCAGCGGTCCCTGGTCACCCGGGCGGTGCAGGGTGCCCCACTCCAACCGGCGACCGTCGTGCTGGCCGCCGAGCCGGGCGACCGGCTGCTGGTCTGTAGCGACGGGCTCTCCGACGTGGTCACCGACGACGCCATCGCCCAGGTGCTGGGGACGTACCCGGACCGCGCACAGTGCGCGGAACAATTGGTCAAACTCGCCCACCAGGCCGGCGCCCCGGACAACGTCACCCTGGTGGTGGCCGACGTCGTCCCGGTCGCCGCCGACGGAGACCGACCGGCCTGACCTCCGCCGCCCGGAACGCCCGGGACGGCTCTGGGACGGCTCTGGGACGGCCCCGGGACGGCTCCGGCACGGCTCCGGCACGCGCCACCTGCACGCGGGGTGTGGCGGCGGGGCGTTGATGGCGAATAATGGTCGGCATCACGCAGGTCGGGCCGGTGCCGGGCCGGGCCCGGCGGGGCGGGAGGCCGGATGGACCACGCGGTGGCCGTGATCGACCTCGGCACCGACCGGTACGACCCCACGGCCGAACCCGACCCGCCCCCGCCGTCCAGGACGCGCCAACTACGGGCGGTGGCGCTGGCGCTGGTCGGAGCGCTGGTGCTCAGCGCCGGTGGTGCCGCCCCGTCGGCGCCGCCGCGCCTGGAGCCGCTGCTGACCGTCTCGCTCAGGGTCGGGACGCACTTCCACCTGACCGAGCACCGGCTGTTCGTGACCGATCCCACCCCGGGTACGACCCGTCGGGTCACGGCATACGAGGTGGAGCGGGGGCGACAGCTCTGGACCAGTGCGTACCCCACCGAACAGCGGCAGCTCGGAATGACCCTGGCCGGCGGACTCCTGCTGATCGAGGACGGCAATCCGCGCGACGGCCCGATCGGCACCACCGCGCTGGACGCCGCCACCGGGCGGTGGCGGTGGTCGGTGCCGTACCCGCTGGAGGTACTGCCCGGCGAGCGGACGGCACTGGTCGTCGAGGACCTGTTCCCGCCCGGTTCGCGGATCGACGCGGAGAACCCGCCGCCGGGCACGACGGTCATGCACATGTCGTCGTCCGGCGGGGTCTACAACAGATCGTCGATCGGGATGACCGCCCGGGCGATCGACCTGGCCGGTGGCCGGCAGCTCTGGACCACCCCGGCGCTGGTCAGGGTCGTCGCGATCCCGGCCGCCGGTGGTCGGCCCGCCGCCGTACTCGCCTGGCCGCCGGGCGGCGGGATGGAGGTGTGGGACCTGCGCAGCGGAGCGGTCCTGCAACGGTTCGACTGGGCCGGGGGCGTACCACGCAACGGGGCCCGAATCGGCGGCGTGGTGGTGGTCTGGCACTCCACCGGCGTGACCGCGTACTCGGCCGATCTTCTCCAGCCCCGGTGGAACCGCCCGCTGCCGGAGGGAACCGACCCGAGTGTCAACGTGTGCGGCCCGTTGCTGTGCCTGCGTGACAGCACGGGTGTCCTGGTGCTGGATCCGGCCACCGGAGCGGTCGCGTGGCGGACGACCGAGCGGGTGTTCCTGTGGTCGAGCGGCATCCACCTGGTCGAGACCGACGACCGTCCCCGGCTGCACCGGGTGGTGGAGCCGGACACCGGCCGTACCCTGGTCGATCTTTCGGAATGGACCGAGACGGCCCGACTCCAGGGCGGTTCGCCGCTGCTGCTGCTCCGCCGCAACAGCGCCGCCGCCCGGACCTGGCTCGACATCATCGACCCGGGCGGGACGGCCGTCCGCCCGCTGGATCCGGTGCCGTACGCGCTCTCGTCCTGCCAGGTGGTTCCCACGGTGATCGCCTGTCGGACGCAGTTGGGCGAGACGCGGACCTGGCGGTACCGGTGAGCGCCCCGCCCCGGTGCGCGGCCGCACCGGGTGGGGCCGATGGCCGATAATGGCCGGCATCACGGACCCGGATCGGCACGGGCGGGTGCGGGCAGGGCTGGAGGTCGGATGGACGGCGCGGTGGCGGTGATCGACCTCGGCACCGACCGCTACGACCCACCGGTCGAGCCCGGACCGGCCCATCCGCGCACCGCGCGCCGAATCCGGACGACCGCGCTGGCGCTGGCCGGGGCACTGGTGCTCGGCACCGGTGGGGCCGGGCCGCCGGCACCGCCCCGGCTGGAGGAGATCTACCAGAACCGGCTGGGTGCGGGTCAGTACTTCCAGTTGACCGAGGACCGGCTCTTCGTGGCCGGATCGACGCCTGACGGCGCGGGGCTGCGGGTCGTGGCGTACGACCTGGACCGGGGGCGGCAACTCTGGAGCACCGGGTACCCGACGGGGGCGCGACTGGCGTCGGTGACGCTGGCCGGCGGGCTCGTGCTGGTCGTGGACGGCGACTGGCGGACCGGCCCGACCCGGACCACCGCACTGGATGCCCGGACCGGCCGGTCGCGTTGGTCGATGCCGAAGCTGGTGGACGTGCTGCCCGGCGAGCGGACGGCGTTGATCACCGAACGGGTGTTCCCGCCAGGATCCCGGCTCGACCCGTTCGACCCGGCTTCCGGCGGGGAGGTGGTGTACTTCTCGGCCGACGGCCGGCACAACGCGCCGCCGATCGGGATGACCGGCCGGGCGATCGACCTGGACACCGGCCGGGACCTGTGGAGCTTTCCGCTGCGGGCCGCCGCGATGCCGGTACCGGCCGCCGGTGCCCGGCCCGCCGTCGTACTGGCGGCGGAGCGGGGCGGCGGCATCGAGGTGCGTGACCTGCGCACCGGAGCGGTCCGGCAGCGGCTCGACTGGGCCGGCGCCATCCCGCAGCAGGCGGACCCCGTCGGCAACTTCCTGGTGCTCCGGCACGGATCCGAGGTGACCGGCTACTCGGCCGATCTCCTCCAGCGACGCTGGACCCGTCCGGTACCCGTCGCCGACCTGGGCATCTACCCGTGCGGCCCGATGCTGTGCATGCAGAACGGCGCCGCCGTCGAGGTGGCGGATCCGGCCACCGGGGTCACCGCGTGGCGGACGAACGAACGGGTGTGGCTGCAACCACACGGGTCGTACCTGATCGAGAGCGACGACAACCGGGTCCGGCGGGCCGTCGATCCGGGTACCGGCCGTACCGTGATCGACCTGGCCGGCTGGACCGAGGAGCGGAAGTCCGAGGAGGACTCGCCGCTGCTCCTGCTCCGCCGCAACGGCAACACGATCCGGACCTGGCTCGGCGTCGTCGACCCGGGCGCGACGGCCGTACGCCCGCTGGATCCGGTGCCGTACGTGCTGCTGTCCTGTCAGGTCGCTCCCGGGCTGATCGCCTGTCAGACGCAGTTGGGCCAGGTACGGGTCTGGCGTTACCGCTGAGTGGCCGCCCAAGCAGGGTAATCTCGACATATGCCACAAAGCACGACCAAGGCGTACGTCGGATGACCGAGCCGCCGCACCGGTCGCCGGTCAGCCTCTCGGTCAACGGCAGGCCGCACGAACTCGACCTCGACAACCGGACCACGTTGCTCGACGCGCTCCGCGAGCATCTGGAGCTGACCGGCGCCAAGAAGGGCTGCGACCACGGCCAGTGCGGATCGTGCACGGTCCTGCTGGACGGCCGCCGGGTGAAGAGTTGCCTGATCTTCGCCGTCGCGGCGGCCGGCGGCAGCCTGGTCAGCGTCGAGGGCCTGGCCGACGGCGACGGCGACGGCACCGCCCTGCACCCGTTGCAGAGCTGCTTCGTCCAGCACGACGCCTTCCAGTGCGGCTACTGCACCCCGGGTCAGCTCTGCTCCGCCGCCGGCATGCTGGACGAGGTACGCCAGGGCTGGCCGAGCCTGGCCACCGAGGATCTGGTCGCCGGTCCGGACGGGCTCACCGACTCCGAGATCCGGGAACGGATGAGCGGGAACCTCTGCCGCTGCGCGGCGTACCCGCACATCGTCTCCGCGATCCGGGAGGCCGCAGCGGCGGGGAGCCCACGATGAGGACCTTCCGGTACGAGCGCGGCACCGACCCCGGCCAGGCGGTGACCCTGGTGGCCGGCGAGCCGGACGCCGCGTACCTCGGCGGCGGCACGAACCTGGTCGACCTGATGAAGCTGGGCGTGGCCCGGCCGCGACTGCTGGTCGACGTCACCCGGCTGCCGCTGGACTCGGTCGAACCGCTGCCCGACGGCGGCCTGCGGATCGGGGCCACCGTCCGTAACAGCGACCTGGCCGCGCATCCGACGGTCCGCCGGGACTACCCGGTGCTGGCCCGGGCACTGCTGGCCGGAGCCAGTGGACAGTTGCGGAACATGGCGACCGTCGGCGGCAACCTCTTGCAGCGCACCCGCTGCTACTACTTCCAGGACGTCAGCCGGCCCTGCAACAAGCGCGAGCCCGGGGCCGGCTGCTCGGCCCTGGACGGCCAGAACCGGGATCTCGCCATCCTCGGCTGGTCGCCGCAGTGTGTCGCGACCCACCCCTCGGACATGGCGGTCGCGCTGACCGCCCTCGACGCGGTGGTGGAGGTGCTGGAGCCGACCGGCGCCCGGGAGATCCCGCTGACCGGGTTCCACCGGCTGCCCGGCGAGCGGCCGGACCAGGAGACCACGATGGAACCCGGCGGACTGGTCACCGCGGTCCGGATCCCGGCGCTGCCCTACGCGCGCCGGTCGACGTACCGGAAGGCGCGAGACCGGGCGTCCTTCGCCTTCGCCGCCGGTTCGGTGGCGGCCGCGATCGACCTGGACGGGCCGCTGGTCCGCGAGGTCCGGCTCGGGTACGGCGCGGTCGCGCACCGCCCCTGGCGGGCCCGGTTGGCCGAGGAGGCGCTGCGCGGCCAACCCGCCACCGAGGAGAACTTCCGGCTCGCCGCCGACGAGGAGCTGGCCGCCGCCCGCCCGCTGGCACACAACGCCTTCAAGATCCCACTGATCCGGAACCTGACCGTCCGTACCCTCGTCGAGCTGACCGAGGGCTCCGAGCAGGCCGAGGGTTCCGCAGCGCCGGAGCGGGGCCGGTGAGCGCGCCGACGGCGGCCGTCGGTCGGGCCCAGCCCCGGTTGGAGGGTCGGGAGAAGGTGACCGGCACCGCCCGGTACGCGGTCGAGCATCCGGCGGACGGCCTGGTGTACGGCTGGGTGGTGCAGGCCAGCGTGGCCAAGGCCCGGATCGTCCGGGTCGACGACGCCGCGGCGCTGGCCGAGCCGGGCGTGCTGGCCGTGCTGACCTACGCCAACGCGCCCCGGCTGGCGCCGGTCGAGAGCCGGGAACTCCTGCTGCTCCAGCAGCCCCGGGTGCACTACCGGGGAGAGATCGTCGCGCTGGTGGTGGCAGAGACGCTGGAGGCCGCCCGCGAGGGGGCGCTGCTGGTCCGGATCGACTACGACACCGAACCGCACAGCAGCGTGCTGACCGAGCGGCACCCGAGCCTCTACAAGCCGGACAAGGTCAACCCGGCCTTTCCCACCGACACCTGTGTCGGCGACTTCGACGCCGGATACGAGGCGGCCGAGGTACGGCTCGACCAGACGTACCGGACGCCGGCCTACCACAACAATCCGATGGAGCCGCACGCCGCGACCGCGCACTGGTGGCAGGGCCGGCTGCTGGTGCACGACTCCAGCCAGGGCAGCGGGGACGTCCGGGACACCCTCGGCCGGCTCTTCGAACTGCCCGCCGAATCGGTCCGGGTCACCGCCGAACACGTCGGCGGCGGCTTCGGCTGCAAGGGCACCCCGCGCTGCACCCCGGTGCTGGCCGCGATGGCCGCCCGGCACCTCGACCGGCCGGTTCGGCTGGCGCTGACCCGGCAACAGCTCTTCGGGCCGATCGGTTACCGCACCCCGACCATCCAGCGGGTCCGGCTCGGCGCCGACGCCGACGGCCGGTTGGCGGCGATCTGCCACGACGCGATCAGCCAGAGTTCGACCACCACCGAGTTCGCCGAGCAGACCGCCGTACTCACCCGGGCCCTCTACGCGGCCCCGCACCGCCGCACGACGCACCGGCTGGCCCGGCTCGACGTACCGACCCCGTCCTGGATGCGGGCTCCCGGCGAGTGTCCGGGGTCGTTCGCGCTGGAGTCGGCGATGGACGAACTGGCGGTGGCGTGCGGGATCGACCCGATCGAGTTGCGGGTCCGCAACGACACCGACCGGCACCCGGAGGACGACCTGCCGTTCAGCAGCCGGAACCTGGTCGCCTGCCTCCGGGACGGCGCCCGCCGGTTCGGCTGGGCGGACCGGGATCCCACTCCCGGGGTTCGACGGCAGGGGCGGTGGCTGGTCGGCACCGGGGTGGCCGCAGCGGCCTATCCGGCCCGGACGCCGGTCGCGTCCGCACGGGCGGAGGCCCGCCCGGACGGCACGTACCAGGTCGGCATCGACGCCACCGACATCGGCACCGGCGCCCGTACCGCGCTGTGGCAGGTCGCCGCCGAGGCGCTCGGGGTGCCCGGCGACCGGGTCCGGATCGGCATCGGGGACAGCGACCTCCCCCCGGCGTACGTCGCCGGCGGCTCGACCGGCACCGCCGGCTGGAGCTGGGCGGTGGACAAGGCCTGCCGGAGCCTGCGCCGACAACTCCAGGAGCAGTACGCGGGAGCGGTGCCGGCCGGCGGGCTGACCGTCGCCACCGACACCGCCGCCGAGGTGGCGGCCCTGCCAGCGGTCGCCGGGCACGCCTTCGGCGCGCACTTCGCGCAGGTCCGGGTCGACGTCGACTCCGGGGAGATCCGGGTCGGCCGGATGCTCGGGGTGTTCGCCACCGGTCGGGTGGTGAACCCGAGTACCGCCCGGTCCCAGTTGATCGGCGGGATGACGATGGGCATCTCGATGGCGCTGCACGAGGAGGGGCTGCTGGATCAGCGCTTCGGCGACTGGGTGAACCGTGACCTCGCGACGTACCACGTCAGCGCCTGCGCGGACGTGGAGCGGATCGAGGCGTACTGGGTGGAGGAGGAGGACGACCTGGTCAACCCGCTCGGTATCAAGGGGCTGGGCGAGATCGGCATCGTCGGCTCGGCGGCGGCGGTCGCCAACGCGGTGTACCACGCCACCGGGATCCGCTTCCGTACCCTGCCGATCCAGCTCGACAAGCTGCTCCAGCACCTGCCTGCCGGCTAGGTTCCGTTCGCCGGAGCGATCGGGGCGCGGTAGCGCAGGCCGTCCATCAGCAGGTCGAGTAGTCGACCGGCCTGGTCCCGCCGTCCCAGTTCGCCGATGGCGAGGGAGATCCCGCCGATGCTGGCGAGTACGTCACCCGGCTCGACGTCCGACCGGATGGTTCCGGCGGCGGCGCCGGCCGCCAGCAGTGAGCTGATCGCGGCGGTCATCCGGTCGAGGGTGTGCGCGTACGGGTCGCCGCCGGAGGCGATGAGCGCCCGCAGTGCGTCCGCCATTCCGCGCTTGGTGGTCATGTAGTCGATGAAGCGGTCCATCCAGGTCCGGATCGCCTCGTCCGGCGGCATGCTCCGGAGCAGTTCCGCCGCCGCGTCGCAGAGGCGGTCGAGTTCGTTGCGGTAGACCGCCTCGACCAGTGCCTCCCGGGTGGGGAAGTGCCGGTAGAGCGTGCCGATGCCGACGCCCGCGTCCTTCGCGATCGCGTCGAGGGTCACCTCCGGCCCTTCCCGGGAGAAGGCCCGGACGGCGGCGTCGAGCAGCCGGTCGCGATTGCGCTGCGCATCGGCCCGCAGTGGGCGCTCGCCGGTGGCCGCCACGGCTCCTCCTCGTCCTCGGCTGTTCCGTCCCGGTCGGTGCCGGCGTGCCCTCGGGAACGGGCGCGACGGGCCGGGTCGGAGTGACCCGGCTCACTCTTCGGATCCGGAGTACTGCTGGCAACCGGAGGGTCCTCCGGTTACCGTAGGCTGTAGTGGAGGCGCCTCCGCTTCGATCATACCGGTTACCGACCCCGGTCAGCACCGCTGACCCGAAGGGGGAAGATCATGACTGCCAGCGCCCGCATCAGCACGCCGTTCTCCGCCGACTCCACCGCCGCCCAGGTCGCGGCCGGCGTCGACCTCTCCGGCCGCCGGGTCATCGTCACCGGCGGCGCGTCCGGAATCGGCATCGAGACGGCCCGCGCGCTCGCCGGCAGCGGCGCCGAGGTGACCCTCGCGGTCCGCGACGTGGCGGCCGGGGAACGAACCGCCAAGGACATCGCCGGGACCACCGGCAACCAGCGAATCCTCGTCGCGCCGCTGGACCTCGCCGACCAGGCCTCCGTCGCGTCGTTCGTCGCCTCCTGGGACGGCCCGCTGCACATCCTCGTCAACAACGCCGGCGTGATGGCGTCGCCGGAACTGCGTACGCCGCAGGGCTGGGAACTCCAGTTCGCCACGAACCACCTCGGGCACTTCGCGCTCACCACCGGGCTGCACCGGGCGCTCGCCTCGGCCGGCGGGGCCCGGGTCGTCTCGGTCAGCTCCAGCGCACACCTGCGCTCGCCGGTCGTCTTCGACGACATCCACTTCCGGGAGCGCGCCTACGAGCCGTGGTCCGCGTACGCGCAGTCCAAGACGGCGAACGTGCTGCTCGCGGTCGAGGCGACGAGGCGCTGGGCGGACGACGGCATCACCGCGAACGCGTTGATGCCGGGCGGCATCCGGACCAACCTCCAGCGGTACATCACCGAGGAGGACCTGGAAAGGATGCGCGCCGCGGCCGGGGTGGCCTCGTTCAACTGGAAGACGCCCGAGCAGGGTGCCGCCACCTCCGTACTGGTCGCGACCTCGCCCCTGCTCGACGGCATCGGCGGCCGGTACTTCGAGGACTGCGCCGAGGCCGAACCGCACCAGCCGGGCAGCCTTACCGGCGTCGCGGCGTACGCCCTCGACCCGGAGGCCGCCAGCCGGCTGTGGGAGGTGTCCGTCCAGACCCTGGCCGGCTGACCCGCACCCCGGCCCCGCACCACAGTCCGCGTCGTCGGCTCGTCGAAACCGGCGGGCCGACGACGCGACAGCGGTCAGGTCGAGCTGAACGTCCGGCGCACCGGTCAGACCCGGGAGGCCGTGGGCCGGGAACCCGCCGGCACGGAGTCGCCCGGCGGCACGACCCCGGCGGTGATCCGACCGAGCAGCACCGCCATCGCGATGCTCGGCAGGATCAGGAAGAGATGGTCGACCGGGAACTCGCCCCGGACCACGTACGTGAACAGCGACACCGTGAGCACCCCCGCCGCCCACGCGAACGCGAAGATCATCGCCGGCACGGCCACCCGCCTCGGCAGCAGCAGCGACACCAGGGCGAAGAGGGTGAGCAGCAGGTCGGGAACGAGGAACGGGTTCCCGGAGCGGATCGCGTCCGACGTCCAGAAGTAGTAGACCATCACCAGCGTCAGCGCGGCGGCGATGCCACGGGCGACCACCACGGTGTCCCACTTCCTGCCGACCTGACCAGCCACCGTCGTCTCCTTCTCCGCCGCGTACGACCCCGGGTCGGCGCCGCTTCCGCCGTTGTCAGGAAGTCTCGCGGTTACGACGGGGGGCCGGAAGCGTGCCAGTACGCAGGACGGGCCCGGCTGGCCGTACCCGTCGGGTGTGGCTACCCGCACCACCGGACGGTGGAGTCCGGGACGGCGCCGGGCCGGGCCCGGTCCGGTCAGTTGTTGAGGTACCGCAGCACGGCCAGCACCCGGCGGTGGTCGTCGGGCCGGGCCGGCAGCGCCAGCTTGGCGAAGATGTTCGTACAGTGCTTCTCCACCGTCCGCTCGGCGATGTCGAGCCGGCCCGCGATGGCCTGGTTCGTCCGCCCCTCCGCCATCAGGGCGAGGACGGCCCGCTCCCGGTCGCTGAGCCCGCGCAGCGGATCGTCGTCGCGGTCCCGGCGGCCGACCAACTGGTCGATGACGATCGGATCGAACGCCGAGCCACCCCCGCCGACCTGCCGGACCGCCCCGGCGAACTCCGCCAGGTCCGAGACCCGGTCCTTGAGCAGGTAACCGACGCCCCGGGCTCCCCCGTCGAGCAGTTCGACGGTGTAACTGACCCGGACGTACTGCGACAGCACGAGCACCCCGGTCTCCGGATGGCGTCGGCGGATCTCCCGCGCCGCCCGGAGTCCCTCGTCGGTACGGGTCGGCGGCAGCCGGATGTCGACCACGGCCACGTCGGGACGGTGCCGGGCCACCTCGGCGAGCAGGGCCACGGCATCCGCGACACTCGCCACCACCAGGAACCCGGCCTCGGTGAGCAGCCGGACGAGACCCTCCCGCAGCAGGGTGTTGTCCTCGGCGAGCACTAGCCGCACGGCAGCACCGCCCGGACCCGGGTCCCGTCCCCGGGCCGGCTCTCCACCTGGAGCGATCCCCCGCAGGCCGCCGTCCGCGCGACCAACCCACGCAGTCCGGAGCCACCGGCTGGATCCGCCCCGCCCCGGCCGTCGTCCCGGACCTCCACCACGAGCCGCCCCTCGCAGACCCCGATCCGCAGCTCGGCCCGGCCCGCCGCCGCATGCTTGGTGATGTTCGCCAGGGCCTCGGCGACCACGTAGTAGGCCGTCGTCTCCACCTCCGGCGGCAGCCCGGCCGGAACGTCGACCCGGAGCCGCAGGGGTACCGGCGACAGCGCCGTCAGCTCCCGGACCGCGCCGGCCAGGCCCCGCTCGGTGAGCACCGGCGGATGCAGGCCCTGGGTGAGGGCACGAAGCTCGCCGAGGATCGCCAGCGTGGCGCTCTTGGCCTCGGCGATCAGCGGACCGGCCCGGTCCGGGTCGGCGGGCAGCACGGACTCCGCCAGGCCGAGCGCCATCGGAATCGACAACAACCGCTGCTGTACGCCGTCGTGCAGGTCGCGTTCCAGACGTCGACGTTCCGCCTCACCCGCCCGCAGCAGCGCGAGCCGGGAGTCGGCGAGCTGCCGCAGCCGGGCCCGTAGGTCGGCCGTCAGGCGGGCGTTCTCCAGGGCCAGCGCGGCCGCCGCACAGGTAGCCTCGATCAACTCTGGCTCCTCCGCCAACGCCCGGTCGTGTACGAGTATCGCGATCGGCTCACCGGCGCGGTCGATCCGGGTCGACAACCGGTCCGGCTCGTCGGTCAGGGCCAGCGACACCGTACGGCCGTCGAGGTCCACGTACCGGCCCGACCCGGCTGCCCAGTAGCCGACCCGCAGGGTCGGGTCGTGCAACGTCCGGGCCAGTGCCACCTCGATGGATTCCGACCGGGGCGCGCCGTGCAGCCGGACGACCAGGTCCGCCACCCCGCTCCGGTCGACGTGGCGGCGGAGCAGGCCCGCCAGGTATCCCAACGGGATCGCGGCGAGCGCCAGGTGCAGTACCAGGGTGAGCGCCGAGACGTCCCACCCGGCGATCCGCGCCGGCTTCACCGCCACGAACAGCGTCACCGCCACCACGGCGATCCCGAACACCGGATTGAGGTAGCGGCGCCGGGTCACGCTGCTGCGGCGCCAGCGGACGAGTTGCAGGCCGACGACCACCGAACCGGTGAGCAGCACCCCGACGATCGCGATCGCGCCGACCCGGTTCGACCCGTCTCCCGCGTCCGCCCCGGCCGGACCGGACCGCAGCATGGTCGATACTCCGACGACGGCGACGGTCAGGTAGCCCAGTCCCACCACCAGTCGCGGCGCCGACGCCCCGAGCCGCCCGGTCGGATAGGCCACCACCAGATGCGCCAGCACGGCCGCCCAGGCTCCGGCGCGTACGACGTCGAGCCCGTCCGGCGGCGCGATCGGGAGCGGTAGCTTGGCGAGCCACCACAGCACGCCGACGGCGACCAGCAGTGGCCCCACCCGGTTGCGGGGTCGGGCCCACCAGCCGACCAGGCCCGCCGCGACGAAGCTCAGGCCCACGCCGATCGCGACACCGAGCACGGAACCAGTCGAGCACGAGCCACCGCCCGCTGGGAACCCCGACTTGACCACCACCCCGATGATCGGGACATGCCGGCATGGGAACGGCCGTACGGACCGGAGGGCCCGATGCTGGGGGTCGCGGCGCTCAGCATCCTGGGTCTCCTGCCCCTGTGCGGATTCGCCACTGCCGCGGAGCACTACCTCTGGTGGCAGATCCTGGTCCCAGTTCTCTTCGTAGCCCTGTGGCAACTGGTCGTCTGGCGGGTCGGCCTGGTCGGCGTCCTGGCCGGCCCCGGCGGCATCAAGGTACGTCACCTGGCACGTACCCGGGTGATCCCCTGGCCGGCGGTGAGACGGATCTGGATCGGCCCGGCCAACGGGTTCGACGCGACCACCATCTGGATCACCGCCGCCACCCCGGAGGGTGAACGGGAGATCGAAACGCCGCTGTGGCGGAGTGGATCGCGGGCCCGGCACAAGAACCGGATCCGGCTCGCGCCGGACGAGTTCTACCAGGTGTTCGTACTGCTGAACGCCGGCCGCCAGGCGGGTGACCGCTAGTTCCCGGATCGCGTCAGTTCCCCGGCCCGGTGGTTCGTCGGCTCAGCTCAGCGCGGAGACCGCCGCACGGAGCCGGTGCCGCAGGCGGTCGTCCGACCACACCGGATCGGGAAACCCCGCGGTGACCACCCGCTCGTCGCGCTCCGCGAGGTCGGCCAGCCCCGGCACGGCGCCGGTCGCGCCCATCTCCACCAGGAGTTCGACGGCGCCGTCGTCCGTGACCGGATCGGCGACGACGTCCAGGAGCGGGCCGGTCAGATCGTCGACAGCCGCCCCGAACCGCCACAGTGCTCTGGCGGTGCCGACCCGCCCGAGCCGGTCGCCCCGGCGGAGGACCTTCCACAGCTCCGGTGCGAGTTCGGCCCCCGCGTCGATGTCCGCGAGGCAGGAGGCGGCGACGCCCGTCGGGGCGGCTCCGGCTCGGAGTACCGCCCGCAGCGTCGGCAGCACGAGACCGGGGTCGCCGGTCGCCCGCCACGCCACCTGCGCGGCGGCGACCTGGTCGTACCGATGGTCGTGCAGCGGTTTCGTCGTACCGGTCAGCCACGGCTGCAGTACGGGCAGCAGCGGCGCGGCGGCCGTTCCGGCGTCGGCGACCAGGCGCAGCTCCCAGGCGACGTACCGGGGCTGCCGGGCCAGCCGGATCGAGGCCGCCGCGACCAGCGGGCCGGCGTCGCCGGTGAGCCGCAGGACCGCGTGCCCCGACCGGACGTCGCCGGTCTCGGCCCGTTCCCGCAGCAGCGGCACGGTCGGCAGCGCGGCCGGTCCGAGGTCCGCGAGTGCGCCCGGGACGACCCCCTCGGCCAGCGGAAGGACGGCGGTGATCTCGTCCACCGCGTCGGCGGCGGCCGGACCCCAGGCCCCCAGCAGCTGCACGAGGCGGCAGGCGACATTCTCGGGCGTCAGGGCGGCGAACGAGGTCGACGGGCCGGCGCCGTCCGGCCGGGTCGAGCCGGATCCGCCGAGGACAGCCAGCCGGTGGCGTACGGCCGCGAGGACGGCGGGGTCGAAGGAGATCGGGTACGCGTCGAACAGCGCGACCGCCCACGGGTCCCGGCCGGACTCCCAGGTCGCCAGCAGTGCGGCCCGGTGGCCCGGATCGTCGAGCCGGACCAGCACGCCCAGCGCGGTGGCCGCCCCGTCCCGATCACGGCCCTCGGCGGCGGCTCCCGACAGGGCGATCGCCGCCAGCTCGGTGGCCACGGTCGCGGCGGCCTCGCCGGCCAGCACGGCGGCGTCGACGGCCGCGATCCGGACCTCCGGGTCGGCGTCGGTGAACAGGTGCCGCAGCACCGGCAGCAGTTGCGTCGGGGCGGCGCGGGACCGCCTGAACCGGCCGCCCGACGCCGCCGCGACCCTGACCCGGGCCTGCGACGCGCTCGCGGTCGCCACGCCGCCGACCAGAGTCCTCGCGGTGTCGCCGTCGACCGCCGCGAGGATCTCGCCGAGCAGTCCGTCGTGCCGTCGCCACGGGTTGTCCCCGTTCTCCGGGTGGCCGAGCGCCTCCGCGACCGGGCCGAGCACGTCCGGCGGCAGCGAGAGCCCGGCCCGGATGGTGGCCAGGGCAGCGGCGGCCCGGACCGCGAGGGGCTCGGAGCGTGCGGCCGAGCGCAACAGGCCGGCCGACCCGGCCGGGTCGCGCAGGGCGAGCCCGGGCAGCAGGACAGCCCGGACGGCCGGCTCGGTCTCGGCGGTCCACCGCTCCCGCAAGGCGTCAAGCGCGTGTGGGCCGCAGTTGGCCACCGCATAGGCGGCACACTCGCGGATCCGGGGGTCGGGGTCGACCAGCAGCGGCATCAGAGGTCCGCTGTGTACCGCCACGGCGGCCCGGACGTCGGGTTGGTCCTTCCCGCCGGTCTGGTCCGGGTCGCACAGGTCACCGAGCACCCGCAGCAGGTGTTCCCGCTTGTCGACGCCGGGCGTCGACGCCAGTTCGATCAGGAACGGCACCGCCACCGCCGTCACCGGATAGACGGTGCCCTGATGCCAGATGCTGGACGCGAAGTCGAACCGGCCCTCGCCGGCCACCTCCGGGTCCGGCGACGCCATCGCCCGGAGGATGTCGGGGGCCTCGGAGCACGGGCCATAGGCCCCGTCGTATGACGCCCAGTCGATGTCGTCGAGCCCGTCCAGCACCGGCCCACGATATAGAGACCGCGCTCGCCCGGACGTCCGGACCGGCCAGCGTGGGCCGGCCCGGACGTCGGGATCACGCGATGTCGAACCGGTCGAGGTTCATTACCTTGACCCACGCCGCGACGAAGTCGCGCACGAACGACTCCCGCGCGTCGTCGCTCGCGTAGACCTCGGCGAGCGCGCGCAGCTCCGAGTTCGACCCGAAGAGCAGGTCGACGCGGCTCCCGGTCCAGGTGACCTCGCCCGTGGCGAGGTCACGGGCCTCGAAGGTGTTCGCGTCCTCGGACGTCGGCTTCCACGTCGTACCCAGGTCGAGCAGGTTGACGAAGAAATCGTTGGTCAGCGAGCCGGGGGTCGTGGTGAAGACGCCCAGCGGCGACTGCTGGTAGTTCGCGCCCAGTACGCGGAGACCGCCGACCAGGACCGTCATCTCCGGCGCGCTCAGGGTCAGCAGGTTCGCCTTGTCGACCAGCAGGAACTCGGCCGGGAGGCGGTGGCCCTTGCCGAGGTAGTTGCGGAACCCGTCCGCCGTCGGCTCGAGCGGGGCGAAGGACTCCACGTCGGTCTGCTCCTGCGACGCGTCCGTACGTCCCGGCGTGAAGGGCACCTCGACGGCCTGGCCGGCGTTCCTGGCGGCCAGTTCGACCGCTGCGGACCCACCGAGCACGATCAGGTCGGCGAGCGAGATCTTCTTCCCACCGGTCTGGGAAGCGTTGAACGCCTCCTGGATCCCCTCCAGGGTGTGCAGCACCCTCGCCAGCTCGTCGGGGTTGTTGACCTCCCAACCGCTCTGCGGCTCGAGGCGGATCCGCGCCCCGTTGGCGCCGCCGCGCTTGTCGCCGCCCCGGAACGTCGATGCCGACGCCCACGCGGTGGAGACGAGCTGGGACACCGACAGCCCCGAGGCCAGGATCTGGCCCTTGAGGGTGGCGACGTCCTCCGCGTCGACGAGCTGGTGCGTCACCGGCGGAACCGGGTCCTGCCACAGCAGCGTCTCGGTCGGGACCTCCGGGCCGAGGTAGCGGACGACCGGCCCCATGTCGCGGTGGGTCAGCTTGAACCACGCCCGGGCGAAGGCGTCCGCGAACTCGTCCGGGTTCGCCAGGAAGCGCCGCGAGATCTGCTCGTAGACCGGGTCGACCCGGAGCGCGATGTCCGTGGTCAGCATCGTCGGGGCGTGCCTCTTCGACGCGTCGTGCGCGTCGGGGACGGTGCCGGCGCCCGCGCCGTCCTTCGGCTTCCACTGGTGCGCGCCGGCCGGGCTCTTCGACAGCTCCCACTCGTACCCGAAGAGGATCTCGAAGAACCTGTTGTCCCACGTGGTCGGGGTGTCCGTGAACGCACCCTCGAGCCCGCTGGTGATCGTGTCCCCGCCCTTGCCGGTGCCGAAGCTGTTCCGCCAGCCCAGGCCCTGCTCCTCGATCGGGGCGCCCTCGGGCTCGGCGCCGACGTGGTCCGTCGGGCCCGCGCCGTGGGTCTTGCCGAAGGTGTGACCCCCGGCGATCAGTGCGACCGTCTCCTCGTCGTTCATCGCCATCCGGGCGAAGGTCTCCCGGATGTCCCGGGCCGAGGCGAGCGGGTCGGGGTTGCCGTTCGGGCCCTCCGGGTTGACGTAGATGAGGCCCATCTGGACCGCGGCGAGCGGGTTCTCGAGTTCCCGGTCGCCGGTGTAGCGGTCGTCACCGAGCCAGGTGGTCTCGGGGCCCCAGTAGACGTCCTGGTCGGGCTCCCATACGTCCGCGCGGCCACCGGCGAAGCCGAAGGTCTTGAAGCCCATCGTCTCCAGGGCGACGTTGCCGGTGAGGACCATGAGGTCGGCCCAGGAGAGGCTCTTGCCGTACTTCTTCTTGACCGGCCACAGCAGGCGGCGGGCCTTGTCCAGGTTTCCGTTGTCCGGCCAGCTGTTGAGCGGCGCGAAGCGCTGCTGTCCGGCGCCGGCACCGCCGCGGCCGTCGCTGATGCGGTAGGTGCCCGCGCTGTGCCACGCCATCCGGACCATGAACGGGGCATAGTTGCCGTAGTCGGCGGGCCACCAGTCCTGCGATGTCGTCAGGACCTCCGCGATGTCCTGCTTCACCGCGGCGAGGTCGAGAGTCTTGAACGCCTCGCCGTAGTTGAACTCCTCACCGAGCGGGTTGGCCACGGCGGGGTTCTTGGCGAGGATCTTCAGGTTGAGCTGGTTCGGCCACCAGCCGCGATTGCCGCCGCCCTCGGTCGGGTGGGGGGCGCGTCCGTGCGCGACCGGGCAGCGGGACTCGCTCCCCGCGTCGGCGTCATGGACGACGGCATCGTGGTTTTCGGTCATCGGATTCCTTCCGTGCTTCTGCGGATCAGTGGGCTCAGGAATTGCCTGTGGTGGAGGAGCAGTCGGGGCACACGCCCCAGTAGATGACCTCGGCCTCGTCGATCGAGAAGGCGCTGTCGTCGGACGGGGTCAGGCAGGGCGCCTCGCCGACGGCGCAGTCGACGTCGGCAATGCGGCCGCACGACCGGCACACGACGTGGTGGTGGTTGTCCCGGACCCGGGACTCGTAGCGAGCCACGGAGCCGGAGGGCTGGATGCGCCGGACCAGCCCCGCGGCCGTGAGCGCATGCAGTGAGTCGTACACGGCCTGGTGGGACACCTCGGGAAGCTCCCGGCGCACGGCACCGATGATCGAGTCCGTGTCGGCGTGCGGATACGCGTACACCGCGCTCAGCACCGCCACCCGAGGACGGGTCACGCGCAACGCGGCCCCGCGCAGCAGCTGCGGGAAGTCCAGGGTCGTGGCCACGCGCCGAAGTCTGGCCAGCTTTCTGGAATCAGTCAAGAATATGGGCGGGACGTCACCCCGGCCGACCCAGATCGTGCACGGCTCCGGGGCCGCCGTCGTGCTAGCCTTCCGGGCTGCCAGCTTCCGTCGAGGCCGGTATGACATGCTGTGAGCCACTTCCTGGTTGTCCCCGAGAGGCTGAGATGACTGCCCACGTGCTGCACATCACGGGTGCCCGGCCGAACTTCCCCAAGGCCGCGCCGGTCCTGCGGGCGCTGAGCAAGCGGGGCGTGCCGCAAAAGCTCGTGCACACCGGCCAGCACTACGACGAGCGGATGTCGGAGGTCTTCTTCCAGGAGCTCGGGCTGCCACGGCCGGACATCAACCTCGGGGTCGGCTCGGGCACGCACGGCAAGCAGACCGCCGCGATCATGGTGGGCGTCGAGGAACTGGTGACGGAATCCCGGCCCGCGATGATCGTCGTGTACGGGGACGTGAACTCCACGGTCGCGGCCGCGCTGGTGGGGTCGAAGCTGCGGATTCCGCTCGCGCACGTCGAGGCGGGGCTGCGCAGCTTCGACATGACGATGCCGGAGGAGGTCAACCGCATCGTCACCGACCGGCTCTCCGACCTGTTGCTGGCGACCAGTGCGGACGCCATCGCCCATCTCGGCAACGAGGGGGTCGCGGCGGAGCGGATCCATCTGGTCGGGAACCCGATGATCGACACGCTGCTGGCCAACATCAAGCGGTTCGACGCGGCCAAGGCGCGGGCCGAGCACGGCATCGAGGGCCGATACATCGTGGCGACACTGCACCGGCCCGGCAACGTCGATGATCCGGCGGACGCCCGCGAGCTCGTGGCCGCGATGCACGCCGTCGCCGACCAGGCCCAGGTGGTGATCCCGCTGCATCCGCGCGGGCGCGCGGGTCTCGCCGCGGCGGGCCTGTTCACCCACCCGAGCGTGACCGTGCTCGACCCGCTGGGCTACGTCGAATTTCTCGGCCTCGTCCGTGGTGCCGACGCCGTGGTCACCGACTCGGGCGGAGTTCAGGAGGAGACGACCATCCTCGGCGTTCCGTGCCTGACACTGCGACCCAACACGGAACGTCCGGTGACGATCACGCACGGCACGAACCGGCTCGCCACCCGGGAGAATCTGCCCGGCATGGTGGCCACGTGCCTGGCGGCCGGCCGGCCCGAGACATGGCCGGTGCCGCCGCTGTGGGACGGGCACGCCGGCGAGCGTATCGCCGACGTGGTGGTCGGCCACCTCGAGCGCTGAACGTATTACATCCGTGGTCACCGACCTCGGATATCGGTCGGCTCCAGTCGGCTCGCGTCCCTGATGAGGCGGGGATGGCGCAGGCTTGAGGCCGGCCCTACAATCCCGAGGTGACTTCACTTTGGAAGCTAATCGGCGAGCGGATCCCTGACGATCACTCACGTCAGGTGACCTCGGTTTATTACCTTCGCCAGTCGCTGACCGCACCGGACGCACCGTCGCTCCTCGTCGACCTGGGTTGCGGCTACGGCGAGTCCGCGGCGCTCACGCGGGAAATTCGCCCAGGCACCGAGTGGATCGGCGTCGACATTTACGAATCAGAACCGGCGAAAACAATCGTGGGCGAGAAGGTGCTGCTCTACGACGGCGTGAACCTTCCATTCGACGATGAGTCCATTCCCCTCATCTATACGAATCAGGTCATGGAACACGTCCGTCACCCGGAAGCCTTGCTGAAGGACATCCACCGCGTACTCACCCCGGGCGGCGTCTTTATCGGGAGCACTTCTCAGCTCGAGCCCTATCACGCGTGGAGTTTCTGGAACTACACCGTGTACGGCTTCAAGACGATCGTCGAGGACGCGGGCCTGATTCTGGAGGAGATCCGGCCGGGTATCGACGGCATATCGCTCGTACAGCGGCACTGGTTCGGCAAGCGGCAGGAGCACGGCGCCTGGTTCAAGCGATCGCCGCTCAACATAGAGACCGACCAGTGGGGTGCCGAGACGAAGCGGCGGCCGGCTCTGGTCAACCTCCGCAAGCTCCACTACGCCGGGCAGTTCTCCTACCGGGTGCGCAAGCCGGGTGGCGCCTCCGCCGAGCCCGGCAGCCTGCCGGCAAGCCCGCCGGAGGCGGAAGGCAAGCCGCCGCTGCTGCTGCCGATGGAGCCCATCGGTACGCCGGCGCAGCCGCCGGAACGGGCGAAGCCGACGATGACCGGGCAGCTTCGCCGACGGGCCGGCCGAATCAAGCGACGGCTCTTCCGGCGGTGAGGTGCGGCGTGTCGCGGGTGCTTCCCCGCGACACGCCGCACTTCACAGGCGGTAGGCGCCGGGGTGCGTTACCACACCCCGGGTGTCGAAGAACCGCTTCGAGAGGCTCGCGAGGTGGTCGACCGAGTACGTCGAGTGGTTCTGGACGAGTACCACGAGGTCGGCCTCGGCCACGGCGGCTTCGAGGTCGTCCGCGCGCAGCGCGTTCTCGCCCAGCGCGGTCCACTCGGTGACGTACGGGTCGTGGAACATCACCTTCGCGCCGAGGCTCACGAACTCGCGGGCCAGCGGGACCGCCGGCGACTCGCGCTGGTCGGCGATGTTGGGCTTGTACGTCACGCCGAGCAACAGCACCCGCGAACCGTTCATCGGCAGCCCACCCTCGTTGAGGATGTTCTGGGCGCGATGGGTCACGTACGCCGGCATCGTCGCGTTGATCTCCTCGGCCAGCTCGACGAACCGGAACGGGTAGCCGAGCTTGGTCCGGACGTTGTGGCTGAGGTAGTTCGGGTCGATCGGGATGCAGTGCCCACCGACGCCGGGCCCCGGATAGAACGCCTGGAAGCCGAACGGCTTGCTGGAGGCGGCCCGGATGGCGTCCCACAGGTCGATCCCGAGCTGGTGGCAGAACCGCGCCATCTCGTTGACCAGTGCGATGTTGATGTGCCGGTAGGTGTTCTCGAGGAGCTTCGCGGTCTCGGCCTCGCGGGTGCCCTTCGTGGTCACGACCGTCTCGATGAACCTGCCGTAGAACTCGGCCGCCCGCGCGGTGCAGGCCGGCGTGTGCCCGCCGACCACCTTGGGCGTGTTGTGCGCACCGAACTTCTCGTTCCCGGGGTCGATCCGCTCGGGAGAGAACGCCAGGTGGAAGTCCGTGCCCGCGACCAGGCCGGACTTCTCCAGGAGCGGGCGGACGACCTCGTCGGTCGTACCCGGATAGGTCGTCGACTCCAGGACCACGAGCATCCCCGGCTGGAGCTGCCGGCCGACGGCGGCCGTCGCGGCGGTCACCGCGCCGAGGTCGGGACCGCCGTCCTGGGAGAGCGGTGTCGGTACGCAGATCACGGTGGTCTTCGCCGACGCGATGTCGCTTTCGTCCGCCGTGGCCCGGAAGCCGTGGCCGATCATCTCCGCGACGGCGGCGTCGGACAGATCGTCGATGTGCGAGCGTCCGGCGTTGAGGGAAGCCACCAGCGCCGGCTTGACATCGAACCCAATGACGGACATCCCCGCCCGGGTCGCCGCTTGGGCGAGCGGCAGGCCCACATAGCCGAGACCGATGATGGCCACGTCGACGGTCACAGTCAGCTCCTTCGAACGACTCGTTGTGCCTCAGCCCGGGAGGTGAGGCACCGGGACAAGGAGCGAGGCGGGGGACATGCTACCGGGCTGCAACTACACACAGAAATCATCACCGCTGGGGCGTCGCCCGCACCGGGGCGCCCACGGCCAGCGTGGTGGGCGACTGCTGGAGGTTCCGGGTGAGGATGCTCGCCCACTGGGCGCCGACGACCGGCAGCGAGAACGCGGCGCGTACCTCGTCCTGGGCCTCCTGGCCGATCTTGTGCCACTCGCCGGAGGCCGTGGTGTCCCAGATCGACTGGGCCATGTCCTCCACCGACTCGTGGATCCACCGCGAGCTGTAGATGGTGTCGGATCCGGGCCAGTTCAGGATCGCGGGTACGGCACCGGAAGCCATGCCCTCGGCCGGCGCGAGGTGGAAGCTCTCGTCGTCGCTGGTCGACAGCACGTAGCCGACCCGGCGCAGGAAGCTGCCGACATCCGGGCCGAACGGGTCGAAGACGACCGCACCCCGGAGCGCCTCGTCGTGATGGATCCGCCGCAGGGCCTCGGTGGTCAGCTGCTTCTCGACCTCTTCGGCCCAGATCCACGGGTAGCCCCACGTCATCTTGGTCTTGATCGCGAGTTGGAAACGCTGGTCCCGCTGCCGCAGGTTGGCCAGGACGTCCAGCGCCAGGCCGAGCCGCTTGCGGGCCATCGGCGCGATACCGATGAAGCCGAGCGTGTATTCCGAGTCGGTGAGCTTGGGCCGATCGAGCTGGCCCAGGTCGACCCAGTTGGGAATGACCACGATCTTCTCGGCCGGCCAGCCCGTCCGCTCCCTGGTGATCGCGGCGTAGTGCGGGCTCACGCAGACCACCTGGTCGACCGCGCTGATCACGACGTTGCGGGGGTAGCGGCGGTAGACCTCGAACCGGTGGAGCCGGACGATCAACCGCTGGCCGGGCCGCTTGTTCTTGCTGTACCAGGCGGCGTTCGGGCCGAGCCACTCGCAGATGACGACGTCGGCCCACTTGTTCAGCCGCTCGCTCTGCTTCTCGTCGTGCTCGTTGAGCGCGGTCCACCGGTCGATCTTGAGTTCGACGCCCGGGAGGGCGCTCAGGTGTTCCTGCAACCGGGTGAAGAACTTGAAGTCGTGGCTGGCGACGAGCACGCGCAGCGGACGACGCCGGCTCGCCAGCTCGGGAACCACGGGAAAGGCTTCCGAGAGCACGGCCTTCGTACGCTCGATGGCCCGGCCGAGCATGTGCGGCTCCACCGTCGCTCCACACCGCTGGGCGGCGTCCCGCCGGAGGCTTTCGTCCCGCAACGCGGCGTCCAGCACGTCGACCACGTCGGTCTTGTCCGCGAACATCGGGTAGTCCGGGCCCAGCAGCACCTCGTGCATGGGGTTGCGGTTCAGCACGACGGGAAGGCCCAACTGGCCGTACTCAAGCAGTTTGGTGGAGAGCTCGAGGCTCTCGTCGAGCCGTTCGTGCCGCCAGGACAGCCCCACGTCGCAGGTCGCCGCGAGCTGCCACGCCTTCGAGCGGCTGACACCGCCGTGCCAGACCACACCGGGCGTGTTGGCCAGCGCGTCGTGCATGACCTGCTCGTATTCGGGGTTGCCCGGCGGCCGGTGGATCTTGTCGCCGATCATGTGGACCTCGACGCTGTGACCGCGCTCGGCCAGCCGGGCGGGCAGCCGGGTCATCTCGAGCGTCAGCCAGTCCGGCGCGTACTTGCCCATGTAGACGAGCCGGAACGGATCCTCCGGGGACCGCCGCTGGACCGGCAACTCGAATCCGCGCTCGGGCACGACCGGCGGGAACCACGTGGTCCGGCCGCAGGCCTCCGGGACGTTGGTCTCGAGGAACGAACGCAGCTCGTCGGTCTGGCACAGCAGGAGCCGGGACGCCTCGACGATCTGCCGCAGGTCGTCGATGTCGTCCTGGTTCATCGTGTCGAACGTCTGCGCGATGTCGGTGAGGTACGGCCAGAGCCGGCCGGCGTAACGGCCCTCCGCGACGAGCGCCTTGGTGATCTGGAGACCCCGGACGATGATGAGATCGTAGGAGTTCTCCTTGTCGAGCTGCCGGATGACCGCGGCGGCCTCGCCCGGCGTCATCGAGTCCTTGTCGCCGCGCCCGCTGACGAGTCGCTCCTCCCAGGGGCGGCGGATGGTCACACGCTCGTTCGCCAGCAGCGGCTCGAGCAGCCGCTCGGTGGTGACGCGGGCCTTCAACAGCAGCGTGACGTCGCAGCCGGCGCCGGAGAACACCTGGGTGGCGCTCTGCACCCAGACGGCGGAGCCGTCGATGAGATTCATGTCGGCGTGGCCGTAGACCAGCGCGCGAATACCCGTCGACTTCATCGGTCACTCCCCGCGTCGTTAACGGCGAACAGTCGCAGTCCCCGCTCGGCGAGGGCGCGCAGATCGGTGCTCGAACCGAGCTGCGGAAGGTGCTCACGCCGGATCAGCGATGCTTCGAGCGGCAGCGTCTCGACGAAACGCCCGTACGTCTCGGTGGGCAGGCCGGCTCCGGCGCCCACGACGTCCGCCCGGATGCTCTCCGCCGCGGCCAGGAGGTCGTGCGTCAGGCCGCGCGGCGTGGTGGCGCCGGTACCGGGCCACATCAGCGTCCAGGCCGAGTCGGTGGCTTCGGCGATCGCCGGCCACGACCGGTGCGAGTGCACGACGGCGACCTCGACGCCCAGCGCACGAGCTTCGTCGAGCGCCCGGTCGGGCACCTTGTCGCCGGTCACCACGATCCGGGCCGGTGGGTGGGTCTGACTCAGCACGTTGTCGATCGCCGCGGCGTTCTCCCGCTCGGTCGCGCCTTCGATCACGACGGTGACCCGGCGCTCCGCCAGCGGGTCGGGCCGTAGCGAGAGCGCGGCGGCGAGCCAGCCGAGCCGGACGGGGGTCGACTCGTACTCGAAGATGCGCCGCAGGTTGAGCCGGCGCTCGACCGCCGACAGCTCCGGCATCGCCAGGATCTCCCGCGCGGCGCCCACGGCCGCCTCCGGGTCGTTGACCGGCACGACGGCCGACGGGAACTCGCCCAGCAGCCGGTCGTTCGGGCCGGACAGGATCCGGCCGCCCGAGGCGATCGACGCGAGGGTCAGGTCGCTGACCGAGGTGGAGCGGCCGCTGCCGGACGGCGACAACAGCGCCACCCCGTGTGAACGGATGGCGTCGGCCAGGCCCGGCGACCAGAGCTGCTGCACCGCGGAGATCTGGGCCCGGTCGAGTTCGCGCCGGATCCGGGCCTCGACGCTGGCGCCCGCGCGGCGTTCGGCGAGCACGAGCACCCTGTCGTTCGCGTGCTTGTCGGTCGGGTGGAACGCCGCCAGCGATACGCCGGGCGACCACGAGAACTCGGCGCCGGAGCTCGCGCCGTCACCGATGACCAGGTCGGCCCGGCGGGTCAGGTCGGCGAGCGCGGGCGTCATGGACAGGCGGACGTCCTGCCAGACCACCACGGGCACGTCGTGCGAGCTGGCGAGGACGGCCATGTCGTACAGCGCGCGCATGTAGGAAACGGCACCGCCGGGCGTACCGGTGTGGCCCCAGGCCGACGGCGCGAGCAACGCGCTGGCCTGGATCAGCACGAGGTCCGGCAGGCCACGCTCGAGCGCGACCCGCGCCTCGTGCGGCACCAGCCGGCGCAGCACGCTGTGCCGGGACAGCATCTCGGCGGCCGGGTTGGTCACGACGCCGAAGATCTCCGGGAGAACCGTGCGGTCCGTGGGCTCGTTCGACCAGCCGAGGAGTTGGTTGTCCTCGCTCGCGACGGCATCGACCGTGCGGGCCCGGGCGACCGTTGTCGTCGGTCCGGTCCTGGTGCCCGTGTCGCGGTCCCGCCAGATCCGCACGAGCTGGACGGGGAGGCGGGGAACCGACAACGGTTTCTGCGCCGCCTCGATCAGAGCCGCGCCGAGCTGGAGTCGCACCGACGACCGGAGGTTCCGGGTCTCTCGATTCAGGCGGGCGATCGTCAGGTCTCGCTCGTCGATCTGGGCCCTCAACCGCGCGGCATTAGCTTCGTCGGATTTGTCGGCGACGTCGTGAACCGCGGTGGACGCGCGGGCGAGCGATCCGCGCACGGCGACCACCGGGGCCTTCTCGCCCGGGTCCGCTCCACCGCCGACCAGCACCATCGCGGCGGGCCACTCCGGATAGGCCAGTTCGGCGATCTCGAGCAGCTGGCACCCGGCGAACCCCATGACCCGCTCGATCGGCTCGAGCGGAAGATCCGCTGCCGCGTTCCGCGTCATAAGGACGGCTGTCGCGCCCGGCACCAATCGGCTCGCGATGGTGCGCAGGTACACGAGTAGGCCGTCCTCGCCGCTCTGCACCGGCGCGGCGTCCACCACCAGGTCGCCGGGTTGGACAGCGCCGGCGAGTTCGTCGGGGCGGATCGAGATCATCTCGACGCCGTCCGGCAGGTGCAGGAACCCGGCGACCCAGCCGCCGCCGCTCAGATCGAGTACGCGCTTGGTGCGGGACAGGCGCAGTTCAACTACGTCACGTAGCCTGGTCAAGGTCGCTCCTCGCGCGGCTCTCTGGGCGTGGGGTCGGGGCCAACCGTCGTAAGGCCTCTGCGATCGTACAAGCATCGGTCCGCTCGCTCGGGTCGCTACCCCAAGGCATCAGCACGACATACTCCACCCGACACCGGACCATCCCGAGCGGTCGGGATCCCCGCCGGACCCGCCCCTCGACGACGCGACGCAACCATAGCCTCCTTACGGTGGGGCCGCTACCGCTCCGAAGAGCGGCGCCGTGGGGCCCGCCGACAGGCGCCG
Source organism: Plantactinospora solaniradicis (assembly GCF_042658085.1). Classification (NCBI taxonomy): domain Bacteria; kingdom Bacillati; phylum Actinomycetota; class Actinomycetes; order Micromonosporales; family Micromonosporaceae; genus Plantactinospora; species Plantactinospora solaniradicis. The sequence continues at coordinate 1,161 of NZ_JBHSPR010000105.1, read as the reverse complement.
GAGCCCCGGCCCTGCCGGAGAGTGACGCGAATCATGGCGCGAGACCGAGGCGACGAGCAGCGGCCCAGGTGAGCGCGGTCACCCGACCGTTCCTGCCGGGCATCCCGGCCACGACGCCGGCGACCGCCGCGACGGGCGGCACCGGACAGGGCGGGGCGACGCATCGATGTCCAGAGCCCACGGGTCCCGATGGTGGGCCCGCCAGGCGTGGGCCGGAGCCGCGCGGCGCCGGAGCGACGGGGATCGGGGGTCCGACCCGGTGCGGCCGGCCGGCTCCGGATGGGCGTACGCCCCGCAGAACGTCAGATCCTGTTCCAGGACGGGCTCTTCGCCGCCCGGGTCCGCCGCAAGAGCGTCCAGCGCACCGAAGGCGATCGGTGCACGCTCAGCCCTGGCACGGACGTCTCGAACCGAGTCGCGGCCGATCGGCGGTAGGTAGAGGTCAGAGCGGGCGAACACCACACCGAACACGGAAAGTAACCCTGAACTGAATCGAAAGAGACAAAGCGTGTTCCGCCACCACTTAAAGTAGCCGTCGCAATGTGCGGTGCCCCCGCGAACCAGTTGTGGGCCGCCTGGGACTCGAACCCAGAACCCGCGGATTAAAAGTCCGCTGCTCTGCCAATTGAGCTAGCAGCCCGTGTTCTGCAAGGCTACCGGATCGCTCACCGTACGTCCCGGGGGTATCTGTCGCGGCGGCGGCCCGGTCGCGGCCACGGTACGGCTCCGGCCGTGCCGGTGGCCGGGGGCCTGGGTGTGGCGTAGTCCAAGGCTGTACCAGCTTCCCGAGGTCAGCTAGCGGGACTGCGGGCGGCTGACCACATGACAGGAAGGCAACGGTCACCGCGGCACACGGAGAGGGGGCGGTAGGGTTCCGGCCGGCGGCGGGCCGCAGTCATCTCCGCAAACGCCGGTCCGCCGCCTCTTCACGCCACACCGCGTACAGGCCCGAATGCATAGATTGGTACGCGGCTACGTACAAAGATCCACGTGACGACGGTGCCCAGGATGGCCGGGCCCGACATCATCTTCGTCACCCAGGCGGAGCACTCCATCCTGCTACGCTCGGTTACCCCCTGCAGGCGCATGCGCGCACGGTCGGCGGCAGACATCCCAGGTTCTTTGGTGTCAAGCGGTGGGTTGTAGATGGCTCCAGGCGGT
>NZ_JBHSPR010000104.1:0-667 GCF_042658085.1 Plantactinospora solaniradicis | reverse complement strand
GGTCCTCGACGATCAACTCGCCTACTGGCGGCAGCGGTTGACGGGTGTGCCGACGCTGGAACTGCCGACCGACCGACCGCGACCGGCGCAGCGGTCCAGCGCCGGTGCGGTATTCGATTTCCAGATTCCGGCCGAGGTCGTCGACGGTCTGCGCGCGCTGTCCCGGGATGCCGGCGTGTCGATGTTCATGACGGTGTTCGGCGCTTTCAACGTCCTGCTGGGCCGGTACTCCGGTCAGGAAGACATCGTCGTCGGTACGCCGATCGCGAACCGGAACCGGGCCGAGATCGAAGGGCTGATCGGCTACTTCGTCAACACCCTGGTGCTACGCACCGACCTGACCGGCGACCCGACGTTCGCCGAACTGCTCAGCCGGCTCCGTACGGAGACCCTGGCGGCGTACGCGCATCAGGATGTGCCGTTCGAGCAGCTCGTCGACGAACTCGGCGTGGTCCGGGACCGGTCCCGCACACCGCTGTTCCAGGTGCTGTTCAACTACGCCACTGGCGATGGTGAGGACCACACGGTCGAGGACGCGTCCGTCCCGCACCCGATGCCCGTGAAGTTCGACCTGGCGATAACGTTGGCCGAGGCCGGATCCGGGCTGGTCGGGTCGGTGCAGTACAGCACGGTGTTGTTCGACGACGATCGGATGGTTCGTCTGGTC
>NZ_JBHSPR010000103.1:0-572 GCF_042658085.1 Plantactinospora solaniradicis | reverse complement strand
GGACCGGATCGGGGTACGCGACAACTTCTTCACCCTGGGCGGGCATTCCCTGCTCGCCACGCAGGTGGTGTCCCGGATCCGGGCCGTGTTCGCCGTGGAGGTGCCGGTCGCGGCGTTGTTCGACGGTCCGACGATCGCGGGTCTCGCCGAGGTGATCGACGCCGCGTCGCCGGGTGTGGTGGCGGCGCCGATCGTGCCGGTGGACCGCGACGGGTTGTTGCCGTTGTCGTTCGCGCAGCAGCGGTTGTGGTTCCTGGCCCAGCTCGACCCCGGCTCGGTCGAGTACAACATGCCGATGCCGATCCACCTGGCCGGTGAGGTTGATGTGGCGGTGTTGGCCGTGGCGTTGGGTGGGTTGGTGGCCCGGCATGAGGTGCTACGGACCCGGCTGGTCGCCGATGCTGACGGGGTGCCGTGGCAGGTGGTCGACCCGCCGGCGTCGTTCGATCTGCCGTTGATCGACCTGTCGGGTGAGGATGACCCGGTCGCGGCTGCGGAGGCGTGGCTGGCTGCGGATGCGGTGGTGCCGTTCGATCTGGCGGCTGGGCCGTTGTTCCGGGCGAGCCTGCTGC
>NZ_JBHSPR010000102.1:0-6155 GCF_042658085.1 Plantactinospora solaniradicis | reverse complement strand
CAGTTGCCGGGCGGCGGAGCTGTCCCCGGCGTCGGCAAGTCGGCGCAGCACCGCCACTGCCCCGTCGAGGTCGCCCCGCTCCCGCAACAACCCCGTCAGGTGCCGGGCGGCGGAGCTGTCCCCTGCGTCGGCAAGCCGGCGCAGCACCGCCACTGCCCCGTCGAGGTCGCCCCGCTCCCGCAGCAATTCCGCCAGTTGTCGGGCGGCCTGGGTGTACCCGGCGTCGGCGCGTCGGCGCAGCACCGCCACTGCTCCGTCGAGGTCGCCCCGCTCCCGCAACAACCCCGTCAGGCGCCAGGCGGCGGAGCTGTCCCCTGCGTCGGCAAGTCGGCGCAGCACCGCCACTGCCCCGTCGAGGTCGCCCCGCTCCCGCAGCAATTCCGCCAGTTGTCGGGCGGCCTGGGTGTACCCGGCGCCGGCGCGTCGGCGCAGCACCGCCACTGCTCCGTCGAGGTCGCCCCGCTCCCGCAACAATTCCGCCAGTTGCTCGGCGGCGGAGCTGTCCCCGGCGTGGGCGCGTCGGCGCAGCTCGTTGAGGTCGCCCCGCTCCCGCAGCAATCCCGCCAGTTGTCGGGCGGCGTGGGTGTTCCCGGCGTCGGCAAGTCGGCGCAGTACCGCGACTGCTTCGTCGAGGTCGCCCCGCTCCCGCAACAACCGCGCCAGTTGTCGGGCGGCGTAGCTGTCTCCGGCGTCGGCAAGTCGGCGGAGTACCGCGACTGCTCCGTCGAGGTCGCCCCGCTTTCGCAACAATTCCGCCAGGTGCCAGGCGGCGTAGCTGTCCCCGGCGTCGGCAAGTCGGCGCAGCACCGCCACTGCTCCGTCGAGGTCGCCCCGCTCCCGCAACAACCCCGCCAGTTGTCGGGCGGCGTAGCCGTCTTCGGCGTCGGCGCGTCGACGGAGGATGTGTGGCTGGGCGATCTCGGTGAGGTGATCCTGGATGATGGCGTGGCGGAACTGCCAGGCGTTGCCGTTGATGCGAAGGATGGCTCGGTCTGGGTCGGTGCCATTGTCGAGGAACCCGATCAACCGGCGCGGAAGCATCGAGTCAGTCCCGGTTCTTACAGAGAGCGCCATGTGAGTGATCCGGAACCGGAGCCAGGCCCGTTCGGCACCGATGAGCGCACCAGCGGCGAACGAGGCAGCGCCGACGACGTTCCAAAGGGCTGGGAACGTGTCGACGAGGAAGCCCGCGATGGTGAACACCGCGGCGGCGGGAAGCGCACACCGTATGGCAGCGATGATCGCGAGGAAGTGATTGGCGCGTAGAGTCGCTGCCGGCCCCGATGGGGTCGGTCGCGTGCCAACACTTGGCAGCATCTCGATGACACCGCCACAACCGGCTCCCGCAATGAATCCGGCGACCGGTCGGTTCACCGCTATCCCGGCCGCCGTACCACACCAAGCGCCGAAGACAACATGCAGCATCACGCTGACGCACCGGTTGGCGTGGCTCCATAGGGCCAACCTCCGCGGCAGGAAAGGAATCCTCGGGGGTGCCGGCTGAAACTCGTGCGCGAAAATCTGTTTGAATCCCCCGCCATAGGAGACCGCGACCAGCACCGCGAAGGTCAACGCCGCGCCGACGCCATGCCATTCGTCTACCCAACCCCGCACCACTACCGCCACAACGATCGCCACCGCCGCTGCGAGCCCACCCGCCTGCCACCACAGAGCACGACGAGGATGGATCATCAGCTCCACCCACGGCAGTCGCCACCACCGAAGATCCCGGCTGCCATCCAGATAGGCGATATAGGCCAAATGGGTAAGCCACCGCGCCGCGTCCCGTGCCAAGATGACCGGACCCGCTTGCGGCCCTTCGCCGCGATGTCCACCGGGTTCGTCGTACACGGTACTGATGTAGCCGTCGATCAGCCGGGCGGCGATCTCGCCTCGTGTCTCGAATTGGACCAGCTCAGCGGGATCGGAGCTCTCGCCGCCGGCTCCTGCCGCAGCGGGCTCCGCGTAGACATCCTTGGCCAGTCCGACCATCAAGGGCGTTGCCAACGTCTCGGCCAGCACCCCGGACGGCTGCTCCCGCAGCATGGCAAATACCGGTTCCCAGCGTGCTCGTCCCGACGCTGGCTCGGCCAAAAACTCGATCACATCATGCGACTCCAGGGGCTCCAGGCGCACAACCGCGGCCCGAGCCAACATCCCGCCCGTCGCCACCGCCCGCTGGAACTCCCGGACCCGACAGGTCACCACCACCCCACGATCACCCGCAGCAAAGCGCTCGATCGCCTGCACCGCGGCTGGCTGTAGCAGCGTGTCGATCTCATCCAGACCGTCGAGAATCGGTAACACCCACCAACCGGACTCGTCACCGTCGAACATCCGCGGTTGCGAAGCCAGACGCCGAGCCTCACCCGGCGAGATTTCGAAATCCTCGAGCAACCGCCGCGCGACGAGCATCGACACCGATTCCTGGACCGGGTTCCACGACGACACTGCCAGCAGCACCGGCACCGGCTCACCCGCCACCCGCCGCGACAGCATCTGATCAACCAACATCGACACCATCACGCTCTTACCCGCACCCGGCTCACCGATGACCACCAACTGCCGCCACGGCAACTCGCGCAACCTCTCCGCCACCACGCTCACATCACCCTCAAGCGGCGCGTCCTGCCAGCCCGGACCGCCTGGATCCGTCGAACCGAACACCGCCGACCGACTCGCACTGACCTCCACCGCAGCCCGAAACCTCACCCGCAGCGGAGCAGGACGATACAGCCGACGCCGCACGGAACTACTCCGCACACGGAACAGCGCATCAACAGCCACCTTGGACGCGGCAACTTTCAGATCGGCGTCATCACCGCCCTTGACAAGACGCCACAATGCCGAGCCCATCGGTGGAGCAAATGCCGTGAGTAGGGCGGCCACCACCGCCAACACCACCACCAACTGCGGCTTGCCATCGGCTGCCTGTGACCAGGCCACAGCCACAACCGTCGCCCCGAGGGCCAGGGCAAGCAGAATCAAGCGGCTCCAGGGCCTTCGCCAGAACATGCGAAAACCGTATGACTGTCTACCAGATGATCAACAGGGTGCAAACATCCATACCGCTATCCGCTCAACGGCATGATCGTGCGGCACACGCCAGCCGAAGCCTTCACCGTGGGCAGTTCGTGGGCGACGTGTCGCCGGCGCGTACTCCGGGGCGAAACAGGATGCCGAGGCCGACTGCGGCTCCCTGACGGCAGGCCAGCGCAGGCCAGCCCAGGTTTGATGAAAGGACCGCTACGGGATTGATGCGTCGTTCACGTGGCGGAGGTGGAGGCGCGAGGCCACCGCAAGGTACTGCAACGTCGTGGTTGACGAGGATGTGCTCAGCTCGATCTGGAAAGCGTCCTCGTACCCCTGCTGATTGCGGAGCACCCACCGCCAGACGGAGGTCATGCTGAGCAGGCCGGCATAGTACTGATTCATTTGAATTGGCACCGAATCCGACATCCAATGGCGAAGCTGCGGCCGTTGCCGCGGATCGAAGGAAACCTCGACCGTGTCGTCATCCGGATCGACCTCCACGTGCAGGTACCCCTCGTCGAAGCGGAACTGGACCGCCACGAGCCAGGAGGGGTCGTCGTTGTACGCCACATGCACGACCTCAGCCAGATTAGTCAAAATGGAGGGAGCAGGAGACGGCAGGTCATAAGCCACCCGCAGATCATGGCACCGACTGTGTCAACCTGTGCGTTTCGCTAGTCAGCGAGTGTGCCACGTAGGCTCAATGTTGCCTGCGCGCTCGGGCCGTTGACCCGTACCGGAGATGGCGGCGCAGTCGGACGTGGGGACACCCAGCCGGGTATCACGCGTGACTGACTCTCGTTGCCTCATGATCGATTGGGTCCTCCACGGTGAGGAGGATGAACAGTCTGGGGCGCCATCTCGGGCCGGGCGTCCCGAGCCGTGATCGAGGGCGGCACGGACCGGTGCGGTGAGGCGCTCGTCCCTGTGGGGGGTCGGCGAGGTCCGATAGGGAGGAGCGTCAGCGCCGCCTCCACGGCCCGGGACGGAAGTTGACCGACGCGCAGCCATTCCACGCGGTCGCGGACTGGCCGGGAGTCGTGCGGCAGGCGAGCGAGTCTCGCCGCGATCTGGGGCAGCACTTCGACGTCCCAGGCTAGGGCGACGTGTCCGTTGGCGTGGGCGATGACGTGGACGGCGTCTCGGGCGGCTTCCTGTATCTGTGCGGGGTGGCAGCCGGGCTGTGCGCCGCTGGCGGCCTTCCGGGCGGTAGCGGCGACCTGCCGCCGGTACCGCGCCGGGCCCCGGCGGCTGGTGTCCGGCCACTCCAGCAGCCGTTGGGCGAAGTCGAGGCGCGGCAGGAACCAGGAGGGCCCGGCCCGGCGTACGAATTGCAGGGCGCTCTGGTCGTGCGGACACCAGGTTTCAGCAGCGCAGAGGTGCTCTCGCAGGTTGACCCAGCCCAGAGCGCTGGCATGGGCCATCCGGGAGACCTCGACCTCTTCGAGTTGCCGGATCACCACCGCCTCGTCGTCTGTGCTCCTGTCGTCGTCGCCGGGGACGTGGGTGAGGCCGCGCTCGTAGTGGATCTGCGACCCGCCTGCCTCTGCCCGGTGCAGGATCGTCCGGAGGTGGTGGTAGTAGAGGGGGTCGCCGTGGGGGTAGGTGCCGACGATGGTGATGTACCGGCCGTCGTCCGGTTGCTTGTAGTACCAGACCGCCGTGTACAGGACTCCCCGGCGGACCCGCAGCGCTCTGGTGGCGTCGTCGTCACGGCCCGGCGGGCGACTCGGGTTCACCACAGGCCAGCCGCTTCGATGATCAGCTCGCGGGACGCGGCCACGCCCAGCGCTTCGGCGTCGACCTGGTCCCACACCCTGTCCGGGCCGGAGACGTCGGACAGCAGCTCGTACGACGTGCGGTCGTCGACCTTCCGGTACACCACGTCGGGTTCCGGGTCTGGAAGAGCGAAGACGGTTGCGTGGTTCGCGGCTGGTGACGCGGCCCGCGGCAGGACCCGGATCGAGATGTGCGGTATTCGCGTCAGGTTCACCAGGTGTCGGAGCTGGACACGCATGTCGTCGCGCGTGCCGACCTGCCAGGACAGGGCCTTCTCCTGGATGACGACGTCCAGGTCGGGCGGTGTGGCTCGGCTGAGGATCTGCTGCCGTCGGAGCAGGACCACGACCTGCTCACTGCAGACCGGTTCGGTCAGGTCCGGGTTCCGGCGCAGGAAGGCGGTGGCGTACCGCCGGGTCCGAGTCAGGTCCGGGATATGGTCCGGGTCGAAGACACATAACCGGGTCGCCTTGTCCTCCAAACCCAGATAGGTGCACGCCCTGGGCGGGATGATCTCGCCCGGGTATCGGTCCCACCACTCGATGCGGCCTGTGCTCCGGGAAAGCCTGACGAGGTGGTTCTGCTGGTCGGTGGGGATGTTGAGGGTGCCGCAGATGGCGGTGATCTCCGTGGCGGACATCGGCCGAACGCCGGCTTCGATCTCCTTGAGAGCTGCCCTCGAAAGTCCAGAAAGTCGAGCTGCCTGACGGGGGTTCACGCCGGCCCGGGCGCCGACGACCGCCGCCACGGCCGTACCACCGACGGGGACAAGGAGACAGCTGGCGCGGTCGTGGGTGCTCCGTGGGCGCTCAGATGTCAGCGACCCCGGACGGATTCCGCCCCTAGAATCTGGATTTCGGTTCAGAGTGACCTCGACAGGGCAGCTACAATGTGTAACAATCATTCTGACCTGCGGATACTCGGTGACACTTTCCTGGACTCGCGGGCGAGAATCCGGACGAGTTGCTTTACGTTCGGTAGCGGGAGAAAAAGACCGTTGCTGATGATTAAAAGTCCGCTGCTCTGCCAATTGAGCTAGCAGCCCGTCAGCCGTAGAGCGTACCGGACGTCGGTGGCCGCCCTCGGTGGATATATCTGCCGTCGTGCCCCCGCCCGCCGCATCCGGTCCGGACGGGCCACCGATCTCCGACTGGCGGCGCGGAGCGGCCCGGTGCGCCACGTGGCACGCCGGGCCGCTCCGTACGCCGTCGCGTCGGTTCGTCTCTCTCGTCAGTACGTCTGCCGTCCTGGCCGCTCGATACGGCTCGCCGTCCTGGCCGCTCAGTACGTCTCGCCGAGTTGGCCGCGGAGTTTGGTCAGGGCGCGGGTGAGGAGTCGGCTGA
>NZ_JBHSPR010000101.1:0-45757 GCF_042658085.1 Plantactinospora solaniradicis | reverse complement strand
CCCCGCCAACATTCCACCGCACCAACTCGATCATGACCGGGATTCGGACACCGGGGACATGGTACGCAGGAGCCGCGAAGACGGCCGGTCATGGCCGACGGCGCACCACCCTTGTGTCGGCCTCTACGGCGCGGTTACCGGGTGATGCCGAGCGTGGCGATCAGGTCCTCGTGGAGTTCGAACCAGACCCGGTGACAGGAGTCGACCTCGATTCCGGTGATCCACGCCGGATCATGGTCGGCCTGGGCCAGCGCGGCGGTGAACCGGTCGTGGTAGCCGGCGAATCGGCCCAGGGGTGCGGCAAGAGGCCGTTCGAGGTCGCGCAACTCGCTGGCGAGGTCGGCGAGCTGCCGGAAGGCGTCCGTGGAACTGCCGGGGTCCAACTGCCAGGCGGTGAAGACCTGGGTTGCTCGGACGTTGAGCGGCAGGAACTGTTCGTGGACGGCGGCGACGGTCCCGTGGGCGCCGGCGCGGTTGAGCTCGTCGCGGAGCTGGGCCTCGTTGTGCCGGTACCCGGTCCCGGTGAGTGACCACCCAGCCAGGTCGGCAAAGGAGGATCTGCTGACCCAGCCGTGCGCCTGGGCGTCGAGGAGTTCCTCCCGGGTCTGGTCGGTGTCGAGGCCGAACCGGGAGGCGACGGCGGCAGTATCGGCGAATCCTTTGAGCCGTACCGCGTGGAGCACCAGCAGGTCGATGGGAGACGGATGGGCCATCAGCCACATCCGCAGGTGATGGTGCCGACGGTGCCGTCGACGGTGACGGGGGCGCCGTCGGTCAGGCTGGTCATCGCCTCGTCGGCGCCGACGACGGCGGGGATGCCGAACTCCCGCGCGACGATGGCTGCGTGGCTGAGTACGCCGCCGGTCTCGGTGACGACGGCCGCGGCGAGGCGGAACAGCGGCGTCCAGGCCGGGTCGGTGGTTCGGCACACCAGGATGTCCCCGCGCCGGACGCGGGAGAAGTCATCGACCGAACGCACGAGGCGTGCCGGTCCCCGCACTCGGCCGGGACTGCTGGGCACACCGGTGGCCAGCGGGCGAGCCGACCCCGGGCCGCCGCCGGGGGTGGCCGGGGCGCCGAGGGCGGTGATCGGGCGTGCCTGCAGCAGCCAGATCCGGTCGTCGCCAACCGCCCACTCGACGTCCTGGGCCCGGCCGAGGAGATCCTCACACCGCCGGCCGAGCGCGACGAGCCGGGCTACCTCGTCGACCGTCACGCAGCTGCGGGCCCTGTCGGATTCGGGTACGGGCGAACGCACCAGGCCGTGCTCGCGCAGGTCGAGCCGGGTCTGTTTGGCCCCGATGGTGACCCGGACGGTGTCCGCCTGCGCGGTCGCGACGACCTCGTCGGGGACCACGGCGCCGGAGACGACGGACTCCCCGAGGCCCCAGGACGCGTTGATCACCACCGCGTCGGCGCCGGTCCGGGGGTCGCGGGTGAACAGCACGCCCGCGTGGTCGGCCTCGATCAGCTGCTGCACGAGCACGGGCGCGGCGGGCTCGTCCGCGCCGTCATCGTCGAGGTCGAGGTGCGCCCGGTAGGTGCGCACCCGGTCCGTGTGCGGCGAGGCGGCGCAGCGCCGGATCGCGGCCAGGACCTCGTCGACGCCACGGGCGCCGAGGACGGTATCCAGCTGCCCGGCGAAGGAGGCAGTCGCCGAGTCTTCCGCCAACCCCGACGACCGGACCGCGACCGCCCGGCCGCACAGCCGGCCCAGGTGCTCCGCAACCACGTACGGGTCGACGGCCGGGTCGGTGACGACGAACCCGTCCGGGACAGGAAGGCCGGCTCGCAGCAGCGAGGCGAGCCCGTGGGCCTTGCGGCCGCACGCGGGACCCGCGTCGACGAGTGGGACGACGCTCATGAACCGGCTTCCCCGTCGAGCCGGGCCAGCACTCGCTCGTGCCGCTGCTGCGCCGCCTGAGCGGTCCGCAGGCCCAGCGGTCGGGCGACTTGGGCCCAGGTCAACCCCTCGGCTCGGGCGACGAACAGCAGACCCGCCTCGAGCTGGTCCACCTCGGCGCGTGCGGCGGTCAGCAGCGCGATCGCGGCCAGCAGGTCGTCGGGCAGTTCCAGCGCGCCCCGGTCGGTATTGGCCCGCCACAAGGCCTGACGGATCAGCGTGACCGCGTCGTGTGGCTGGCCGCCGGCCAGCCAGGGCAACCGCGGCAGGTCCTTGCCGCCGCGGGCGGTCAACCGGTCCCGCGCCCACCGCTCAGCGTCCCCGGCGGACTGGTCGTCCCATCCCTCACGCACGCGCCCAGCGTGTCTTTCAACAACTTGTTTGTCAACAGATTGTTGAAAGCTTCGTCGGCAGGCGAAGGGCCGTCGTAGCTCCTGCGGAGCCGTACCCGCCCTTCCGTCGACCGGTCCTCCACGATGTTGGTCGGTGTCGAAGGTCCATCGATTGCCGACGGCCGGCAAGCAAACCCCATGGTTGTTGGCCGGTGACATCCCGTGCCGTCCCTTCGTGCGCGGCGCAGGCTAGGCCCCACGGGCTGTACCGGAGCGAGCGAGGAGGCGAACGGTGACGAGTCACATGCTGACCCCGGTGCCGGGCGTTTGCGCCGCTGGGATGCGGTCTCATTCGGCCGGATATCCGGTACGCGTCGGTCCCGGCCGGCACGAACGCAGGGCGGCGATCGACCCAGCGGCCAGTCCAGGTGACGCGGTGTCGCGCTCGGCGTACGCGCCGGGCCCAGTGCCAGTGAAGCACTGAGCCGGCAACCCGCCCTCGCACGCTCGCACATCCCGTAGTCCGCTCCCCCGCCCCGTGGCACCACCGCACCCGAAACAGCCTGCCGCCCGGCGTGGTTGTCATCCGACCTTGTGCTCGAACCGTGGAAAGGACCAGTGAGGTGACCAGTACCGTGCAGGATCCGATCGACCTGCTCCGCTCCAGCCTGGAGGAGCAGTTCAAGCTATACACCGAGCAGCTCACCGAACTCACCGCGTGCAGCCGGCAGCCGGGCCGCGGCGGCTACGACCGCGACACGCTGACCGCGCTGATCGGATCGGCCCGCCAGGCGCTGGCCGACAGTGCTCGGGCGCTGCGCCGCATGGCCGAGGGCAGCTACGGGACGTGCGAACGCTGCACTGCCGATATCCCGCTGGAACGGCTGGAGATCCTGCCGCACGCCCGGTTCTGCGTTCCGTGCCAACGTCAGCAGACCGGCTGACCCGGCCGGCGCGGGGCGAGCACCGTCGCCGCGCTGGAGCCGCCATCCAGGACACGCTGGGTCCACCGAGCACCCGGGGTTCCGCGCACTCCCGATGTGTGGAGGCAAGAATGGGACGCATCACCATCGTCGTCGGCATCGACGGCTCCGAACAGAGCAGGAGGACAGTCCGGTGGGCCGCCGCCGAGGCGCGAATCCACGCCGCCCCACTGAAGATCCTCACCGCGTACCCGTGGAACGGGCCGTCAGAAGCGCTCCACGGTGTCGGTGAACTGCCGGAGCTCGTTGCGCAACGGTTCGAGCAGCTGGCCGCTACGACCGCCGCCGAGACGCGGGCGCAGCAGCCGGGCATCGAGGTCACCGGCACCGCGGTGATCGGCGACCCGGCCCAAGCCCTGCTGGAGGCCGGTCGAACCGCGGCCATGCTCGTCGTGGGCAACCGCGGACGTGGAGGGTTCGCCAGCCTCGTGCTCGGCTCCGTGAGCCAGCACGTCGCCACCCACGCGACCGGCCCCGTCGTCGTCGTCCGCGGTCGGGCCGACGCCGGATCCGGTCCGATCGCGGTGGGTGCCGACGGCTCGGCCTCGGCACAGCGCGCCCTGGCGCTCGGATTCGACGAGGCGCAGCGGCGCGGCTGCGGGCTCCTCGCCGTCCTCAGCTACCCGCCGCCACCGTACGGAATGGACGTACCGCCGCTGCCTTGTGACCGGGACGCCGCCTGGCGAGACGCGGCCAGCGACCTCGACGCGGCAGTGACGCCATGGCGCGAGAAATACCCTACGGTGCCGGTGAAGACGCTCACCGAGCCAGGGAGCCCGGCGAAAACCCTGGTCGACGTATCCAGGGATGCCACTCTGCTCATCGTCGGCAACCGCGGCCACGGTGCGCTGGCCGGCAGCCTTCTCGGCTCGGTCAGCCAGCAGCTACTCCACCACGCCGACTGCCCGGTGATGATCGTCCACGCCGACCAGGCGCCGTGACCGCGTTGTCCGGGGTGGTGGGCGCGGGGGCGGCCACCCCGCGTGGCCCAGGTGTCACGGGCCACGTCCACGCAGGCGGGTCCGTCGGCGCCGCCGCAGATGACAGGTATCGGGCCTGGGTGAATGCGATGATCGGCGCCGGGCACCAGAACGGGGTGCCGTGGCACCAGTGGCTCGGGAGGCGAGGCAGAGGTGACTGACAGCGCTCGGCGACGCGGCGGGCGGCGGGCGTCGGCACCTGGGCCGGAGGACGGCTGGTTGGTCGATGTCGCCGAAGGCGCCAGCCGCGACGCGGGCGGGGTCCCGGTGGAGTTGCTCGGCGACTATCTGCCGCTGCTCGCAGATGCGGCGGCCTACGGACGGCAGGCCAAGCGCGGCGAACTCGACGCGGTCGGTCTGCTCGGCCGGCGCGCCGCCGAGCAGGGCATCTCCGCAGGACGAGTGGTACAGCTGTACCTGTCCGCGGCGCGGCGGCTGTGGCAGGACCTGCCGGTCGTGGTGCGTTCCCGCGACCGGGAGGCGGTACGCGCGGCCGCCACGGCCGTGCTGCAGGTCGTCGACGACGCGGTCGCGACCCTCGCCGAGGGTTATGCGGTGGCACGCCGTGACCTGGTGCGGCGGGAGGAGGCACTGCGCCGGGAACTGATCGACGATCTGCTGCGCGGCGATTCCGACCTGGGCACCCTGGTGGAACGCGCGGAACCGTTCGGGCTGGACCTCGCCCGGGTCCACCAGGTGGCGCTGGCCGCACCGAGCCGGCGGCTACCGGACGCCGACGCGGCGATCAGCGCCCTGGAGGCGGTCGTGTTCGACCGGCTCGGCGATCGGGACGTTCTCGTCGCGACCAAGGACGGCCTGCTCGTGGTCCTGGCGCCGGCCGACCCCGCAGCGGCGGGCCGGTTGTCGTCCGCGATGGACGCGAGCAACGAACTCGGCCGGCTCATGCACCGCGAGCTCAGTCGGCTGCCTCGCGGACGACCGTGGCGGGTCGCCGTCGGCCGGGCCCACCCCGGCCTGTACGGCATCGCCCGGTCCTACGAGGAGGCCCGCGAGGCACTCGCCATGGCCGGCCGGCTCCACGCGGACACCCCCGTCATCAACGCCCACGACCTGCTCATCTACCGGGTCCTGCTGCGCGACCAACCCGCCATCGTCGACCTGGTCCAAGCCGTACTCAGCCCACTCACGCAGGCCCGGGGCGGCGCCACACCGCTGCTCGACACGCTGGACGCCTACTTCGCCACCGGCGCAGTGGCCACCGAATCGGCGAAACGGCTGCACGTGTCGGTACGCACCGTCACCTACCGCCTGGACCGGGTCAAGACGTTGACCGGTTATGACCCGGCCGACCCCGCCCACCGTTTCACTCTGCAGGCGGCGGTGCTCGGCGCCAAGGTACTCAACTGGCCGCAGGAGTCACTGCCGAACCCCGGATGAACGGACCCGGGTCCGATGAGGGTGCTGTCGGCAGGGGTCAGGCCGGTTGGTGGGACACGACCCCGCGGATTGCCTCGATCATGGCGGCCGTGCGGGGGTCTGGGCCCAGCGTGATGCGGAGTCCGTTCATCACGTACCCGAAGGCGATGCCGCTGGCCGGATCGGCGTAGCCGAGCGAGCCGCCGAGGCCGGGAAAGCCGAAGGCGGTGGGCGACGACCACGGCTGCTCCGGCAGCGGCAGGCCGAAACCGAGCGCCGGCCGGGTCGGCACCATCAGCACCCGGTCGATTCCGCTGACCTGCTCGCGGGTGGCGGCGGCGAGCGTGGTCGCATCGAGGATCCGGACGCCGTCGACCTCCCCGATCAGCCCGGCGTAGAAGCGGGCCAGTGACGAGGCGGTGCAGATGCCGTTGCCCGCGGGGATCTCCGCCGTCCAGGTACGTGGATCGGTGAGCAGGCCGAGCGGCGGGTCGGTCACCATCGTCGACCGGACCGCCAGCGACGTCGGATCGCTGTACGCGGCGAGCGCCTCCCGCAGCGCTTCCGGCACCGCCACGGTGGAGGTGGGCGGGGTGACCGGCTGCTCGACGATCCGGGCGACCCGGTGTGTCTCGGCGGGGGGCAGGCCGATCCAGAAGTCCAGGCCGAGTGGTTTGGCGATCTCATCGGCGAAGTACGTGCCGAGGCTGCGACCGGAGACGCGGCGTACCACCTCGCCGACCAGCCAGCCGTAGGTGACCCCGTGGTAGCCGTGCGCGGTACCCGGCTCCCAGGCGGGTGCCTGTGCGGCCAGCGCGGCGACGACCGGTTCCCAGGTCAACGCCTGCTCCAGCGGCACCGGACGGTCGAGTACCGGCAGCCCTGCCTGGTGGGACAGGAGCCAGCGGACCGGGATGTCGCCCTTGCCGGCCGCCGCGAACTCCGGCCAGTACTCGGCGACCGGTGCGTCCAGGTCGAGCTGCCCGCGCTGGGCCAGCAGGTGCGCGCAGGCCGCCGGCACGCTCTTGGTGGTCGAGTAGACCAGTTGGAGGGTGTCCTCCCGCCAGGCGCGACCGGTGGTGGGATCGGCGACCCCGCCCCAGAGCCGAACCACCTCCCGGCCGTGCCGGTAGACGCTGACGGCCGCGCCGATCTCGGACCGCGTCTCGAAGTTCGCCAGGAACGCCTCCCGAACCGGCTCGTAACCCGCCGCGACGGCGCCACTGACCACGGACATGCGCTTCTCCCCCTGGAGCGTCGGGCCCGGACGACGATCAGCCCAGGCATGCACGTCAGGATATGCTGACATGCTCAGTCAGGGAACCCTGACGAACATATGCTTGCGGGATGGCGGAGGAAATGGTTCCGGGGCACGCGAACCTCATCGCGTTCCGGTTGCCAGACGGGACGCTGAGTACCGACGCCGCAGCACCGGCCGGCACCGCCGCCTACCGGGCCCGGTGTAGTTGCGGTTGGGCCGGAACCAGCGACTATCCGGCCGCCGAAGAGGGGCGCTGGATGGCCACCTCCGAGTGGGGCGGACACATCAGGCCGATCCTGGCCGCCACTCCGCCCGGCTGGCTGCTGGTCCGCTCCGACACTCTTCGGGACAACGTCGCCGAGCTGGCCACTACCTGGCCGTTGCAGGCGCTCGGGGTCCTCGCCGAGGTGGAACGCTGGCAACGGCCGCTGATCGAACGGGCCGTGACGGCGGCCCGGGAGGCCGGGCTCTCCTGGGCCGAGATCGGCAAGGCGCTCGGCATCAGCCGGCAGTCGGCGCACGAGCGGTTCCGCAACGTCGCACCGTCCAAGCCACCTACCTGAGGTCCTCGGCGACGCCCCAATCAGCGCCGTCAGCTCGCGCACCGGCACGAGGAGGTCTCACACCACCAGCCCTGTGCGGTAGGCGTAGACGACCGCCTGTACGCGGTCCCGAAGGTCGAGCTTGGTGAGGATGCGGGACACGTACGTCTTGACGGTCTCCTGGCTGATCACGAGCGTCGCGGCGATCTCGCTGTTGGACAGGCCATTGGCGATGAGGCGCAACACCTCCAGTTCGCGCGGGGTCAGCACGACGTCGGCCGGCGTGCCCTCGGCGGGACGGATCCGCGCCGCGTACCTGCCCACGAGTTGCCGGGTCACCTCCGGTGCCAACAGCGCGGCACCGGTCGCGACGGTGCGGATGCCGTGCAGCAACTGTGCCGGCGGGGCGTCCTTGAGCAGGAACCCGCTCGCACCCGCGCGCAGCGCCTCGTACACGTACTCGTCCAGGTTGAAGGTCGTCACGACGAGCACCTTGACGGGATGCGCCACCCCGACGCCGGCCAGCAGGCGAGTCGCCCCGATGCCGTCGAGCACCGGCATCCGTACGTCCATCACGACCACGTCCGGGTGCAGCCGGCCGGCGAGGTCCACCGCGGCGCGCCCGTCGCCGCACTCCCCCACCACCTCCAGGTCGGGCTGTGCGCCGATGATCGTCGTGAAGCCGGTGCGGATCAGCGCCTGGTCGTCGCAGACCAGGACGCGAACCGGCGCGGTCACGACGGGCTCCCGGTAGGAATGCGGGCCTGCACCACGAAGCCGCCACCCGCCCGCCGGCCCGCGCTGAACTCGCCGCCGAGCGTCCCGACCCGTTCGCGGAGCCCTGCGAGGCCGCGCCCGCTGCCGCCCGGGGACGCGACAGGCGATCCCGAGCCGTCGGTGCTGACCTCCACAGTGGTCTCTCTTTCACCGTGGTGCACGTGGACGGTGGTGCGGCGGCCGTGGGCGTGCTTGAGGGCGTTCGTCAGCGCCTCCTGCACGACTCGATAGGCCGCGACCTCGGCGCTGCCGGTCACCTGCCCCGGCCTGCCATCCTCGGTGAATTCCACCGGCTGCCCGGCCCGCCGGGTCTGCTCCACGAGGGCGTGGAACTCGCCGACGGACGGCGTGCGCGGTTCGGTGCCGTGGTCGGGGTTGAGCAGATCGAGCAGGTGCCGCAGGTCTGTGATGGCCCGCCGGCCGGTGTCGGTGATGGCGGTCAGGGTCTGGTCGAGGCGCTCGGGGGCGGCGGTCAGGTAACGTGCCGCCTCGGCCTGCACCACCATCGCCGTCACATGGTGCGTCACGACGTCGTGGAGTTCGCGGGCGATGCGGGTGCGTTCGGCGGTGCGGGTGGTCTCGGCGACCTCGCGGCGACGTTCCGCCTCGGCGACCCGGGACAGCCGCAGCCAGGCCCCGATGGCCCACGCGAGGGCCAACGCCAGGTAGAACGTCACGAACCCGGCCACGTCTTCGGTCGAGCCGTGCCGGTCGAGCGCGACAGCCAGTGGCACGTACGCGGCGGAGGCCAGGACCACGGTGGTGCGCCGGTGATGTTCCAGATGGGCCGCCGCGCTCAGCAGCGCGATGGGTAGTGCGGTGCCCGCGACCGTGTGGTAGCCGCGGAGCTGGTCGATCGCGAAGCCGAGCGACACCAGCGCGAGGCAGAGAGCGGGCCAGCGCCGGCGCACGGCGAGCGGGAGGCACTCCAGAGCGACCGCCACGACGGTCAGGGCGTCGAAGGGACGGGGCGGCAGGTCGCCGATCCGCGTTCCGATGTTGTGCAGCGCCGGCACCACCGACGCGAGGGCGAGTAGCAGCGCGAACGGGAGATCCCGGACCGTGACGTCCCATTGCCGCCACCGGTCCGGGAACCTCCGGCGATCGATCACGGGGAGACTGTAGCGGTCGTCCGGGCCCCGGTCGCGCGGCGGCGACGCGGGACGATGTGACCGCGACGCCGGGCCAGCCACATGAACACCAGGGTCAGCACCACGCCCGCCGCCACGGTGTACAGGCTTCCCTCCGGGCCGAAGTCACCGCCGGTCAGCAGGGTCGGCCCGACATCGTGGCGTCCAGCAGACCCTTCGACTCGCCGTTACCGGAGACCACGACGCTGAAGATGCCGCCCGCGGCGAAGTTCCAGCCGAAGTGCAGTCCGATCGGCACCCACAGGTTGCGGGTCGCTGCATAACAGGCGGCGAGCATGAAACCTGCCTCGATCGCGATGGCGATCGCGCCCCACAGGCTGGCGTCCGGATTGAGGAGGTGCACCAGGCCGAACACCACGCCGCTGAGCAGCAGCGCGATCCAGGTGCCGGTGCGTTCTTCGACGACGCGGAACAGGACGCCGCGGAAGAGCAGTTCCTCGGTCACGGCGGCGGCGGCCATGAACCCGAGCAGCGCCACCGCGCCCGTCACCGAGCCCAGTCCGTCGACGTGGTAGCCACCGAGGAAGGCGATGTTGACGATGACGGCCGCGAACATCCCTGCCCCGATCAGCATCCCCCGGGTGACCCGGCCGACGGCACCGGTCCGGGCCACCTCCGTGGGCGCGCGGCGTTCGGTACGCCGCACCACCGACGCGTAGACACCGATCGCGAGCACGGCCGTCACGATGCCAAGAGCCAGAGCGAGCCAGGCGTTCCCCTGTACCGCGACGACGGCCTGGCCGCCGACGAAGGCAACCGCGGCAACGGCGACGAGCTGCTTCAACAGACGCATGAGGCTCCTCCACGAGGTACCCGCGGCCGGAGCGCCGCGACTGCGTCGAACGCTATGGAGTCGCCGGCCAGGAATCGTCACCGCACGGTGGACACTCGCGGGTAGCTCGCGCGGGGGACAGGTCGTCGGCTCGCGGATCGAAGCTGGGGGGACGAAAGTCCCTGCCGGGCCTGGCGCTATCCGCGCAGCAGTGGAAGCAGCTGGTCGCCCTGGCGCCTGATCTCCGGCAGGTACGGGGTGTCGGAGAGGACGAAGTGGGTGATGCCCAGGTCCTGGTACCGGCGCAGCGACCTCGCCACGTCCTGGGCCGAGCCGACCAGCCAGGTGGTGCCGGCGCCGCCCCCGCCGAACCTGCCCGGGGTGGTGTAGAGGTTGTCGTCGAGCACCTCACCTCGGGCGGCCAGGTCGAGCAGCCGCTGCTGACCGACGGCGGCCCGGCGGAGCGGATCCGGCGGGATGCTGCCGGCCCTGCCCTTCGCCATCTCGGCGACCTTGGCCTCGGCGTCGGCCCAGGCCTGTTCCGTGGTGTCCCGGACCAGGGTGGTGACCCGCAACCCGAACTCCAGCGGGGCGTGCTCGCGTCCGAGCTCATCGCCGAGTTTCCTGAGCCGTTCGATCCGCTCGCGGACACCGTCCAGCGGTTCGCCCCAGAAGAGCTGTACGTCGGCCTCGGTGGCCGCCACCCGCTCGGCGGCGTCCGAGGCACCACCGAAGTAGAGCCGGGGATGCCGGCGGTCGCCCAGGACGACCGTCCGTTGCGCCACTGTGGAGTCGGTGACCCGGAAGTGCTCGCCGTGGTAGGTGACGTTCTCCTGCGTCCACAGCCTGCGCACGATCTGGAGGAACTCCCTGGTACGGGCGTAACGGTGCGCCTGGTCGCCCTCGCTGTCGCCGTACGCCGCCAGGTTGTCCCGCCCCGAGACGATGTTGACCAGCACCCGTCCGCGACTGAGGTGGTCCAGGGTCGCGGCGGCGGAGGCGAAGTTGGCCGGATGCCAGTAGCCGGGCCGGATCGCGATCAACGGCTGGAAGGTCGTGGTCCGCGCGGCGAGGGCGGTGGCCACGGTGAGGGTGTCGGGCCGCCCCCAACCGGTGCCGAGCAGCGCACCACCCCAGCCGTGCTCCTCCAGGGCCCTGGCGTGGTCGGTGAGCGTCTCCAGGCTGTTGTGGTCCACGACGACGGCGTCGCCGCGGTGACCGGGCTGGACCTGGTTCGGGATGTACCAGAGGTACTCGGAACTCATTGACGGACCCTCCTTGTTCCCTCGGCGTGCAGGGCACGCGCCGGCTGTCGTTGCCAGGCGGCCACGCCGGATCGAGATCCGTGGTTCGGATCACAGCGGTAACCTATGAAGCCTATCGGTATAGTAGAGATTATGATCGGTCCGCTCCTCCGCCACAAGCGCGAGATCGCCTTCACACGGAGGACCGGGCCCCCCGACGTCGTCCCCCAACGCCTGGGAGAGTTACCACCCATGAGCTACGGCGCTTTCGAGAAAGTCCATGCGGCGGCCGAGGACCGGTACGAGAGGTTGGCGTACCGACGCGCCGGGAAATCCGGCCTCGACCTGCCGGCGCTCTCCTTCGGCCTCTGGCAGAAGTTCGGCGCCGACTACTCGTACGAGGTCCAGCGCGAGATCGTGCTGCACGCCTTCGACCTGGGCATCAGCCACTTCGACAACGCCGACCGGTACGGCCCGCCGCACCGTGCCGCGCAGCAGCTCTTCGGCAGGGTGCTGGCGAAGGACCTGGCGCCGTACCGGGACGAGCTGATCTTGTCGACCAAGGCCGGCAACCCGATCGGCCCCAGCCCCTACCTGCGGGGCGGCTCGCGCAAGTCGCTGCTCACCTCGCTGGAGCACAGCCTGCGCGACCTGGGCACCGATTACGTCGACATCTTCTACAGCCACCGCCCCGATCCGACGACGCCGCTGGAGGAGACCGTCGGTGCCCTGGTCAGTGCCGTGCAACAGGGCAAGGCGCTCTACGTCGGCGTCTCCAACTACAGCCCGGAGCAGACGCGCGACGCGGCCGAGCTGCTGCGCGGGGCGGGGGTGCCGCTGTTGGTGCACCAGCCGAGGTACTCGATCTTCGACCGTCGCCCGGAGCAGGACGGACTGCTCAAGCTGGCCGCCGAGGACGGCTTCGGCCTGGTCGTCTACTCGCCGCTGGCGCAGGGCCTGCTGACGGACAAGTACCTCGACGGCATCCCGGCTGACGCCCGGGCGCGGAACAGCCAGTTCCTCTCACCCGACGTCATCGACGACACCTATCGACTGCGGGCCGCCGCGCTCAACCGGATCGCCGAGGAGCGCGGCCAGTCGCTGGCCCAGTTGGCGTTGCAGTGGGTGTTGCGGCAACCGCAGGTGACCTCGGCGCTCATCGGCGCTAGCTCGACGCGGCAACTGGACCACAACGTCAGGGCGCTCGACTTCCCGCCGCTGCTGCCGGAGGAGCTGGCGATGATCGACGAGCACGGCGTACACGGGACCGGGTGGAAGCCGTGACCGGGCCGGCCGGTGCCGGACGGTACGGTGGCCTGATGTCCGTTGCCGCCCGCTACGGCGACCCCGACGCGACTCTCGCCGTGCTCAACGACGTACTCAGCCTGCAACTCGCGCATCGTTCGGTGCGCAAGTTCGGCCCCCGCGAGGTGACCGACGACGAGCTGACCGCGCTGGTCGCGGCGGCGCAGTCCGCGCCGACCTCCTCCAACCTCCAGGCGTGGAGCGTGGTGGCGGTACGCGACCCTCAGCGCAAGGCGCGGCTGGCCACGCTCGCCGGCGACCAGGCATTCATCAGGCAGGCGCCCCTGCTGCTGGTCTGGGTGGCCGACCTCGGTCGGGCCCGCCGGCTGGCCCGACGGGCCGGCCGGGAGGTCGCCGCCGCGGACTACCTGGAGAGCACCATCATCGGCTTCGTCGACACCGCGCTGGCTGCCCAGAACGCCGTGCTGGCCGCAGCGTCGCTCGGCCTGGGCTCGGTGTTCGTCGGCGCGTTCCGCAACCATCCCGAGCAGGTCGCGGCCGAGCTGGGACTGCCGCCACACACGGTGGCGACCTTCGGCCTGGCCGTCGGCACCCCGGATCCGACCGAGCACGCCGGGATCAAGCCACGCCTGCCGCAGGGCGCGGTGCTGCACCGCGAGCGGTATGACGCCGACGCCGCCGACGCGCACATCAGCACGTACGACGGACGGCTCGCCGCCTACAACACCCGGTTCGGGCTGCGGAGCAACTGGAGCGGCCGGGTGCTTGACCGGCTCAGGGGTCCGGAGTCGATGGCGGGACGGCACCGGCTACGCGGCACGCTGGAGCGTCTGGGCCTGCCCTCGTTGTGAACCCTCGACGCCCGGCGGAACAGCCCGGCGAAGCCCGATAACCGGTCCTACGGCGCCTGGTGCGGGTTCGTCGGGGTGACGAGGCCGGACTCGTAGGCGAGCACGACAAGTTGGGCGCGGTCGCGGGCGTGGAGTTTGGTCATCGCCCGGCTGATGTGTGTCTTCGCGGTCGCCAGGCTGATCACCATCTGCGCGGCGATCTCGTCGTTGGACAGGCCACGGGCGGCCAGCGCCACCACCTCGCGTTCCCGGTTGGTCAGGATCTCCAGTGCCGTCGAGAGGTCGCGCTGCGGCGGACGGGAGACGTACTCGTCGATCAGCCGGCGGGTGATGGTGGGTGAGAGCAGCGCATCTCCCCGGGCGGCGACCCGTACGCCGTGCAGCAGGTCCTCCGGCTCGGTGTCCTTGACGAGGAACCCGCCGGCTCCGGCCCGTAGCGCCGTGTAGACGTACTCGTCGAGGCCGTAGTTGGTCAGCATCACCACGTGCACCCCGGACAGGCGCGGGTCGGCGGCGATCTGCCGGGTCGCCTGGATGCCGTCGAGAACGGGCATCTGGATGTCGATCAGTGCCACGTCTGGCAGGTGCGTCACGGCGAGCGCGACCGCCTGGCTGCCGTTCGCCGCCTCGGCCACCACCTCGATGTCGTCCTCGGCGTTCAACAACGCGCGGAACCCGGCGCGGATCAGTGCCTGGTCGTCGGCGAGCAGCACCCTGATCACGAGTCCACCCCGAGCGGCAGTTCGGCCCGGACCCCGAAGCCCCCACCGTCTCGCGGGCCGACGTGCAGCGATCCGCCGAGGGCGGTCACCCGTTCCCGCATCCCGACCAGCCCCACCCCCGGCACGACGGACGCGCCACCGCCGTCGGCGACGGTGCCGCGTCCGTCGTCGTCGACCCGTACCGCCAGGGCGTCGTCGCGGTAGTCGAGTTCGACCGCCACGGTCGCCGCCCCGGCGTGCCGGGTGACGTTGGTGAGCGCCTCCTGGATGATCCGGTAGGCGGCACGGTCGACCGGGGCGGGCAGCGGACGCTGGTCGCCACCGACCTTCACCACCACCGGGAGGCCGGCCTTCCGGGCGCCCTCGACAAGGTTCGCCAACCGGTCCAGCCCGCTGCCGGGTTGGTCGCCGTCGCTGCGCAACACCTCCAGGGTCGCCCGTAGTTCCCGGGTCGCCTCGCCGCTGGCCTGCTGGATGGCGAGCAGCGCCTCGGGGACCGGCTCGTCGCGCTTGCGGGCCAGGTGTACGGCGACACCGGCCTGCACCTTGATGATCGAGATGCTGTGCGTGAGCGAGTCGTGCAGTTCCCGGGCGATCCGCAGCCGTTCCTCGTCGGCCCGGCGTCGGGCGGTCTCCTCCCGGGTCCGTTCGGCATCGGCCGCGCGCTGTTCCACCTGTTCCAGATACGCCTGCCGCTGCCGGGCCACCTCGGCGGCCACGCTGGCGGCGACCATCCAGCCGATGAGCAGGAACCACCGCTGGAAGGCGTCGGGGGCCGCCTGACCGCCGCTGGAGAGGACGACTTCGGCGGTGAAGCCTCCGACCAGGATGGCCCCGATGGCGGTGCCGGCGAGCCGACGGTGCCCGGCCTGCACCGTGGCGTACAGGGCGAACATCGTCGGCACCGCGGGGACGACTCCGGGATAGCCGCGCGCCTGATAGACCAGCAGGCAGACCGTGGTGATCCCGAGGACGAGTCTGGGCGTCCGCCGACGTACCGCCAACGCCGTCGCCGAGAGCACCAGCAGCAGACAGCCGGCCGCGTCGAGCGGAATCCGGCCGGGCTGCGCGGTCGCGGCGCCGAGCAGCACCAGTACGGCGACGCCGAAGGCCACCAGCCAGTCGCGCGACCCTCCGCGCCAACCATCGTCGCGCATGGTCGAAACGGTAGACGATCATCGGGGATCCCGCGTCGGGCGGAGGTTGTAGTCCGCCGCTACCGCCCGGGGCGTACCTACGGCCCGGGCTACGCCGCCGTCGGCAGCCGCGATTGTCGTCCCTGGCCCGACGACCTCGACCCCCGCGCGGCGGCATCGTCACTACTCGCAACGTCGGTATCGCGGGGACGGCGCTCGGCTCGGGCATCGGCCTCGTTCCCCGGCCCCGTTCCGTCAGCCCAGTGAAAGCGGGTAACCCATGAGCAACTCCGTCGACCGCACGCCCGCCCCCGGCGGTGGCCCCGGTGCGCGTGTCGAACCTGAACCTGGACCCGGACCCGAGGTAGTCCCGGCGGAGGGCCGCAGAGGCGCCTGGATACGCACGCTCCGGACGCTCGCGTTGCTCTCCACCGGCCTGCTGGCGGGAACGTTCTGCTACGGCGCGGTCAACGTCGTGCAGGCGTTCAGGGCCGTACCGCTCGACGTACGGCTGACATTCCACGCGGCGCTGATGAGGATGAACGGTCCCGTCATGCAGTCGGCGATGGCGGTGGCGGTACTCAGCACACTCGTGCTCGCCATCCTGCTCCGTTCCACGCCACGACGGCTCGCCGGCACCGCAAGCGCGCTGGTGGTGACCACCTTCCTGGTCACCCGGTTCGGAAACGTTCCGATCAACGGCCAGATCAAGATGTGGCTGGCCACCTCGGTTCCGGCCGACCACGCGGAGATCCTGCGGCGCTGGGAGCTGCTGAACTATGTCCGAACCGGCACCGCGCTCGCCGCGTTCGTCCTGCTGCTGGCCCTCGTCGACCGGGCCCTCGCCCGCCGGGGCGGCGCCGGCGCCGGGGCCGGAGGAGCCGCCTGATGCCGTCGACCATCCACTCCGGCCGAAGGTCCTTCGTCGGGCTGGTCGCCGGTCGGCGTACCAGGTGGGTGGTGTTGGGGTTCTGGCTGGTCGCCGCCGTCGCGGCGGCGGGCCTGGCTGGCCGGTTGGGGTCGGTGCAGCGTGACGACGCGGCGGCCTCGCTGCCGGCGGACGCCGAGTCCACCCGGGTGGTACGGCTCCAGCCGTCGGCCGCCGAGGCCGACACGCTGCCGGCGGTCGTGGTCTACGAGCGGCCCGGCGGACTCGACTCCGACGACCGGGCCAAGCTGGAGGCCGACGTGCGGGTCTTCGGCCAGCGTCCCGATCTCGGTGGTGGCGTCGCCGGGCCGACCCTGAGCGCCGACGGCACCGCCGCGCAGATCGTGCTGCCCCTCGACCTCGGCCCGGACGCGTTCGCGCGGGTCGGCGCCGCCGTCGCGACGATAAGGCAGGTCGCGCGGGCGGACGCGGCCGGAATGACGGTGCACGTCGCGGGGCCGGCGGGATCGCTCGCCGACCAGAGTGCGGCGGTCGGTGGGATCGACACCCGGCTGCTGCTGGCCACCGTCGCCGTCGTGATCGTGATCCTGCTGGTCACCTATCGCAGCCCGGTGCTGTGGCTGCTGCCGGTGCTGTCCGCCGGGCTGGCGCTGATCGCCGCGCAGGCGGTCGTGTACCTGCTCGCCCGGTACGCCCAGTTGACCGTGACCGCCGACAGCAGCGCGATCCTGACCATCCTCGTCTTCGGCGCGGCCACCGACTACGCGCTGCTGATCGTCGCCCGGTACCGGGAGGAACTGCACCGGCACCGGGATCGACACGACGCGATGGCGGTGGCGCTGCGGCGGTCCGCTCCGGCGATCATCGCCAGCGCCGGTACGGCGGCAGCGGCGATGCTGTGCCTGCTGCTGGCCGACCTCAACTCGACCCGGGGTCTCGGCCCGGTGCTGGCCATCGGCGTCCTGACCGGGCTGGTGGTGATGCTGACCGCGTTTCCCGCACTGTTGGTCACTACCGGTCGCTGGGTCTTCTGGCCGGCCCGTCCCCGGTACGGATCGACCGCGCCGGGCGCCGCCGGCAGGTGGACCCGGATCGGCCGGAACATCGCCCGGCGGCCCCGCCTGACCTGGCTGGCGACCACGTTCGCGCTCGGCGCGATGGCGCTCGGCATCGTCCAACTCGACGCGACCGGGCTGAACAACCAGGAGTCGTTCCGGGGCAGCCACGACTCGGTCCTCGGGGCCCAGGTGCTGGCCCGGCACTTCGCCGCCGGTGTCGGAACCCCGATCGTGGTCGTCAGCCGGGCCGACCGCGTCGACGAGGTACGCGCGGCGGTGCTCGGGACCCGGGGCGTCGACGCCTCTTCGGTGACGTCGGGCGCCATCCGCGGCGGCCGCGCACACCTGGAGGCGATCCTCACCGATCCGGCTGACAGTCAGGCCGCGTACGACACCGTGGACCGGGTACGCGCGGCGGTACATGCCGTACCGCAGGCCGACGCCCTGGTCGGCGGCGACACCGCGGTCCAGCTCGACATCCAGCGCGCCGCGCGAGCCGACCGGAACCTTATCGTCCCGATCGTGTTCGCGGTGGTGTTCGCGATCCTGGTACTGCTGCTGCGGTCCCTGGTGGCTCCGCTGCTGCTCGTCGGGACGGTGGTGCTGTCCTTCGGCGCCGCCCTCGGGGCGAGCGTCCTGGTGTTCCGGCACGTCTTCGGCTTCACCGGGGAGGACAGTTCGCTTCCGCTCTACCTGTTCGTGTTCCTCGTCGCGCTCGGCGTCGACTACAACATCTTCCTGATGACCCGGGTACGCGAGGAGGCCGCCCGACTGGGCACCCGACCCGCGACGGTGCTGGGGCTCGCCACGACCGGAGCCGTGATCACCTCGGCCGGTCTGGTCCTCGCCGGCACCTTCGCCGTGCTCACGACACTGCCGTTGACCATGATCGTCCAGCTCGGCTTCGCGGTGGCGTTCGGCATTCTCCTGGACACCATCGTCGTGCGGTCCGTACTGGTTCCCGCGCTCAGCCTGGATGTCGGACGGTACCTGTGGTGGCCGAGCCGGCTGCGCCACGAACCGGCGGAACCAGCGTGGTGACCGCGACCACGCTCGCTCATTCCTCGATCATTGTCCGTAACTTTCGGACGCTTTCGGAGGGGTTTCGGCGCTGCCGCGAGCCATTACTGCCTGGCCATTGGGCGACAGCATGAGGGATGGCATCATATGGATGAACTTGAATGGCTCGAAACTTTTCCGTAACGTCAGGATCGTCAAGGCCGCACGGAACGGGCCTCCCAGGCGACGCGCGGCATCGACTCCTGCTCACGCACAGCGGCCGACTACCGCGCACGCGGTACATCTCCGGCACCTGCGGCATCCGCGGCAGCCCGGGTGAGCCACGCGCGGCAGCGCAGAGTGTCTGCGGCTGCGGGACGACCAGCGACGGCCCGGCCGACATGATCGGGTGACATCCAAATCGGACCGCGGGACGTATGAGAGCACCTCGGGCCGGTCCGATCTGTGCTTGCGACGGACGTGCAGGAGACGCAATGGCGAACAATGTGGTGGAACGGCCGGCACCGGCCCCGGTGGGTTCGGCACGCACGACCCGTGCGCTGTTGGCATGCGGCGTCGTGGGCGGTCCGGTGTACGTGGCGGTGACGCTGACCCAGGCGCTGAGCCGCGACGGCTTCGATCCGAGGGTGCACCGCTTCAACGTGCTGACCACCGGTGACCTCGGCTGGATCCACAAGTCGAACATGCTGCTGGTCGGGGTGCTGACGGTGCTGTTCGCGGTCGGTGTGGGCCGGGTGTTGCGGACGGGCCGGGGTGCGGTGTGGGGGCCACGGCTACTCGGGCTGAACGGGGTGGCCTACATCGTCGGCGGGGTGTTCACAGCGGACCCGGTGGCCGGCTTCCCGCCCGGTACCGCGCCGGAGATGGTGCAGACCACCTGGCAGGGGGCCGTCCAGAACGCCTCACGGGGGGCCGGCTCACTCGTCCTCATCGCGGCGAGCCTGATGATCGCGGCGTGGTTCGCCGCGGCGGAACGCCTGGATGGGGCCTGGTTCTACGGGGCCGCCATCCCCATGGTCTTCGTGGTCCTGACCGCCGTCGGCTTCGCCATCGGCGGCAACCCCACCGCCCCGGCCTTCCTCGTGGCGCCGTGGATCTGGATCACGGCACTGGCCGCACACCTGTACCGACGTGAGGCAGCGCGACGTGATGACACCCCAGCCGGCAGGCTCAATACTGCATGACGCAGTAGACGACCGTCGGATGCGTGAACTTGTACCAGCGGTTCCACTTGCGGTCTCGCGTGCATCGGTTGCCGTTGGAGGCGCCCGGGACTATGTCGATGACATGAACCGTGCCCTTCGCCTTGCACTTCGGCGCGTGGACGACCCAGCCCTTGTCCTTTGGGAACTTGTAACAGAAATAGCGCACCAGGTGGTGCTCCAGACAGAGCCGATATCCGTTTACCGTGATGTACGGGGCACCGGCGTCGGCGCAGGGGCGCTGGTCATAATCGGCTGACACCACCTGGTAGGTGCCGCTGGTGCCATTGCAGTTGCCGATCCCGAGAAAGTTCCCCTCGGTGTCCACGCCGATGCACTGCCCGATCCGGGCCGGCGCCGGTGGCGGCGGTGGTGGCGTGGTCGTGGGAACCACCTCGGGCGGCGAGTAGGTGCTTCCGGCGGCGACCTGCGGGCCTCCGTCTTTCCTGTTGTTGTTGATCGCCACGCCCACCACCGCGACCCCGCAGACTCCGACCAGGCACAGGGCGAGGAGTCCACCGACCAGTCCGATGATGAGCGGCCCGTTGCTTTTCGGTGGCACCGGTGGCGGCACGGTCATGCCGGGTCGCGGTGGGGGCACGCCAGGATAGCCAGGCAGACCCGGCGGTGGAGGCGACGTCACGCGACGAGTCTCACATACGTCGTCGACAGACTACCAACCCCCCGTCTGTCCATGTCGGACTCACGCACTCGCGAACGGGATGACCCTTCGCTCTATTTCCTATACGCCGTAGCACTACTATACGGTGTAGCCCTACGCCACGTGAAGGCTTGGAGACTCCGCCCATGTACGGACTTGACGGCCCCGCACTGCTACTCATGCCGCTGCTCTGGCTGATCGCCGGTGTCCGACCGACGCGATGGCTGTGTGCGGTGGCGCTCGCGGTCGACGCCGTGTTCCTGGTGGAGGTGCTCGGCGATCTCGCCTGGTTCCTCGACCACGACAAGCGGTGGCTGCACGTCGCGCTGACGGTGCTGCCCGCCGCGGCGGTCTGTGTCTGGACGCTGCCCCGGCTGGGCAGCACGCGGGACTCCTGGCGACCATCCCGGGCAGGGCCGGTCGTGCCGGCGGGAAGCGCCGCCCTCTGCGCCGTGCTGAACCTCTACCTCGCCGTCGTACCGCACGAGCGGATCACGCCCGGCGTGCTCGCCGCTCCGCTCCTCCCCGCCGCCGCGCTGCTCGCGGTGATCGTGCTGCTGCGCCGCCGTGACCGCCCGCGAGGACGCCTCGCGCGGGTCACCGTCGGAATCGGCATGGCACTCGTCCTGGTAGTGGCCCTCGCAGTCGCCGCCATCACCACCAGCACCGTCACCGGGTACGACGCGAACGACGTCGCCGAGGCCCGGAGCCGGGCCGAGCGCGTCCCGGCCCGCACGGGGAGGGTCAGCACCGAAGGCGACGATCTCTACTTCGAGGTACGGGGATCAGGCCCGCCCCTGCTGATGATCGGCGGGGCCCAGGGCGATGCGGCCTTCTACACCTATCCGGCGGCACTACTCGCCGACGAGTTCCAGGTCATCACCTACGACCGGCGGGGCCACTCGCGCAGTACCCGCAACGTGACCGACTTCGACATCTCCCAGCAGGCCCGCGACGCGCTCGCCGTGCTCCGGGCGACCGGACACGATACGGCCACCATCTTCGGCAACAGCGCGGGCGCGATCATCGCCCTCGAACTGGCCGCCCGCCACCCCCGGGCGGTAACCGCCGTCATCGCGCACGAACCGCCGATGGTCGCCTTCGGGCCGGACCGCAGGTCCCTCGCGTTCTTCGACGCCATCGGTCGCACGTCGCGCCTCTTCGGCGCCGAGGCAGGCATGTTCATGTTCTCCGTGCCGGTGGGCCTCCCCTTCGCCGCCTACGGCAGCATCCCGGCCGACTTCAGCGCACGTACGGCGGAGAGCCAGGCCTACTTCGTCGAACACGAGATGCAGGACTTCGTCCACTACGTGCCCGATCTCGTGGCGCTCAAGGCCGGCAAAATGCCCATCGTCCCGGCGGTCGGCATGACCACGCAGGCCACCAACAGGTACTACGGCCAGCCCGCCGGTACTCTCGCCGAGCGTCTCGACGTACCACTGGTGGTCTTTCCCGGTCATCACATGTCGTACTTCGACCTGCCACGGTCGTGGACCGAAGCGCTCCGCGTCACGCTCCACCGCACCGCGAGCGTGGCGGGACGTTAATCTCGACGGCATGACACGGCGCCCCAACAGCGGGAATCCACTCGGTACCGATGCCGAGGGCCGGCCCGTTCGCCGGGCGCTCACCCGCGAGTACATCATCCGTACGGCGCTGGCGGTGCTCGACCGCGACGGCGTCGAGGGGCTCTCGATGCGCAAACTCGCCGCCGAGCTGGGCGTCAACCCGATGGCGTTCTACCACCACCTGCCCAACAAGTCCGCGCTCTTCGACGGGGTCGTCGAGGCCGTCCTCGGCGAAGTCACCGTCGGCCTCGACGCCCTGAACCCGGAAGACACCTGGCGCGAGCAGCTTGCCAGCCTCATGCGCCAGTTCCGTACCGTGCTGCGTCAGCATCCCAACGTGCTGCTGGTCCTGGCGACCCGGCCCACGTACGCGCCATCGCTGATGGCTTTCGGCGACCGCACGATCGGGCTGCTGCGCGACGCCGGATTCACCGAGCACGACCTGCTCATCATGATCAGTTCACTGCGCTCGTACACGATCGGGCAGCTCCTCGTCGAGGTCGGCCAGCCCGTCGGGGGCCCGACCACCGACCCGGACAAGGCCGTCGCGCTCATCGCGGGCTATCCCAACCTGGCCAAGGCCATCGCCGGCGGCTACGACCCCGACGCCCACTACGAACTCACCCTGCAAGCCATGCTGGACGGCTTCGAGCAGCGGTTAGGCCGCCGGAAGAAGTGAGCGGCGCTTCGGACAGTGCGCCGCACACGTCCGCGTAGCAATGTGCGGATGTCGCGCCCATCGTCGGATGTCCGGCAGGACGCTCAGCCGTCGACGGCTGGCTGGTTGGTCGACGGCGGTGTTTGCGCCGTGGCCAGTGTCCGGAAGCACGGCCGAAGCAGGTCGATGATCTGGTCGGGCGAGGCGTCGGCGAGTCGGCCGAGTCGAAGCAGGTAGCGCTCGATGATCACGCCGTGGACGATCGCGCTGAGCAGGCTGGCACGCAGTTCGGCGTCGGCGGTGGGGATCGCGGCGGTGATCTGGCTGAGCTGGGGCTCGCCCGCGGCCCGGTACCGGTTGGCGGCGTCGGTGTTGGTGAGCATGGACCGCAGGACGGCAAGCGAGGCCACCGGCTCGCTGTCCAGGCGCTTGGCCAGCGAGGTGAGCAACGCCTCGGCCACCTGGTCGGCGGTACCGCTGGGCAGCTCGTCGGCGGGCAGGCTTGCCGCGCGCGCGAAGAGCTCGTCCTTGGTACCGAAGTAGTGCATGACGAGGCCGGCGTCGACACCGGCCGCCTTGGCCACGGCCCGGATCGTGGTGCGGTCGTAGCCGAGTTCGGCGAACATCTGGCGGGCCGCGGCGAGAATGCTCTCCTCGGTCTGGCGCCGTTGCTGGGCCCGGGTCGGTCTGGCGTTCGGGTCGGTCACCCTGCTCATTCTACGGTCGTTGACAGACGTGATCGTTCGTTCTACGGTCGTTCAATCAACGCGCGTTCAATGAAAGGGGAGGCGATGACCATCACGTCACGGGAGATCGTCGAGCGGATGCTCCGAGCGGGCCGCGAACTGGATATCGAGACGTTCCTGGGGTTGATGGCACCCGACGGGTACCTCGAGTGGCCGTTCCGGCCGCCGGGCGTGCCCGCGCGGGTGCAGGGCCACACGGAGATCCGCAGGCATCTGACCGGGGCGGCCAGAGCGTTCATCAGGTTCGACGAGTACCGCGACGTCGTGGTGCACGAGACCATCGACCCGGAAGTCATCATCGTGGAGTACGAAGCGCACGGAACCGTCGTCACGACTGGCGCGCCGTTCCAGCAGATGGTCATCGCCGTATTCCGGGTCCGGAATGGTCAGATCCTGTCGTACCGCGACTACATCAACCCACTGCCTCTGGTCGAGGCGCTCCCCGACATGACAAGCCCCGCCCGGGCCGGTGCGTAGGCACGCGGTCGGATACCAGTGGAGCACCTGGTACTGGCTGATCGGCAGCCCGGTGCTCGGTCCTGTGCTCGGGTTCTCCGGCGCGCTGATCCGGCGGCGCGGTCCAGTCGGAACGCTCTCCCGTCTACTTGTCCCGGCCGGTGCGGCACTCCACATGGTGCTACTGCCTCCGCCGCCCGACAGCTCGCTCAGCGACGAACTGGCGCTCACCGCCTCGCGCGCGTGCGTCGTGCAGTGACGTAACGCCGGATCTTCTCGGCGGTTCCGCAGTCGTCCATGCTGCACCAGCGGCGACTGCGGTTCTTACTCTCGTCGTTGAAGATGAAGCGACAGCCTCCGCATCCCTTGATCCGGTCCAGCGCGCCCGTGGTGAGGAGCTGGACCGCCGCGTGCACCACCGGCCATAGGGGCCGGGCAAGCGTGTGGTCATCGCGCCAGGTCCACGCGAACGTGCTTCCTTGATCGAGCCGTGCGTGGCCGAGCGCGTCCACTTCGTCGTCTCGCAGCCGGGCCAGTACGGACGCGCTCGGGCGTCGCCGGGCGGCCAGCGCCCGGAACACCTCGTCGAGATCGTCGCGAGTGCGCAGTGATCGCGCGAAAGCGGCGTCGGCGCCGCCCGGATCGTCGCGAGACAGCCGGCGTAACGCCGCCGCTTCCGCCTCGGTGAGGGCACCCGCGTACACGCCCCAGGCGACCAGTTCGGGATAACCCGTGAGCACGTCGTCGTCCGGTGCGCCGACGGGTGGACCAACGCGGGTGTTGACGAAGTCCAGGGCGAGGTTGCCGCCCACCAGACGCATCCGCGTGACGTCCTCGACTGTTTCCATCGAAACCCACTTTACCAGTTGCCCCGGGTCGGCGGCGCCGCTAGCCTGTTGCCATCATAGCTAATTTAGACGGTAACAATGGAGGGTCGGATGGGAAGCAAGCGGGCGATAGGAGCGCTGATCGGCTTGTCCGGCGGGACGTTCCTCTACACCACCGCCGAGGCGCTGCCGATCGGGCTGCTGCTACCGATGGCTGTGGACCTGGCCGTAGCACCGTCGCAAGTGGGCATGCTCGTCACCGCGTACGGCGCAGTGGTGATGGTCACCTCGGTCCCATTGACGGCGCTGGTCCGGAGAGTCCCTCGCCGACGGCTGCTGTCGGCGCTCTTGGCAGGGTTCATCGTCAGCAACGCGATCACGGTGCTCGCGAACTCGTTCGCGCTGATGCTGGCGGCAAGGATGGCGACTGCGGCGACCCACGCGTTGTTCTGGGCGGTGGTGGTGCCGGCCGCGGCCGAAATGTTCCGGCCCGCACTGCGCGGGCGGGTGGTCGCGGTCGTGTTCGCCGGCGGCACCGTCGCCCTGGCCCTCGGCGTGCCCGCAGGCACCTGGCTGGGCGAGCGCGCCGGCTGGCACGCGTCGTTCCTGGCGGTGGCCGGGCTCGGCACGATCGTGCTCGTCGTGGTGGCCTCGCTGCTGCCGTCGACGCGGCCCGAAGCGGGACATGCCGCCCGTGGCGCGACGCCCGACGTCCGCCGGTTCTGGCTGCTGGTGGCGGTGGCCGTCGTGGCGACCGCCGGTGCCATTGCCGCCTACACCTATGTCGCCCTCTTCGTCACCGAGGTCAGCGGGTTCGCCGCCTCGTCGGTCGGGGGCATCCTGTTCATGCGCGGCGTCGCAAGCGTGCTCGGCATCCTCGCCATCGGCGCGGTGGTGGACCGCAGCCCGTGGCTCGCCCTGGTCGCGACCGTCGCGCTGCAGTCGGTGGCCCTGCTCGGGCTCTCCGCGTTCGGCCAAAGGCCGACAGTGGCCGTCGGGCTGATCGCACTGGCCGGACTGGCGTTCGCCGCGTTCACCGCAGCGCTCGGTGGCCTCGTGCTACAGGTGGCACCTGGGCGCTCCGACCTCGCCGCCGCCACGGTCTCCGCCGCTGTCAACGTCGGCATCACCGGTGGCGCCTTCGTCGGTGGCCTGGCCCTGCCGAGCCAGGGCGTGCACAGCACGGTGCTGATCGGCGCCCTGCTCGGCGTCGTCGCTCTGGTGCTGGCTCTCGGCGAACGACTCATCCGGCCCACGGCCGGCTCACCGGAACGAGCGCAGCTGCCCCCGCTCGTCCCGACCGGCGGACGACCCGCTGCACAGCACGGCTGAGCTGCGCCGGTCCAATCTGCGTGCATTTGGCGACACGAGTCCTACCGACGCCTCTGTGCCAATGGTGGATCCTCCCGGGCCGACGGTACCGCCGCACGCGGCGCGGCTGCGCAGAGAGGTCGCACGGCAGAGAGGTCGCACGGTTTCGCAGGGAGGCCGTCCATCGAGCGGACGATTAGCGGGAGTGGAGTGCCCAGCCCCCTCCACTCCTAACATATAGCAGACCAGGGGGCTTGCGGCAAGACCCAGGTCGTGCCGCAGAATCGTCGGCCGAGGCCAGAAGGACCGGAGAAGCGAGACCCTGCACAACCTGGTGACCTGAACCGACAGCGGCCGCGGGGTCCGCGTCAGCGAAGTGTGCCCGTCATGGCCAGCGGGTTGGTCACGTCGCGGTACCCGCCTTCCTGCACGCAAGGGTCACCAGTGACCTCAGATCGGAGCCGATGAGTTGAATCCCCTGACGACGAGCGCCTTTGACCTTCCCGAGTGCCTCTCCCCCAAGGCCGACCCGGCGCTGATCGCCCGCGACGAGCAGCACTTCGCGGCCATCGCCGATTGCCTCGAGCAGATGCTCACCGACCTGTCCGACCGTCTCGACGACGCGCGCAAGGCGGCCGGCGGCATGGGCCGGCAGGCGCTGGACCGGGACCAGGAGGTCCACCGACTGACCGCCCGCCTGCGTACCCTGCGCCGCTACGGTCTGGACCTGTGCCTCGGGCACATGGTCGGCGCCGACAACCCCGAGCCCGTGTACGTCGGACGGCTCGGCCTCACCGACAGCGCGGGCCGCCGGCTGCTGGTCGACTGGCGCTCCCCCGCGGCGGAGCCGTTCTTCGGCGCAACCCACGCCAACCCGATGGGTCTGACGAGCCGCCGCAGGTATCGCTGGACCCTCGGCCGGATCACCGACTACTGGGACGAGGTGTTCACTCCGGACGGGTTCACCGGGCACGCCGTCGCGCTCGACGACCAGTCCGCCTTCATCGCCAGCCTGGGCGGCAACCGGTCGAGCCGGATGCGGGACGTGCTCGGGACGATCCAGGCCGACCAGGACGCCATCATCCGGGCGGGATCCCGCGGCGCTCTCGTGGTCGACGGCGGTCCGGGTACGGGGAAGACCGTCGTCGCTCTGCACCGCACCGCCTACCTCCTCTACTCCGACCCTCGTCTCGGTCACCGCCGGGGCGGCGTGCTGTTCGTCGGTCCGCACCAGCCCTACCTGGCCTACGTCGCCGACGTCCTCCCCAGCCTCGGGGAGGACGACGTGCAGACCTGCACCCTGCGGGACCTCGTCGCCGAGGGAGCGGCGGCAGCGATCGAGAGCGACCCGGACGTGGCCCTGCTGAAGTCGTCCGCGGACCTGGTGAAGGCGATCGAGACGGCCGTCGGGTTCTACGAGGAGCCGCCCACCAAGGGGATGGCGGTCGCGACCGACTGGTCCGACATCTGGCTGAGCGTCGACGACTGGGCCGAGGCGTTCGAAGCACCAGAACCCGGTACCCCGCACAACGAGGCACGCGACCAGATCTGGGAGGCACTGCTCACGATCCTGGTGGACAAGTACGACGGCGACGAATCGCCTGACCTGCTCCGCAGTTCGCTGCGGCGGAACAAGGAGCTGCGTACGGCCTGCGACCGCGCGTGGCCGCTGCTCGACGCGGCCGACCTCGTCGGGGATCTGTGGTCGGTACCCGCCTACCTGCGCAAGTGCGCTCCCTGGCTCAGGCCCGACGACGCCCGGAAGCTGCGGCGCGCAGACGCCCAGGCCTGGACGGTCTCCGACCTGCCGCTCCTGGACGCGGCACGACAGCGGCTCGGCGATGCGGAGGCGTCACGACGTCAGCGCCGGCACGACGCCGCTGTCGCGGTCCAACGCGAACGCATGGCCACGGTCGTCGACGACCTGATCGAGGCCCATACCTATGACGACGGCGAAGGCGTGCTGATCATGCTGCGCGGACAGGACATGCGGGACGCCCTGGTCGACGAGACCGCGCTGCCCGGCACCGACCCGGACCTGCTCGCCGGCCCATTCGCGCACATCGTCGTGGACGAGGCTCAGGAACTGACCGACGCTGAGTGGCAGATGCTGTTGCTCCGCTGCCCGTCCCGGAGCTTCACCATCGTCGGGGACCGTGCCCAGGCCAGGCACGGGTTCACGGAGTCGTGGCAGGAACGGCTCGAGCGGATCGGGCTCGACCGGATCAACCTGGCCTCCCTGAGCATCAACTACCGGACGCCGGAAGAGGTCATGGCGGAAGCCGAGCCGGTGATCCGGGCCGTGCTCCCGGACGCCAACGTTCCCACCTCCATCCGCCGCAGCGACGTCCCCGTCGTACACGGATCCGCTGCGGAACTGGACTCGGTCCTCGACACCTGGCTCGCTGCCCACGCCGACGGGATCGCCTGTGTCATCGGCGATCCCACATTCCCGGCGACGCCCCGGGTCCGGTCGCTGACCCCGGAACTGTCGAAGGGGCTGGAGTTCGACCTGGTCGTCCTCATCGACCCAGAGGCATTCGGCAAGGGCATCGAAGGAGCAGTCGACCGCTACGTCGCGATGACCCGAGCGACCCAGCAACTCGTCATCCTCAGGAGGTCCTGACAACGCGATCGCCGCCTGATGCTCAGTTCGGTGGCCGGCGGCTCGGTGTCCGGCATCGGTCAGCTGCCGCAGCAGCCGCCACCTGCGGCGATGGTGTCGTCACCGATGACCGGGTTGCTGTTGCAGACTCCGGTCTCGGGCAGGTCGAGCTGGACGTCGCGGGCCGCCGTCCAGTCGCCGCGAAGGGCGGCGACGACGGAACGCGCCTGCTCGTAACCGGTGGCCATCAGAAACGTCGGGGCGCGGCCGTAGCTCTTGACCCCGATCGCGTAGAAGCCGGGTTCGGGGTGGCTGAGTTCGTCGACGCCGTGCGGCGGCACGGTGCCGCAGGAGTGTTCGTTGGGGTCGATCAGCGGGGCGAGGGCCCGGGTGGAGCCCATGATCGGGTCCAGGTCGAGACGCAGTTCGGTGGCGATGGAGTGGTCGGGCCGGAAGCCGGTCGCCGACACGATCCGGTCCACCGTCACCGTCCGGGTCCCGTCCGACACCGCTACTGCGCCGCCGGCTGCCAGGGCGAGGTGGTGCACGGAGAAGCCGGTGATCAGGTCGATGCGGCCGGCTTCGACGTGTTCGCGTAGCCGGGTACCGAGAGCCCCGCGGGCCGGTAGGGCGTCGGCGGTCTCGCCGCCGTAGGTGCGGGTCGGGCTGCTGGCCCGGATCGCCCAGCTGACCTTCGTCGTGGGTACCTGCTCGGCGAGCTCGGCCAGGGCGAGGAGGGTGTTCGCGGCGGAGTGGCCGGCACCGACGACCAGGACCCGCTGGCCGGCGAACCGGTCACGGTCGGCGCCGAGCACATCGGGCAGCGCGTGCTCGACGGCTTCCGCGGCGGTGGCTTCTCCGTGGGCGGGGATGCCGGCGGCCCCGAGCACGTTGGGTGTGCTCCAGGTGCCGGAGGCGTCGATGACCGCGCGGGCGGGCAGGTCCTCGCCGGACGCGAGCCGGACCAGGAACGGCGTCGCCTCTCGCCCGGCGGTGCGGAGCCGGTCCAGGCCGAGACGGGTCACGGCGCGCACTCGTGCCCCGTACCTGATGTTCGGCTTCACCGCGGGCAGGTCCGCCAGCGGTCGCAGGTAGTCCGTGACGAGTTCGCCACCGGTGGGCAGGACGTCGGGATCGGGTTCGACCCAGCCCGCGTCGCGCAACAGTCGGGCGGCGGCCCGGTCGACGTTGTACCGCCACGGCGAGAAGAGCCGGACGTGTCCCCACTGGGCGACGGCTGCGGCGGGGCCGTCACCGGCCTCCAGAACGGTGAACGGCAGCCCGCGCTCGTGCAGGTGGGCGGCGGCGGCCAGGCCCACCGGGCCGGCACCGATCACGACTACGGGCAGGTCTTCCAGGCGGTCGCTCATGACGACTCCTTTATCGTGAAAGTACTCGAAATAGCAGGTCGGGCGGTGCCATTGCCCTGATCGAGGGCTGGTGGGTCAGGTGATGGTGGGGCTGCGGCGTTCGATCAGGACGACGTCGCGCCACTTGTCGTAGTGCCGGCCGATCCGCTCGCGGGTGCCGATGACCCGGAAGCCGGCCCGCTGATGCAGCGTCAAACTGGCCGCGTTCTCCGGGAAGACACCGGACTGGATCGTCCAGATCCCGGCGGCCTCGGCCCCGGCGATCAGCGCGTCGAGCAGTGCCGCGCCGACCCCTTGACCTTGCGCGGTGGGGTGGACGTAGACGGAGTGTTCGACCACCCCGGCGTAGACGGCTCGGCTGGACACCGCCGAGACGGCCACCCAGCCGAGGATGGTGCCGTCGACGGCGACCAGACGGTGGTCGGCCAGCTTGCCGGCGTCGAACGCCGCCCAGGTCGGTGCCACGGTCTCGAAGCTGGCGTCGCCGCCGTCCAGGCCGGCCTGGTAGATGGCCAGCACCATCTCGGCGTCGCCGGGCTCCATCGAGCGGATCCGCATCAGCAGCCCTCGATCGGCGTCGGAGCCGGCTTCCCCATCACCACGTCGGCGGCGGAGGGAAAGCAGTTGATGCAGGCATCGTTGATCCGGTAGTGGCGCGCGGTGCCGACCTGCTCGACGAGGACGAACCGGACGTCGGCGAGGATCTTGAGGTGCTGCGACACGGTCGACTGGGCGAGCCCGACCGCCGTCACGATCTCGCCGACGCTCATCGGCCGGCCCTGTCGGGCCAGGTACTCCACGATCTGCACGCGACTCGGGTCGGCGAGGGCCCGGAACCAGGACGCGTACTGCTCCGCGACCGACCGGTGCAGCAACTCCGCCACCACGAACCACCTTCATCGCCTTCTATCGCCCATCGGCGATGGACGATAGAAGTGTAGCCGGTGTGGCCGAGGCGAACCACACCGTCGCGATGACGAGCCGGGTGACCGCCGCCAGGGTGGCGGGCTCGACGCGGTCGGGTGTGTCGGCCGGGCTGTGGTAGCCGGCCATGCCGGCGCCGATACCGAGTGCCGCGAAGCCCGCAGCGGCGTAGCGGCGGTTGTCCGAGGCGACCGGACCGGCGGCCAGGGGTACGCCGGTGTACCTACCGGCCCGGTCGAGGACGGCGAGCAGGCCGTGCGCGGGGCCGCCCGCCTCCACAGCGGCCGCCTGCCGGAGGTG
Organism: Plantactinospora solaniradicis; assembly: GCF_042658085.1. NCBI lineage: Bacteria > Bacillati > Actinomycetota > Actinomycetes > Micromonosporales > Micromonosporaceae > Plantactinospora > Plantactinospora solaniradicis. Next base: position 14,865 of record NZ_JBHSPR010000101.1, on the reverse strand, counting down.
CCCGGCCCCGTCGACGTTGACCACGAACGGGTCGGCGCCGCTCTCGGCCAGGCGGGTGGCATGGTGGGCGGCACCGAGCGCGCCAACCTCCTCGCCGTCGAGCAGGGCCACCGACAGACCGGCACCCTCGGGCAGGGCGGTGGCGAGGAGGCGAGCGGCTTCGAGGACGACCGCGACACCGCTGGCGTTGTCGGCGGCGGCGGGTTGTCGTACGCCGGGATGGTCACCGACGCCGTCGAAGTGCGCGGTCAACAGCAGGTCCCGGTGCCCGGCCGCCGCCGGCCGGAGCCGACCGTGCAGATTCGTGGCGGTGACGTCGACGCGGCGGATCGGGGCGTCGGCCGCCAACCAGGCGTCGCCGGCCCGTGCCGCCCCGCCGACGGCGTCGTGGATCGCGGTGGAGAGAGTCAGCACCGGCACGGGGCCGGGGTTCGTACCGGCCAGCATCGTGAACTGCCAGCCGTCCGCATCGACGTGACGCGACAGCAGCAGCCCGGCCGCCCCGTCGGCGTGGCCGTACCCGTCGGACAGGCTCATTCCGGCCGGCACCACGAGCCAGCGACCGCCGGGATCACTCTCACCCGCGATGCCCAAGAGGCCGCGTCGCCGCGAGGGAAGATCGGCAGAGGCGAGATGTGGTGCGACGTCCCGGCCGAACGACAGGTCGGCCGCAGTGCTCCGGTCGCCCCACTGCGCGGTCGGCACGGCGTAGATGTCCGGCACCGCCCGTACCGCAAACGGGTCGGTCGCCACGGCCGCGCCGATGTCGGTCAGCCGGGTGGCGAGCCAGGTCCGGGCGGCGGCGTTGCCCGGCGTGCCGACCCGGCGTCCGGTGAAGGCGTCGCCGGCCAGCGCGGCGACCGTCGCGGTCAGCCGGTCGACCGACACCGCGCCCAGCGCCGGGTCCAGGTCGGCGGCAGTCACCGGCCGGACCGTCGAGCCGGGTCGGGCGGTCATCCGCAGCACCCCGTACCGGACCCGACGGCCTCGGCCCCGGCGGCCGGCGCGCAGCAGGAATTCGCCTCGGCGGGCTCCGCCGGAGTGCCGCAGCAGGTGCGCCCCGTGCTGTCGGCGGGGTCGGGCAGGGCGATGTTCGTCGTCTGGGCGGGGTTGCCGCAGCAGCCGGCGGAACCAGCCACGGTCAGCGCCGCGATCGGATCCCCGGCGAAACCGCCGCGGCTCTCGTTTCCGGTCATGACGTAACTCCTCTGGTGTCAACGGAACAGGATCAACGGGGACGGCGACGGGAAGGCGGAGCATGGCTCCCTCCTCACGTCAGCGCTGTCTCGACGTTCTTCGAATCAGAGAGTTGCACGCTGATTCGAGATCTGTCAACCTAGACGTATGTCAAAGCAGACGCCGGCACTCAAGTTCACCGACCTCAACGCCGGAGTGCCCTGCTGCGCACCGATCAGCGAGCAGCGGATACCGGCCGAGACGGCGGCCGTCCTCGCCCCCGCCTTCAAGGCGCTCGGTGATCCCGTACGGCTGCAACTGATGTCGATGATCGCCTCGGCACCGGCCGGAGAGATCTGCGTCTGCGATCTCACCCCGGCGTTCGACCTGTCCGGGCCGACGATCTCCCACCACCTCAAGACCCTGCGTGAGGCCGGACTCGTCGACGCCGAACGCCGTGGCACCTGGGTGTACTACCGGGCACGGCGGGGGATCATGCGACAGCTCGCGAGCCTTCTCGAAGTCGACGTCCCGGCGAGCGCGTGACCAGCCGGTATCCCGACACCCTCGAGGCCGCCGACGCGGCACCCACAGTCGTCGGCCGGCTGTCCCGCCTCGACCGGTTCCTGCCGCTCTGGATCGGTCTGGCGATGGTCGCCGGGCTGCTGCTCGGCCGTGTCATCCCCGGGCTGAACACCGCCCTGGAAGCGGTCAAGGTGGGCGGGATCTCCCTGCCGATCGCCGTCGGCCTGCTGGTCATGATGTACCCGGTGCTGGCCAAGGTCCGCTACGACCGACTCGACACCGTCACCGGCGACCGCCGCCTGCTGATCTCCTCGCTGGTGCTGAACTGGCTGATCGGACCGGCGGTCATGTTCGCCCTGGCCTGGATCTTCCTGGCCGACCACGCCGAGTACCGCACCGGCCTGATCATCGTCGGACTCGCCCGCTGCATCGCCATGGTGATCATCTGGAACGACCTCGCCTGCGGCGACCGCGAGGCCGCCGCCGTCCTGGTCGCCCTCAACTCCGTCTTCCAGGTCATCGCGTTCGGTGTGCTCGGCTGGTTCTACCTGTCGGTACTGCCGCACTGGCTGGGTCTGTCGGGTGCGGAGCTGGCAGTCTCCGGGTGGGACATCGCCCGCAACGTGCTGATCTTCCTCGGCATCCCGCTGCTCGCCGGATTCCTCACCCGACGGTTCGGCGAACGGGCGAAGGGCCGCACCTGGTACGAGGGACAGTTCCTGCCGAGGATCGGCCCGGTCGCCCTGTACGGGCTGCTGTTCACCATCGTCATCCTGTTCGCCCTGCAGGGCGACGCCATCACCAGCCAACCGTGGGACGTGGTGCTCATCGCGATCCCACTGCTGGCCTATTTCGCGATCATGTGGGCCGGCTCCTACGTCCTCGGCCGCTCGATCGGACTGTCCTACGAGCGGACCACGACCCTGGCCTTCACCGCCGCCGGCAACAACTTCGAACTCGCGATCGCCGTGGCGATCGGCACCTTCGGCGTGACCAGCGGACAGGCCCTCGCCGGCGTCGTCGGACCGCTGATCGAGGTACCCGTCCTCGTCGCACTGGTATACGTCAGCCTCGCGCTGCGCCGACGACTGCTTCCGACCGCAACCGCCTCGCGGAACCCGTCATGAATCCAACGACGGATCCGGGCGGTCCTCGCTACGGACCGTTCGACCGCCACGTGAACGAGCCCTACCGCCCACGGTTCCGCACCGCCCGGCTCGACCAGCAGCTACCCGAGATGCCCCAACGCCTCGCCGCGAGCCGGGACGCCGCCCCGCCCGAGCGAACCGCGATCATCGACGCGCCTGCGGGACGCCGCCCGCACCGCCCGACCCCGAAGGAACCGTTCATGTCCGACAAGCCCAGCGTCCTGTTCGTCTGCGTCCACAATGCCGGCCGCTCCCAGATGGCCGCCGGCTGGCTCCGCCACCTCGCCGGGGACACCGTCGAGGTCCGCTCCGCCGGCTCCGCACCCGCGAACCAGGTCAACCCCGCCGCCGTCGAGGCGATGCGCGAGGTCGGCATCGACATCACCGACCAGACCCCGAAGCTGCTGGAATGGGAGACCGCCGAGTCCTCCGACGTGATCGTCACCATGGGCTGCGGCGACGCCTGCCCGGTCTTTCCGGGCAAGCGGTACGAGGACTGGCAACTCGACGACCCCGCCGGCAAGGACGTTGACGCGGTCCGCCCGATCCGCGACGAGATCCGCGCCCGGATCGAGAAGCTCGCCGGGGAGCTGGCAGCAGGTCGGACGGCGGGCTGAGCCGTCGGCAGCGGCGCGGCCGCTCGGATGCCCGGTCGCCGCTCGGATGCCCGGTCGCCGCTCAGGTGTACCTGCGCCATGGGCCCCAGACAGCGAACGACATCGCCGGCTGGTTGGGCGGATCCTCGCCCATGATGTTGAGGAACAGGATGTTCCCGTCCGGGCTGAACGTCGGGCCGGTCACGTCGTTCTTTCCGTCGACCGCGTTTCCGATCGGAAAGATCTCGCCCTTGGGCGTGATGCCGCGCAACAGTGTCGTACCGGGGCCGTCCTCGCAGACGACCAGCGTGCCGTCGTGCGAGGCGGTGAGCACGTCGGGGTAGCTCAGCACGTCGATGCCCGGGGACTCGTACAGCAGTTCCAGGGTGCCGGACTCTCCGTGCCGCCGGTGGTCCGGGTGGTAGGCCCAGATCTGGCCGCATCCCGCCGCGCCACCCGCGGTGGAGACGAACACCGCGCTGGGGCCACCGGTGTTGCCCCGCGCCTGCCAGGTGCAGCCCTCCAGACCGGTGAAGACGGCAGCGCCCTTCGCCGCGCCCTGGCGGAACACGCCCTGGGCCGCGTCGTCGTACGTGACACCGGCCGGCGGGTCCGGGTTCTCGATCGTCACCCAGTCCGCCTCGAACCGCGTACCGGGCTGCACGCCGCCGCGCAGGTCGATCCCGGGCTTGTGCTTCACCCGCAGCGCCTGGAGCACACCACCCCTGGCGAGATGTCCCCGATAGTGTGGCCGGAACCGGTAGAACCCGGCGACGTCGTTGTCCTCCGTCAGGTATACGTCGCTGGTGGCCGGGTCGACGGCGACGGCCTCGTGGTTGAACCGCCCCATGCCGACCAGCGGTACGGGATCGACGGGTCCGTTCGCGGTGACGGGCACCTCGAAGACGTAACCGTGCCGCCGCTCGAAGCCGTTCTGGAAGTCGTCGTTCTCCTCGTTCACGGCGAACGGCCGGTTGTCCTCGACCGTCTCCTCGCACGACAGCCAGGTGCCCCACGGGGTGGGTCCGCCGCTGCAGTTGCAGTGTGTGCCGTTCAGGCTGACGAACTCGCGTACCACGTCGACCGAGCCGTCCCGGTCGCGCTTCAGCTCGACGGTGGTGGTGCCGCCCCCGGCCCGCCGGTCGTACGCCTTGTGCGGGCCCGCCATCGGCCGGGCCTCGGTGGACGGGGCGTCGACCTCGTGGTTGCGGATCAGGCGCAGCCGCCCGTTGGGCAGCTCGAAGGCCGCGGATCCGTCGTGCGCGGTCGGGCAGATGTTGCCGTCGCTCATACTTTCGCCCGCCACACCGAAGCTGCGGTAGCCGAAGCCCGGCGGCAGTTCGAGCCGGGCCACGCCGTCGCGGGCGTCAGCGACCGGGCGGAGCGGTCCGAGCAGTTCGACCGGCTTCAGGACGCCCTTACGGCTCTGCGCGACGGCGGCCGGCGCCGACGTGGGGTTGAATACGCTCAGCGCGGCGGCAGCACCGCCGGCCATGACGAACGATCGACGGTTCAGTCTTGACGGTTCGGGCACGGACGCTCTCCGATCTTGCCGGGTGGTACCCCCGGAAAGCTTCCATGCGCTGGTGGCGGGGCGATGAACCGTGGACACAGAATCAGCCAACTTGGTGGACCCCGGGGGTCGACCGCCGACGTGCGGGTCGGCGCCCTAACGGAGCCGGCGAACCGCCAACTCGGCGAGGAGCGCGGCGCCGTCGGCGAGCACGCCGTCGTCGTACGTTGCCCGGGGCGAGTGGTTTCCCGGCGCCGTCTCCGGGTCGTCGGTGGTGCACGCACCGAGGAACAGGTACGCCCCGGGCACCCGGCCCAGTACCCGGGAGAAGTCCTCCGAGCCGGTCACCGGGTTACGCAGGTCGGCGAACCGCTCCTCCCCGAACACCTCCCGGACGGTCGTGGCGGCGAACTCGTGCTCGACGGGATCGTTGACCGTCACCGGGTACTCCGCCTCGTACCGCGCCTCGGCCCGCAGGCCGTGCGCCGCCGCGATCTGCTCGCAGAGCCGTACCGCGTGCTCCCCGATCTGTTCGCTGACCGATCCGTCGAAGGTCCGTACGGTCGCCTCGAAGTACGCCTCGTCCGGAATGACGTTGCGGCGGGTGCCGGCGTGGAAGGTCCCGACCGTCAGCACCACCGGCTCGAACGCGTCGAACCGACGGGTGACCATCGTCTGGAGCGCGGTCACCATCTCGCAGGCGGCCGGCACCGGATCCAGGGTCGTGTGCGGCCGGGAACCGTGCCCACCCGCGCCGACGACCTTGACGAACAGGCCGGCTGAGCCCGCCATCAGCGGCCCTGGCCGGGACGAGAACACGCCCCGGCCGAGAATCGAGGAGAACACGTGCAGCCCGTACGCGGCCTCGACCGGTCGACCGGCGGCGGTGAGTACGCCCTCGGAGATCATGTGGGCGGCGCCGTCGTAGCCCTCTTCGCCGGGTTGGAACATGAAGACCACGTCACCGGCGAGTTCGTTCCGGCGGGCGGCGAGCAGCCGGGCGGCGCCGACCAGCCCGGCGGTGTGCAGGTCGTGGCCGCAGGCGTGCATGAGGTCCGGATGCCGCGAGGCGAAGTCGACGCCGGTGTCCTCGACGATCGGCAGCGCGTCCATGTCGCCCCGGAGGAGCACCACCGGTCCCGGCTTGCCGCCGCGTAGTACCGCGGTCACCGAGGAGAGGGCCTTACCGGTGCTGATTTCCAGTGGCAGGGGTTCGAGGGCGGCGAGCACCCGTTCCTGGGTACGCGGAAGTTCGAGTCCCATCTCCGGGATCTGGTGCAACTCCCGACGGAGCGCGACCAACTCGTCCCGGATCTCCGCCGCATCTTCCCGCAGACTCATCGGTCCCCCGCCGTCGTCGTGCCCCTGCCTGCCGTGTCCTCGGACCGGTCGCCGCAGCGCGGTCCCCTGGCAGGTACCCAGGATCCTACGGAGCGGGGTCGGATGATCAAGTGCCGCGACCAGCTCCGCCGCAGCGAAGGTGACGAAGGGCACCCCCGGCGGACCTGGGACGACGACTCGGGTCGACGACCGGCGGCGGACGCAGACGTCCCGGGCGTCCCGGCCCGGGGTGGCGGGCCGGCGTCCGGCCATCGGACATCGGATGGCCGGACGGTGTCGATCGGCAGCTCCGCTGGCGTGGCCCGCGACGGGTCGTTATGGTGCCGTCGGCACGCCTACCAGGCGCATGCTCCCCGTCTAGGAAAGGCACGGCATGACCCCCCTCACCGGCCCTTCGCGGCGGCAGGTGCTCGCCGGTGCCGCAGCGGTCGCCGCGGCACCGCTCGTCGGCGCCGCACCGGCGCAGGCACACCGGCCGACCAAGCCGAAGACCTACGACCTCACCGTGTTGGGCACGTCGGACACCCACGGCAATGTCTACAACTGGGACTACTACCGCGACGCCGAGTACGACGACAGCGCCCACAACGACGTCGGGGTGGCGAAACTGGCCAGCCTGGTGAAGCAGATCCGCACCGAGCGGCGGGGCAGGGCCACGCTGGTCCTCGACGCCGGTGACACGATCCAGGGGACCTCGCTCGCCACCTACTACGCGAAGCAGGAGCCGATCACCTCCACAGGTGAAACGCACCCGATGGCGCGGGCGATGAACATCCTCGACTACGACGCGGTGACGCTCGGGAACCACGAGTTCAACTACGGGCTTCCGCTGCTGGACAAGTGGATCCGGCAGCTCGGCTTCCCGGCGCTGGCCGCCAACGCGGTCAACGAGCGCACCGGCAAGCCGGCCTTCACGCCGTACCTCATCAAGAAGGTCTCGCTCGGGCACGGCGCGCCGACGCTGCGGGTCGGCATCCTGGGTCTGACCAACCCGGGTACGGCGATCTGGGACCGTGGCCACGTCGAGGGCAAGCTGCGTTTCGAGGACATGGTGTCGACCGCCGCGAAGTGGGTCCCGGTGATGCGGCAGCGCGGCGCCGACATCGTGCTGATCTCCGCGCACGGCGGCGACAGCGGTACGTCCAGCTACGGGCCGGAACTGCCGAACGAGAACCCGTGCGCGCTGATCGCCGAGCAGGTGCCCGGGATCGACGCCATCCTCTTCGGACACGCCCACGCCGAGGTGGTGGAGCGGTTCGTCGTGAACGTCCGGACCGGCGAGCGGGTCCTGATGTCGGAGCCGTCGAAGTGGGGCCAGCGGCTGACCCGGATGGACTTCACCCTCGAACGCGACCGTGGCCGCTGGCAGATCACCGCCAAGCGGGCCACGATGCTGAACAGCAACACCGTCCCCGAGGACCCGAAGGTGCTCGCGGCGGTACGCGGCCAGCACACCAAGACGGTCGCGTACGTCAACCAGGTGGTCGCCACGTCGGCGGTCGAGTTGTCTGCGGCGGAGTCCCGGTACAAGGACACCCCGATCCTGGACTACATCAACAAGGTGCAGACCGACACCGTCACCGCCGCCCTGGCCGGCACCCAGTACGCCAGCCTGCCGGTGCTGTCGATCGCGGCGCCGTTCAGCCGGACCGCGGTATTCCCGGCCGGCGACGTACGGATCAAGGACGTGGCGGGGCTCTACATCTACGACAACACCCTCGAGGCGGTGGTGGTCAGCGGTGCCGAGGTACGGGCCTACCTCGAGCACTCGGCGAAGTACTTCCGCACCTTCGGGCCGGGTGCGCCGGTCGACCCGGCGGAGATCAACGACCCGACCGTGCCGGACTACAACTACGACACCATCTCCGGGGTCGACTACGACATCGACATCAGCCGTCCGGTGGGTCAGCGGATCACCAGTCTGACCCATCCGGGCAGCGGGACCCCGGTCGCCGACGGCGACCAGTTCGTGATCGCGGTGAACAACTACCGGCGCAGCGGCGGCGGCAACTTCCCCGGGATCGTGAAGACCCAGATCTACAACGAGCAGCAGGAGATCCGCCAGCTTCTCATCGACTGGGCCCAGGCCAAGGGGAGCATCGACCCGGCCGACTTCTTCCAGCCGAACTGGCGACTGGTCCGCGAGGGCGTCCCCGTCTTCTAAGGCGTTAGGAAGGGCCCCTTCTTCTACAAAAAACGCGAAGAAGGGGCCCTTCCTAACGGTCTGCCGGCACCCCAGCCGGCTCGGAAACGTGGGCGCTGACGATGCGCCAGCCGACCGGCAGGCGTACCCAGGTCTGGGTCTGGCGGCCGGTGGTGCCGCCGCCGGGATAGTCGAAGAAGGTGTTCACCACCGCCGTGTCGGCACCGAAGGTGCTGATCACGGTGCCGTGCAGGCGGCGGCCCGGTGGCAGCGGCGGCTGCGCCGCACGCCACCGCCGCTGCTCTGCTATCCCGACCTGATGGTCGGCGACGCCGAACCGGACCGTCCGGGCCGACGCCCAGAAGTAGCCGATGATGGCGTCCACGTCGCCGGCCGTCAGCGCCGCCTCGTAGCCGGCGAACTCGGCCGCTACCTCGGCGACCACCTCCGGCCGGTCAACGTCCACGGGTCGTGGCCTCCGACCCGGCCGTGGCCTCCGACCCGGCCGTGCCCTCCGACCCGGGTGGTGCCGATGGCTCCGGTTCGCCCGTTCGGTGCACCGGCGGCGCCGGGGTGGGAGCCGCTGCTGCTGGCCCGCCGTGCTGGCGGTCCAGTTCCCGTTCCTCCGGGTCCGGCTCACGCGGTGGGATCTTGGCCAGTGCGAACAGGCCGCAGACCACCGCCACGAACAGGTACCCCAACGCCACCTGACCGTTGGCGTTCCATTCGATCCGTTCGCCGTGGATGAGCCCGATGAAGGAGAGCACCGAGCCGACGGCCGCGAAGATCGCCGCCCGGGTGAACCGCTTGTCGATGATGAACACCACCACCGCGCCGAGCACCAGGCCAGCCAGGATCGCGCCCTGACCGAGTACCAGCAGTCCGTCGTAGACGACGCCGGCACCGGCCAGCGTCGGATCGCCCACCTCGGCGGCGGTGGTACCGGCCGCGGCGAGCACGTTGTCCATCTGCCCGGTCGCCCAGGCTGCGATGTTGGGAATCAGCGCCGCCACCACCGCGGCGGCATGCACCCTGGGGGTCGCCTGGAACGCCTGCGCCCCGATCAGCAGACCGATGTAGAGCAGGATCGGCACGATCGCGGCGGTCGGGAAGATCGTGGCGAGCAGGCCGAACATGCCGAGGAAGCAGAGCACCGCGATGACGACGCCGGTCGCCATCGAGTAGCCACTGCGGCCACCCGCGGCCTTCCAGCCCGGGTGCCCGACGTAGACGGCAGGCGGGAACGGCGAGCCGAGCGCCGAACCGATGACCGCGCCGGCCCCGTCCGCGAGCAGCACGCTGCGCAGGTTGTAGTTGTCCCCCGCCGTTGCCGCGCTCTCCACGTTGGTCATGCCCTCGGTGAAGTTGTAGACGCCCAGCGGAATGGCGGTGGCGAGCAACGGCGCCATCTCGGAGAGCCCGTCGAACAGCAGCCCGAGTTGCAACGACGGCAGCCCGAGTGCGATGTCACCGGCCGCCGCCGAGACGTCGGGCACCGACATCGCGCCACCGATCCAGCCGATCGCCGTACCGAGCAGCAGGGCGGCCAGCCCGATCGGAATGTTGCCCGGCAGTCGTACGTCGGTGAGCAACCCGATGAGCAGCAATGCCAGTACCGGCAGGGCGATCCAGGCCATCCGCCACATCTGACCAGCCGGGTTCATCGAGATGAACGTGATGGAGATTCCGGCCAGGGTGCCGAGCAGTGCCGCCCGAGGGGCGTACCGGCGGATGTACGGGCCGACGAACGCGCCGATCAGCACGATGACGCCGATGATGAACGCCCAGGCCACCCCGGCCTGCCAGGCCTGCCTCGCGTCCTGGGTACGCAGGTAGATCGGCAACATGATCACGAAGATCACGATGAACATGTGCGGCACGCTGGGCCCGTACGGCAGCGCGGTGACGTCGGTCCGGTTCTCCCGGCGGGCCAGCCGACGGGCGAGCACCGTGTAGTAGATGTTGCCGGCGACCAGGGCGATGCCCAGGGCCGGCAGGATGGTGCCGAAGACGTCGCCGGAGGAGAGCTTGACGACGCCCAGGCAGAGAGCGGTCAGCGTCAGCACGTTGACCAGGACGTTGACCCCGAAACCGAAGAAGGCGTTGGTGTCGCCACGCACCCAGAGTGGGAGATTCGCGGCGGTGCGCTCGGTCGTCTTCACCATGGCTGGCACCCTTTGCGATCAGGAGGGTTGCAACACGGACGTGGCCGGTGCCGCCGGAGCGGCGGGCTCGGATGGGGCGGTCGGCGACCAGGCGATCGTCAGCTCGGCGATCAGCGCGGTCGAGTCGGCGACCCAGCCGAAGATCCCGCCCTGCGCGGAGATCATGTCGAGACCGACCCGCTGGAACTCGGGAAAGTACGATCCGACGCAGTCGGCGAGCACCAGACACTCGTACCCGCGGTCGTTCGCCTCCCGGACCGTCGTGTGCACGCACACCTCGGTCGTCACACCGCTGATCAGCAGGCTCGTTATCCCACGGTCGACGAGCATCGCGTCGAGGCCGGTGGCGTAGAAGGCACCCTTGCCCGGCTTGTCGATGACCGGCTCACCGTCGGTCGGCGCGAGTTCGTCGACGATGTCGTGGCCGTACTCGCCCCGGATCAGGATCCGGCCGTTCGGTCCGGGATCCCCGATCCGGGCACTCGGCGCTCCGCGGTCACGCTTGGCCGGTGGGCAGTCGGAGAGATCCGGCAGGTGCCCCTCCCGGGTGTGGATTACCGGAAGCCCGGTCTCCCGGGCCGCGGCAAGCAGCGCCGTGAGCGGCGCGATGGTTCGGCGCAACTGGGCGACGTCGTTGCCCAGGCTCTCCCCGAACCCGCCGGGTTCGAGAAAGTCGCGCTGCATGTCGATGACCAGCAGCGCGGTCGTGGACAGCTCGAAGGTGTACGGATCGGGACGCGCGTCGACGGTAGGCATGGGGATCCTCAAGGGGGTCAGGGGTCCGCCGTGACAACGGCGGTCAGTCGTCGGTGATCGCGACGAGAACGTCGTCGGAGCTGGCGACGCAGCCGAACACCCCGCCCTGCATCGTCACCATGTGCAGGGCGGCGGCATGGTTGTCCGGGTCGGTCGCGCCGGTACAGTCGGAGAGGATCAGGCACTCGTAGCCCCGATCGTTCGCCTCCCGCATCGTGGTGTGCACGCAGACGTCGGTGGTGATGCCGGTGAGAATCAGGTGGGTGATGCCCCGGGTACGCAGCACCAGATCCAGGTTGGTGGCGTAGAAGGCGCCCTTGCCGGGCTTGTCGACCACGACCTCGCCGGCCGCCGGGGCGACCTCGGGCACGATCTCCCAGCCGGGCTCGCCCCGGACCAGGATCCGACCACACGGGCCGGCCGCGCCGATCTCGGCGCCGATCCGGGCCGACCGCCAGCGTTTGTTGGCCGGCAGGTCGGAAAGTTCGGGATCGTGGCCCTCCCGGGTGTGTACGACCAGCATGCCGATCTCCCGGGCCCGGTCGAGCAGCCGGGCGGTGGCCGGCAGGCCGGCGCGGGTGAGGCCGATGTCGTAACCCATGCTGTCGACGTAGCCACCTGGGCCGCAGAAGTCGGTCTGCCAGTCGATACAGAGCAGTGCGGTGCGTTCGGCGGGTGCCGAGCCGTCGTACGGCCAGAGGTAGGGGTCGGCTTTGACGGGGCCGATGCGGGGCATGGGGGGCGGCTCCCTTCGACGGGGCTGGGTCAACCGGTACGCGCGGCCTGCCGGTAGGCGCGCCACCCACCGGCGGCGGTGATGTCCTCCACCTCGTCATCGGCCGCGTACGCCTCGCCGAGGAAGCCGAGCACCTCCCGACCGTCGTGCAGGCGCAGCCAGCCGAGCGACAGCGGTGCCGGCACTCCGGCGAGCAGCCCACCGATCGCGTTGACCGGTAGGCGCCACAGTTCGATCTCGATGGCCGCGCCGTCCGACGTACCGACCCGGACCAGGCTCGGCAGGCCGACGCCGTCGTCGGAGGGCAGCCGGTAGAGGCGGTAGAGCGGTGCGGTCAGACCGATCCCGGCGAGGACCGCGCCGCGGTCGATCAGTTCCGGGTTGCGGGATTCGCCGGTCAGGTGCCGGCCGACCACCGCGAGCAGCACGCGGTCGTCGTCGGAGGCGTCGGATGCTTTGGAGACGGTGGGATCGGATACCGTCGGCTCCGCCGCCGTGGGCCCGGACACGGTCGGCCCGGACGGTGAGGGCTCGGCGGCCAGCGCGGCGGCGAGCCGGATCAGGGTGGTGTCGCTGAACGCCGGCCCGACCAGGGTCAGGCTGGCTGGCCGGCCCGCTTCGGTGAACCCGTTGGGCACGGTCACCGCGGCCAGGTCGAGCAGGTTGGCGAACTGGGTGTAGCGGCCGAGCATGGTGTTACGGCCGATCGGATCCTCGTCGATCTCCTCGATCGTGAAGGTGGTGCCAACCGTCGGCACCACCAGTACGTCGATCCGCTGCCACAGTCGGTCCGTCCACGCGCGTAGCTCCTGAAGGCGGTGCCGGGCCCGGAAGACCTGGGCGCCGTCGTAGCGGCGTCCACTCTCCAGCACCTTCCGGGTCACCGGAAGTACGGCATCCGGCCGGCTCCGCAGGAAGTCGTCGAGGTCGGCAAGGCGCTCGGCCACCCACGGCCCCTGGTACAGCAGGTCACCGGCCTCGAACAGCGGACGGAGTCCGACTGGCTCGGTCTCGCCCACCAGTACGGCGACCCGGTCCTGTCCGGCGGCGAACCGGTCGCGCTGGCCCAGGTCGCCGAAGAAGTCCAGGTCCTCGGCCCGGGGCAGGCCGAGCCGGAGTGTCGCGGGTGGGCGCGCGGCACTCCGATCCGCCGGTAGCGGCCGTGCCCAGGGATCGTCCGGGTCGACGCCGTGCGCGACGCGGAAGACCGTGGCGGCGTCGTCCGGAGTGTGGGTGAAGATCGAGACGCAGTCCAGCGATCGGCAGGCCGGTACGACACCGGCCACGCTCAGCAGTCCCCTGGTCGGCTTCATGCCGACGATTCCGTTGCAGGCCGCCGGCACCCGCCCGGACCCGGCGGTGTCCGTACCCAGCGCGAAGGACACCAGGCCGGCGGCCACCACGACGGCCGAGCCGGAACTCGACCCGCCGGCGATCAGGCCGCCGCCGAAGACACTCTCACAGCGTCCGTACGGTGAGCGGGTGCCGGTGAGCCCCGTGGCGAACTGGTCGAGGTTGGTCTTACCGACCAGCATCGCCCCGGCGTCGAGCAGTCGGGTCACCACGGTGGCGGTCCGGTCCGGCCGGTACGCGAATTCCGGGCAGCCGGCGGTGGTCGGCAGTCCGGCCAGGTCGATGTTGTCCTTCACCGCGAACGGCACTCCGTAGAGCGGGAGGACGGCCAGCTCGTCCCGGCGTTCGTGCAGCTCGACCGCGCGGGCCCGTAGCTGTGCGGCCGGAACGGTGCTGATCCAGATCGGGTTCCCGGTCGGATCCCCGATCGCGGCGAGCACCCGATCGGCGATTTCCACCGTGGTCAGCTCTCCGGCGGAGTATGCGGACCGGAGGACCGCTGCGGTGCCGATCGGTTCTGGCATACAAACGATTGTCGACCGTTCTGTTTCGACAGACAGTCAGTCAGGTAACGACGATGTGTCACAGCCGGCAGCATCCTCAGCTAAGATAGGACCGCCCGCCGTGTGCCGCCAGCTCGGCGAGCACCGTCTGCGGATCCCCGTCCGTCACTGCCGCGAACAGGCGCTCATGCCGGTGTACGCCGTCGCCGGCCGTCGCCGCCTCTGCTTCCCGGTGCAGGTTGAGCGCCATGTAGAGCTGAAGCTTCAACAGGATGGAGCCGTAGACGGCAGAGAGTTGCCGGTTGCCGGCGAGAGCCACCAGTTCCATGTGGAAGGCGCGGTGGGCTTCCGCCACGGTCAGCCGGTCGCCGGACCGGGTCGCCTCCCGCATCTGGTCGAGCGCCGCCCGGAGCCCGTCCAGGTCGGTTCCCGAGCGCACCGGCAGGGCCGTCTCGACGGCGTACCGTTCCAGCACGTCGCGCACCGCGTACAGCTCCAGCATGTCCCGGTCGGACAGGGTGGCCACCCGGACTCCGCGCCGTGGAACGTGCTCGACCAGGCCCTGCTGGGCGAGCAGCCGCAGCGCCTCCCGCAGTGGAGCCCTGCTGATGCCCAGTCGCCGGGTCAGCTGTTCCTCGACCAGCCGCTCCCCCGGGTCGGTCTTGCCGCTCAGGATCTCGCGGCTGAGCCGGAGCACGGCCAACTCGACGAGGCTCGCGCTCTCCAGCCCACCGTCCGTCGCCGGTTCCGCGCCGTCGCGGTACGACATCGACCCGCGCTGCGTCGGCAGACCACGAGCGGCATCATCGCTGAACCTGACAGTCCGCTCGGTTGGCTCGGTCACGCCGAAGAGTCTGCCACCCGCCTCGGCCGGCACGGTCGCGGGCGGGCCGCAGACGCCGCTGGCCGG
>NZ_JBHSPR010000100.1:0-34962 GCF_042658085.1 Plantactinospora solaniradicis | reverse complement strand
GCACCAGACACGGTGCCCGACGAGACCGCCGACAGACAGAGTCTGCGCAGTGAGCGTGCATTGAGCCGATCTTGGTAGGCCTCCTTCAGCAGCGAGGCGTGATGACGCGGCTGCCGTCAGGTCGCCGATAGGTCGTCCATCGTCAGTGGCTGGTCTGCCAGACCTGCGGCCTTGAGAGACAAGATCGCGGCATCCACGTCCACGGCGTAGAGGACGACGGCGAGTTCGTTTCGTGCTCGTGAGACGCAGACATACAGGAGTCGCCGGCTCCGATCGACGGTGGTGTCCTTGCCGCTGGCCTTGTTACGACGATCGGTGTCGGAAAGCTCAGCGAGTCCGAGAAGCTTGTCGTAGGAGTGGGCTGGCAGTGTTCCTTCGGAGTCGTCGATCAGGACAATGACGTTCGGAAATTCGGCGCCTTTGGTCCCATGTTGTGTGGAGTAGGGGGACTCGCGTCTGACGTATCGCAGGTACCCGTCCAGCTCATCGACGTCGCACGCCATGAATGCGTCCAAAACCTCCCGGGTCTTTTCACCGAGCACCTGGTCGCTGTGCGTCCCATCGGGGTCGAGGTAGCGGGCGAGCAGCGGGACCGGTTCAATGAGTCCCTTCTGGTACGCGTGCCGCAGTACCTTTCCCACCGAGCTTGCACCAGCCTCGGCTACCAGCGTTCGGAGCTCCCGCACTGCTTCGCGTGCCGTGGCGAGGCGCTGACGCGCGATTCCCGGTTCAGCGATACCGTGTACCGTGCCAAAACTCGTTCAACGGCGGTGACCTGGTCTTCTGAAGATCGGCTCAGGCTGCTCGGTGGTACTCGTTGATTACTCCGCCGAGTCGTCTTCGGCGTCGTACGGGCTTGTCCATGGGGATGACGACGGTCGGGTCGTGGTTGGGTGGGCGCTGCTGTCGTCCTTGGTGTGGTCGGTGGTTGGTGAAGTGGTCGACGTACTCGTCGATCACGGTCCGTGCGTGCCGTTCGTTGTAGTGCAGCATGTGGTCGGTGCACTCGTTGCGGAGGCTGCGGCCCCAGCGTTCGATGAAGCAGTTCGCTCGCGGGGTGCGGGGCGGGGTCTTGATCACCGTGATGCCCGCGGCGGTGAACACCGCGTCGAAGGCGGTGGGGTATTTGGCGTCGCGGTCGCGGATGAGGAACCGGATCCTGTTGGCATGTTCGCCCAGGTCCATGAGGAGGTTACGGGCTTGCTGGGTCACCCATTGTCCGGTGGGGTGGGCGGTGATGCCGAGGAGGTGGACCCGTCGGGTGGCTACTTCCATGACCACCAGCGCGTACAGGCGCCGCAGTAGGACCGTATCGAGGTGGAAGAAGTCGATGGCCAGTAGGCCGGCGGCCTGGTTGCGCAGGAAGGCCCGCCAGCTGGTGTCCTGTTGGCGGGGCGGCGGGCCGACACGGCGGCGGGCCAGGATTCGTCGGATCGTGCCGGCGCCGATCCGGTGACCGAGTCGCTGTAGTTCGCCTTGAACGCGGCGGTGTCCCCAGCGTGGGTTTTCTCCGGCCAGCCGCAGCACCAGGTCCCGGATCTCGTCGCTGACCGGTGGTCGGCCGGGCTTGTTCGGGTAGGTCCAGCGGCGTCGCAGCAGCCGGCGATGCCAGTTCAGCAACGTGGCCGGGGTGACGATCCGGTGTGCCCGTATCCGGCGGGGCAGCAGGCGGGCCAGGGCGGACAGGATCGCCCGGTCCGGCCAGGACAGCCGGGGCGGGCCGTGAACGTGGCGGCGTAGCACCGCTATCTCGTGTCGTAGCGCGAGGACCTCGACCAGCAGCGCTTTGTCGCTGCGGATCAGCAACCCCAAACCGCTGAACAGGCGGATCATTCCCAGGTACAGCAACCGCACGACCATACCGGCGATCATCCGCCTGAGCCGAGAACTCCCAGCTCACAGACTGTGCGACAGGTTTTGGCGCGGTACAGGGCCCGCTACCGCGTCAGCCCGCTGATGAACTGTGCCTGCTCCGTGAGCAATCTGGCCGCCCGGTGCTTGCCGATGGAATCCGAGGCCAGCGCGAGCCCGCGCAACGCACGTGCCTGTTCGAAAGTGCTTTCGCCGGTGCGGGCCCGGAATAGGGCCCGGCGGTAGAGGTCGATGGTCTTCTGGACACGGTGGTCGGCCCAGGCGACATCGCCGAGGCAGTTGAGTGTCATGGCCTCGTCTAGCGCGAGCCGGTCCGCGGCGAAGACCGCCACGGCGGCCCTCAGGTGTGCCTCGGCTGCGGCAACGTCGCCCTGCGCAGCCTCGGCCACGCCGATCGTCCTGCGGGTGATCGCTGCTTGGCGTGGGGTGCCGAACTGTTCGTACAGTCGCAGCGCGGCCTTTCCGCGCGTGATCGCCGTGCGGTGCTGACCGGTCGTGTGTGCGGTCCAGGCCAGGTGGCCGAGGGAGTTCGCCTCCCCGTGCGGGTCGCCGAGGTCCCTGAATAGCTGTAGCGCTTCGGTGTAGCACTCGTCGGCTTGTGTGCTCTGTGCCGCGACGGCGTACCCGAGGCCGAGGTTGTTGAGCGTCACGGCGACGGCCCACGGGTCGTCGGCGCGGCGGGCGGCGGTCAGCGCTGCCCGGTGCGTACGGACCCAGTCGCGGTCCGATCTGGTCCGGAAGAAGTGGTCCCGCATCGCGTAGGCCAGCCGCCAGCAGACGTGCGGCCGGTCGTGGGCAAGTGCCAGATCGCAGATGGCGACCAGGTTGTCCTGCTCGGCATCGAACCAGGTCGAGGCTTGTTCTGCGGCGGTGAAGGTGGCGTACCAAGCGGCGGTTGAGGGCACTACCGGGGGTGCGCGATGCCGTTGCGGGGTCGCCGCGAGGTCGGCGTGCTGCGCGGCGAGTAGATAGCCATCCAGCAGCCGGTCGACGGCAGCCAGACGGTGCTGGGGTGCGACCGTCGTCGTGGCCTGCCGGGCGGCGATCGTACTGACGAGCAGGTGCAGGATGTGCCGGTCGGGTCCAACACGCTGGATTAGACAGGTGCTGACGAGCCTGTCGAGCAGCCGCGCCGCCTCCTGTTCGCCGGCGTCCGCAAGCAGACCGGCGGTCATGCGCCCGAACGACGGCCCCGGATGGACGGACAGCAACGCGAACAGCAGGGCCTGTGGCGGCGGTAAGGCGGCGCAGGCCGCCGCGAAGGTGTCCGCGATGCTGCGTTCACCGTCGTCGAGAGCCGAGAGCCGGTGCCGCTCGTCCTCGAGCAGCGCCGACAGCTCCGCGATCGGGGTGTGCTCGGAGGCGCGGAACCTGGCCGCCGCGATCCGCACCGCCAGCGGTAGCCGGTCGCAGGCTGCGGTGATCTGGTCGATCGTGCCGGAATCGGCCCCGGGATCCGTGGCGAGACGGTCGTCGGCGATCTGCTCGAAAAGTGCGCGCGCATCCGCGTCGCTCAACGGGGCGAGTTCGATCTGACGGGCCTCGTCCAGCGCGTCGAGCCGGCGGCGGCTCGCCACCAGGATGTCGCCCGTGCCGCCGGGTGCCACCAGCGCTGCCACGTCGGCGGCGGCTGTCGGGTTATCGATGACCAGCAGCAGGTTGCGGTCGCGCACTACCTGCCGGTACATCGCTGCGCGTTGGGCCGGCGGGTTCGGTACCAGCTCCGGTGGAACACCGAGCCGGCGAAGCAGGTGGTCGATCGCGGCGTGGCTGTCGACCGGCGCGTCACCGCCGCCCTGGAGATCGAGGTAGAGGCAGCCATCGGGGTACCGGTCGAGTAGATGTCCGGCGGTGTGGAGGACCAGTTCGGTCTTACCGACCCCGGGCAGGCCATACACCACCACGATCCGGGATGACCGGGGTCGCTTGCTCAGCGCGTCGGTCACCAGCGACAGTTCGTCTGCGCGCCCCAGGAAGATGGTGCTCACGGCCGGCAGGTCGACCGGGCGTGTGGTGGGCGACCACCGTGGCCTCCGCTTGGTCGGTGGCAGCCGCCGGACGAGGTCTCCACCGGCTCCCAGCAGTTCGTCACAAGTCTCGGCGAGCGCCCGGTTCGGCTGGGCCTTGCCGGTCTCGATCTTGCTGAGGAAGCCTCGGCTGTAGTGCACTTCCCGTGCCAGCTCGGCGAGCGACATCTTTTGCTCCTGGCGACGGCGGCGAAGCTCGGCGCCGAACGAGATACCCGGCGGTTCGTCTGTGCGCTGGACGGGCAGTTCAGCCATCGGTCCGATTCTACGTCGCGACGCCAGCCGAGGACTGTATGACACTCGTACGGAGCGTTGCCGTTTCCTGCTGAAGCGGCGCAGGAAAGCTCCTGCCGGGCACGTGCGGACGATCGCATTGTGGTGAAGCGCCGACCCCCCCGGCGCTGCCGGCCGCTCCGTCCGGCACTGCTGCCGGCACCGGAAGGCGCACACATGTCGACAGAACTGGACTTGTCCACCCGACACCTTACGCAAGCCATGACCGCGTGGCACGTGGCCGTCACCCCTCGGGAGGCACGCGATCTGACGAGACTCGCCGCGCACTTGACTGCGAACCCGACGGAGGATCCGGAGTCGTTCTGCCGCGACGCCAAACGTGCGGCCCGGCAGTTACCGAACCGTATCGCCGAGGCGCTGCAGGACTACCGACGCTGGGGCAGCGTCAGCGGGATGTTGGTGTTCTCCGGCCTTCCGGTCGGCCCGCTCCCACCGACCCCGGTCGACAACACCTCCCATCTGGGTGAGCGGACCCTGCTCGCCCGTATCCAGGCGCTGTTCAACGAGTTCCTCGGCCACATGCTCGCCTACGAGGCCGAGGGCGCCGGCCGGCTGTTCCAGGACATGGTGCCGGCGCGGACGGGGGCGACGAGCCAGACCAGCCTGAGCTCGTCGGTGGAGCTGGAGTTGCATACCGAGCAGGCGTTCAGCCAGCTCCGCCCGGACTACCTCAGCCTGGCCTGCCTGCGCGGCGACCCCGGCGCGCAGACCTATCTGATGACCGCAGCCGATCTCGCGGCTCGGCTGGACCACGCCGAACTCGCACTGCTGCGCGAGCCGCGCTGGACGACCGGGGTCGACGAGTCGTTCCGGATGGGCGGCCAGCGGTTCGTGCACGGCGACGTCCGCGGCCCGATGCCGATCATGTCCGGCAGCGACGACGACCCGTTCATCGTGCTGGACCAGGATCTCATGCATGGCATCGACCCGGTCGCGCAGCAGCTGCTGACGCGGGTCATCGCGCTGTATCCCATCCTTCGGCACTCGCACGTGCTCGACGCCGGGGAGATCATGGTGCTGGACAACGCGCGCGTCGTACATGGCAGGTCGCCCTTCCGGCCCCGCTTCGACGGAACGGACCGGTTCGTGGTGCGCAGTTTCGTCACCCACGACCTCGCCCGCACGCGGCACGCCCGGCGCGGCGACAGCCGGATGGTCGCCGCGCAGTACAGCTGACCCGGGTCGGTGGCGGATCCGTCCACAGGTCCGCCACCGTCAGCGGGACACGCGCGCATCCGCTCGGGCCGATGCCCCGACCGGGTGCAGCTCGACGGTTCCGACGACGTCGAGGACGTCACCAGCGGCCGACAAGCTGACCTCGACGCGTACCCCGGCCAGCCCGGCCAGGTCGGTGAGGTGGGTGCCTCCGCAGGGCACCCGCACCGTTCCGGACGGCAGGTCGCAGGTCCAGGTGCGGATACTGCCCAGACCTGGGCCGGCAGCCGTCACCCGCACCGGCGCTGCGGTCGCCGTCCAGTCACACATCCTCTTCTCCAGAGTCACACCGAGGGAGGGCACGACCGACGGCAGTCCGTCGGTGTCGAAGCCCGCCTTCCGGAGGCTGCGGCCGATGCGGTAGGTGTCGTGGTAGCGGAGCTCCGACAGCGACGATGCCACCAGCGCCTGGCGCTCGAAGTCGGGAGTGCCCAGCGCGTCGGCGGCGACGGGCTTGCGCCAGTAGCCGGCCAGTGCGGCATTGATGGCGAAGCCGGACAGATGGCATGCGGTATGCGCGCCAGAGAGGTCCCACCGGCGCTTGCCGTCGACGGTCAGCCGTACCGACGCCCCGACCGCCCAGGTCGCCAGAGACGGGTCCAGTTCGACGACGTGCACCACGAGCCAGCACCATGCGTCGTCGCCGCGCCGGGCCGGGATCGCGGACCCGACCAGCACGTCGGCCGTGCCGCGCGGTGCGGCGCCGACGACACAGTCCAGGACCGGCAGCCGGTGCCCGAGCAGTTCGATGATGCCGGTGTCGGCCGGCTGGTCCGGCCAGCGGTGATCCAGGGGATGGAACGGGGTGCCGGCCACGATCACACCGTGCCGGCCGGCCGGCACGTCGATCCCGACGACCGCGAGGACCGTGGAGCTGCCGTCCAGACAGCCGGCGGGGAAGGTGGCGACAGTGTCATGTTCGAACAGGTTCACAGATGTACTTCCAGGTCGAGGATCTGGACCGCCCCCGTGCGACGGTGTCAGCTGCCGGGGCGCACCAACGGGAACAGGATGGTGTCGCGGATGCCGAGCCCCGACAACGCCATGAGCAGACGGTCGATGCCCATGCCGATTCCGCCGGAGGGCGGCATGCCGTGCTCGATGGCCCGGAGGAAGTCCTCGTCGAGCCGCATGGCTTCGGGATCACCGCCGGTCTTGAGACGGGCCTGGGCGGTGAGCCGATCGCGTTGGACCACCGGGTCCACGAGTTCGGAGTAGCCGGTGGCGAGTTCGAATCCGGACACGTAGAGATCCCACCGTTCGGCCAGCCCGGCGGCCGTGCGGTGGTGTCGGGTCAGCGGGCTGGTCTCCTCCGGGTAGTCCATCACGAACGTCGGTGCGATCAAGGTCGGTGCCACGAGCACGTCGAACAGCTTCTCCGCGAGCTTTCCTGGGCCGGCCAGGCCGGTGTCGATCTCCCGCTTCTCGGCGTGGGCGCGCAGCATCTCGACGGGGGTGTCGACGGTGACCTCCTCACCCAGTGCCTCCGACAGCGCGCCGAACAGCGTGACCTCACGCCACACCTGGTCGGAGACGTCGAACTCGGTGCCGTCCGCATGGCGTGCCACGGTGGAGCCGAACGCGGCCTGGCTGGCCGTTTGGACCAGCTCGCGGGTGAGCACGGCCATCGAGCGGTAGTCACCGAAAGCTTCGTATGCCTCCAGCATCGCGAACTCCGGCGAGTGCGAGGAGTCGATTCCCTCGTTGCGGAAGTTCCGGTTGATCTCGAACACCCGGTCGAGGCCGCCGACCACGCATCTTTTCAGGAAAAGTTCCGGCGCGACCCGCAGGAAGAGGTCGGTATCGAGGGCGTTGCAGTGGGTGCGGAACGGTCGTGCGTTGGCTCCGCCGGGCAGCAGTTGCAGCATCGGAGTCTCCACCTCGACGAACCGGCGTCGGTGCAGTTCCTCCCGGACGCTGCGCACGACGTCGGCGCGCAGCCGCACCGCGTCGCGGGCGCCGGGACGTACGATGAGGTCGATGTAGCGTTGCCGGACCCGGGCCTCCTCCGACAATGGTTTGTGCGCTGTCGGCAGAGGACGCACCGCCTTGGCTGCCATGCGCCAGCAACTCGCCAGCACCGACAGTTCGCCGAGCCGGCTGGTGGCCACCTCGCCGTTAACCTCGACGATGTCGCCCAGGTCCACCAGCCGCTTCCACGCAGCCATTCGGTCTGTGCCCACCCGATCGCGGGTGAGCATGACCTGCAGTTCGTCGCCGCCACCGTCGCGCAGCGTCGCGAAGCGCAGATTGCCGGTATCGCGCAGGAAGATGACCCGGCCGACGATGCTCACCTGCGATCCGGTGACAGTGTCCGGGGGGAGGGTGCCGTACGTCCGTCTGAGGTCACCCAGTTCGTGCGTGCGGGTGACCGCGACCGGGTACGGGTCCTCATCCGCCTCAAGCATCAGGGAACGCTTGCTCAGCCGCACCTGGAGCTGCTCGAAACCTCCATCGTCGGTCCGGTCGATCCTGTGCTCCATGCCGCTGTGGCTCCCAATCGTTCGAGGTATGCCCGACGGGCACCTTCCGCGGGCCATCGTGACCTGGCCGGCCGTTGCCGGACAGGTGTTTCCTGTTTCGGGTCGATCCGGCAACCATCGGTCTGCTTCCATGCCGTCCGCTGGCACGCCCCCTCACGGGCCGACGTCCAGATTCATCAGATCGGCGTCCGTCTCCCGGCGGACGACCGCGCGGACGCCCTGATGGTTTACCGCTAGGACCGGCGGGCGCGGCGTGTGGTTGTAGTTGCTGGCCATGCCGCGGCAGTAGGCACCGGTGGCGGCCACAGCGAGCAGGTCCCCGGATCGGACGTCCCCGGGCAGCCGTGCCTCACGCACGACGATGTCGCCTGATTCGCAGTGCCGGCCGACCACCCTGGTCGGCACCGGTGCGACCGTGGAGGTCCGGTTGGCGATCGTGGCTGTGTAGGTTGCGTCGTACAGAGCGGTGCGGATGTTGTCGGACATCCCTCCGTCGACACTGACGTAGGTCCGCAACCCGGGTCGCGGCTTGACGGTACCCACCCGGTAGAGGGTAAGCATCGACGGGCCCACGATGGCCCGACCGGGCTCGATCACCAGCTGCGGATGTGGAATCCGGAGCGTGGCGCACTCCTGGCCGATGACCTTTTCGAGCGCGGCGGCAAAGTCGCACAGCGACACCGGTTCCTCCGCCGTGGTGTACGAAATGCCGAACCCGCCGCCGAGGTTGAGTTCCGGCCAAGGGCCGCCGTCCGGCATGCCGAATCGCGCGTACAGCGCCAGCACGCGGGTCGCCGCCAGTTCGTGGGCAGAGCTGTCGAAGATCTGCGACCCGACGTGGCAGTGCAGGCCTCGCATTTGCAGGACCCCGTCGGAGATGATGCCGGAGATGGCCGCTTCCGCACTGCCGTCGCGCAGCGAGAGCCCGAACTTCTGGTCGTCGTGCGCAGTCGCGACCAGTTCGTGGGTGTGCGCCTCGACGCCGGGCATCACCCGCACCATGACCCCGGGCCGGACGCCGCGCCGGCGGGCGATCGCGGTCAGCCGCGCCACCTCTTCGAACGAGTCTACGACGATCGTGCCGACACCCAAGGCGGTCGCGCGCTCCAACTCCTCCAACGACTTGTTGTTGCCGTGCATCGTGATGGTCTCCGGCGGGACCCCGGCACTCAGTGCGACGGTCAGCTCGCCACCGGAGCAGACGTCGACACCGAGGCCCTCCTGGTGCGCCATCGCGGCGACCGCCCGGCACAGGAAGGCCTTGCCGGCGTAGTACACCTTCGCCTCCGGGAAGGCGTCCCTGAACTCCCGGCACCGTCCACGGAACTCGGCCTCGTCGAGCACGAAAGCGGGGGTGCCGAACTGGTCGGCGATCCGATCGAGGCTAAGGGCGCCGACCTTAAGCCCACCCTCAGGTCCGCGGTGAACATTTCGGGGCCAAACCCGCACACCGGACGGATGCTCGACGTGGTCGGGGTGAGAACGCGCGCTGTCGCTGCCCATGACGGGCTCCTTTGCTGGTTTGGGAATGAACGGCGGCGCCATCGACGGCACGCCGAACGGTGAGGTGACGTCCAGGTTTGCGGTCGGGCTCCGGCGACGGCGCGTCTCGGGCAGTGGAGCACGCTGCGATAGTCAGAGCTGGCGCGCCGTCGGGGCGATGCTGCGGCGCCCGCGGCCGGCTACACGGTCTGGCTCAACCGCCGCACCGGTTTTGGCGTCGGCAGCCGCTTCGACGGAACCTCGGCCGTCGCCTGCTGCTTTCGTCCCATTGCGTGTCCAGACCTCGTCCTCACCGACGAATTGACGACGCGTCCGGATGTCTGGCCGTCGTCGGGACAATGCTGCTCCACCGCTGTCGCTCCGGCCAAGCGTTTCGTGTTTCCGATCCGGTCCGGCAACGGATACCCCTCGCCACCCGTATCGGCGCCCGTGCAGGATGTCGATGCGGCCCATCTCGAGCACCGGGGGGGCGATCTTGCACCTGACGGACTGGCTCCAGGCCTTCTCACTGGCGACGGTCCGCGGTCGCACTCGTGTTCAACGCACGCCTGTATCACCAATCTGTGATCGAGGCGAACCAGGCCAGCCGTCAGGCGGCGGCGTCAGGCGCCATGCTTGAGCCGGGCGCCAACCAGATAGTTCAGTCATGTCGCAGGCGCTCTCGGCGCCGAGGTGCGGCAGTCCTGGGCCCGGGTCATGGAGGCCGACCTTGCGCTTCCGGAATTATGACCTTGTGGCCGCCGTTCGGATGACGGCACTACCGTGATATTTATGGCCGATGAACAGCATCGCGTTCCGTTGCGAGCGTGACGGACTCTCTGATGTCCTCGGCACCGGACTGCTGGGCGGCTACGACGGTGCCGGAGCCTGGACCGTGGTTCTGGCCGCGCTTCGCGACGCCGACGAACAGCAGCTCGTCGAAACACACGAAGGGCTGCACCACGAGCTGCAGGCAAGCAGCGCCTGGGGCCTCATCGGGGCGATGTCTAGCCTCCTCGCGGCGCGTGGGACCCGACCCGAGCAACTCGGCGAGGCGTTCGATGAGATGGTCGCGCGAAGCACCCGGGTGCACGAGCTGTTCGCGACGTACCTGTCCACCGCGCCGATCGGGCTCGAACAGGGGCGGGCGCTGTTGGCCGGCAACACCCGTTACACGGAGTTCCTGCTGGACGCCTTATCGCTGGTGCCGGTACCAGGAACGTCACGGCAGGTTCAGGAAACTGCGATCGCGGCGGTGCTGCGGTGCGCCATGGCGCCCTTGGCCGTCACCTCTGTGCTGGAACAGGGCTTCGCGGCCCTGCGCCGCGGTCGGATCGTGGAGCCGGCGCACACGCCGGACGAGCGGCTGGCGGCGTTCCTGGGCGGCGACGGGCCCGCCGGTTGGGCGCACCTGTTCGCCGAGATACGGGCTGATTACCCGGACCTCGGGGGCGACCTGGGCGGCGAAGATCGCCGGTCGCTGCCTGACGGGGCGGCTGACGTGGAGCGGCTACGACGATTCGAGGAGGAGGTCCTGTTGCGGCGCTGCTACGAGCACGTCGTGGCGTGGCTGGACGCTGGGGGCAGCCCGTCGATCGCCTGGGCGGATCAGGCGGCCGTCGCCGACAGCCTGGTGCGGGAGGTTCGGATGCTGGACGACGGCCTCGGTGACCGGCTGGCGGTCGTCACCGAGCGACGTCCGATCCTGGACGACGGGCTCGACTACGACCGGCAGCGGATCCGGCTGCGTGGCGGTGCGGACTGCGAGCAGATCGACGGACCGGACGTTCTGCGCCGCCTCCCGGCGCTGTTGCTCGGCGCAGGCGACGACCGCTACGTCTGCGGTGTGTGGCTGGCGGGCTCGGTGGTCCTTCGCCAGTTCGTGCCGCAGGCGGCCCGTGCGAGTTCGGGAATCACGCCGACCGACCGGATCACCGCCCTGGTCAACCGGGTCCACCGGCCGGACGGCAGCGAATTGACCCGGCTCGGCCTGCTCGACCCCGACACCACTCCGGGGCAGGTGCAGCGGCAGATCGGCGGCATCCCGCTGGTCGCGGTCACCAGCCATGCATCGCTCCTCGACCCAGCTGTGCAGGCGACGCTGGTGGACGACGAACCGATCTTCGTTGTGATGGACCTCCCCGTCGCCTGGCACGTCGACGAATGGATCCGGCAGGGTGCACAGGTCCGGATGGCGGCGTCGCCGCTGGAAGGGACGCACGCCGAGCTGTGGATCGCTGTCTTCGTCGGCGACCATGCGCCGCATCTGCGCTTTCTGAGTCTGGGTGGCAAGGTCGGCACCGCCATGCTGATCGAGCGGATCCTGCGTCGGCACGTGGACCGGCTGTCCATCGACAACCGTCTGCTGGGCGACGGCGTCGAATACGCGGTGCGCGCGATCCTGACCACCTGGAGGGTGCTGGAGCAGGACTCGGTAGCGTGAGCCTCATGGCGGACGAGACCTGGATCGACGAGATCTTCCCCGAGGCCGCAGGCTCCACCGCCCGCCTGGACGCCACCACGATCGACCGGCTCGCCGAAATCCTGCACCTAGACCGGGTGGACGTGGCGATAGGTCTGCGCGGGACGTTGCGGATCCACGGATACGAGGTGCCGCCGTTTGAGGTCCGCACGAACACGTGGCGCATCGACCTGCCCGGCGCCGTCGCGCACACGGTGCTCGCTGGCCTCGCCGGAGCGGCGATCATCGCTGCGGCCGGAGCGCCGCCGCTGCCGACAGCCCTCGTAAGCCTGGCTGCGCCGCTCCTGCTCCGCATCCGGAGGGTCGAGCTTGAGGCGAGGGACATCACCCTGCACGCCGAGCTGACTGCTGCGGCCCGGGACGAGCCTCAGAGCCTTCAGGAGCTCTACCAGCGGCTGCCGGCCCGTTCCCGTGCGGAACTCAGCATCGGTGAGCTCACCGAGGTCGTAGAGCGTCTACTCGACGCCCGGCTCGCCGCCGTCGGGCCGGACGGCGTCCGGCTGCGCGCAGGCGACGGACGCCACGGGTTCCGGCTCGCCTTGACCGCGCCGTCTCTCGTACCCAGCCTCCTGCACGTGACAGCACTTCCGCCTACGGGCGCCCCGGACGGCTCCTCCGATCCCGCAGCAGTGATCGCACCGGCCGGTCCGGGCACCGGTCTGCGTCTCGCGGATGGCCGCCCGCGCGTCTTCATTTCATACGCACAGGAGAGTGAAAACCACAAACGGGATGTCCTCGCCTTCGCCGAGTGCCTTCATGCCAGCGGCGTCGGCGTCATCCTCGACCAGGACACCCTTGCACACCGCGGCGACTGGCAGCTGTGGGCTACCAAGCACATCACCGAGAGCGACTACGTACTGGTGATCGCCTCGCCGACCTGCCGGAAGGTCGGCGACGGCACCATCGACCCGGACCGCAACAAGGGCCTGCAGGCCGAGATGCGCACCCTTCGGGAGTTGTACAACTCCGACCACCCGACCTGGCTGCGGCGCGTGCTGCCGGTCATCCTGCCGGGCATGACGGTCGACGACATTCCCCTGTTTCTGCAACCCCACAACGCTGACCACTACAAGGTCGTCAGCCTGGATCAGGTAGGCGCCGTGGACGTGCTCCGCACCCTGACCAGTCCATGAGATGGCCGTTTGCCTGCCGCTCCCGGCTCTTCTCCTCCGGCAACCTCGGCAGCCACGACGGCATCGGCTTCTGGACACTGCACACCGCCCGCCTCGGCAGCCACGACCGTCAGCACCGCGTGTCGGTGCACGAGCGCCTGCACCACGACCTCATCATGTCGACGCCCTGGGGCCTGCTCACCAGCGTCCTCGGCGCCCTTACCGAGGTTGCAGAACCTTCGATCGAACACGAGGACATGTTCCTGCGTGCGGCCGCCTGGTCCACCGACGTGCACGAGATGTACGCCACCTACTTCAGCATCGGCCTGGACAGGACCGTGCTTGACGCCGACGACCTCGGCGATGCCTACCGCGCCTACTACGACGCGGCCGACCAGTTCTGCCCTGACCGGGATACAGCGTGGCCGGCGCGCGCGATCTTCACCCACGCCGCGCTGATCGCCGCCATGGCCCCGGTCGCACTGTCCGATCTGCTGGCCCGCCCGCTGGCCACATGGTGCTCTGAAGACCTGTACCGCCTCGAACCGCACCACCCCGATGCACGCTGGCGGCACATCGTGCTGCACAAGAACAGCGCCTGGATGGAGTTTCGACGCCGCGGCCTAGGCGACGTGCCGCCCGTCGACCGCGAACACCTGATCTACACCCACAAGGAGATGGCCGAGGCACTCCTCGCCGCCGGGGTCGTCACCATGGACCGCGACGACTACCGGCAGCTGATCGGGCAGCTGCTGCCGCAGCTCAACAGCTACCTCGGCACCAGACCGCACTATGAGATCGTCGACCAGCCTGTTGAACCGAGCCGCGCAGAGCTCGAGGAGCATCAACGTGAGCGACTGCAGTTCCGCGATCGTCCGCGGCGCAAGGCGCCCGCCGGGGACACTCTCGTGCGGCATTGGACCGCTTTCGCCGCGACCCATCCCGGCCTCGGTGTGCACACCGTCCTGTACTGGCTACGCGCCGACCTGCTGGAGCGCCAGGTCGCCGGCCAGTCGTACGCATCATCGCACGTGCTGGCCATCATGCCCGGCGTCGAACCTGATCCGGCATCCGACGACCTCTTACTGTGGACGATGAACGGCGACCTCGGCCCCGACCCGGTCGCCCGGATCTTCACCGCACACGACCAGCGCCTCATCGTGGCGACCACGCTCGCCACGATCGCCGACGCGCCCGACCACGCGACCTCGACTCTCGTCCCGCAGCTCTACACGCTGATCGACATTCCGATGCTGCCTGTCCTCGAGTCCTGGGCCGCCGCCGGGGCCGCCGTACGCTGGCACTCGTCCTGGATCGACGGGCCGTACCCCCTCTACGCCTTCGCGTTCGACGTCTCGGTCAATCCCGGTCTTGTCCTGCTGCACCTGACTTCGAGCGCGGGCCGCACACTGCTCCTGCATTGGCTCGCCACCAATGCGCCGGCCGCTTTTGTGCGCGACCGCGACTGGGGTGCGGAGGAGAGCGCACCCATCAGCAGCCTTGTTCAGCACCTTACGGCGGGCTGGTGGTTTCTCGACCAACGCGCCGGCTACCGCAAGTCTCCCGGTACGGGCTTGGAGTACTAGGGTCACTTCGTCAGCACGCGTGTGGCCTCCGTTCAAGCATGCTGTTGGACTAGGCAGATGATGTGCGAAGCTCGTCGAGCGAGGTCACGTCATCGTCGTCATGGGGCGTTGTTACAACCGTTGGGTCTATCGGGCCCCAGTTGGCGTTTGCATTGGCAAAGTCGACGAGATGCTTTGCTTCGTCGACGTATTTGCCGCCCAACTTGGCTAGGCGCTGTACCTGCCGTAGCCATGACGTCTTGGACGCCCGGTCTCCGTTCTGGTAACACCACTCGCGGAGGGCGTTGTCGAGATTGTCTTGTCCTTGCTGCTCCTGAAGCTCGTCAGATAGATTGATCCCCTCGAGCAGGTACGACCACCCAAGGAATAGCCGGGCGTAGCTGTCGATCGAAGAAGCCCTTGAGAGGTACGTAATCGCTTCCGGATAGCGACCTTGCCAGTACAAGAGTTGTCCGAGCGTTGAGCTGGATCGAAGATTGGTTGGATCGCGTTGCACGCTCTCGCGAAGAAGTGCTTCGGCAAGCTTGTGACGCTTCTCACGCCTGGCGAGAGACGCTGCCATCCCGAACTCTCTGGCCGAAACCTCTGCTCGCTCGACTGTTGCCACGAGGCTAGCTGCCATCGCATAGACAACACAGGCCAGATTAACATCGCCTCGATCGCGTAGAAGTGTGCCGATTCCTTTCAGCGCAGCGATCGCCTGACTTCCCGACTGGACGGCGTCGGCTGCGATACCCTCGGAGATGTCGGTGGACTCAGAGGACCTTCCCGTGCTCGGAAGATTGGGCGAGCGGACTGCTCCTGCGAGTAGAGCGGTCACCAGCTGGTTGAGAGAGCAGTCCTCGTCCTCGGCCCGCCGGCTTAACGCTTCATGCAGCGATCGAGGGACGCGTACCGAGAATCGTCCGCTGAACGACTCTGTAATCCGGCGAGGCGCCGGGATTGGATCGCCGCGCTCCAGGCTGATGGTGAGCCAATCTCGCAGAACTACGTCGAGGTTCGCCAACGCCTCTTCCATGGAGTCGCCATCAGCGAAGCAACCCGGCAGCTCTGGAACTCTGGCGAGATAGGCGCCATCCTCGTCAGCAAATACCTCACGAGACCAGGGCTGCCGGAAGAGCTCCTCTGCTCGGGACTTGTGGTCAGCCAGGGAAGCCATCAGTTAACACCTCTTCGAGGATCCGCAAGATCGACGTGGTGGTGCCGACCCTGATAGGGTTTTTGGTAGTCGGAATGGAGAATTTTAGTCCGGTTGGATGAATGGCCCACATGTACGAATCTTTGCTGCGCGACGTATCGATCGTGAATCCGAGCGCGCTTGCCGCCCTCGCAAGGTCTTCGGGACTTTGCGATCGCCGATTCCGCCGAATCTCTGCGACGAACTTCCGGGCGCGCCCGACGTCCCGCTGCTCTGGCATGGGTCCACCTAACCAAGATCACTCAACTGCGATAACCGAATATGGGCACCACATATGGTGCCGCTCATGCTGCCATGTTACCACGACACTGCATGTGGTGCGCTTGCCCCTGCTGAGTCATCGGATCTCAACGGACCGGCCGGGCCGGGCTGAGGTGGCCGACCCGATCGACCGCAGGGGGTGCAATGGTTGGACGTCAACGGCCCGAACACGGGCACCGGTGACACCGTGCTCCCGGTGTGACGCTTGTGCGCACCTGACCGGGTTCGTGCGCCACCCGTACCCAAGTCGCCCTCGGCGACTTGGCTGGCACGCCACCGCGGGTGGAGGAGCGTCGTCCGCGCCTCCAGTCGGCTGACCTGCTACTACCGTTGCGACCAACGAGACCATAGCGGCCTTCGTCGACCGGCTAGGTAACTCCGACTCCCGTCAGAGCCCGTCATCTGAACCAGCGAACTGGGCGATCAGAGAGCCTCGCCGCGCCTACTCCTGATTCTTTCGGCTACGGCGTCGGCTGCCTTCCGGTGGAGGTCTTTGGTGACACTCTGGTAGGTGTCGCGGGTGAGTGTGGTGGTGGTGTGGCCGAGTTGGTCCGAGACGACTTTGATGTCGATGCCGGCGGCGAGGGCGATGGTCGCCGCGCCGTGGCGGAGGTCGTGGAGGCGGATGGGTGGTAGTCCGGCTCGGCGTACGAGTTTGAGGAATCGTTGGGTGACAAGGTTGGGATGCCAGGAGTGTCCGTTCGGGCGGACGAAGAAGAGTCCGGTGTCGGGCCAGGCTGGTCCGGCGGCGAGGCGTTGGGCCGCGCGGCGGGCGCGATAGGCGGTCAGGACGGCTGCGGTGTCGGCGTCGAAGGTGACGTCGCGGTTGCCAGCTCTGCTCTTGGGCGGTTTCTGCCTGATGGTGTGGCCATGGACGGCGATCTGGTTGTTGATCGTGACCTCCCGTCTGCCGAGTCGGACCTCGGCGTCGCGCAGGCCGCAGGCCTCGCCGCGGCGGGGGCCGCGGTAGGCCATGAAGTGGAAGAGGGGATACAGGTCTGGGTCGTGCTCGGCGGCGTGGTCGAGGAAGCGGACGAGAAGTTCTTCGGTCCAGACCATGATCGGGCCGGGGACCTCGCCTGTCGTTTTCCAGCGCTCGACGCGTTCGGGTTCCCAGACGATGGGCAGCGGACGGTCGGCTGGTGTTCTGACGAGCGTGGCCGGGTTGGTGACGCCGACGATGAGCTCTTCGGCGAGGGCGTCGTTGATCGCCTTGCGGAGGGCCGCGCGGATGCGTTGGCGAGTCGACGGGCCACAGGGTCGGACCCGGCGGACACTAGCCCTGACGTCCGCGTCGGGGCTCGACTCGGCGGTTCGTATCTCGGCCCCGCGTTGTTCGATCGCGGCGAACATGGCCTTGAGATGGTGGGGGCGGAGTGTGTCGAGAGGGATGCTGCCGAGGTGGGGGATGAGGTGGATGCGCACTATGGATTCATAGCCGCGGATCGTGTTCTCATCGACTTTTAAGCCGCTGAGCCAGGTGGTCAGGTAGTCAGCGACGGTGGGGACGTCCGCGTGCGAGCCACGAGCGCCTAGTCGTTGTCGGATGTTGTCGCCGTCAGGCAGGGGCCCGCGGGTGTGGACGGCGTGCTGGAGCATGTCGCCGATCTCGATGCCCCGGGTACGATCGCGGCCTACGAGAGTGAGCAGAGCGCGGGCGTGGTCGCGTTCCGTCGCGGCGGCGGCGCGGGTGTCGAAGCCTCCCCTGCGTAGTTGCCGACGGCGCCCGTCGATGGCGCGGGGAAGTTCGATCCGGTAGTGCCAGCGGCCGTGCTCGGAACTCCATGAGCCGTTGGCGCGCCGTAGCTGGAGGCAGTGAGTGCCGATCAGCTTGCCGCTACGGGTGTCACGACAGCCGCAGCGTTTGAAGATCGATCTGTCAGGCACAGGGCTAGGGCCTCCTACGTGACGGGTTCCGGTTGCCGCTGCGTTCGGCTCGACGTCGCCCCAACTGCGAGCACTGCCGTCACGCTGCAGATAGTCGTACGAATGGTCATTTGTGCCTGCCTCCGCCCCGTCCAACGAGCCGGCCTGGAAACAGTTTCTCTTCTTCAGCGGAATGGACTGCGCCCTGGGACTGTGGTGAGCAACCTGTTCGTGTCGCGACACGGAGAAGCGGGCGCCGACACGGACGGCTCGGGCTACGAGATTGCCTCGGGTGACGTTAGCGTTACGGGATGGTTGCCTCCGACCCCGCAGCAGTGCTCGGGAAGCTGGAGTCGATCTCAGAGACGTGTGGGCCCATGAGGCGCACGGCTTCACGCCGTCGCTATTGCAGAATGCGGACGTTCTGGGCGAGACCCTCGGTATGGACCTGGCGTTGTCGGCGGCGGAGCATCCGGTCGGCAGCTTCGCGCTGGATCTCATCGGGGTGGACAAGGCCACCGGCGAGAGAGTGATCATCGAGAACCCGTTGATGGCATGAAGGAGCGGGGCCTCGCTCCTTCATGCCATCAAGGCTTTCGCAGCAGAGAGGTCTCCAAGAGGGTCTGCAGCCATAATCTCTGAGGTTGTGGTCGAGGTCGCTCGGGAAACACCTGCTCCCGCGGGCTGGCCTCGAACGGCCTGCGCCCCGGCCACAACCGCCGGCGAGAGTGGCTCGAGGAAGGCATGTTTAGCCAGAAGTTGATCTGCCTTCCTTGCCCGAACCTCAATCCGGCTCCGCAAGGAGAAGCCCGTGCTCCCGGTCACGCCCTCAGCGCCTGCTCCGGGCGTCATTGCGATCGATCCCACAAGGCTTCCTGAACTCGCGGTGGACAACCGACTCCAGCCCATGGCTGCGATCCGCGTCGAGGTCAACCGCGACGGCTACCGGCAACTGCGTCGCTTCGCCGGCCGTTGGGCCGCACGCGACTCGGGCGTTGGAAGGTGCCATCGGCGTTGACCCCCTGGCTGACCGCAGATGACATCGACGTGGTCGACGTGCCCGCGAAGGCGGCCTGCCACGATCCGCCGTTCGGCGTCGTCGAGTTGGATGGGGACCTCGTCACGGAGGGCGGCCTCGTGCGCCTGACGGGCGTCGCCGGTACCGGTGAGGCGGTGCGTGCGACGCAGCCCGGCCCCGCTTGCCCTGGTGAGGAATGGCTGGACAGGGCTTCGTCCGAAACTCCGCTTTGCGGGCGGGAACACTGCCCAGGCGGGACGGCTTGACCTTCGGCCAAAGATGAGCGTCGATCGTGTTCGTTGTTCGTCCGCCCTGCTGCGGCAGACGACATGACTCGTCGATGAAAGGTCTCCTGCCATGCCTCGTGAATGCTCAGCCAGCCCGCCGTGATCCCCGACGATGTGACCGACCCATTCTTGTGGCGGTTCGACCTCGACGTCTCGGCGTGCTGCAACCCGACCCACGGCGACGGCCTTTCAACGGGTGATCCATGAGCGACCGGGTGAGAAATTACGTTGGTACCGCTGCAGGTGGGGAACTCCGTGGGCGCCGACACTCTAAAGCCATAAATGCGGCGAAACGTGAATTGATGTATAAAGCACTACTAAATCCTCGTCCGGCAGGCGTGATCCCCGGCCGGCCACCTCCGCGTGGCCCGCCGAGAGCCGTCCGTCCCAAGATCTTCGTGTCGCGGATTCGACCAAAAGGGCCCGACCACGTGATTCGCCATTAACCCAGCGCGCTCTTAACGGCCCCGCCAGTACCCAGAAAGGACAACTACGATGCCCGACCACCCGCGCATCACCTCGCCCGTGCAGGCCGCCCGCGCCGTCCGCTCCGCACTCGGCGCTGTCGGGCTCGCCGACGTGCGTCGCGTCACGTCGCGAACCGTTGCTAAAGGCGGGCGGCTCTACGGCACGATCCGCACCGACGTGTACCTGGCCGCGCACCACGACCGCGACGCCATCGCGGACGTGTTGCGTACCCTGCCTGGCACCGTCGCGGTCGACGCGGAGGAAACCCACGTATGCGCGTATCGGATCATCGCAACTGAAGGGTCCGTCGAGACGCCCGAATCTGGGATTCCGCGATGACACTGCGCGTCGACTGCCTATGACGCCGCACGCCTGCATTGGCGGGCCACGGTTGCGATCACGGCTACCCCGCATGCGGACCTTGAGTAGCGTCCATAACCCAGCCGAGCTGCAATGTGCACCCGCAGCGGTCCGGCCCCAGACCACCGCTCGCGGCCGGACCGCCCTGCCGGCCATTCGTACCATGACCGAGCCGCTGCCGCGGACCTGGGATCGCCTACTACCCGCCAGCGCACTCCTGAACGCCTGTGGGACTGGCCGAGTTGATCGACGTGAGGGTCGAGTCGTGCTCGGCTCGCGTGCAACCGGCCGGTCGATGGTCCTGGGCAGCGGTGTCACCGGCAGCGATTCATCGGTCCTCGAACTTGCCGTCCACCTTCAGCGGGCCGAGGTTCTCCAGCACCTTCATTACCGTGTCGTCCGGGAAGCCTTCCGCTCGGCGAGCGCTGATTTCGACGCGTACCTCTAGGTCCACGCCATCCGGTGCGGTCAGCAGCGCTAGGAGGTCTTTGCTTAGTCTGTTCAGGTCACGAGAAAAGCGTTCAGGATCAACGGAATGTGAGCCCCAGAACCGCGTGTTCTTCACAACCGTCGTCGCTGCGGTCGTGGACGTGGCCGTCGGGGTCGTGCCACCGCCGTCGGGCTGTTTCGTCGGGGCTGCAGAGCCATGACCCTGGTCGCCTTCCTCTTGCCGCTCAGCCCGCCGTGCGCGTTCTTCCTCCTCGCGTTGCGCCTTTGCAGTCGGACACCGTTCTCGCAACCGACCCCGAAACCGGCAAACAAGGCCCCCGTAAAGTCACCCACCTCTGGATCCACCAAGACCAACTCGCAGACCTCGAACTCGCCGACGGCACGAAGATCACCACCACCGAAGACCATCCCTTCTGGAACCACACCGACCAGCAATGGCAGCAAGCCCAGCAACTCAACCGCGGCGACCTACTCCTGAGCCCTGGCGGGGCCCGCGTAGCTGCGGAAGGGCTGCTTGTCGGGACGATGGCCTGGGCAACGGCATACAACCTCACCATCGATGACATTCACACGTACTACGTGCTCGCGGGCACGGCGCCGGTGCTCGTCCACAATCAAGGGCCTGACGATGATGGTTGGGATCCGCGATGGGGTCCTAAGCCGGAGTGGAACCCTGGTAATGTAGATGACGATGGGTACCGAACCCCGCGCACCAACACCGCTCAAAACAAATCATTTGATGATGCTATCCAAGAAGCGGAGAGGAAAATTGGGAGAACCCTCAGCCCCGCCGAACGTCGCATTGTTCACGACAAAATCACGAAACAGGGCTATGGATATCACGAGATCGTCAGCGAGGCGGTCAACACCTTCGGTAAATGTCGATGACGGACGCCGTTGAAGGCTCGGGACCGCTATCGGCGCTGATTGGTGAGCGCTTTTCTGGCGTGGGGCAGGCTGCCGGGATGGGCGTATTCGAGTTCGGTGTTGATTTGACGGATGTGGATCCGGAATTGGGGGTAGGCAGTCGCGGAGCGAAATACGCCCTGCACGTGCAATGCGCCTTCCGGCTTACCCGAAACGGGTTCGTTGTCCTTGGATCCACCGACCAGCGCTGGTTGGGAAAAGGAGGTAGTGGGTCGCAATCGATGTTCGACGTGCGGGCCCAAGCCATTGACGGAGCCCTTGCGAAATCACCGCACATAGTAGTAAGGGAAATCTCGCTTTCCGGGCATGGTGACCTGGGAATTATCCTCACCAATGGTGTCGGAATCGACATCTTCATAGATTCCTCCAGGCCATCTGAGCAGTGGCGATTTCTTCAGAGATTCGGCGAGCATCTGATTTTCCCGGGCCGGCGAGGCGGGGAATGATCTGGCCACCCGTACGACCTTGTTGCCTAATTCTCGCCGCCTCGGCGAGTTCACGTGATTATAATCGTCGGGGTGTGGGGTTGTACCTGCCGAAAATTACGTCTGGGGGCGCTGTTGCGCTGCCCGTTCCTTGGGTGGGTGGAACCGATCTCGGGCTTGGGATCAGATCGCTATGGTGAGTTCGGTGAACGCGGCGGCGATCCCCGTTGCCTGGGGGACGTCCACGGCGAAGTTCGTAATGGCCCCGGCGAAGGTTCCGCATGAAGGCGTGCCCGGCGATGATCGTTTGTGCGGTCAGGTCAGTGCGTAACCCGCGCATCGGTCGTAACCGGTGTTTCAGGTGGCTGTGATCGGCCTCGATCGGATTGTTCGCGTAGCGCTCAACGTGGTGCCAGGCCGAGGAGATGAGGTCGTCGAGTACCGCCGGGTAGACCGGGGCGGCGTCAGTGGCTACCTCGCTTGGAGTCACCTTCGGCACCCGTAGCGCCGGCTGGAAGAACCGCCGGGCCGCGGCGGCATCACGGCGAGCGGAGACCAGCACGTCGATCACCTGGCCGTGCTGGTCGACCGCGGGTAGACGTACCTGTGGCGCTCGTAAAGTCGACTTAGGTGCCGTGACGTGCGGCTTTGTGCGTCGCCAAGCCAGCGGCGACAGCGATGATCTGAGACCATGAGCGCGTCGTTGGTCTATCTCCTACTCCGCCAAATCCTGCAGATGCTGATCCAGTTCGCCCGTGGCGACGGCGCCAAGGACGTCGAGCTACTCGTGCTGCGCCATCAGGTCGCGGTCCTGCGTCGCCAGATCTACCGCCCCGAGCTGGCGGTGCTGGCGGGTTCGGTGAGGTCGGTGAAGGTCAGAGACGCGCCGGGGTTCCACCGGCGGCGTTACATCGGCGGAAACCGTCTCCCGATAGTGTGTCCGCAGGATCGTGACGGTTCCGCGGCACGCCGTCGCGGGGCGACCGGGCGGCCGGTCTGACGTCCGAGGTTGACGTCCATCGTAGAGGTGTCACAGCTGATAGGGGTTGTCTATGACGGGACGTGATGAGGCTCTGGCGATGGGGCTCGACACCTCCACCGCGCATCCCGCCCGGCGATACAACTACTGGCTCGGTGGCAAGGACCACTTCGCGGTGGACCGGGAGTCCGGCG
This sequence comes from Plantactinospora solaniradicis, assembly GCF_042658085.1. Taxonomy (NCBI): domain Bacteria; kingdom Bacillati; phylum Actinomycetota; class Actinomycetes; order Micromonosporales; family Micromonosporaceae; genus Plantactinospora; species Plantactinospora solaniradicis. Next base: position 11,976 of record NZ_JBHSPR010000100.1, on the reverse strand, counting down.
ACCGGATCGCCGCCGCGTTCCCGACGGTCCGCACCGCGGCCCGGCAGAACCGCGAGTTCCTCAAGCGGGCGACGGGGTTCCTCACCCGGGTGGCCGGCATCCGCCAGTTCCTCGACATCGGAACCGGCCTGCCCACCGCGGAGAACATCCACGAGGTGGCCCAGGCCATCGCCCCCGAATCCAAGATCGTGTACGTCGACAACGATCCGATGGTGACGTCACACGCCCGGGCGCTGCTGAGCGGCGATCCGCGCGGCGCCACCACCTACCTCGAGGCCGACCTTCGCGAGCCGGAGAAGATCCTCGCGCACCCGCAACTTCGGCAGACCCTCGACCTGGGCCAACCGGTCGGGCTGATGCTCATCGCGGTCCTGCACTTCGTGCACGGCACAGGAGCGGCCACGCCGATCGTCCGGCACCTGCTCGGGGCGTTGCCCGCCGGTAGCTACCTGGTGGTGTCCGCCGCCACCCTGGACTTCCATCCACCCGAGGGCGCCGCCATCCAGGAGGCCATGCTCGCCGACGGCCGGACCGACGTGTGGGCGCGGAGCCGAGCGGAGATCGCCGACCTCTTCGACGGCCTCGAACTGGTGGAGCCGGGCATCGTCGCGGTGAGCGACTGGCGCGCCGAGACGGAGCCCGGGTTCCGGCCCAGCCCGGCCGAGGTGGCGCTGTACGGCGGCGTCGGCCGGCTCGGCTAGTACTCCAGTCGTAGCTGGTTGGTTCGGTGTCTTCGCTGGTAGTGGGCCTGTTTGGCGCGATATTGGTGTCGGCGTCGCCACCATGACCACCGATGGATGTGATCGAACGGTCGAGCGGTGGTGGTCAGATGTGCCAGGAGACGGCGATGTGTGGTGCCGAAACTCAGCCATGCCCTCTGAACTGGTGTTTTGGCTGCAATGCCAATCAGTAGAAGAGATCAACCTGAACGTGTTCAAGGAAGTCGGCCCACAGATTGACATGTTCAACGCTATACCCGAACGTGCGGTATGCCTTCAACGAATGCCCAGCTCACAAGGGATGACCGAGTTTCGGCACCCCGACAGGATCGGGCGGTGCTGTCCGCGCTGACGTGGCTACTGCCCCGAGTGCCGCGGGAGCACCGGATCGTGACCACGCCTACCCGGGCCCGGTGGGTGGCATTGGATGCATCCGAGCCGGGTGGGCCGTCCGTCGAGGGATGGTCTTGGGGGAGCAGATTGGGAGCAGCGCTGTGCTCCCAACGGCGCTGAACTGCGCTCAATGGCCTTGACCTGCATGTATCGTCGCCGGCCCGAACTGCGCCCCTCGCGTCGTTGCTGGTCAGAGCGTTGTGGTCCGTTCCTTGACACAACTGCGCGCAACGGCGCTGAACGGACTTCAACTGCTGTCTATCGTTCCTGGCAGAGTGAGGTGCGGGGGTGGGGTTGGTAACGAGCGGCTGACCTGCTGAACGTTTCATTGGGAGCGGATTTGGGAGCAGTCGCCGAGATGATCTCTGTCGCCTTCGATTCGAAGGCGTCGGTCAGGGCAGGTATTCGATCAAGGCGCGGGTCAGGCGCGATGCGGAGACCTGACATCTTCCGAAACTCGGAAGAGGTCACCGCCCGGCTCGTGCCGTGGAAGTGACCTCTTCCCAATCGGAAGTACTCCTTGCGACGCTAGGAGCCCTCCAGGCAGCGCCCACCCACAAGGCAAGAGGGAGGCCCCTGAGGGAAGCCTCACCGCCTGCTGTGTAGCGATTGAAACGTATCCCGACTGGCGCGGATGTCAGGTGGCGGATGTCAGGTGGCGGATGAGCCAGTCAACGAGTGCGCGGGCGACTCCAACGATGAGGCCCATGGTCGCTGCCGTGATCAGCCTTGGGCATCGTCGGTTTCGGGGCTCGTCGTGGTGCTGCGGCACGGTCTGCTCCCTTGCATTGGGCGGAGGGACTGTGTGGTGGAACAGCCCCGGTTCGTCAATGCTGGAAGCGGCGTGGAGAGATTCACTCAGTTGCGATGGGTGGTGTCCTGGTGACACGCTGGTGGGCTGTGCGGGATGCTGGGCGGCGATGAGTAGCGACAGGACCCGGACAGGGCGCGTTCGACCGCGGCCACTGGAGGCGCCAGCGTTACCGGCTGGTCCGCTGCGAAGCCTGAAGGCCGCGATTTACGACCTCTACCTGCGGGCCGAGACACCGACGCTGGACGAGATCGAGGCCGAGATTGACACACTGGCCCTGGAACTCGTAAGCCTGCTGCGCTCCAGCACAATCGATCAGGATCAGGCCGAAGCTGAGGCCGACGCGCTGGTCGGCGCCGCGCCGCGGCGCGACACGATCAGCCGCATCATTGCCAGCCCGCGTATACCGCCGAATCAGTCCGATGTGGTGGCCGTCGCGGTGGCGTTGACCCGCCTGGCGGGGGGTGTACCTGGTCCTGACGTGCGCAAATCCGTTACAGCGCTGGTCGAACAGATTCGCCGGCTGTGGCTGGCGGCCCGTTCCGCTCCTCCACTCCCGCGGCTGGGCAAGCTGATCAGGGACTGTACTCCGCTGGCGTTGGAGGTACACCGGGCGATCGAGGTGCCCGGCCGGGGCGGAGGTCTGCCGGTGCTTCCGCCGTATGTACCCCGCGCGCACGACGCCCTGGTTGAGTCGGTCATCGCGGCTGCCACGGCCGGAACCAGTCGGATGGTCACGCTGGTTGGAGCGTCATCGACCGGGAAGACGCGGGCCTGTTGGGAATCGATTGGGCGACTGTCGAGTCAGTGGCGGCTGTGGCATCCGATAGATCCCTCCCGGCCGGCCGCCGCGGCCGAGGCACTGGACGAGGTCGGCCCGTACACGGTGGTGTGGCTCAACGAGGCACAGCACTACCTGCTTACCGCCGATCCGGCCCTTGGAGAACGCATCAGCGCAAAGTTGCGGACCCTGCTCGATGACGCGGACCGCGCCCCGACGCTGGTCATGGCCACCATGTGGCCGCAGTACTGGGCAAGGTTGACCACGCGGCCCGGGGCGGATGACCAAGACCCGTTCGCGCAGGCCCGTGACCTGCTGTCCGGGACCGACATTGCGGTGCCGGACAGCTTCACCAGTATCGACATGCAAGCCCTAGCTGAGAAGGCGGACAACGATCCACGGATGCGGCACGCCGCCAAGCACGCCGATAACGGTCGCATCACTCAGCACTTGGCCGGTGTGCCGGAATTGCTGCAGCGCTACCGAAATGCCCCACCGTCGGCCCGGGCGGTCATCCACACCGCGATCGACGCTCGACGTCTCGGTCACCCCCTAGCTATCCCCCGTACCCTGCTGGAGCAGGCCGCCCCCGGATACCTCAGCGAACACGATTGGCAGCAAGCCGGCGACGACTGGCTCGAAGCAGCCCTCGCCCATAGCGCAACACCTTGCCACGGTGTGCCCGGACCGCTGACCCCCATTCGTTCCCGGGTCGGTGAACCCACACCGGGAGGCCAGCCGCACTACCGACTTGCCGACTACCTCGAACAGATCGGCCGCAACGAGCGTGCTGGGGTGTTCCCGCCTGCGGCTTTCTGGCTCGCCATCGCTGCCACCGTTACCGACCCGCAAATCCTACGTACCCTTGGCAAGCAGGCCGAGCAACGGGGCCGATACCACCGGGCGACCCTGTTGTACCGGCGGGCCGCCGAGCAGGGCGACATCTCTGTTCTGGGGGATGTGGTCCGGCTACTGGAGCAGGCCGGAGACCACCTCGACGCAGAAGCCCTAGCCGTGCAGGCTGCCGACTGCGGTGACATCTCTGCACTGGGGCGCCTGGCCCGACTACGGGAGCAGGCCGGCGACCACACTGGCGCCGAGACTCTGTACGGGAAGGCCGTCGACCGTGGCAATGTCTACGCGCTTTTGAGACTGGCCTTGCTGCGGGAGCAGGCTGGTGATCGTTGCGGTGCTGAGGCGGTAGCGGTGCAGGCTGCTGAGCGGGGGAACATCTCCGCGTTGCTGAATCTGGCCCGGCTGCGGGAGCAGTCTGGTGACCACTCCGGCGCCGAAGCGCTGTATGGGCAGGCAGTCGAACGTGGCAATACCTACGCGCTGGCGGACCTGATCCGGCTACGGGAACAGGCTGGAGACCAATCTGGCGCAGATGCGCTAGCCGCGCAGGCTGCTGACCGTGGCAACGTCTACGCGCTTTTGAGACTGGCCTTGCTGCGGGAGCAGGCTGGTGATCGTTGCGGTGCTGAGGCGGTAGCGGTGCAGGCTGCTCAGCGGGGGAACATCTCCGCGTTGCTGAATCTGGCCCGGCTGCGGGAGCAGTCTGGTGACCACTCCGGCGCTGAGCTGCTGTATCGGCAGGCGATCGAACATGACAATGCCTCGCCGTTGAGGCATCTCGCGTGGCTGCGGGAGCAGGCCGGTGATGACCTTGGCGCTGAAGGTCTGTACCGGCAGGCTGCTGACCGTGGCGACACCTCCGCGCTGCGGCGTCTGGCATGGCTACGGGAGCAGTCTGGTGATCATCCCGGCGCCGAAGCTCTAGCCGTGGACGCTGCCGACCGCGGTAACAGCACGGCGCTGAGGCATCTCGCGTGGCTGCGGGAGCAGGCCGGTGATGACCTTGGCGCTGAAGGTCTGTACCGGCAGGCTGCTGACCGTGGTGATGCTGTTGCTCTGGGGCACCTCGCGTGGCTGCGGAAGCAGGCCGGTGATGACCTTGGCGCTGAAGGTCTGTACCGGCAGGCTGCTGACCGTGGCGACACCATCGCGCTGGGACACCTAGCTCGCCTGCGAGAGCGAGCGGGTGACCACGGCAACGCCGAGGCCCTAGCTATGCAGGCTGCCGACCGTGGCGATATCACCGCTCTGAGGCACTTGGCCCGCCTACGGGAGCGAGCTGGTGACCATCCCGGCGCCGAGACGCTGTACCGGCGGGCCGTGAACCGCGGCAACATCTACGTGCTGGGGGACCTAGCCCGGTTGCGGGGCCGGACCGGTGACCAAGCTGGTATGGACCGTATCCGGCGACTGGGACTCGCCGACGATGGTTCCCCATCGAGCGGGCTCTAGTTGTAGTGGTGACCGTGAGCGTTGTTGACGGCGGGTCGGCTTGATCCATGTTCGGATAGGTCCAGTGGCGTCGCACCAGCCGCCGGTGCCAGGCCAACAACGTCGCTGGGGCGACGATCCGATGCGCCCGTATCCGGCGGGGTAGCAGGCGGGCCAGGGCCGACAAGATCGCCCGGTCCGGCCAGGACAACCGCGGCCGGCCGGAGACGTGGCGGCGCAGCACCGCCACCTCATGCCGCAACGCGAGGACCTCGACAAGCAACAACACCCTGTCACTGCGGATCAACAACCCCAGCCCGCTGAACAGGCTGATCATCCCCAGGTACAGCAACCGCACGACCATACCCGGGGTCATCAACCGAGCTGAGAGATCCCAGCTCACAGCCGATGCGATGAGTTATGGCACGGCACAGGATGATCTGGCGCAAGATCAGGTCAAGCCCTGACCAGTCCTGGCCCGGCAGAGGTCGCCCACCGTTGCGCCGCGCCGCCGCGACCTTGGCCCGGTATGCCTGCTGGATGGACGCCTTGCCGGTCACCTCGCCCTGATAGCGCTGTACGCCGGCCAAGAATGACGTCCACTGCACCGGGCGCAGGTTGCCGTTCATGTCTCGAAGCACGTCGAGACCGAGGTAAAGTTCGATACTGCCGGCGACCCCGTTGACGTCGGAAGCGGCGAGAACCCCGTCTGGGGCATTGCTGCTCGGCGGACCGAGGGTGGGATAGTTGCGGGCCATGGGAAGGTCGGGGTAGCAACCGACGACGATGTTTTTAGGCAACGGCACTTTATCGAGTCCCCGTCTGGCGTCGGCTGCGGCAGAGTCGTTATCGAACAGGGCAACAATTCGGTTGGCGATCCCGGCTGCAGCAAAGGACTTGATCGACTTCACCAGCGCCGATGCGCTGGCGTCGGGCCGCGTCTCGAAATCTAGGAACCGCACCAGGTCGGTCAAGTGTGGGTACAAAATTGACAGCGCGCCACTGAGGAACTCAGCATCGGTGCGGCCTTCGGTAAGCACGACGGTGGGCGAATAGGTGGCGCCTAGCAACTGCATGAAGAGCAGGGAGTCGGATGCTGTTGTTCCGCATTCCTCTTCCAACCATCCCTCGCCGCGGTCGGAGAGGGTCACCGTCACCTGCTCGTCGGGGAACGCCAGCAGGCCGAGTCGCAACGCGTAGCGATAGTCCAGCGAGTCAAGCAGGTCGAGGAGCCATTCAACGTCGGTCTCGTAGCCCCTGAAGAGGCCGCGAGGATCGCTGGCCGCTGCGGCGGCGCGAGTTGTTTCGATCCAGGTGGGACCATCGAGGTGGTCAAGGAGGTCACGCTTGACCCTGTGCGAGTCCACGAGTTCCATCTGCCTCGGATTCTCGGCGCTGTGCCTCGGGTTGTCGGCGACCCACTCCTTCTTCAGGGTAACCCCGTCCGCGAGTGCGTCGAACACTGCGGCCTGGTCGACGCCGATTACATCGAGCCGGTCCGCGAGCTGGTAGCCGGGCATGCAAAAGGCAATCTGAGCGAGGTCATAATCGTCGGGTTCGATCTCGGCATCGTCGCGCAGAATCGCCAGTAGATGTCCCTTCTCGCCCTCCCTAATGCGTGCCACCGTGTGCGGGCCCACCTTGATCAGACCGTAGGTGCTCATGTGGCGGCTACCGGCCCTCTCGCAGCGGGCCGGTTCACGGTCGCCTTCACCTCCTGTCGGCTGCGTGAGTCCTTCCGATTCTATGCCCGGTCGCTGCCCGCTCGGCGGTCGCGGCCTTCGCGCCTCGGAGTCGGTGCCGGACGCGCTTGCACGCGCCGCTCACGATGCCGTGGATCTGCCGAATAGAGGAGTCCGACAGTGGTCGGCATTGGTGGGGTCGGCAACGAATCGCACTCGTGCTCGGCCTAGGCGCGGTGATCGATGTCCTTGCGCCCGCGGCAGTGCGTCCGACAGGTACGCAGCGGCGCGTAGAACGAATCGAGGATTTTCCCGTCGAGGCGGCCAACAGCCAGTTCCCCGAGCGACGGGCGCACATGGTTGCGTTCGTAACCCTCGTACGTGACCCGGGTCGTGGGCTCGACATCGAGCACCTCCAGGTTCCGGTCCACGAGCTGGTTGACCGTGGCCTTCGTGTGCGTGTTGCGCTTCTCGTCAACCTGGTTCAGCAGCCGGGTGCGGATCCGCTCGGCTTCATGTTCATGCGCGGCCGTAGGTCCGGCCGGGACGCTCTCAACAAGGTAGTGCCGCTTTCGGGAGACCGGATCAATGCCGGAATAGACCCGCACTCGGAGTGAGCCGCTCGGCAAGGTTCAATCTCGCCACGAGAACGCTGGCGCCTCTTCGGTTTGGGCGGCATGGAGCGACCGTAGCGCTATCACCATGAATTATCGAGCCACCCGTAATCACGAGAGGAAATATACTGGGACGGGGGAGCCTTCATCGAAGGCTCGCAACAGCGGGTAGCCCACGTCCGGCTCAACGGCGGGGATATAGCAAGCCGAGCCCAATAGCCGCCGGTGCAGCTCATAGGCAGCCTCGCCTCCGAACTCCGTCATGTAGGCATCGTAACCAAACTTCGAGATGATGTGCAGTGTCCACCGCATGCGGCGCTTTACCTTGCGTGGGATGCGCGGCCGATCCGCAGCTTGAGATGCCCCTGCACCCGCTCGATGCGGGCGGTCAACGGACCTTCAGGCCCACGTGTCCTCTCAGCACCGTAGGGGCTCTCCGCGCGGTTCGAGGTCACGACGCTGAATTTCGTCTTCAGTGCGGCAAATCCGTCGGGCAGGACCCTCACGCCGAGCGAGACGAGCACGCGGCCATCTCCAATCGGTGTGCGCCCGCGCTGGGAGCGTTCTCCCATTGTCATAGATCTACTCGCTTTTGAATGACTATTCGATAAATATAGATCGGTATGAGACTTCCGTTTTGCCCGCTGCGTGCCGAGCCAGGTTGGCGAGACAACTCGACTTGTCCGACGACGCCATACTCGACGCGTGACGATCGACTGGGGCACCATCGACTGGGCCGACCCGCCCGCTTGGATTGCGGCCGCCCTCTCATTGATCGCTGGCGCCATCGCCCTGCGTGCGTTAAAGCACTCCAAGAGATCGGCCGACGCCTCCACGACGTCCGCCGAGGCTTCTACGGAAGCGGCCAGCGCTGCGAAGGTCTCGGCACAGGCTGCGGTGAGGCAGGCAGCCGCCGCCGAGCGTCAGGTCGAACTCGCCGAGGCGGCGCTCAGGCTCGCCGAGGAGGGCGCCGCCCGCTCCAACGCGTGGGCCGACACGGAGCCGGTGACGGAGGCACTGACGGGACCGAAGCCTCCGTACGTGGCCTGGTGGGTCGAGCACAAGTCGAAGAACACGTACCTACTGCGGAACATCGGCACGGATACCGCGCGCAACGTCGAGATCGACGACTCCCGGATCGCCTGCGGACGCAGGATGGACGTCCTCTACACCGAGGTAGCACCGAACGAGACAGCCAAGTTTCTGCTACTCCCCGCATGGGGTCACCCGAAGCCCGACGAGCTGTGGGTGCGCTGGGAGGGGCGCCCGGAGTGGACCGCTGTGCCGGTGCCGTGACCGGAGCTACGGGACCGCTACATGAGGTCGAAGGCCTCGGCTCCCCGGCGCTCGCCCACCACCAACCGGTCGGGCTCCATCCGCAGCGCCTGCCGGACCGGGTCGCTCAGCCCGACCGAACCCCCCTTCACATTCGGGGTCTGGGCCCGAAGGCTGACGACGTGCGAGTGCAGCGGTCGCAACTCGGCGGCGTCCTCAACCAGCACGATCCGCTCGGTCGGCGGCACCAGGCCCAGCCGGGTGTTCAGCAGCGTCGTCCTCCCGAACCTGCGAGATGTACTACATCAGTTCTCCCTGTTCAGGGGCCAGATCGACGTGCGTTGGATGAGATGAGACCGGCCCTCATGGTCATTCACAGCGAGCATTGCCAGGAGTGATGAAGTCGCGTCAGGACTACCCGCATAATGCCTCACGGATCAGAGTGGGGCGGTCACCGGAAGATCAGTAAACGCCCTACCATCAGCCGTTACCTGCTCGAACAGGCTGGCTGGTGTTCCGGTCTACCTCGCGATCTGGTGTCAAACAAGGGAGGTTGGAACATTGGGACGGGTATCCAGGGGGCGCCCCGGCTCCATGCACATCGCAGATTCCCGTCAACCGCGGGCGGGAAGTTGGTACGGCCCGGCGGTAGTTAAGGTCCTGTTCGTTGCTGCGGGCGCCCCTCACTCCGTCCTGGTTGGCACTGGCGGTACGCGCTGCCTTGTCCCCCCTTCACAGGGCACGAGTCGTTCCCGCTGAACGTCCCGCTTCCGTTTTGGCTGGCCAGAGCTTGATCACAGAACCGGTGCGGATGACAGCGCCCGACCTTAACGATTTTTCCGACTTATCCCGGCATACACACTCTGGACGTTGACTTCCTCACAGTGCAAACACATCGCTCACACGCAAGGTCGTCGCGCGGTTTACGGTCTGACTTCGCACGCCGACACCGATGGCGTACCGACCATGCGGAAGCGACTGCCGCTCTAACCGAGTGACAGCCGCTTCCGCGACAGGACACCTGCTGGAACAGGGGTCTCTGTCCTTGCTCCCGTCCCCCAACCGTCAAGTCAGTAAGGAAGCAGGAACGTGGGCACACTAGCCAGCCCAGACGACAACGTCCATGATCATCAGGCATGTCGTAACCAATCCCACAACGATCCGCACACTCCCGGAGTCGTCAAAGCAGCCTTGGTTACGGCCACCACCATCTGCGGGACTGTCGCGACGATCGCGACGATCGACGCCGTGGTGGGCGGTGGTGGCACCGCCAAGTGGGCGATCGGCGTAGTCGGCGGGATCTTCACCGTCGTCACCGCAGTTGTGCTGGTCTACGTGTGGCGGCGCCACTGACCCTAGCGTCGACTGCACGACATGATCAAAGTGCGGGGGAGTGGTCTCCTACCCCCGCACTTTGACTGCCAGGTTATTGATCGCGCGGAAGGTTCAGCGGTAGCCCTCTCCGGTCACCGCGACTTCAGGTGTTGTAACCCGTACACGACTCGTTGAACAAGTTGTGACCGCCGTTGAGCACATCAGCCGCTGCCTGCTCGCCGCCGACTGCTACCTGGCCCAACCTCGCGAGCCCCACTCGCCGGTTTTGTCAGCCGACGACGAGCAGTACATCGACCTACTGGTTGCGCATGCCCCTGTACCGTGCCACAACTCGCCGCACATGCTGTGAGCTGGGAGTTCTCGACCTGATTGATGATCGTCCGTATGGTCGTGCGGTTGCTGTACCTGGGGATTATCCGCCTGTTCAACGGTCTGGGGTTGTTGATCCGCGGCGACAGAGCGTTGCTGATCGAGGTCCTCGTGCTGAGGCATGAGGTAGCGGTGCTCCGTCGGCGGGTTCGGGGCCGGCCGCGGCTGTCCTGGCCGGACCGGGCGGTCCTGTCGGCCCTGACCCGCCTGCTGCCGCGTCAGATGCGGGAACATCGGATCGTCACACCGGCGACGTTGCTGGCCTGCGCTGACCGTAGTCGGCGAGTACGTCAACCATTTCAACGACCACCGGGTGCGCCAGGAAGTACAGCTTGACCGAGCGGAGGTGGAAGGACTCCGCCAGCGGCCTGTCGTAGCGGGCCGTTTGAAGTGGGAGGCAGCCTGACTCCGGAGACGCGGGTGAGGGCGGGAAGCAGCCTCGACAACGACGGGACGTGCCGGCACTGCCAGACGGCGCGGGTGTCGTCGGCGCTTGAATCTGGACCCTGCTGGGGCGTCTGAATTTGGACCCCTTGCCCGTGTTTGACCTTACCTAGTTGTCGGTCTTTGTAGCCGCTGGGACGCGGCCGAGGTCGCGGTCCTTGAGTCTGTAGCTGTCTCCCTTCATGGAGATGACCTCGGCGTGGTGGACGAGGCGGTCGATCATGGCTGCGGCGACGACGTCGTCGCCGAAGACCTCGCCCCAGCGGCCGAAGGGCTTGTTGCTGGTGACGATCAGACTGGCGCGTTCGTAGCGGTTGGACACGAGTTGGAAGAACAGGTTCGCGGCTTCGGCTTCGAACGGGATGTAGCCGACCTCGTCGACGATCAGCAGCGGGATCCGGCCGAGTTTGACCAGTTCGTCCTGGAGGCGGCCGGCGTGGTGGGCGTCGGCGAGGCGGGACACCCACTGCGCGGCGGTGGCGAACGCGACCCGGTGCCCGGCCTGGCAGGCCCGGATCCCGAGGCCGATGGACAGGTGGGTCTTGCCGGTGCCGGGCGGGCCGAGGAAGACAACGTTCTCGCGGCCGGTGATGAAGTCGAGGGTGCCGAGGTGGGCGATCGTCTCCCGCTTCAAGGAGCGTTGGTGGTCGAAGTCGAACTCCTCCAGGCTCTTGCGGGCAGGGAACCTCGCGGTGCGGATACGGCCCTCACCGCCGTGAGCCTCCCGGGCGGCGACCTCGCGTTGCAGGCAGGCAGCGAGGAACTCCTCGAACGTCCAGGACTCCGCACGGGCGCGTTCGGCGAGACGTTCGACCGAGGCGGCCAGGGATGGGGCTTTCAACGCCCGGGTGAGGAACGCGAGCTCCGAGGCCACGTTCCGGCTGGTCTTGACGGGCATCAGGCCATCACCTCCTCAATCTCGATACCGAACACGCGGTCGTAGTCGGTGAGGGTCCGGTGTTGCACCTCGGTGACGACCGGCCTGACAGATGCCAGACGGTGGGCCTGCCGCAGCCGGGCCGCCGCGTCGCGGTGGACCGGGTCGGTGATGGTCTGACCAGCGGCCCAACACCTGTCGTGTGAGGCGACCGGCCGTCCGTCGCAGGACACGTTGACCTGGTCGGCGTCGGCTGTGATGTCGACCCGTCGACCGACCACCGCCGGATCCACCGAATAGTCGTTGGCGTCCACCCGGACGTAGTGGTCCCGGGGCAGCCGGGTCGACAACCGCCAGCCGGTGACCGGCGGCACCGGCGGCAAACAGACC
>NZ_JBHSPR010000099.1:0-6500 GCF_042658085.1 Plantactinospora solaniradicis | reverse complement strand
TTCAGGAGGTGGTCCCGATTCAGCCGGAACCACATGGTCAGTTTTCAGGCGGAGCCGACAACGGCAGCCGCCGCAGCGCCGCAGTCACCGCTACCGGCGAACATTCAATCTCGACATGGTCGCCTCCGGCTGGGCGGCGATGTTCCTCATCTACCCGTCCATCCCCCGCGACGAAGACCTACACCTACTCCCCGACGCCGCCGAGTCCGCCTGGACGCAACGAGTCGGCGCGTGGGCCGAGTTCGCAGATGATCTACTCCTCGCCTACGGATGCCGTGCCTGTGTCAAACTCGGCGCCCGCACCCTCGACGACCCCGCCGACGCCATAACCAAGGCATTCCAGCGCGTCTGCGTCGACCTCCGCACCCGCCCCGAGGTCGGGCTCTACGACTACCACCAGATCCCGCCACCACACCGACTGTGGATCTGGCAGGACCAAGTCGACCAAGCCCGACAGGACCTCAACCTACTGCCCTAACACCGGCCCTTCGTCCTGATCCCCGACGGTGGCCGGTCGAGCGGACCTTCGCCTGGCTCACCGCACACCGCCGCCTCGCCCGCGCCTACGAACGCGACCCCGCCACCTCCGAACCGATGATCCGCTGGACCGCGACCAACACCATGACCCGCCGCCTCGCCCGAGGCGCACCAGCCACCCGCCCAACAGCGCCGCACCTACCACCAGCGAGTCCCATAACCCGTTCTCGGACACTCACCCGAGGAACTCGTCGGCGGTCGCGGCAGCCGCTAGCCGTCGCCCTGTTTGGCGCTACCATTCGGCAGCGAGAGGCAGGGGACTCGCGACCTTCTAGACGTGGCGAGCGAGCGCAGTCGCCGCTGGACGGGCCTCAGGGCTGGTACTCGCCACGGGTGCGGGGCAGCCATTGCGGATGGGTGTTCCGCAGGTAATGGATCAGGCCCTCGCGAAGGTCGCAGCGGAGATCCCAGGCGCTCGGCCCGTCTGCGGCGGAGGCCTGGACCTGGATGACCACGGTCTGCGGGGTGGCGTCGACCATCTGCAACACCCACTGGTGCCGGTCCCACAGCGGCGACGACTCGACGAGCCGTCTGGTCACCTGCCGGAGGTCGTCCAGGTCGGCGGTGTGATCCACGTGGATACGGATCTCGCCGACCACCCGGGTCTCGTGCCGCGTCCAGTTCTGGAAGGTGTGTTCGGTGAAGTAGGTGGTGGGCAGGACGAGCATCCGGTCGTCCCAGAGCCGGATCACCACGTTGGTCAGCTTCACCTCCTCGACCCGTCCCCATTCGCCGTCTATCACCAGCACGTCGTCGACATGCAGACTGTCCGCGAAGGCGACCTGGATGCCGGCGAAGGCGTTGCCGAGCGCGGTCCGGGCGGACAGGCCGATCAGCGCGCCGATCACGCCGGCCGAGGTCAGGAAGGTGAGCCCGAACGAGCGTACGGGCCGGAAGGTGACCAGGATCAGACCGACCGCCACCACTATGACGACAGCCGACGTCAGCCGGCGTACCGGGCGGATTTGGGTACGGGCACGGCGGATTCTGCGGTCGGCGACCGTCTCGCCCGGCAGCCGGCTAAACGCGACGTCCTCGGCGACGTGCAGCGCCTTGACCACCAGCCATCCGGCGCTGGCGATCAACAGCAGCAGGATGACATGGCGAACCACGCGGACCCACTCGGTCCCGCCCGGTGACAGCGCGAAGTACAGTGCCGCGAGCAGCAGCACCACCGTGGTCGGACGGCGGCAGGCCTGGCGCAGTGGGGTCAGCAGCCACTGGTAGCGGCCACGGGCGAACCGACGGACCAGCACGCCGGTCAACAGGTCCACCACCACGGCCGCGCCGACCGCGGTCAGCACGATCAACGCTGTGCGCAAGGGATCCCGTCCGCTGCGGTCCTGGTCCCCATCCTTCGCGGCTCCTCACTCCGTGATACCGCATCAGCGTGACACCGAGCGGCGGGGGACGGGACGCATATCGCCAACGGTCGCGCCTCCGTGGACCGACCGTGCCGCCGGGTTCTGCGGCGTGAGGCCTGTTGATCAGGACCCGCCCAGGCCTGTCACCAGGTTCACGGCCACGGCGAGGATGACCGTGCCGAACAGGTAGGACAGCAGCGCGTGACCGAGGGCGGTCTTCCGGATCCGCGTACTGGCGGGTTCGCTCTCCGACACGGCAAAGGACATGCCGACGGTGAACGCCAGGTAGGCGAAGTCGGTGTAGGCCGGTAGCTCGCTCTGCTTGAAGTCGATCCCGCCATCCTCAAGGTAGAACATGCGCGCGTACTTGAGGGCGAATACGGTGTTCATCAATCCCCAGGACAGGATCGCCGTGAGCACACTCACGATGACCAGAGTGACCGCGAGCGCGTCCTGGTTGCGCGAGGAGTGAACGAGCGCCCAGGCCACAGCGCCGAGGCTGGCCACTGCAGCGATCAGCACCGCGCCGTCGGTGGAGCGTGACCGGCTCTCCTCCTCGGCGAGTCGCTCGGTGCCCTCCGGCCCCTGATGCCAACTGATCCGCCAGACCCAAACCAGTACGACGGTGGCGGCCACGTTCCAACCGACCAGCGGAAACAGTTCGGGGAACCCGAGCACCGCGACGGCCACGGCGACTACGGCGCCGGCGGCCAGCGAGATCGACAGGCGCCGGACGGAGAGGATCCGATCCGGCGTTCGCATTTTGACCTGACCCATGGGCTCAGGATTCCAGGCGGTCGAAGGAAGACCGGCCAGCCATGCCGCGCTCCGTCCGGATCGGTCGGCTCGCGGCACCGGTGACCTGTCCTGGGACGCTGTCTCAGCCGCCGTTGTTGTCGGGGTCACGGCGGTGGCATTGCCGTCAGCCGGCACAGCCTGTCGATCTAAGACGCAACGCCACCACCGGTGACCTGACCTCCTACCGTTGCTGGACCCCACAGCCGACCAGACTCACGCAGCTCGTGCGAGTCGCCGGGAGCCGTTGGACCGTCGAAGACGTGTTCCAGGCAGCCAAGGGCCAGGTCGGGCTGAACCAGCACCAGGTCCGCTCGCCCTGGCCGCCCTCACCATCCTCGCGATGTACGCCGCCGACGCCACCACCGAACGCGACGACCCCACCGAGCGAGGCATGATCCGCTCGACCGCCGTCAACACCATGACCCGCCGCCTCACCCGAGGCGCACCAACCACGCAACAGCTACCAACCGCGGACCTCATAGCCCCTTCTCAAACACCCACTGAGAGATCTGTCGCGGGGGAAGCCCGTCGTCGTCGAGAGGGGGGTACGGACAGGGATCGGCCATCGACCGGGCCACCGAACCAGGGCACGTCGACCTTCTCCCACACACTCGAATCGTCGGCCGCGCCGGCGCCCGGCACAGGCACTTCACGGCAATCGGCGAATCGTCGAGGCCGCCCGACAGAGCCAGGCCCACTAACCGCGCCGGCCAACACGGTCCACGCCGGAACGCGGTACGCCGTCGATCGTCATCCCGTCCGGCGTGTCTCGGCGAGCAGGCCGCCAGGCCCGATCTCCCACGCCGAGGAAGACCCTCTCGACGAATTCGTGCCGAGCACCCTGCCCCGCCGCTCCCCCACTTGGCGCGGCTGGCTCCGCTCGGCGTCAGCGAGTCGAGGCAGGCGGATCGCCGCGCGGCGGGTTCGGGCGGCTGCGCCTCGTCCCCGCGCCTCAATGTCAAACTCGCAGTACCGCAGCCGTCCCCTGCCCTTCCCCAACCCGACCCAACGGCGGCCGTTGACGCCGATCTTCAGGTCGACACCTGGCCATCATCCGACAGCGCGTCGTGCCGCAGACGTGGTGCCGGTCCACGCTGACGAGCACGGCCACGCCGAGCGCCCCGCCGACTTCGCGGATCGTGTCGTTGGTCCCGGCGGCCTTGCCGAAGTCCGCCGGCCCACCAAGCCCGGCACGACGGCGAGGTCGCGACGAACACGAGCCCCATGCCGATGCTGGCCACGATCAGCGAGCGCCGCTAGCCGGGCGAGCGGGCTCGGGCCTCCTCCACCCTGGCAGCGTCCGGATTTCGCAGTCTCCGCCCGGCCATGGGTGTGAAACTGAGGTCTAGCCCGGTCGGTGAGCAGGCGGCCCGATTTCGATCACCAGGTTGACGAATGTTGACATCCCGTCCCGAGAACGCCCGCCGTCCGACGATGCTGGAACTCTTCTTCGACCTGGTGTACATCGTCGTCCTGGCCCTGATCTCGCAGCGGCTGATGGGAAACCCGGGCTGGAGTGACGCGTACCGCGCCCTGATCCTGCTGATGGCACTCTGCTGGGTGTGGGGCGCAACCCTCCTGATCACCAACCTCTACGATCCGAAACAGCCGGTGATCCAGGGCGTCACCGTCATGGCCATCGTCGGCAGCCTGCTGATGGCCGCCGCCATACCGGGTGCCTTCGCTCAGCAGGGTCTCATCTTCGCGGCCGGATACGTCGGGATCCATCTGAGTCGTGGGCTTCTCCTGGCTCCCGTCCTGCGACGCCAGCCCGTCGAGTTCCAGCGGGCGGTCCAGGTCATAATCTGGTTCACCACCTCCGCCGTGCCATGGCTGGCTGGCGGCGTACTCGGCGGCACCTGGCAGCTCGTCCTCTGGACGGTCGCGTTGGCCATCGACGGCATCGGACTCGGGCTGCGCTTTTGGGTACCCGGAGGGCACCGGGTCCGCGGCGCGCAACTCCTCAGCGTGGCCGAGCACCTCGGCGAGCGGTTCCAGCAGTTCTTCGTCGTCTCGCTCGGCGACGCGATCCTGATCATCGGATTGGCGATGAGTCGCAGCGAGTTCAGCCCGGTACACCTCGCGGCGTTCGCGGTGACCCTCGGCACCACCATCCTGCTGTGGCGGATCTATGTACACCGCGCTGGGCAGCTCTTGCCGGCCGCGATCGCCGCCTCTCGGCGGCCCGCCCGGTTCAGCCAGAGTTCGCCGTACAACCACGCGGTGATGGTCGCCGGCGTCGTCGTCACCGCCGCCGGCTTCGACCTCGTCATCCGGGATCCGACCGGTGATCCGGCAACAGGCTGGGTCATCACCAGCCTGGGCGGTCCGGCACTGTTCCTCGCCGGTCGAGCCATGCTCGAGTACGAGGTCTTCCGCCGGATCTCGACTTCACGGCTGATCGGGATCCTCGCACTGGCAGCAGTGGGTCCGGGCGTAATGCACCTGCCGATCCTGGCCGGCGCGACCGTGACCGGTCTGGTGCTGGGCGGGGTTGCCGTCGCGGACACGGTGCGCGACCGTGGGCGCCCTCCCGAACCGCTGACGCCGGCCTACTGAACCCGCCGGATCGACCGCCCGGTGATACTCCTCGCCGCCTGAGATCAGCAGGCGGCTCGTCAAGCAGGGTCGGGACGAGCCCACGCGGCATTGAGGGACCACGGTCACTGGGCGAAGGTTTGTGCGACGCAGACCGACCAGCGGCGACAACGAGCCCGATGTGAAGGCCTCCTTGCTGTGCCAACTGCTGCGCCAGATCTCGTGCTCCGACACCAGGTCTCGGTCCTACGCCGGCAGGTGCACCGTCCGGACCTCCGTCAGGAAGATCGATTCGTGCTCGCGGCGCTGTCCCGGCTACTCCCCCGCGAGCGGTGGTCGGCCTTCTTCGTCGCCCCGGCCACACCGCCGCGCTGGCACCGCCAACTCATCGCCCGGCACTGGACCCACCCACACACCAGGACTGGCCGCCCACCAATCGCCGCACAGATCCGCGACCTCGTCCTACGCCTGGCCGCAGAGAACCACACCTGGGGACACAGGCGCATCCAAGGCGAACGGATCGGCCTGGGCTACCAGGTAGCCGCCAGCACCGTGTGGAAGATCCTCAAACAGGCCGGGCTCGACCCGGCACCACGACGCAGCGGACCGACCCCGCCCGCATCATGCAATGCCCGGCGGTGCCGAACGTGTGCCCGTTGACGGTGAACGCGGCTGGCCACCACTGACTCAGACAGCCGGCACTGACCCCTCCGCAGCCTGTTCGAACAGGGGTGCCGGTAGAAACCGTGTCACCAGATCCAAACGACGATGATCATGCCGTCCAGCCGAGGTCTGGACGTTGAGCTGACGCTCGATGGGGTGGTCATGAGCACCGGGTCCAAGCTGGTCGCCGTGATGGTGTCGGCGATGGCCCCGGGCGATCAAATTTGGACGAGCTGGTCGCGCATCGATGCCGGCGCGGGCCGGAAGGCCACCGAGGAGCTGGTCAACTGAGTGGCGACACACAAATATACTGGGCGTAGCAGTCTCATCACGCGAAGGTGAGGGAACCGCGGATGCTCCGTCCGGTTGGGATGTGGACGTGGATCAGCCGGGGGATCTTCCTCGCCGTGCTCGCCGGGACAGTGACGTACCTGTTCGTGGTCGGGCTGGACAAAGCGGACAAGCTCGGCAGCGCGGCCGGGATCGTGGTGGCGCTGTGCGCGCTGGCTGCACCCTATCTTCGCCGGCCGTCGAACAGATCGGGGCAGCCGGGTCGACAACCGCCAGCCGGTGACCGGCGGCACCGGCGGCAAACAGACC
>NZ_JBHSPR010000098.1:0-30836 GCF_042658085.1 Plantactinospora solaniradicis | reverse complement strand
GAGGTTGCCGACCTCGGACAGCCGGGCACCGGTGTTGCAGTACAACCGGATCAGCGCCTCATCGCGCAGGTTGGTGAACCCCTTTCCCTTGCATGCGTCGAGGAGCTTGCCGGTGTCCTCGTCACGCATGACCGGGATCAGCTTCCGCGGTGTCTTCGGCTGCCGGACCCGTTCCATGGGCGAGCGGTCGATCGCCTGCTCGTCGACGAGCAGCCACTTGAAGAACTGCTGTAGTCCCTTGTGCTTGTTCAGTGCGGTCGACGCGGATCTGGTCTCGATCATCCAGGCCTGGAACGCCTCCACGTGTGCCCGGGTCACCAGGCACGGGTCATCGGCCGCCTCTGCCGCGTCCGGGTCCGGGGAGTGCTCCCCCAGATAGCGGCCGAGTTGGGCGGCGGCGAGCAGGTAGTTGTAGCGGGTGGTCTGTGGGTAGTTCCCGGCGCGCAGTGACCGGTCCCAGTCCCGTAGGAACCCGGCCCAGCCCCGCGACAGGCCGGCGGTGAGCTTGTGAAGATCCAGTAGTGGCATGGCAACCTGCCCGAGTCAAGGAGTCCAACAGCGGCGTGCTAGACCGGGCATTCATGCCGAGCTATGAAAAGAGGGCTCCCGCAAGTCGCTGACCTGCGGAAACCCTCTCGCTGTCGGGACGGCCGGATTCGAACCGACGACCCCTTGACCCCCAGTCAAGTGCGCTACCAAACTGCGCCACGTCCCGTTGCTGTTGTCCGGTGCTCCGTACGACAGCCGGTACAGCGTAGCGCAGGACCGTTTCGTACGCGCACAGGCCTACCGTCCTCCGTCGGCCGACCTCGGTCCGTTACGACCCCGACACACCCTCTAACGCATCCTAGGAAGATAGGTTGAATTGAACAGGTGGCGTGGGCGTGCCAGTGGTCCCGTCGGTACTCCAACCGACGGGACCATTGGGACGGACGAGACCAGGCAGCCCCCGTGAAGGGTCAGACGCCAGGATCGACGCCGTGCAGGGGCACGTTACGACCTATTCACCGGAGGCCGTACGACAATCAGCCGTGCGGCTTTCCGCGACCGCCCGCACCGATCTTCTTCCTCGGCTTCACCGACACCTCCACCGGGCTGCCGACGAAGCCGAACTCCTCCCGGAGCTTGCGCTCGATGAACCGCTGGTAGCCGGCGTCGAGCGGTGCTGTGGTGAAGAGCACGAAACGCGGCGGGGAGATGCCCGCCTGGGTGGCGAAGAGGATCCGTGGTGCCCGGCCGCCCCGCACGGGGTGCGGTGTCGCCTGGACCAGGGCGGTGAGCCACTGGTTGAGCTGCCCGGTCGGTACCCGCGTCTCCCAGCTCGCCAGGGCGGTACGGAGCGCCGGTGCGAGCTTGTCCACGGCCCGACCGGTCTTGGCCGATACGTTCACCCGGATCGCCCAGGGGATCCGGCGCAGTTCACGCTCGATCTCCTTGTCCAGGTAGTAACGCCGGTCCTCGTCGACCAGGTCCCACTTGTTGAAGGCGATGACGAGAGCCCGACCGGTCTCGGTGACCGTGGTCAGGATCCGCTGGTCCTGTTCACTGATCGGCTCGCTGGCGTCGAGCAACACCACCGCCACCTCCGCCGCCTCGATCGCGGCGGCGGTACGCAGGCTGGCGTAGTACTCCGTACCGCTGGCCTTGCCGACCCGCTTGCGCAGCCCGGCGGTGTCGACCAGTTGCCAGGTCTCGCCACCGATCTCCACCAGGCTGTCGACCGGGTCGACGGTGGTGCCGGCGACGGCGTCCACCACCGACCGCTCCTCCTTCGCCAGCCGGTTGAGCAAACTGGACTTGCCCACGTTGGGACGGCCGACCAGGGCCACCCGGCGCGGCCCTCGCGGACCGAACTCGCTGATCGGCGGCGCGTCCGGCAGCGCCTCGAGAATCGCGTCCAGCAGGTCACCGGAGCCCCGGCCGTGCAACGCGGAGACGGGACGGGGCTCGCCGAGACCGAGCGACCACAACGACGTCGCCTCGACCTCCGTGGCCGCGTTGTCGGCCTTGTTCGCGACGAGCAGGACCGGCTTGGCACTGCGCCGCAGCATCCGTACCGCCGCCTCGTCGACGTCGGTGGCCCCGACCACGGCATCCACCACGAACAGCACGACGTCGGCCGTCGCGACGGCGATCTCGGCCTGGGCCGCGATCGCGCCGGCGCGGTCCTTCGCGTCCGGCTCCCAACCGCCGGTGTCGACCACCGTGAACTGCCGGCCCGACCACTGCGCGTCGTACGGGATCCGGTCCCGGGTCACCCCGGGGGTGTCCTCCACGACCGCCTGCCGCCGACCGATGATCCGGTTCACCAGGGTCGACTTGCCGACGTTCGGGCGTCCGACCACGGCCACCACCGGCATCGGGCCGGTCTCCTCGGCCTCGTCGACGTCCGGCTCCCGCAGTTCGATCCAACCGTCCCCCGTGCTCACGCCGCCTCCTTGCCCTGCCGGGTGCGATCCCGGTCCGCTACCTCACCGATCCAGCCACGCCACCGGGTCACTGGCCCGGCCGCCGTCCGGCGAGCAGTTCGTGCAGCCGGGCCACGACCTCGTCGATGCCCAGTGCGGTGGTGTCGAGCACCACCGCGTCCGGCGCCTGTCGCAATGGATCGGCGGCGCGGGTGGAATCGAGCCGGTCACGTCGGGCGATATCGGCCGCGGTGGCCGAGAGGTCTGCGGAGTTCTCCGCGCTGCGCCGGTGTGCCCGCGCCTCGGCCGAGGCGGTCAGGTAGACCTTGAGGTCGGCATCCGGCGCCACCACCGAACCGATGTCCCGGCCCTCCACCACGATCCGGCCGGCCGCCTCGATGATCTCCCGTTGCAGGGCGACGAGCTGTTCCCGTACGGCAGGCACCGCCGACACCGCCGACACCGCGCCCGTGACCTCGGGCCCCCGGATATCCCGGTCGATGGCGATCCCGTCCGCGGTCACGCTCGACGCCTCCGGATCCACACCGATCTTGAGATCTGTCTCCCCCGCCACCTTGGTGACCGCCTCGGCGTCCTGCGGGTCGACCCCGGACCGCAGTACCGCCCAGGTCACCGCCCGGTACATCGCCCCGGTGTCCAGATAGCGAGCGTCGAGCGCGGTTGCCAGCCGCCGGGAGACGGTGGACTTTCCCGAACCGGACGGGCCATCCACGGCGACCACACATCGCCTGGTCCGTTCCTTTTCCGCCACCGTTCTCTCCTTCACCGATCAAGGGGCAATCTGCCCGGCGCTGCCGAGTCCTGCGGGCAGCCGGCCGTGGCGGCGCCTCCGCGTTTCGCTGTCCATCATGCCCCGTCCGCCGTACCGGTCCGCGCCCGACCGGCCACCGCCGCAACGGAGACGAGCGCCGGCCCGACATCGGATGGCCACGCACCCGACAGCGGGCGTCCACCTCACCGCTGCGGGCCGACCGAGCCCGACATCAGCCCACGCTCAGCCGCATCCCGTACGCGTGCGACGGGGTCGGCCGGGAGCGGGC
The DNA here is from genome assembly GCF_042658085.1 of Plantactinospora solaniradicis. NCBI lineage: Bacteria > Bacillati > Actinomycetota > Actinomycetes > Micromonosporales > Micromonosporaceae > Plantactinospora > Plantactinospora solaniradicis. Next base: position 27,367 of record NZ_JBHSPR010000098.1, on the reverse strand, counting down.
CAACCAGCCAGGGCCGCCAGGCCGCCACGCGGCATCCAGGCGACGTTCCGGGCAACGTCCGAGGGCCGCGCCAGCCTCAGTCGCCGACCGCCTTGAAGAGCGCCGCGACCTCGGCGTTCGTCAACCGACGGGTACGGCCGGGGCGCAGGTCACCGAGCCGGATCGGACCGATCGCGGTACGTATCAGCCGCGATACGGGATGTCCGACCTCGTCCAACAGCCTCCGCACGATGTGATTGCGCCCTTCGTGCAGGGTCAACTCCACCTGGGCCGTACGTCCCAGCGTGTCCACGAGGCGAAACTCGTCCACCCGTGCCGGGCCGTCCGCCAACTCGACCCCGGCCAACAGCCGCCGGCCGGCGTTCCGGGCCAGTGGCCCCGCCACCTCACACAGGTACGTCTTCGACACCCCGTACGACGGGTGCATCAGGCGGTGCGCGAGCGTGCCGTCGTTGGTGAGCAGCAGCAGTCCCTCGCTGTCCGCGTCGAGGCGACCGACGTGGTAGACCCGCTCCTCGACCCGGCCGAGGAAGTCTCCCAGCGCGGTGCGTCCCTTCTCGTCCGCCATCGTCGAGACCACGCCGCGCGGCTTGTTCATCGCCAGGTAGATCAGGCGGGTGTCGGTGACCAGCCGCTCGCCGTCGACGTAGATGACGGCGGAGCTGGGATCGACCTTGTCGCCGAGCTGGGCGACCTGCCCGTCCACGGTGACCCGGCGCCGGAAGATCAGGTCCTCGCAGGCACGTCGGGAGCCGACGCCAGCGGCGGCGAGCACCTTCTGCAGGCGCTCGGCGCCGGGGGCGCCGCGGTTGTCATCGTGGGGCATCTGCAATCTCTTCCACGTCGTCGGGCAGGAACGGGGCCAGCGGCGGTAGTTGGTCGACGGTGTCGAGCCCGAGTTTCTCCAGGAACAGCGTCGTCGTCCGGTACAGGAAGGCGCCGCTCTCCGGCTCGGTGCCACACTCCTGGACCAGTCCGCGAGAGACCAGGGTACGGATCACCCCGTCGCAGTTGACACCCCGGATGGCCGAGATGCGCGACCGGGTCACCGGTTGCTTGTAGGCCACCACCGCCAGCGTCTCCAGCGCCGCCTGGGTCAACCGTACGGTTTGCCCGTCCAATACAAAGCGCTCGACGTAGCTCGCGTATTCCGGCCGGGTGTAGAGACGCCAGCCACCCGCCGCCCGACGTAGCTCAAAACCGTGACCCGCCGCCGTGTAGTCGCGGGCCAGCCGGTCCAGGGTCGCCGACACCCGTTCCGTCGGCTGTTCCAGGACCTGCGCGAGAAGGATCTCGGCGACCGGCTCGTCCACCACCAGCAGGATGGCCTCCAGGGCCCCGCGCAGTTCGTCGTCGTCGACCAGCGCCAGCGTCGCGGGCTGCGGGCCAGCCACGTCGGGCACCGGCAACGCCGCCGGCTCCCCGACCGCCTCCCCGCCCTCATCCGCGGGTACGTCGGCAGCCTCCGCCAGCGACGTGTCGGGCTCCTCGGCCGCGGCCGGCGCTACCGGGTCCTCGCCGACGGACGGCTGCGCCAGTTCCGCAACACTCCGTTCCTCAGCCAACCCCGAACCAGCCGGCTCCGGATCCACCAACTCCGGTTCGCCGGCAGATTCTTCCTGATCCGCCGCGTCCCGAGCCGCATCCTGAACCACCGGATCTTCGGCAGTCAGCGGTTCGGGCGCCGTCGACTCGGAGGGCGGTGTGTCCGCGCCGGGCTCCGTCGGTGGCGCTGTGGCGGCTGCCCGTTCCCAGGGCGGCACCCAGGCCGCCGCCTGCTCGGCCAGGGAGTCCGGCCGATTCTCGCTGGTCACCCTGCCTCCTCGTTCGTCGTCGTCTCGCCGTCCGTCGCCGTCGGGCCGTTCGCCATCGACTCGCCGTCCGCCGCCGTCGGGCCGTTCGCCGCCGTCTCGCCGTCCGCCGCCGTCTCGCCGTCCCTCGCCGCGTCCGGCGGGATGTCGGGTGGGTCCGTCCCGGCACCCGCCACCGCCACTCCGTCCGGGGCGGGCGCTCCGGCGTACTCGTCGATCTCCAGCTCGGCTCCGCCGTCGTCGGGACCGGTCCACCGTACGGTGAGCTCGCCGAGCGCCTCGACCTGGGCGAACCCGACCAGCCCCTCCCGGTACAACTCAAGCAGCGCCAGGAACCGGGCGACCACTTCGAGGGTGGACTCACAATCCGCGCAGAGCACCCGAAACGTCGCCGTACCGGCCCTACGTAGCCGATCCCGCAACAGCGCCGCGTGCTCACGCACACTGACCCGGACCATGTGCACGTGGTCGATGGAGACCATCGGGGTCTGTTTCGGGGTCATCGCCTTGATCGCCAGCGCGGCGAGCCGTTGGACTCCGATGCCGAGCACCAGGTCGGGCAGGGCCTCGGCGTAACGCGGCTCCAGGGTGACCGCGCGCGGGTAACGGCGCGATCCCACCGCCTCCTGCTCCGCGATGTGCGCCGCGGCCTCCTTGAACGCCTTGTACTGGAGCAGCCGGGCGAAGAGCAGGTCCCGGGCCTCCAGCAGGGCGAGGTCCTCCTCGTCCTCGACCTGTGCCGCCGGCAGCAGCCGGGCGGCCTTGAGGTCGAGCAGGGTCGCGGCGATGACCAGGAACTCGCTCGCCTCGTCCAGGTCCCAGGCGTCGCCCATCGCCCGGATGTAGGCGATGAACTCGTCGGTCACCTGGTGCAACGCGACCTCGGTCACATCGAGCTTGTGCTTGCCGATGAGTTGGAGCAGCAGGTCGAAGGGCCCGGTGAAGTTCGCCAGCCGTACGGTGAAGCCACTTGCCGACTCGGCCTCGTCCACCGCCGGCCCGGCCTCGTCCACCGCCGGCCCGGCCTCGTCCACCGCCGGCCCGGCCTCGTCCACCGCCGGCCCGGCCTCGTCGACGGCTGGCGCAGCCTCGTCGGGTCCCGATTCGCCGCCGGCAGCTGCCGGCTCGGTTGGCTCGGCCGGCTCGGTCGGCGAGCCGTCCCCGATGGCTGGACGGGCCGCAGTAGCAAGATCGTCAACCGCATGATCGTCGGCACCGGTCGCGACGGACGGCACCGGGTCCGGCGAGGACGTGGCAGCGGGCGGGGAACTCACCCGACGACCGTAGTCCACGGGTTCCGGCCCATCAGCTACCAGCGTCGCTTCGGTACCGTCACTCACCCGATGATCCTCAGCACGGCGGGCATCGACGCGAGCCCGGAGAACGAAACGAGAGACCGGTCGGCGTCGGCCGGGCCGGAACCGCGCACGGAGTTACCGCTCGCGCTCGGCCTGCGCGGCGATCACCTCTCGGGCCAACTGGCGGTAGTTGCGGGCGCCGGAGGAGGCCGGGTCCAAGGTGGTGATGGGCGCACCGGCGACCGTCGACTCCGGGAACTTGACGGTCTTGGTGATCACCGTCTGGTAGACCTTGTCGCCGAACGCCTCGACCACCCGCTGCAGCACCTGACGACAGTGGGTGGTGCGGCTGTCGTACATGGTGGCCAGGATGCCTTCCAACTCCAGGTCGAAGTTGAGCCGTTCGCGGACCTTGTCGATGGTGTCCAGCAGGAGGGCCACCCCACGGAGGCTGAAGAACTCACACTCCAGCGGGATGAGCACGCCGTGCGCCACGGTCAGGGCGTTGATGGCGAGCAGGCCCAACGACGGCTGGCAGTCGATCAGGACGTAGTCGTACTCCTTGCGGATCGACTTCAGCACCCGGGCCAGCGCCATCTCCCGGGCGACCTCGTTGACCAGCTGGATCTCGGCCGCCGAGAGGTCGATGTTGGCGGGCAGCAGGTGCAGCCCGGCCACGTCCGTCTTGATCAGCACGTCTTCCGGCGCGACGTCGTCCTGCATCAACAGGTTGTAGACCGACAGGTCGAGGTTGTGCGGGTTGACGCCGAGACCGACCGACAGGGCCCCCTGCGGGTCGAAGTCGACCAGCAGCACCCGGCGGCCGTACTCGGCCAGTGCGGCACCGAGGTTGATCGTCGTGGTGGTCTTCCCGACGCCACCCTTCTGGTTGGCCATCGCGAGGATCCGCGCCGGACCATGCTGGTCGGTCGGCATGGGCTCGGGAATCGGTTTACGTATCGTGTAGGCGGCCGGATCCGCGGGCCCCAACTCAGCGCCGAGATCCAAGGCGGACTGCTGCTCGCGCAGGGTCGAGGTCCACGCCTCGGCACGGTCACCGTTTCCAGCCATGTCCTCGTACGCCCCCTCCCGACGACTGCCCGGCAACGGAGCCGAACGGTGTCCTGTGCGGCGCCGCCGCGAACCTCGGTTGCCGTCTCACGAGGCCGCGCCGAACTCGACTCTACGCCACGTCGCAGCACCGTAGCGGGCACCGTCTCGGCGTGTCGACCCGGTGGAAAACCAGCATGGACGTCCGGCGGAGGCGACGACCGGGTGACCCCGGTTCAGCCACGCGCCCGGGGATGCGCGGTGGCGTAGACCTCTCTGAGCCGATCCACCGTCACCAACGTGTAGACCTGGGTGGTGGTTACCGAGGCGTGACCGAGCAGTTCCTGCACCACCCGGACGTCCGCGCCGCCGTCGAGTAGGTGGGTGGCGTACGAGTGGCGCAGGGTGTGCGGGGACACCGCCCGCGGCCCCTCCACCGGCAGCCCGGCCCGCTTGGCGGCCCGGCGCAGGATGGTCCAGGCGCTCTGCCGGGACAGTGGGCCGCCCCGGGCGTTGAGGAAGACGGCCGGGTTGCCTCGTCCGGCGGCGGCGAGCGTCGGCCGGGCCCGGACCAGATAGGCCCGCAGCGACTCGGCGGCGTATCCACCGACCGGAACCAGTCGGCTTCGGCCACCCTTGCCGTGCAGCAGCACCGACCCGTCCACCAGATCCAGGTCGTCGATGGCCGCGCCGACGGCTTCGGAGATCCGCGCGCCCGTGCCGTACAGGAATTCCAGCAGCGCCCGGTCCCGCAGCGGCAACGCGGCCCGGGTACCGGTCGCCTCGACCGTCCCCGCCATCTCCAGCAGCCGCACCACCTCGGTGACGTCGAGCGCCCGGGGCAGCCTCCGGGGCGGGACCGGCGGCCGTACGTCCCGGCTGGCGTCCTGGCCGACCAGGCCCTCGCGGACCGCGAACCGGTGCAGGCCCCGGACCGCGCTGGCGGCCCGGGCGGCGGAGGCCGCGGAGAGCGGTGGACGACCGTCGTCGCCGGCCCTCAACCGGGCGACGTGCCCGGCGATCGCCGCCGACCCGACCGCCGCCAGGTCCTCGACACCGTCCGCGGCCAGCGTCGCCAGATACCGTTCCAGGTCCCGGCGGTACGACGAGAGCGTGTTGGTCGACAGTCCGCGCTCGACGGTGAGGTGGTCGAGGTAGCCCCGCACGGCGCGCCGCAGCGCCGGTGACGGTTCGGGTCCGTCACCGGCCGGATCCGGCTCCCCGGTCAGATCTCCGCCCCGTCGTCCGGAGCCGCCGCCCGCCGCGCCACGGGGCTACCCGCCGCTCGCCTCATCCGAGGGCGTCCGCCAGCGGCAGGACGCCCATCCCGTGCGCCTCGGCGACCGGGCCGTAGGTGACCTGTCCGTCATGAGTGTTCAGACCCAGTGCCAGGGCCGGGTCCCGGCGCAGGGCCTCACGCCAGCCACGGTTGGCCAGTTCCAGCGCGTACGGCAGGGTGACGTTGGTCAGCGCGTACGTGCTGGTGTGCGGGACCGCACCGGGCATGTTCGCCACGCAGTAGAACAGGGAGTTGTGCACGGTGTAGACCGGATCGTCGTGCGTGGTCGGACGCGAGTCCTCGAAGCAGCCGCCCTGGTCGATCGAGATGTCGACGAGCACACTGCCGGGCTTCATCCGGGAGACCAGCTCGTTGCTGATCAGCATGGGCGCCTTGGCACCGGGTACCAGCACCGCGCCGATCACCAGGTCGGCGTCGAGGACCGCCCGTTCGATCTCGTACGTGTTCGACGCCACCGTCTGGAGATGCCCCCGGTAGATCGCGTCGGCCTGGCGCAGTTGCCCGATGGCCCGGTCCAGCAGCAGCACCTCGGCCTGCAGGCCGAGCGCGATCGCTGCCGCGTTCCGGCCGGATACCCCGGCACCGATCACGACGGTCTTGGCGGCGTAGACGCCGGAGACGCCGCCCAGCAGCACTCCACGCCCGCCCCCGCTGCGCATCAGGTGGTACGCGCCCACCTGCGGCGCCAGCCGGCCGGCGACCTCGGACATCGGGGCGAGCAGCGGCAACGACCGGTCCGGCAGCTCGACGGTCTCGTACGCGATCCCGGTCACCTTCCGGTCGAGCAACGCGTCCGTGCACGCCTTGCCGGCGGCCAGGTGCAGGTAGGTGAAGAGCACCTGCCCCTCGCGCATCCGGTGGTACTCCTCGGCGATCGGCTCCTTGACCTTGAGGACCAGTTCCGCGGTGCCCCACACGTCGTCCGGGTCACCCAGAATCGTGGCACCGGCCGCCGCGAACTCGTCGTCGCTGATCGACGACCCGACTCCGGCGCCGGTCTCCACGAAAACCTCGTGGCCAGCGCGAACGAACTCGTGCACCCCGGCCGGGGTGATCGCCACCCGGTACTCGCGGTTCTTGATCTCGCGGGGAATTCCGACCTTCACGATTCCAGACACCTCTCTCCGGGGCTGCCGACCCCGACCGCGCGACGCGCGGCGGCTCCGTTGCCGCCGCGGCCACCGTCCCGCCCGCGGAAGTCTAGGACCGCTGTGCTGACCCGGCAGCCAGCACTGTGACAGCGGGTAACCGGCAACCTTGACGGTATGTCAGCCGAACCGACCCGCCAAACCGCCCGTCCCCGGTCGGACACCACGCGGCCGCCCGGAACGCCCCGCGCGCGAGTTCGGTCCACGCCCGGCCGGGCGCCCGGCACTGTCCCCGCCCCACCGGGCAGGACAGCCCAGGGCGACCGGGTCAGGGCAGGGGCGAGTCGGCCGGGCGGAGTCCGGACCAGCCACGGTCCCGGGCACGCGCCGCCGCGAGCACCCCGGTGACGCAGGCCACGTTGGTGATCTCGCCGGCCAGGACCATCGACACGGCGTCGTCCAGGTCGACCCGGACGACCTCCAGTTCCGCCTCCTCGTCCCGGCGTTCGTGCCGCCGATCCGGCGGCAGCTCCGACAGTTCCCGGGCCAGGAAGATCCGGATCAACTCGTCCGAGTACCCCGGCGAGGTGTGCACGTCGACCAGCAGGTCGAGCTGGCCGGCGCGGAGGTCGGCCTCCTCGCCGAGCTCACGCAGCGCGCTCGCCGGCAGGGCCTCCCCCTCGACGTCGACCAGTCCCGCCGGCAGTTCCCAGATGACCCGGCGGAGCGGGTGCCGGTACTGCCGGATCAGCACGACCCGTCCCCGGTCGTCGAGGGCCAGCACGCCCACCGCGCCGATGTGTCGCACGTAGTCCCGGGCCACCACCCGGCCGCCCGGCATCGTGACCTGGTCGGTGACCACCGAAAAGATCTTGCCGTGGAACCGCTCCTGCCGGTCGCGCACCTCGTAGACGTGCCCGCCGACCGGGACGGTCACCGCGGCACCGCCGCGTCCGGCGAGGTGTGCACCGCCGAGAGGGTCGAAGCGACACCCACCGTGTCCGGTCCGCCGGTCACGACGACGAACTCGCCCGTGCGGTCCGGACCTGGCCGTTGTGACCCGTCGGGTCGGCCGGCTCTGCCGGGTCGGTCGGGCCGACCGGCTCGGCCGTCGCCGCCGTCGCCCGTCCCGATCCGGACGCGTCCGGCACCGGGGTCGCACCGGCCGGCGCCATCTCCACCGGAAGCTGGTCCGCCGCCGAGTACGTGACGACGGCGGCGACGAACGCGGCGAACAGCGGATGCGGCCGGGTCGGCCGGCTCTTCAGTTCGGGATGGGCCTGGGTCGCCACGAAGAACGGGTGCACCGACCGGTCCAGCTCCACGAACTCGACCAATCGTCCGTCTGGCGAGGTGCCGGAGATGTGCAGCCCCGCCTTGGTGAGCGCGTCCCGGTAGGCGTTGTTCACCTCGTACCGGTGCCGGTGCCGCTCGCTGACCTCCGTGTCGCCGTACGCCTGCGCGACCAGTGAACCCTCGGCCAGCTTCGCCGGGTACGCACCGAGTCGCATCGTGCCGCCCAGGTCCCCCTTGCCGGCGACGATGTCCTCCTGGTCCGCCATCGTGGCGATCACCGGGTGCCGGGCCTTCTCGTCGAACTCCAACGAGTTGGCGCCGTCCAGTCCGGCCAGGTGCCGGGCGACCTCGATGGTCATGCACTGCAACCCCAGGCAGAGGCCCAGGATCGGAATGCCGTTCTCGCGGGCGTAGCGAGCCGCACCGATCTTGCCCTCGATGCCGCGTACGCCGAACCCGCCGGGGATGACGATGCCGTCGACGCCGGCCAGGGCGCTGGCGGCGCCGGAGGAGGTCACACACTCGTCACTCGGTACCCAGTGCAACTCGACCCGGGCCCGGTGGCCGAACCCGGCCGCCCGGATCGCCTCACTCACCGACAGGTACGCGTCGGGCAGGTCGACGTACTTGCCGACGAGCGCGACCCGGACCGTGTGGTGCGGATGGTGCACCCGGTCGAGCAGGTCGTCCCAGCTCTGCCACGAGACGTCCCGGAAGGAGAGCCCGAGCCGGCGCACCACGTAGGCGTCCAGCCCTTCCTGGTGCAGCACCTTGGGGATGTCGTAGATGCTCGGCGCGTCCGGAGCGGCGATGACCGCCTCGCGGTCGACGTCGCAGTAGAGCGACAGCTTGTGCTTGAGCTTGTCGGGAATCTCCCGGTCCGACCGGCAGACGATGGCGTCCGGCTGGATGCCGATGTTGCGCAGCGCGGCGACCGAGTGCTGGGTGGGCTTGGTCTTCAACTCCCCGGACGGCGCCAGGTAGGGCACCAGGGATACGTGCAGGTAGAAGCAGTTGTCCCGGCCGAGATCGTGCCGGACCTGGCGGATCGCCTCCAGGAACGGCAGCGACTCGATGTCGCCGACGGTGCCGCCGACCTCGGTGATCACCACGTCCGGGGTACGGCCGTCCTCGTCGGGATCGGCCATCGCCAGGATCCGGGCCTTGATCTCGTTCGTGATGTGCGGGATCACCTGGACGGTGTCGCCGAGGTACTCCCCTCGGCGCTCCTTGGCGATCACCTCGGAGTAGATCTGACCGGTGGTGACGTTCGCCTTCCCGGACAGCGCGCGGTCGAGGAACCGCTCGTAGTGCCCGACGTCGAGATCGGTCTCGGCGCCGTCGTCGGTGACGAAGACCTCACCGTGCTGGAACGGGTTCATCGTCCCGGGGTCGACGTTGAGGTACGGGTCGAGCTTCTGCATCACGACCCGTAGGCCGCGTGCCGTTAGTAGATTCCCCAGGCTGGAGGCCGTCAGCCCCTTGCCGAGCGAGGAGGCGACCCCCCCGGTGACGAAAATGTGCCGGGTCGTGCGTACTGATGGGGCCAAGGCCTGCTCCCGTGGTCGTTCGTCGCGGTGGTGCAGACCGGTGTCCGATCAGAGAAGTGATCTACGCGATCCACGGGATTCCACGGTAACACCAACCCCGGCAGAGGTGCTGGCCGCACCCGTTCCCACGTCGTACCGGAGGCTGGTCAGCCCGCCGCCACCTCGGCCGACGACTGCGCCGGTCCGGATTTTCCGGCGGTACGGGACGGGTCGTCCCCAGGCTCCGCCGCCGTACCGGACGGGTCGTCGCTCGTCTCCACCGCCGTACCGGACCGGTCGTCGCCGGCCTCCACCGCCGTGCCGGACGACGCTGTCGTTTCCACCGGCCACGACGTCATCGGCGGCATGGTCCGGTCGGTGGCGTGGTCGAGTACCCGGAGCGCGGCGAGGGCGGCCATCGGCACGGTCAGCGCCGCGGCGGCACCGGCGACGTTGAGCGCGGATCCACCGAGCAGCCCGCCGATCAGGGTAGCCACGGTGATACCGGCCATACCGGCCCGAACCGCCGGATAGATCCCGAAGAGCCGCTTGAGCCCACCCCAGGGGCGTAACAGGGCGAACCACACCAGCACCACGCCGACCAGGGCGAGCACGGTCAACGGGCTACCGGCCAGGGCGGCCATGTTCGAGGCTCCGGACCGGTGCACCGTCAGCCCGCTGGTACCGTCACCGACGGCACTGAGGAACCGGCCCAGGCTGCCGCGCTGGTCGGCCGGCTGCCGCAGGTCGAGTACCGCGAATCCGATGGTCACCGCGAGACCGGCGATGGTGGCCCAGGCCAGCCGGCCGAGGGTCAGCCACCCGCCGGTGCTGATCGCGGCGGCGATGCTGACCCCGGCGGTCAACGCGACCGCTCCCACCGGGTCGGCACCCAGATAGGGACTTCCCACCACGATCACACCGAGCACGCCGACTCCGACGACGACCGCCGGTCGCCAACTGCGCCGGACCCGCTGCGCGAGCCAGCCCGCGGTCAGCAGGCTGCCCGCGACGAAGACGCCGAGCCCGACGACGCCCAGTCCGGCGTACCGGCCGCCCTCCAGCGCCGAGTAACCGATCACGCCGTTGAGCTGGAGTTGGGCGCCGGTGACCACGTCCGCACCGACGATGAGCGCGGCCAGCGCGGCGACGCTGCCCAGCGGCCACAGCGTCTGCTGGTACGCCCGGGCGAGCCGGACCGCGGCGGTGGCCACGGCGAGAAGCACAGCGGTGACCAGAGCGAAGTAGATGCCGGCGTGCTCCCCCCGCCACCACGGCACCACGTCGGCCAGCAGGGCGGCGGGAATCGCGAGCGCGGCGGCGATGAGCAGGACCTCTACCGTCGCGACCACCCGTCGAGGCACCGGTGTGGGCCCGGACGGGCCGGCATCGCGCCGTGCCCGGCGTAGCAGCGGCACGACGGCCACCGCGAGCAGGCACTGCAGTCCGGCCAGCAGTAGGAAGAACCAGCTCGCGACCCGCTGTTGGGCCCGAGCCTCCCGGTCGGCGTCCGCTGGGGCGGCGATCGCCGTGGGCAGGTCGGCCGGGCGGCCGTCGACGACGGTCGCCGGCTGACCGATGAAGAGCTGCTCGGGAGCCGGCCTGCCGGCCGCCGCCAGTGCGGTGGGCGCCAGATCGACCAGTTGCAGGTAGCCTTCCCGGCCGGTGCTCCGTGAGGTGAGCCAGCCCCGTTCCCAGCCGGGGCCGTCCGCCACCACCACGTGCAGCCGCGACGACTGGTCGGTGTCGGAGATTCCGGCCACCATCACCAGCGACCGCTTGGGCCGGGCGGCCAGCACCCGGGCCAGTGCCACGTCGGCCCGGCGTGCGGCGGCGGCGCGGAGGGCCGGGTCGTCCCCGGCGACGGTGCCGAGGTCGATGATGCTGAGTACGCAGAGGCCGAGCAGCTCGGTCGGATCGGCCGGCAGGCTCTCGGCGTACCGGTCGACCCGGCCGAACGGACGGGCGGCGGCGATGGCGGCACCGGGACCGACCGCGACGGTGCAGCGGACCGACTCGGCCAGCGCGCCGGGCACCGTACCCCAGCGCATCTTGTCCTGGTTGTTGCTCACCGTGGCCCGTTGGTCGGGCAGGTTGGCGCTGATCCCGTCCGGCTGTTCGATGGCGATGTCCGGCGCGGGGCACCGGCCCGTCACCGCACCGCTGTCCCAGGCCGCGAAGTTGCCGGCACCGAGGGTCTGCCAGCCGTCCACCGGGCAGGTCGGCTGCCGTGCCGACCGGACCGAGAGGGACCCGATCGCACCGCGCTCGGCCATCCGCCAGAGCGTCGGGGTGGTTATCGGGTCGACGTCGTCCCAGCGCAGCCCGGGTACGCCGGCCAACACCACGTAGTCCACGGTCTTCTCCGGCGCTCCGGCGGCTGGCCGGATGACCAGCGCGGCGACCCCCAGAGCCACGACGGCCGCGGTCAACAGGACCGGCACCAGCCTGCGCAGCATCAGCCGCGTCCCGCCGACGAGCCGGTCTCCCGGCCGGAGGAGGGCGGCTGGCTTCCGCCGGAGGAGGACGGCTGGTTTCCACCGGAGGAGGACGGCTGGTTTCCACCGGCGGAAGGTGGCTGGTTTCCGCCGGAGAGGGCGAGTTCGTGGTACAGGGCGGTGAGGATGGCGACGGTCCCCGCCTCGGTCGGCCAACTCGCCGCCTGCACGCCGGCCAGCCGGGTCAGTTCGGCGCGGCGGTCGCCGTCGGCGAGCAGTGCCCGCACCGCCTCGTCGACGGCGTCGACGTCGCCGGGCGGCACCAGCACGGCCGCCTCACCGACCAGCTCCGGGAGGCCGCCGACGGCGGTGGCCACCAGCGGGACGCCGCACCACAGCGCCTCCTGCGCGAACAGTTGCCGGGCCTCCCAGTCGCTGGTGACCAGGGCCAGGTCGGCGCCGACGAGCAGTTCGGCCACGTCGGTGCGGTGCCCGAGCAGGTTGACCGGGGCCCGGGCGGCCGAGATCCGGGCCGCCAACTGGAGGTAGCTGGGTCCGCTCCCGGCGATCACCACCACCGGTACCGGATCCAGTTCCCGCCACCGGGCGGCGGCGTCCACCAGCACGTCGTACCGCTTCTGCGGGTGTAGCCGGCCGACCGAGACGATCAGCGGCTGGTCCGGCGCGACGCCGAACTCGGCCCGTACCGCAGACCGGCTCCGCCGGGCCGGCGGCAAGGTCGGCGCGGCGACCGGACCGAGCCGGGCGTCCGGGGCACCGAGCGCGGCGGCCCGCTCGACGAGATCGGCGGAGGCGCCGAGCGTGACCCGGGCCCGACGCGCGACGATCCGTTCGACGAGCCGGGACACCCGGCCGCGCAGTCCTCCGGCGAGCACCGCGTTGTGCCAGGTGACTACCACCGGCGCGGTCGGCCTGGCCAGTACCGCCACCAGACCGGCCCGGAGCCCGTGCGCGTGCACCACGTCGACCGGCTCGGCGAGCACCCGGCGCAGGGCGGTGACCGCCCGGACGTCCGCCGGGGTGGGACTGGCCGGAATCTCCACCGGCACGAAGCGGGCACCCACGGCGGTGAAGTCGAACTGCTCCTGGGTCGCGGCCGGACCGCAGACGGTCACCGTCGCGCCACCGGCGACGAGTCCCCGGGCCAGCGAGGTGACGTGCTGACCGATGCCGCCGGTACTGGACGCGAGCAGCAGGACGACCGAACCGGTCCAGTCGACAGCGGGTCCGGTCACCGGATCCCCCGTACGCCCGGTTCGGCGCGGTCCGCCCGTCGGGTCGGCCCACCCCGCTCGCTCACCGCGACACCCGCTCCTTCCCGTCGTCCTCGCCCGGCCCGGCCGTGTTCCGCCGGCCCCCGAGGCCCCGTCCCGTCGAGCCATCCTGCCCCGCCGAGCCATCCTGCCCCGCCGAGTCGCCCTCCCCGGCCGAGTCGCCCTGCCCCACCAAGCCGGCCCGTCCCATCGAGCCGGGCAGTCGGCGCCGCACCGCCGCCAGCAGCGGACGGACGTCGTGCCGGTCGAGCGGATAGGCGACGGCGAGGAACACCACGCCCACGGCGGCTCCGGACAGCATGCCCTGCAGGAGGGCGTCAACTCTCGCCGGGGTACCACCGCCGAAACCGGGCAACCAGTGCGCAAGTGCCGCCCCGACGAGCGCCGCGACCGTCCCGGCGAGCAGGCCCACCAGCCCTGACCTGGTAAATCCGGTCAACGCGGACGGTCCGGCACTCCTGAGGACCACCACGGCCAGCAGCATCCCCAACACCAGCATGCCGACCGAATTCGCCGCACCCACAGCGAACACCCGATAGTCGGTCGGCAGGACTGCGGCCAGCCCGATCGCGGCGGGTGGCACCACGAGCCAGCCGGCGAGGGTCGCGGCGGCCGCCGGTCGGGCCGCACCGCGCGCGTACAGGGCCCGGGTGAGTACCGCGAAGAGACCGTAGCCGAGCAGTCCCGGGCCGAAGCCGGCGATGGCGGCGGCCAGCGCCGGTCCACTGCCCGGCCAGAAGAACTGGGCCACCGGCTCCGCCGTCGCGACCAGCACCGCCGCGCCGAGGCAACTGAACAGCAGCACCCGGCGCGCGGTCGGCGCCAGCGTCGCGCGATAGCCGTCCTCGTCCCCGGCCGCGTGCGCGGCGGCGAGGGTCGGATACGCCGCGACGGCGAGCGGGACCGCCAGCACGGCCCAGGGCAGCAGGTACACGGTCTGGGCGAGGTTGAAGACCACCGGTGCGCCGGTCGGTCCCCCGCTGACCTGGTTCAGGCTGACCGCCAGGGCGACCTGCTGACCGATCACGGTCACCGCACCGGCCAGGGCGAGCCCGCCGGCCCTGGCCCGGGCGTCGGCGGAGAAGCCGTATCCGGGTCGTGGTCGCAGCCGTAGCCGGCGCAGCGGGATCAGCAGCGACAGGGAGAGCACCACCACCCCGAGCGTGGTGCCGGCGGACAGGATCAACTCCCCGTTCCGGCCGACGTCGGCGATGCTCGCGTGCACCCCCTCCACGGCGGCGAAGACCAGGTACACCCCGATCACGGTCACGCTGGACAGCAGCGGCGCGATGACCGGCCAGGCGAACCGCCGGTACGACTGGAGCACGCCGGTGAGCACGATGCCGATCCCGTACAGCGGCAGTTGTGGGGCGAAGACCCGCAGCATCCGCGCCCCGGCCTCGAGTTCGGCGTCGCTCCGACCGTCCGAGATCAGTGCGACGATCGGTTCGGCGAAGACCGCCACCACGATGGCGAGCGGGACCAGCAGGGTCACCGACCAGGTGAGCAGGACGCCGGTGGTGGCGGACACCGCCGCCCGGTCTCCGGCCGCCACCGCACCGGCCAGCAGCGGTACGACGAGACTGGCCAGCGCCCCACCGGCGACGATCTCGAAGACGATGTTCGGGATGCTGTTCGCCACCACGTACATGCCACCGAGGTCGTTCCTATCCCCCATCACCCAGGTGAAGACCCCGGTACGCCCGAACCCGGCCAGTCGACTGACCACGGTGAGTACGGCGATCAGCGCCGCGGCGCCGGCAACGCGACCGGCGCCGGCAAGGGGTGCCGGCGTTCCCACGTCAGGAGTGTCGCCGGCCCAGGGCGTCCAGTTCGCGCAGCCCCCGGGTGTTCTGGATCACCTGGCTGAAGCTGACCCGCTCGCTGGCGGCGGTGAGCGCGGCGATCGCGGCCAGCGCGGCGGCCCGGCCGACCGGCCCGGTACGGGCGGCCAGCGCCACGCCGAGCAGCGCGCCGAGCGCGTTGGCCCCGCTGTCGCCGAGCATCACCCGCTCGTCGAGGTCGGCAGGAAGCAGCGCGGTCGCGGCTCCGACCGGGCCGGCGGCGAGTCCACCGGCCGGACCGGGCAGCAGGGGTGTGCCGAGCAGCACACCGGCCTTGAGCGCCCGTCCCGGACGCAGGTCGAGCAGGTTGACCAGGTTCGCGGTGCCGGCGATGACTCCCGCGCCGAGCAGCACGTCCACCGTCCCGCCGGCCCGGCGGCCTCGGGCCGACCGGGTGTTCGAGTCGGCGGCGAGCAGGGCGGCGGCGGCCAGTCCGGCCGCGCCGAGCCCGGCGATCTTGACAATGCCGCTGGTCACCCGACCCTGCCGCAACGCGGCCAGGTGTCCGGTGAAGCCCTTGGCGGTCTTCTGCTCCGGCCGGGCCCCGACCACGTCGTCGTAGAGCCCCACCGCGCCGGCCGAGAGGCCGGCGACCAGGGCCGCGGCGGCGGCCGGTCGGCTCGGTGCACCCGCCGCGGCGCCGGTGGCCGCCGCGGCGGCGAGCGCCGGTCCGGCGGCCAGGGTGACGGTGCGGCCCCGGAAGTTGGTGCGCTGCAACTGGGTCGTCCACGGGCCGGCGAGCACGCCGCGCAGCGCCGCGCCGGCCAGCACCGCGCCGACGCCGAGCGCCCGGCGTCGGGCGCCCGTCCTCCTCGCCGTCACTCGGGCAGTTCCGGCAGCAGGGACTCGGCACCGGCACCGACGCCGTACGCCCCGGCCTGCTTGTCCGCGAACTGCCGGCCGAGCGACAGCGCGGTGACGACCTGGCCGGCGACGGTGTTGGCGTTGTCGACGGTGGAGATCGTCTTGGACAGCGCCGGGTCGCGGCGCACCTCCGCCACGAGGTTGCCGCCACTGCTGCCGCTGCCGGCGACGACCGCCACCCCGGCCTTGTCGAACTGGTCGGCCAGCCGGACCACCGACGCGTCCTTCTTCGCCGCGTCCCGGTCGACGTAGGGCTGGCCGCTGACTATCACGACCGCCTCGGCGGGCCCGCTGATCTTGTCCTTCACGGTCAGGTATCCGGCCTCGCTGTAGTCGTCCAGCACCGCCCGCCGGTCCGCGTCGGTCACCAGCGAGCCGCCCTCCGGACGGTCCAGCAGGGCACTGGTCAGCAGCGCGCTGGACTTCTCGACGCCGTCGCTGCCGGGCAGCCCGACGTCGGGGATCGTGGGTCTGGCCGCCCTGGCCGCCACGCCCAGCAACAGGAAGTTGTTGTCGGGGTGGATGAACTTCTCCTGTATGTTGACCTGCCCGGTGATCGAGGCTCCGGCCAGCCGTGCCATTTCGGTCACCCCCTCGGCGTGCTCCTCCCCGCTGGGCAGGACGACCAGCAGGACGCGCCGACCGGCGAGGGTGCCCTTGAGCATGTGCGGTGCGGCCTCGGTGACGAAGTCCTCCTCGCGCTTGACCTCGGTCTCCAGGCTGTTCACCGATTCACGCAGCTGTTCGTTGTTCTTGCTCAGCGCGCTGACCCGATCCTTGAGCGAGTCGGCGACCGGGCCGTTGAGCGCCGCGGTGCCGACTACCAGGCCGATCGCCAGAGCCAGGAACACCGCGGTGAGCGACACCACGTGGTACCGAAAATTGATCACGACGAACGCCTCTTGATCAGTGGGGGCCGAGAAGACAGCAGTCTGGGCTTAGAAGAGCTGTTCAAGTTGGAACACCAGATTGTCCCACCATTCGGAGGCCACCCCGAGGTACGCCTTGCCGACGGTGGATACGGCGACGGCGGACGCCATTGCGGCCAGTGCCGAGAGAACCAGCAGCAACAGGGATGATCCGGAGATGCTCTGCCGGTAGAGGCGGCTCACGCCCTTGGCGTCGACGAGCTTGCCGCCGACCTTGAGCCGGGTGAGGAAGGTGGAGGCCATTCCGCCCCGACCCTTGTCCAGGAATTCGACGAGGGTCGCGTGCGTACCCACCGCGACGATGAGCGAGGCACCCTTGCCGTCGGCCAGCAACATCGCCAGGTCCTCGCTGGTGGCGGCGGCCGGGAAGGTCTGCGCGGTGACCCCGAGGCCGTTCACCCGCGCCAGTCCCGGCGCCCGCCCGTCGGGATAGGCGTGCACGATCACCTCGGCACCGCACCGCAGCACGTCGTCGGTGACCGAGTCCATGTCGCCGATGATCAGGTCGGGCGTGTATCCCGCCTCGACCAGCGCGTCCGCCCCACCGTCGACCCCGATCAACACCGGCTTGAACTCCCGGATGTACGGACGCAGCACGTCGAGGTCGGCCTTGTAGTCGTACCCCCGGACCACGATCAGGCAGTGCCGTCCCCGGATCGGGGTGTCGACGTCGGGCACACCGACGCCGTCGAGCAGCAGCTCGCGCTCCTGCTTGAGGTACTCCATGGTGTTGGCGGCGAACGCCTCCAACTGCACCGACAGCCCTTCCCGGGCGTCGGCCATGGCCTTGGCCACGGTCTCGGCGTCCTGCCGGCTGCCGTGCCCGACCGGTTCGTCGTCCACCAGGACGGTGTTGCCGTCGATCCGGACCGTGTCGCCTTCCCGGATCTGCTGGAAGACGCCCTCACCGAGATCGTCGAGGAGGGGGATCCCCGCCTTGATCAGCACCTCCGGCCCGAGGTTCGGATAGCGACCGGAGACCGACGGCTTGGCGTTGAGCACCGCCGCGACGCCGACCGCCACCAGCGAGTCGGCGGCCACCCGGTCCAGGTCGACATGGTCGATGACCGCGATGTCACCCGGACGCAGCCGGCTGACCAGGCGCTTCGTCCGGCGGTCGAGCCGCGCGGTGCCGATAACTTTGCCCGGTTCCGCGCTCCGGGCCCGGCGTAACGTGGGTAAACGCATCCTGACCATCCTGGCACGTGGGGCCGAGCTTTCTGTCGCGACATGCCTGGGCAGGGCCGCCACCCCAAGGGAACCATACTCATGCCCGACTGGGTGTGGTCGGCGTCACACCCTTCGATTCGGTACCACGGGCCGTGGCCGCCGTTCGCCCGACACGCTCTCCGTCAATTGCACGGCCTCACGAACGGCGCTCCCGGGCCGCCACGGCCAGAAGTTCCTCGGCGTGTGCGATACCCAGATCGGAGTCGGGCAAACCAGCGAGCATCCGGGCCAGTTCGCGGGCCCGGTCGGTGTCCTCGACCACCCGGACCCCGCTGGTGGTCACCGCACCGCCGGTGTCCTTGGCCACCACCAGATGCCGGTCCGCGAACGCGGCCACCTGTGGCAGGTGCGTCACCACCAGGACCTGGTGGCTGCGGGCCAGCCGGGCCAGCCGACGTCCGATCTCCACCGCGGCCTGCCCGCCGACCCCCGCGTCGACCTCGTCGAAGACCAGGGTGGGCGGCCCACCGGAGCCGGCGAAGACCACCTCGATGGCGAGCATCACCCGGGAGAGTTCACCGCCGGAGGCGCCCCGCTGCAACGGCAGCGCCGGGGCACCGGGGTGGGCCAGCAACCGCAGTTCGACCTCGTCCGCGCCGTCCGGCCCGACCCCGACCTCGACGCCGTCGATGGTGAGCGTCGGCTCGGCCCGACCGGCGGGCCGGGGCAGCACCGCCACCTCGATCCGGGCGTGCGGCATCGCCAGCCCGGCGAGTTCGACGGTCACCTGCGCCGCGAACCTGGTCGCCGCCTCGCGGCGGGCCGCGGAGAGTCGGGAAGCCAACTCGGTCACCTCGCCGGCCAACCGCTGCCGCTCCCGGTCCAACTCGTCGAGCAGCTCGTCGGAGTTGTCCAGCTCGGACAGCCGGTTCCGGGCCCGGTCCGCCCAGGCGATCACCCCGTCGACGTCGTCGGCGTACTTCCGGGTCAGGCCGCGCAGCGCGGCCCGCCGCTCGTAGATGACCTGCAACCTGGCCGGGTCGGCGTCGAGCACGGCGAGGTAGCTGGAGAGTTCCGCGGCGACATCGCCGACGAGGGTGGCCATCTCCTCGAGCCGGGCCGCCAGGTCGCCGAGGGTCCGGTCCACGCTGGCCTGGGCCTCCAGCGTGCGCCGGGCGTGCCCCAGCAGGGTCGTCACGTCGGCGGCCTCGTCGGTCGGCTCCGCCGCCCCCGCGACGCAGTGCTGGGCCGTCTGCGCGGCGGTACGCAGGCCCTCCGCGTGTTCCAGGCGCTGTGCCTCGGCCTTGAGTTCCTCGTCCTCGCCCGGCTGCGGGTCCACCCGGGTGATCTCGTCCAGGCCCAGCCGCAACAGGTCGGCCTCCTGGTTGCGCTCGCGCGCGTTGCGCCGCCGGTCGGCCAGGTCGTCCGAGACCCGCCGCCACTGCGTGTACGACTCACGCAGGCTGTCGAGCAGCTTCTCGTGCTCCGGCCCGCCGAACCGGTCCAGCGAGGCCCGCTGCTCGGCCGGCCGGAGCAGCCGGAGCTGGTCCGACTGACCGTGTACGGCCAACACCTGCTCGCCGACCTCGGCCAGCATCGACACCGGCATGCTGCGACCCGCCACGTGTGCCCGGGACCGCCCCTCCACGGTGACGGTACGGCTCAGCAGCACGGATCCGTCGTCGTCGGGCTCGCCACCGGCGTCGGTGATCCGGGCGTGTACGGCGGTCGCGACGTTCCCGGTCAGCCGCAGCCGCCCCTCGACGGCGGCACGACCAGGGTCGGCACGCACCCGACCCGCGTCGGCCCGCCCTCCGAAGAGCAGGCCGAGGCCGGTCACCACCATTGTCTTACCGGCACCGGTCTCACCCGTGATGACGTTCATACCGCCGGTAAGCAGCAGTGTGGTGTCCTCGATGACGCCCAGCCCGGTGATGCGCAGCTCTTCCAGCACAGCCACCGACAGTAGTAGCGCGGCCCGACACTTGACCACCCGGCGCGCACCTTCGATCGTCGAAGCCGACCGTCCGCCTCCGCCGATAGCGTAGGCTTCCGCGCTACCGGCGGCTGCCCCGCCAGCCGTGCACCGGCAGGCCGAACTTGGCCACCAGCCGATCCGTGAAGTGCCGGGCCCGCAGCCGGACGATCCGCACCGGAAGCGCACCCCGCTGCACGGTGACCCTGGCTCCGGGCGGCAGGTCGTAGACGCGCCGGCCGTCGCAGCAGAGCACCGCCAGGGTGGTGAACGGGTCCACGGTGATCGCGAAGGTGGCCGTCGGCGCGGTGACGACCGGACGGCTGAACAACGCGTGCGCGCTGATCGGCACCAGCAGCAGGGCCTCCACCTCCGGCCAGACCACCGGCCCGCCGGCCGAGAAGGCGTACGCGGTGGAACCGGTCGGCGTCGCGCAGACCACGCCGTCGCAGCCGTACCGGGACAGCGGGCGCCCGTCGACGTCGACGAGCAGCTCGAGCATCTGGGCCCGCTCGCCCTTCTCCACGCTCACCTCGTTGAGCGCCCAGGACTCGATCACCGGGCCGCCCTCGAACTCCGCCCGGACGTCGAGGGTTAGTCGCTCGTCCACTGTGTAGTTCCGGTCGACGACGTCCCGGACCGCCTCGTCCACGTCGTCGATCTCGGCCTCGGCGAGGAAGCCGACCTTGCCCAGGTTGATACCCAGCAGGGGCGCCTTCGCCGGTCGGGCCAGGTCCGCGGCCCGCAGGAAGGTCCCGTCGCCGCCCAGGGCGAACACGATCTCCGCGCCCTCGGCCGCACCGAGCAGACTCACCGGCGTCACCCCGGGCAGGTCGAGGTCGTCGGCCTCCTCGACCACCACCCGTACCTCGAAGCCCGCCGCGATGAGATCCGCCGCCACCGTGCGGGCGTGCTCGGTGCTCCGCCGCCGTCCGGTGTGCGTCACCAACAGTGCCGTCCGGGTCATCGGGCTCCCTCTCGCGCCACGGCTGAACTGGTCGGCCCGGCCGCCACCGCCGCCCTGATCAACGCCTCGTCCGGGGCCGGCGCGTCCTGGCGCAGCCAGACGAAGAACTCCACATTGCCGCTCGGCCCGGGCAGCGGGCTGGCCACCACGCCCGCCAGACCCAGACCCAGATCGGCGGCGGTTCCCGCCACCGCGAGGACGGCCTCCGCGCGCAGTTCCGGGTCCCGGACGACCCCGCCGCTACCGACCCGCTCCTTGCCAACCTCGAACTGCGGCTTGACCATCAGCACCAGGTCACCATCCGGCGAGGTACATCCGCGCAATGCCGGAAGCACCAGGCGGAGTGAGATGAACGACAGATCCGCGACCGTGAGGTCGACGGTGCCACCGACAGTGTCGGGGGTCAGGGTACGCACATTGGTGCGCTCGAATACCCGTACCCGGTCGTCCTCCCGCAACGCCCAGGCGAGTTGGCCGTACCCGACGTCCACCGCGACCACCTCGGCCGCGCCGGACCGCAGCAGGACGTCGGTGAAGCCGCCGGTGGACGCGCCCGCGTCGAGGCACCGCCGGCCGGTCACCCGCAACCCGTCCGGGGTGAACGCCGCGAGGGCGCCGACGAGCTTGTGCCCGCCCCGGGAGACGTACTCCGTGGCCGGATCCGCGCCGAGCACCCGGACCGGGTCCGCCGGGTCCACCATGGCCGCCACCTTGTGCGCCCGTACACCACGGACCTGGACCCGCCCGGCCTCGACCAACGAGGCGGCCTGCTCCCGCGATCGGGCCAGACCACGGCGGACGAGTTCGGCGTCGAGCCGGGTACGACGTGCCATCGATGGTTCTCCGAGGGACTGGGCTTACGCCTGGTCGATGGTGGCGAGGGTTTCCCGCAGGGTTCGGTGCGCGTCCTCGTACTGGGCGATCTGGTCGGCCGGCGGCAGGTTCGCCGCGTTGGCCATTGCCTGGAGCACCGCGTCCACGGCGGGATGGCCGGACCCGGCGCCGTCCGCGTCGTCGTCCCGGTCGGCGACCGGCGCCGGACCGGGCGCCGGAACGGACCGCGGAACTCCAGGTACCCCCATCCCCGGTCGGAACGGGCGGGGTACGGGTCCCTGACTCACGCCGCACCGCTGCCGGGTGCGGACGACCGCTTGGCCACCGGGGCCTTCCGCGGAGCGGCCTTCTTCGCGACCACGGCCTTCTTTGCGACCACGGCCTTCTTCGCGACCACTGCCTTCTGGGCGCCGCTCCGCTTGGCGACCGCCTTGGTCGGTGCCGCCGGGGTGTCGGTGCTGCCCGCCGACGCCGCCTTCTCGGCCACCGCCGTCTTCGCGATCGCCTTTGCCACGGCCTTCTTGGCCACGGTCTTCTTCGCCGTGGTCTTCCTGGCCACTGCCTTCTTCACCGTGGAGCGGTCAGCCGCGGCCGGACCCACCCTCGTCGCGCCGGCCGCCTCTCCGGCCGGCGGACGGACGTCGGTGGAGCTTGCCGAGGTACGGGACTTCCGGGTGCCGGTCGGCGGTGTCGGAGCGGCAGCCCGGCCCGCGCCGCCCGCGCCCGGCCCGCCGGCCCGCGCCGCGTCCAGTTCCCGCTCCAGCCGGCGTACCCGGTCGGCCAGCGCCGCGACCTCGTCCGTGCTGGCGAGCCCGAGGACGCCGAGCGCGCGGTCGACCTCGACCCGAACGATCTTCGTCAACGCCTCCCGATTGGCCATGCCCGTGGAGACCAGCTCCTCGGCCATGGTCTGCAGTTGGGCGGCCGTGGCACCACTCTGCCCGACCAGCCGCTTGGCGGCCGTCTGGGCGCGCTTCTTCGACGCCTCCGTCAGCCCGAGGGCCAGCTCAAGGTAGGCCCGCCACGCGTCCTGCATACCTCGGTCCTTTCGCGGGTGCCGACTGTTCAGGATGTCACGCTACCGGGCGCCCCGGCCCGTCCAGTGCGGTACCGTGCCCGGGGAACGGGCGTGGCGTGAGGCGAGGGGGCGACGCGATGGCCAGCGTTGAGGAGTGTCGGCAGGCGTTGCATGACTTGGCGGCCCGGATGGACGCCAACGCCGACAAGGTACGCAAGCAGGTCGATTTTGATCGCACCCTGGCATGCCGGATCACCGATCTCGATACGGCGTTCCATGGCCGACTGACCGGCGGACGCCTGGTCGACCTGACCGACGGCGACGACCCTAAGGCGAAAGTCGCGTTGAGTACGACCAGCGACGACCTGATCCGCCTGGTCCGGGGCGAGCTGGACATCCCCAAGGCGCTGGCCTCCCGGCAAATGTCGATCAATGCCAACCCATTCGATCTGCTTAAACTGCGCAAGCTGCTCTGAACCGGTCGAATCCTGCGCCAGTCAGTGCAGCAAGTCAAGATCTCTCAGCGCGGACCGGGCGGAGTCGGATTCCGGCTCGACGGTGCTGATCGGCTGCCCCGACCAGGACACCGCGCACAGCGCACCCAGCGCCTCCAGGCTCGACCCGGAGCCGGTGAGCAGGGCCGTCGCCCCGTCTGCGACCACCTGCCAGCCGCTGGCCGCCGGTGTCGTGGGCCCGGACGCCGTGAAACCGCCTGTCGTGGACCCGGATGCCGTCGGCCCAGGTTCACCCGTGACGTGGCTGGGCAGGTGCACCACCTGGGCCGGGTCGAACAGCCCACCCAGATCATTCGCCACGTAGGTGGGCCGCTCCGACACAGCCGCATGGAGCAGTTCCGCCGGCCTCGTCACCCCCGTGAGGACGAGCAGGCTGTCAAGTCCCGCCCGGACCGCGCCCTCGATGTCGGTGTCCAGCCGATCCCCCACCGCCAGCGGCCGGGTCGCGCCCGCCTGCCGGGCCGCGGCCGTGAACAACGCGGGCGCGGGCTTGCCGACCACCACGTCGGGCTCCCGCTCCAGCGCCGTCCGCAACACCGCCACCAACGAACCGTTCCCGGGTACGGGCCCCCGCGCCGTCGGCAGCGTCCGGTCGGTGTTGGTGGCGAACCACTCCGCTCCGGCCCGCACCGCGAGCGCCGCCTCGGCGAGATCTGCCCAGCCGATCTCGGGCGCGTAGCCCTGCACGACCGCTACCGGACCGTCCTCGAGTCGGGTGACGGGGCGCAGCCCGACGGCACGCACCTCGGCCCGTAACGCCTCCGCGCCCACCACGAGCACCGGTGAGTCGGCCGGAAACCGGTTGGCCAGAAGCCCCGCCGCCGCTGCCGCCGAGGTGAGCACCTCGTCCGGCCGGACGGCGAGGCCCATGCCGGAGAGCAACGCCGCAACTTCCGCCGCGCGCCGCGAGGCGTTGTTCGTCGCGTACGCCAAGGGCTTCCCCTCGGCGTGCAGCCGACCGACCGCCGCGACCGCTGTCTCGATCGGCCGGTCGACGAGATAGATCACGCCATCCAGATCGAAGATCACCAGGTCGTACGCGTCGACCAGCCGGCTGCCCGGCGAGGGAACGGTCACGAGTCGGCGGTCCGAGCCGGGCCGTCCGGGCCGGCGGAGCCGGTTCGCTGACCGTCCGGTTCCCCGTCCGTGCCATCCGCCCGCTCCGGCTCCACGACCGCAGCCGACGCGGTTTCAGCCTCTACCTCGGCCGGCACGGCCTCCGACACCGGCTCCTCAGCCTGCGCAGACTCGGTGGAAACGTCGCCTGGGGTCGCCGCCACCTCCCCGGCACCGACCTCGGAGCCCGACAACTCAGACCCCTCGTCCTCGTCCTCGTCCTCGTCCTCGTCCTCTAGAGCGTCCTCGGCCTCGTCGGAGGAAGCGACATCATCGTCGACGTCATCCTCCTCGTCCTCGTCGTCATCGAGGTCGTCATCGTCATCGAGGTCGTTGACGTCGTCGACGCCGGGTGAGCCGGCATCGTCGTCGACGTCCTCTGCCTCGAGGTCCACGTCGTCGTGCTCGGCGTCCGTACCGGCATCGTCGTCATCGCTGTCGTCGTCGCCCTCGAGGACCACACCGTCGAGTTCCAACAGCCGCTCCGCAGCGTCGGTCTCGCCGAACTCGTCAGCGTCGGCCGCCCGAGAGAACCACTCGCGCGCCTCGTCAAGACGGTTGACCGCGAGTAGCGCATCGGCGTACGCGTAGCGCAGCCGGGGCGCCCACGGTTCGGTCGTCGCAGCGGTCAGTTCGCGTACCTGGAGCATGGCCACCGCGGCGTCGCGCTGGCCCATGTCGCCTCGGGCGCCCGCTGCCACGATCAACAGCTCTATCGCCCCGGCCGGATCCATTGCCTCACGGTCCGCCCCCCGGTAGAGGTCGATAGCCCGCTCCGGACGTCCCAGTGCCCGCTCACAGTCACCGAGTACGGCCAGATGCGTCTGTCGTCCGCTCATCCGGTGGTACGTCCGCAGTTCGGCGATCGCGGTCTGCCACTCGCCCGCCCGGTAGGCCGCCAGTCCGACCGCCTCGCGCACCGCCGCGATACGTGCGGCGAGCCGCCGCGCCGCGAGCGCGTGTTCCAGAGCGAGGGCCGGATCCTCGTCGATCAACTGTCCCGTCGCTACGAGGTGACGCGCCACCGTCTCGGCGACGGGTTTGGCCAGGGACAGCAGCTCCGCCCGGACGGCGGTGTCGAGATCCGTAGCGGCGATCTCGTCGGGAATTGCCGGCCCCTGTGGCTCCCGGGCCGCGTCGGCCGTCCGGTCGCCCCGATCCCGCCGGTCGGCACCGAACCGAGCTTCCCCGCCCGATCCCCGGTCCGAGTCACTCCGGCGCGGATAGGCGGCGGCGTCGCGCCCCGCCGGACCTCGTCGGCCCGCATCCGTACGCGGCCGCTCGGCGCGGTCGCCCGACGGGCGCGCCGTGTCCCGGTCGTCACGACGTGCGCCGCGGTCTGCGCCACGGGAGCCGTCCCGATCCGGACCCCGGAAGCCCGCACCCTTGCGGCTGTCGGAGTCCTGGCGGCCCTCGCCGCCCCGGAACCCGCTTCCGGTCCCACGCGAAGCACTTCGGTTGTCACCGCCGCGCGACTGCCCGCTGCGGAAACCACCGCCACGACGATCGTCGCCACCGGAGCCGGTACGCGAACCGCCCTCGGAACGGAAGCCACCGCCCTGCCGGTCATCGCCCCGGCGGGCATCGTCCCGGTAACCGCCACCACGCGAGTCACGATCACCGTACGAGTCACGGCCACCACGGCGGTCGTCGCCGCCAGAGCCGGTACGCGAACCACCGTCGGCACGGAAACCACCACCACGCCGGTCATCGCTCCGCCGCGCGTCGTCCCGGAAGCCGCCAGCCCGCTGGTCGCGGTCGCCACCCCGGTAACCACCCTCGCCACGGAAACCACCGCCACGCCGGTCATCGCCGCCAGAGCCGGTACGCGAACCACCGTCGCCACGGAAACCACCACCACGCCGGTCGTCACCGCCGGAACCGGTACGCGAACCACCGTCGCCACGGAAACCACCACCACGCCGGTCGTCACCGCCGGAACCGGTACGCGCACCACCCCGGTAACCACCCTCGGCACGGAAACCGCCGCCACGCCGGTCATCGCCGCCAGAGCCGGTACGCGAACCACCGTCGCCACGGAAACCACCACCACGCCGGTCGTCGGTCCGCCGCGCGTCGTCCCGGAAACCGCCCGCGCGCTGGTCGCGGTCGCCACCCCGATGATCTCGGGAGCCCTCGCGAGCGTCCCGGCCGTAGTCGCCCCGAGGAGCGCTGTCACGTCCTGGGCCGTCGTCACGTCGAGCGGACGGCTGGTAGCCGCCTTCCCGGTTCCCGCCCCGCGAACCCGGCCCGCCTGGGCGGTAGCCCGGGCGGGAGTCCTGGCGCCCAGAGCCGAAGTCGCCGCCTCGGGAACGGCCGCCGCCGAAGCCACCCTGCCGGTCATCGCCAGCGCGCCGGTAGCCACCACCGTCGCGGAAGCCTCCACCGCCGCCACGTGAATCGTCCCGCGACCCACTGTCGCGATACCCGCGGCCGGACTCGCCATCCCGAGGCCCCGAACGGTAGCCACCGGGTCGCGAATCTCCGCCCCGGGATCCCGCACCGCCGGCGCTCCGGTCGTCACGTCCACGGTCGGCCCGGAAGTCGCGGTCACCGCGAGAATCCCGACCGCCGGCGGCGCCAGCTCCGCCCGGTCCGCTGCGGAAGCCGCCGCCACGTCGGTCGTCGCCGTCCCGGCGGTAGCCGCCGTCCCGGGAACCACCCGCGCCGTCCCGGGCGGCAGGCCGGTCCCGGCGGTCGTCGTCGCGACCACCTCCGGCGCGGCGGTCACCGCCCCGGTAACCGCCTCGATCGCCCGAGCTGCCGCGCGAATCGCGATCTCCGCGATAGGGCGGACGAGCGTCGCGCGACCCGGATCCACCGGAACCGCCTCGGCGGTCCGGACGATCGTCTTGGCGGCGCGGACGGTCTCCGCCGTGCGCTCCTGAACTCACGGGTACATCCTTCCTCATGGCGATATCGCCGGAACACGCAGTGCAGGGCCACCCGCAACTGGGTGGCCCTGCACTAGAAGATGTCCGGCGGCGTCCTACTCTCCCACACCCTCCCGAGTGCAGTACCATCAGCGCT
>NZ_JBHSPR010000097.1:0-19324 GCF_042658085.1 Plantactinospora solaniradicis | reverse complement strand
TCCTATCTACGCAACACGCCCATCACGGGCAAGTCGTACACCACTCCCGTGGACGTGACCATTCGTCGAGCTCGGAAACAGCGTCAGTGGACCCAGCATCGACTGGCGTACGAGATGGCACGTGTCGCCAAGTCGTACGGGCTGGAGCCTCCCAGCATCAAGTGCCTTCGGTCCATGATCTGCAGGTGGGAGAATGATCTTCGAACGCCAGACGAACGGAACCGGCGACTCCTATGTGAGGCGTTGAGGATGGCTCTGAAGGACCTCGGGATGCCGATCGACGAAGACATCCCATGGCCACCTGTATTCTAGGCGAGGGTGCTAGCCTGCGTAGGCCGCCCTCTCATACGGGACCAGCTGTACAAATCAGATCGCACGTTGGGTGTTCCGTCCCGGGGGCAGGCTGGGCTGACGTGCCGACATGCCGTGCGTCCATCAAGTCCTGGCCGTTCGCCGTGTCGTTCGGCTTTGAGTCCCAGCTCGGTGCGCATCGCGAGCAGGCAACGACCGACGAGCCAACGCTGCGCCGTCGCGTTCGACGGCCGGCAAGAGTCGAGCAACTGCCGACATATCTCCTGCAGCGTCCCGGTGCGGCTGACCGAGCCATATATGCCGTCGACGGTGCCGGGCCGCTCCTCGAACGCGCCATCGGCTCTCGACGGCGCCGACGGGTCCAGCGGGACGGTGGATGCGTGCGTCGGGTTGCCGATCGGGTTCACCGCCTCACCTGTTCGGCCGGCGCGTCGGCGTCGGCTGTGGCGGAGGTCGTCTTGGCGCCGGCTTGGGAGTTGAGAAGCGAGATCCTGAGTTGGGCTCGTCATCGTGCTCGGCCTTTCAATGTCGGTCCTGTACGTTGTTTTGGCGGCTTCAATGGCACCCGGCTGTGGCGGCGAAACATGCGGATGTCGCTGCGTTGGCCGGTGCCGAGCCCAGGGCGAGGCGGGCGCCGTCCGCACCTCGGGGCCGTGCTGGCCGGTGGTTCGGGTCGCGGCCTTGTTCGCCGTGTCAGGCCCGAGGCTCGCCGCACCGGGTACCAATCAGCTCGTTGCGTGGCTACCGCCGTCAGCAGTGGGTAGTGCGACGGCTGGTGAGGCGATCTCGTCGTCGTTGGCCTCGGCCCGTCCGCCGGGGTGTTCGGCGCACGGCTCTCGGTCTGGGTCGTCGGGTACGGCGGAGATCTCCACGGCGTAGCTGCCGTTCCGGCAACGGATAACCTGCACACCGGTGGCAGTGCCGTGGACCTCTTGTAGCCCGTGTACCGTGCCATAACTCGTCGCACATGCTGTGAGCTGGGAGTTCTCGGCTCGCGCTGATGATCTCTGGTATGGCCGTGCGGTTGCTGTACCTGGGGATGATCAGCCTGTTCGGCGGACTGGGGTTGTTGATCCGCCGCGACAGGGCGTTGCTGGTCGAGGTCCTCGCGTTGCGGCATGAGGTAGCGGTGCTGCGCCGCCAGGTCACCGGCCGGCCGCGGCTGTCCTGGCCGGACCGGGCGATCCTGTCCGCCCTCGCCCGCCAGCTGCCCCGCCGGATGCGGGCACATCGGATCGTCACTCCGGCGACATTGCTGAACTGGCACCGCCGCCTGGTACGAAACCACTGGACCTACCCCAACCGGCCCGGCCGGCCACCGGTCAGCGACGAGATCCGGGACCTGGTGCTACGGGTGGCCGGAGAGAATCCGCGATGGGGGCACCGCCGCGTCCAAGGCGAACTTCAACGGCTCGGCCATCGGATCGGAGCGGGCACGATCCGACGGATCCTGGTCGGCCGACGTGTCGGCCCGCCGCCCCGCCATCAGGACACCAGCTGGCGTACCTTCCTGCACAACCAGGCCGCTGGCCTGTTGGCGATCGACTTCTTCCACCTCGACACCATCCTGCTGCGACGCCTTTACGCGCTGGTGGTTATGGAGGTGACCACCCGACGGGTCCACCTCCTCGGCGTCACCGCCCACCCCACCGGGCAATGGGTAGCCCAGCAGGCCCGCAACTTCACCATGGACCTCGGCGAGCGCGCCAACCAGTTCCGATTCCTGATCCGCGACCGCGACACCAAGTACACCGCCGCCTTCGACCACGTTGTCGCCGCCGAAGGCATCACCGTGGTCAAGACCCCATTCCCGCACCCCACAGGCCAACTGCTTCATCGAACGCTGGGGCCGCAGCCTCCGGCACGAATGCACCGACCAAATGTTGATCTACAACGAGCGGCACGCGCTGACCGTGATCGGCGAGTACGTGGACCACTTCAACAACCACCGGCCGCATCAAGGGCGGCAGCAGCTACCACCCAACCACCACCCGGCCGTCATCATCCCGATGGACAAGCCCGTACGTCGCCGACGACGACTCAACGGAGTGATCAACGAATACCACCGAGCAGCCTGACAGGATCTTCAAAGCGGCAGGTCATGGCCGGTGAACGAGTTTTGGCACGGTACACGGCGTAGCCAAACCTCAATTTCGAGCCCGACGCGGTCGCGACGTGGGGTACCTCCGCCGCGATGCTGCTTGGCTGTACGACTACGTTGATCGGATCCGGGAGGACGCCAGGGCCCGTGGTCTGGATCCGACGAGTCGTCCAGAGCGGAATGTCGTCGCGGGCGCGCGAGACCTGACCAACGCGCTCGTCGAGCAGGTGGCGCAAGCGCAGACCGAGGCCGGCGACGAGACCAGCATGTGACCAATTCGGACGTACTGACTGACGCCGACCGAGCCGCCGCGCAACACCTGGCTGACCGGGCCCATGATGTCGGCCGTAGTTTCGGGCGCGAACCCTGGCGTGAGTTCTGGCAGTGGATCAGCCGTGGACGGGAGGTGACACGGGGTGGCGATCGGTAGCCTTGATGATGTGTCCCATCGATACTACGAGTACATCAGCGACGGCAAGGTTGACATGCTGCTGGCGCAGGTCGACCCGGGTTTCTCGAGCAAGCGCGCCGGGGAGGTGTCCTTCGACCTGAAGGTCGTCGGCGGTAAGCGGAGCGTGGAGCGATCCGGTCCCGATCGGTACGCCCGCCTTGAGCGGGTGATGCGATACCTCGACGACCACGGCGACGTTGGCACGGTGGATGAGCCCGGCCAGTACTTCCGCGGCATTCTGCCGATGGCGTGGGGGCCGATGCGAACCGAGGAGGGCTCTGATCTGCTGTACTTCGGCGGACGCAGCGAGAGAACGATCGTCGGGCTCGGCGGGTCGCTGCACCATCACATTGGCGCGCAGCCGACGGATTGCCGGGGGACGATGCGGTCCTCGATGCCGGTGCTGCTGCGTGGTCTCGTAGAGGGCGAGGATCAGGTCCCTCACGATGATCCGGAGGCGCTTGGGCTTGTCCACCGGGCCAACGCCCGGCTCGGTGGGGTAACGCAGAAGCTGGAGTTCGTTGCGAAGCGGCTGCTTCATGGACCGAGCCCGTACCCGGAGTTGGACGGCGGGAACGAGCGGTGGGTGCTGCTCGGCAGCCCGCTGTACGTCGCGCAGGCCGGCTGACGTGACCCGGGTGTGGCGGACCGGCGAGGTGGTCCTTGACCAGTACGAGGTGCTCGACGTCGTGCACGGCGGCGGGATGGGCCTTGTGCACCGGGTCCGCCACCGCGGCTGGCAGGTCGACCTAGCGGTAAAGACACCCCGGCCGGCGCTCGTGGAGCGCCTCGACGCGCGCGGCGGCTTCGAGGCCGAGGCGGAAACCTGGGTGAACCTCGGCATGCACCCGCACACCGTGAGCTGCGTGTACGTCCGCAGGATCGAGGAACTGCCGAGGGTGTTCGCCGAGTGGGTCGACGGCGGCAGTGTCGCGGATGCCGTCCGGGATGGGCGGCTCTACGACCGTGGTCCGGCAACGGCACTCCGGCGTATTCTCGACGTGGCGGTGCAGGTCGCGTGGGGGCTTGAGCACGCACACGCCAACGGGCTGATCCACCAAGACGTCAAACCGGCCAACGTGATGGTCGACCGTGGGTGGACGGCCAAGGTCACCGACTTCGGCCTCGCGAAGGCCCGCGTGGCCGGCGGCGAGACGGCCGCCCCGCCGCCGGGCATGAGCCTGGTCGCCAGCTACGGCGGCATGACGAGGGCGTACTGCTCACCTGAGCAGGCGGCGGCGGCCGTTGGCGCGGGCGGGAGCCAGCTCACCCGCGCCACTGACGTGTGGTCGTGGGCGCTGACCGTGCTGGAGATGTTTAACGGCAGCATGCCCGGCGCCGGATACGGCCAGGCGGGCGCCGAAGCGCTGGCGGCGTTCCTCGACGGCGGGCCGGCGCGTCCGGGGCCGCCCCCGATGCCGCCCGCGGTGACAGACCTGCTGCGTCGCTGCCTCACGCGGGAGCCCCTCCTACGACCGCGCCGCATGGACCCGCTGGCCGATGAGCTGACCGCCATTTACGCCAAGATAACCGGTGAGCCCTACCCCCGGCAACAGCCAGCGCCGGCCACCCTGCTCGCCGACGGGCTCTCCAATCAGGCACTGTCCATGGTTGACCTCGACCGCGTGGCGCGGGCCGAGGAGCTGTGGGAGCAGGCACTGCGTGCCCAGCCCCACCACGCGCCATCGGTGTACAACCGCGGGCTGCACCGCTGGCGGGCCGGACAGCTGACGGATACCCAGCTCGTGGCCGAGTTGGAGGCGGTGTGCGCGGACGAGGGTGGCGACGGCACGGGCGAGTACCTGCTCGGGCTTGTCCACCTGGAGCGCGGCGCGTTGGCTGAGGCTGTCGAGCGGCTTCGCGCCGTGGCCGTCCGGCGACCGGCCGACCCAGACGTCGCGACCGCGCTGGCCGCTGCCGAGCGAGAGCCTGCCGACCGAACCCCGGTCGAGCTTCACGGTCACACGGGAAGAGTGCGGTCGGTGGCGCTGACCGCCGCCGGCCTGATCGTTTCCGGCGCGGGCGACGACCAGGGCGACTACCACAGCTCTCCCGACGGGACGGTCCGCATCTGGGACCCCACGACCGGGACGTGCAGCGCGACGCTGCCGGTCGACCGCCAGCGCGTCACCGCTGTCGCGGTCGACGGCGCGCTCGCTGTGACCGCCCGGACGGACGGCGCCGTATTGGTCTGGGACCTCTCGACGAGCCGGAGGGTACAGATCCTCCCCGGAGCCGTGCGCGGCTGGGGAGCGTCGGTCGACATCGTCGGCGACCTGGCCGTTACCGGCAGCGCGGACGGGTCCGTGCGGCTGTGGCACGTGCGCACCGGCCGGTGCCTGGCCACGTGGGCGGACCGAGAGGAGCACAATTCCAAAACGGAGGTCGGTCTCACCGCAGACGGGCGGTTCGTGCTGCGTGCGGACCGGGGACGGCTGCGCGTGTGGGAGGTCGCCACCGGCTTGCTGGTGCGGGTGCTGGAGTCGGACGGCACGGTCGCGCTGAGCAGCGACCGTGCGCTGGCGCTGCTGTTCGACCAGCGGGCGCGGGAGTTGCGGGTGTGCGCGACCGCCACCGGCGAGGTCGTACGGACCCTGCCCTGCGACCGCGACTGGGGCTGGACAGTGCTTGACGACGCCGGCCGGCTCGCGTTCTCAAACGGGCGGCGGCAGGTGTGGGAGCTGAGCGCGGAGCCGCGCTGTGTGCGGACGCTCGCCTTCTGGCGAGTCGGTGTGCATGCGACCGCGCTCACCGCCGACGGCACCATGGCCGCATTCGGCTGCAGCGATCGGCGTGTCAGGTGGTGGAGGCTTCCACCGGGCCCTCGCGCGCCATGGCACTACCAACGGCCCCGTGGACACGCGGACCTCGTGGAGCACGCCAGCGCCGTGCAGGGCATGCTCGACCGCGCCCGGACGCTGATCAACACCGGCCGGCCCACGGAGGCGGCCGAGGAGTTGCGGGCTGCTCGCGAGCAGCCCGGCCACCGGCACCGCCCTGAACTGCTGGAGCTCCGGCGCGAGGTCGGCCGGCACGGCAGACGCACCACCCTGCCCGGCGCCTGGCAACGCGCCGCCCTCGCCGGCACAGTGCCGATCGCCCTGTCCGCCGACGGCGAGACTGCGGTCACCGCCGACTCCGACGCCAACGTGGTGGTGTGGGACGTCCGAAGGGGAACGCGCCGGCACACGCTCGCCGGCCACCGCGTGTTCGTCGGCTGCCTGGCCCTCTCGCCCGACGGCGGCTCGGTGGTGACCGGCGGTCCGGATGGGCGCCTGCTCGTGTGGGACGTGCCCTCCGGGCAGTGCAGGCACGAACTGGTCGGCCACCAGCACGACGTCCAGAACATCGTCCTCAGCGCCGACGGCCGCGTGGCCGTGACGGCGGGCTCCGAGGACCACGCCTTCGTGTGGGACCTCGACACCGGGCGTCTGCTGCACCGGCTCACACACCGGTCTTGGCCAAACATCAGCATCAGCCCAGACGGCGCGACGGCGATGACGGGCGACAACCTGTACGCAGGCCCGGCACTGCGAATCTGGGATCTGCGCACCGGGCGCTGCCGCCGGACCCGGAGAGTCCGCAGCGGACTCCTCGCGATCACCCCGGACGGACGCTACGCACTCTCCGCGGGCGAGCGGGCCAAGGCCGTCGACGTGCGCAACCTGCGGACCGGCCGACGCCAGCGCACGCTGCAGACCAGCACCTCGGACCTGCGCGCGATCGCGGTAAGCCCCGACAGTAGCCTGGTCCTCGCTGGCGGCACCGACCGCACAGTCAGTGTGTGGGACCTGCGAACCGGTCGGCAGCTGCACAGGTTGACCGGGGACCTCGGCATCGTTGAGTCAATTGCGGTAAGCCACGACGGGCTCTTCGCCCTGTCCGCCGGGGACGACATGAGCGTGCGAGTGTGGGACCTGCGGACCGGCGCGTGCCTGCGGGTGCTCGAGGGCCATACCGGCCCGATCAGGTCCGTGGCGCTGAGCGCGGACGGCCGCCGCGCACTCTCGGGCGGGTCGGGCGGGACCGTGCTGGTGTGGGAGCTCGACTGGGACTACGCATTCCCCGAGGATGACCGATGACCACGACGCCGGTGACCCTGACGGTGCACAGCCGCGCGGGGAGCAGGAAGCTCGACTTCGCCGATCCCGCAACCGTCCTGGTCGGCCGCGCCGCGACCTGCGACCTCCGGCTCGACGAGCCCCAGGTGTCCCGCCGGCACTGTCTAATCGAGATCGACCCCCCGCAGGTGCGGGTCCGGGACCTGGGCAGCCGCAATGGCACCCAAGTCAACGGCACAGCGGTCCTCGAACGAGAGCTGGCGACCGGCGACGCGATCCAGGTCGGCGACGCGGTGATCCGGGTCGACGGGTCGTTCGGGATCATAGGCGCGCTGCTCGCGG
Source organism: Plantactinospora solaniradicis (assembly GCF_042658085.1). Taxonomy (NCBI): domain Bacteria; kingdom Bacillati; phylum Actinomycetota; class Actinomycetes; order Micromonosporales; family Micromonosporaceae; genus Plantactinospora; species Plantactinospora solaniradicis. The sequence continues at coordinate 12,057 of NZ_JBHSPR010000097.1, read as the reverse complement.
CGGCCAAGGCGGAAGAACCGGACCTGTCGGAGCTGCGTGGCTACCGCGTCCTGCGACAACTGGGCAGCGGCGCGCAGGGCGTGGTGTACCTGGCCAGCCACGGCGAGGAGTTCGTGGCGGTGAAGGTACTGCTGCCGGGCGTGGCTGTCGACCCGAGCGTGCGCGATAGGTTCCTACGTGAACTCGAGAGCACGCGCGCGCTGCGTCACGCGAACATCGTGACGTTCCACAGCAGTGGCCCCAGCGATGCCCAACTCTTTTTCACCTGCGAGTACTGTGCGGGCGGTAACGTGGACGAACTGGTGGCCCGGCGCGGCGGCCGGCTGCCGGTGGACGAGGCGGTGCCGATTGCGTTACAGGCCCTCGCCGGGATCGAGTACGCGCACACCGCGCCAGTACCAGCCCGGTTGGCCGACGGCAGCGTCGTCACCGCCAGGGGGTTGGTGCACCGGGACGTCAAGCCCCAGAACCTCCTGCTCGACGCCAACGGGGCAGTGAAGGTGGCGGACTTCGGCCTGGCCAAGGCGTTCGAGAAGGCCGGCCTGTCCGGATGTACGCGAACGGGTGCGGTGGCCGGCTCGGTCGCCTTCATGCCCCGGCCCCAGCTGATCGACTACCGGAACGCACGCCCGGCGGTTGACGTGTGGGCGGCAGCGGCCTGCCTGTACTGGATGCTTACGGGCACCACCCCTCGCGACTTCCCGCTGGCGGGCGACCCGGTAGCCGTAGTGCTGCGTGAGCCCCCGGTCCGCATCCGCGACAGGCTCCCTACTGTCCCTCGGCGACTGGCGGCCGTCGTCGACGCCGCATTGGTCGACAAACCCGGCATAGAGATCACGACAGCCGCAGAGCTGGCTAACGCGCTGGAGATGGCACTCTGACAGCTAGGTCGGCGGTCTGAACGTCGGAGCCGGCGGTGTTGGCACACTGCTCTCGGCTTGTCAGGACGCCTGGCAGGTCAGTTCGGCATGACGCTCCGATGCGCGCGGATCGCGGCATGAGAGTGCGCGGTATTGGGGGTGCCCTCCCACGGTCGCCGCCCCAATCGGCAACCCCACGTGACTCACGGCAAGCAAATCACCGACAACCAGCATGACGACCGCGTAGAGCGAAGCGATGACGGCCATCGGCACGTCCGTGAGCACATGAAGCAACTCGCCGGACGCCCGCCACCACAACGGTCGAGCCGGCCGGCCATGCTCCGGGACCGCCAGTCTCAGCAAGGAATGCTTGCCACAGACGGTTCCGGCGCGACTGGGCGGCATACAGTGGCAGCGTGGTCGTCGATGGAGTGTGGGTCGGCGTCGACTTCGGCACGTTGAACACCGCCGCCGTGCTCGCCGGGCCGGGAGCACGGACTCGCCCACTGCTGTTCGACGGCTCGCCACTGCTGCCGTCGGCGGTCTTCGCCGACTCCGACGGCGGGCTGCTGACCGGCCAGGACGCGCTGCGCTCGGCGCGTATCCATCCGGAGCGGTTCGAGCCGGCGCCGAAGCGATGTATCGACCATGGCACGGTGCTGCTGGGCGGCCGGACCGTACCGGTGGCCGACCTGATCGCCGCGGTGCTGCGCCGGGTCGCTGTCGAGGCCGACATGGTCGCTGGGCAGCGGGTGCGTCGGGCAGTACTCACCCATCCGGTCTCCTGGGGACAGCAGCGACGGCAGACCCTGCTCGCCGCCGCGACCGCCGTGTTCGCCGAGCCGGCGTTGGTCACTGAGCCGGTCGCGGCGGCCAACTACTTCCTCACCATCGCCGGCCGCCGGCTCCCGGCCGGTTCCATCGCGATGGTGTACGACCTGGGCGCCGGCACGTTCGACGCCACCGTGGTACGCCGCACGGCGGACGGCTTCGAGGTGCTGTCCAGCGGCGGGCTGGACGACGTCGGCGGGCTAGACATTGACGCGGCGCTGATGACCAGCCTCGGCGAGGTCTACCGGGCCCGGGACGGGGCGGCCTGGTCCCGGCTGCTTCAGCCGACCACCGCCGCCGACCGGCGGGCGTCCTGGATGTTCTGGGACGACGTCCGGGGCGGCAAGGAGATGCTGTCCCGCACCTCAAGCGTCACGCTGCATGTGCCGTTCCTCGACGGAGAGGCGCTGCTGGGTCGGGAGCAGCTCGACCGGCTCGCCGAACCGATCCTGGGCCGGACCGTGTCGGTGGCGGCCCGGGTGCTCGCCGCAGCCGAGGTGGCACCGGCCGAGCTGGCCGGCGTGTTCCTGGTCGGCGGGGCGAGCCGGATGCCGCTGGTCGGCACGCTGCTGCACCGACGGCTCGGCCTACCGCCGGTGCTGTTCGAGCAGCCGGAGCTGGTGGTGGCCGGCGGCAGCGTCCATGCGCCGCTGCCGGCCCGGATCGATCTGCCGGCACCCGAGCCCGTCCCGACCCTGGAGCCATCGGCCGAGTCGAGGTCGACCTCCGCGCCAGCGTCACACCCCGCCGAGTCGGGGCCGACCTCCGCCCCGGAGCCGGAGTCTGTGCCGTCGGACCCGGCAACACCAACGCCGGTGGTCGCGGTGCCGCTGGAGCCCGTACTCGCGATTCCCGTAACCGCCGGCCCGCCGTCGGATGCCGGTGCGGCGCCAGAGGTCCGGCCCGCAACGCCCGGCACACCGGGCTCCCGCCGGCGTAGGCGATACGGTCTCGCGGCCGGTGTCGTGGTGCTCACGCTGCTCGGCTACACGGTGTGGAACATCGTGCCGCTCGACGGCGCCGGCCGGTCCGGCGGTGCGGCGACCACCACTCCCACCCGCTCGGCCTCGCCGCCGCAGCCGACCGTGCTGGAGCTGCCAACCGGCACTGCGGCGCACACCGTGGTGCTGAGCCCGGACGGCCGGCGCCTCGCCGCGATCGATCAGTACACCATTCGGACGTTCACGTTTCCCGAGCTGGCGCCGATCGGGCGGCCATTGCAGGTCGGCAGCGAAACCCACACAGCTCCGGGCGGCGCCGCAGGCCCGGACGCCAGAGAGGACTTCGCGGCGGCGGCGTTCAACCCGGACGGGCGGACGCTAGCCACGCACGACTCGGGAGCGTTCGGTTACATCCAGGTCTGGGACGTGGCGAGCGGCCGGCGGATAAAACGGATCAGCGACACAGGACAGGCCTCCTGCCTGGCGTTCAGCCCGCGGAACGACCGGTTCATCGCCTGTCTCGGCTCGAACGATTCGGCACTGGTGTGGGCCGTCTCCGGGTGGCGGCCGCTCGGTGCGGTGCGGAGTGACCACACGGGAGTGATGCGGCACGCGGTGTTCAGTCCGAACGGCCGGTTGCTGGCCACCGACGGCGGTGCGGGAAACGTCCTGCTCTGGGACGCGCGCACCCTCCGACAGCCGGGCAAGCTCGCGGCCAGCGAGTTTCCGGCGACCATGGATGTGGCCGCCGATCCGGGGGTGGCGATAGCGTTCAGCCCGGACGGTAGGACCCTGGCGACCGGCGGGATGGACGGCACTGTCCGGCTGTGGAACGCCGACACCCGTCACCAGATCGCCGTACTCGGCCGGCACGCCGGCGGTGTTTTCAGCCTGGCCTTCGCCCCGGACGGGACGACGCTGGCTAGCAGCAGCGGACAAGAACGGACGATCCGGCTGTGGGACATGACCACCCGCCGGCACATCGCGCCGGTGCCCTGGGGCGGACCGTCAGGGGTTAAGGGCGCAGGCTTGTCCTTCAGCCCGGACAGTCGCACCATCGCGCTCTGCGTCGGAGACACGGTGCAGCGGTGGGAGGTAGCAAGCGTCCGGGCGTACGCCGCCTCCGCATCCCCCGATCCCGATGGCCCGTAACGAAGTCAGGCGAGCGGACGCGATCGCCTCCCCGAGATGAGTGAGGAGATCGTCAACATTGCACGCATTTTGGGAGAGCTGCTGGAGATAGGTCGCGGCTCGGGTGAGGCTACCCGTCACGCCGGTGCCTACGACCTCCACCCGTCCATACTCGGAGTTCACGGCCCCAGTATGACGGTCCCCACCGACATCGGAGTCGGTCAATTCCGACCTTGTCGGGCGGGCTGGGCTCCGAGATTGACCAGCTCGGCGGTGGTCGGCGGAACACCCTCACGGGGGTGGGGAGGAGCGTACTGGGTTGTATGGCTCGCGCCCGCAGAGACGGCCGGTTCAAACCTGGCTGTTGCCAGCCGCAGTGGAACAGCCGACGTCCACGCCGCGCCGACGGCGCGAGGCATCCGCTCATCGGCAGATCAGGATGTTGAGCGACGACAGAGGCCGCTACGGTGTGTGATGGCGGGCTGCTGCGCGCCGCCGCGCACGGTCGGCGGCAGATCCGTGCGTGGCCGATACCGTTTCGACTCATGGATCCTAAGGAACGCGTGCGGGACATCATGAGCTCAATGTCGCAGCGCCGAGTCGGGCCGCTCTTCGACGCGATGGCCGAGGACGTCACCTGGCGCTGGATGGGTGTCAGTCAGTGGTCCCGGACGTTTGAAGGCAAGCAACTGGTGGTGGACACACTGTTCGGAGGGGCGCGGGAAACGCTCAGCCCGTCGTCGAGCGTTGAGGTGCATTGCATCCACGGTGACGGCGACTTCGTGGTGGTGGAACACTCGGGACGCAACGAGTTGGCTGACGGTCGTAGGTACGACAACAACTACTGCTGGGTCTTTCGATTCCAGGACGGACTCATCCAGGAGGTCCGTGAGTACATGGACACCCAGTTGGCCACTGAGACATTCGGGCCTGACGGAAGCTCGTGACACGATCTCGATTGGTCATGTCCTGCTCGAAGTCCGCCGCTGCGCATCGTCCCCGTGGCTCACCAAGGGTCGTCATCTCCTTCGCCCCCCTCGGCTACCTCGCACCGTTCCTCCGCCACGCGAGGGTCTTCCGGTGGGTCACGCGTACACGCCCACGTGCAGTGCCGGTCCTACTACGTTGCCGCCATCGCGTGGTGGATGACTGTGACCGCGGGCTGCTCCGCCGTCATCGCGGGTTACCTGCGATACGCGTGGTTACGAGGTCGGCGCGACATCGCCGGTGTAGGCCGCGTCGCGGATTTCCTGCGGTGCCCGAAGGAGGTGGGCGGCCAGCAGCGTCAACCAGGCCCAGGCGACGGTGACCGTCAGGCGTTGGATCAGGCCGCCGACGTCGACGAGTCCTTCTGCCTGGAGGGAGGCCGCGACGAACAGGACGAACCCGATGGGGAACAGGACGCCACTGAGCGTCGAATAGAGCGCCCATCGGCGTTTGCCCCACGCGGCGAAGTGTCGAGCGAAGACGAAGTACGCGGCGGTCAGCGCCAGGAACCCGACGAGGGATGTCTTGCCGTGCAGGTCGCCGTGTGTGGTGGGTGGCACGGTCATGGCCGGTGTCCCGGGTGGGTAGCCACTGACCGGGTCGTCGAGAAAGACGCCTGCCCCGAGCAGTCCCAACCCCCAGACGCCGATCAGCAACGGTCCCGAGGTCGAACGGCGTCCGCGTTCTCGCAAGGCGCCGGGCAGGCCGAGGGCGAAGATGAGCATGAGCGACCCGGCGACGACGAAGTTGGCCTGTTGGACCCAGCCGAGACTGCTGCCCAACTCCAGGGAGCTGCCGTGGTGGCGAATCGGGTCGTAGTCCTCGCGAGTGGCCCCCTGGACGAGGAGGACGAGCATGAACAGCGGTCCTGCGATCGCACCGCACAGCAGGGAGATACGGCGGAACATGTCGGTCTCCGAGGATCGCTAGTCGGATGAGGGGATGGGCAGTCCGTCTGCGAGCTGGCGTAGTGCCTGGCGGATCGACGGCGCCAAAGCCGTCGGGGGATCTGCGTTGAGCCAGTGATCGGTGGCCACCTCGTACGCGGCCACGACCGCGCCGGCCACGATCTCGGGAAACATGTCGCGGTTCGCGTCGAGGCCGAGTCGTTCGGCGATCGCCTCGGCGAGGGTCTGTCGCATGACGGCATTCGCCTTCAGGTACTCGCCCACCAACAGTGGAGAGCTTGTGACGAGGCGTACCCCGGCGGTCCATTGTGGGTCGGGCGCCTCGTCCATGCCGGCGTATTCGGCGAGGACCGCGCCGATGATCGCCTCCCAGAATGGTTCGGACGGAGGGCGCTGACGCAAGGCATCCCCCGCGCGCCCGGCCCGGTCGACCGCCAGGGCGCAGATCGCTTCGTATTTGCTGGAGAAGTAGTTGTTGAACGTGCGGGGCGACACATTGGCCGCGGCGGCGATGTCCTCGACCAGGAGGTTGTCCAGCCCTCGTTCCACCGCCAGGCGCATCGCGGCGTAGCCCAACGCCTGGCGGGTCTCCATCTTCTTGCGCTCGCGCAGGCCGAGGTTCACGCATCCATCGTACACATTCCTGCGAGTCACGCAAGATTGCTGATCACGCAGAAATGCTGCGCGTTATGGTCCGGCCGATCACCCACACCGCTGGTGGCGGCGACAAAGCCACACGACGTTCTTGCCGGCCTGACGCTCCGGTAATCGCGCTTCGGCAGAGGAGGGCAATCGGTAGCCGGAAAACTGGTACCGGTTCTAGCAGGTACAGCGGTGCTCGCACTCGGCTCGGTCTTCGCGGTGGTGAGTCCTGCCTACGCGGCACCGACCTGCTCATGTGCGCCAACGATCCACCACGATCACGAGAACGTGAGTACCCTGACCGGACTGGACCACGCGCCGGTCCATTCAGGCCAACCACGTCCGCCACGTTTCCGGGCTCCGCGCAGCGCGCCTCGTGCCCACGCGCATGGAAACGCCGATCGGTTTCCGGCAGCGGTGTCGGCGTCGGACGCAACGATGGGCCGCGACCCATTACCTGAAGGAGAGCTGGCATGGCCAAGGTAGAGGCGAACATCTCGATGTCGCTGGACGGCTACGTCACCGGCCCGAACCTCGACCGGTACCCCGGACTAGGCGAAGGCGGCGACGTCATACAGGCCTGGGTCGAGGAGAGCCGGGCTATGGACTTCGCCTTCGGGGAGGAGCGCCAGATCGCCGGGTCGATCATCACCAGCCGGAAGGTGTACGACGAGACCGCAGGCTGGGCAGTGGAGGACGGGTTCTACCGGCTGCCGGTGTTCGTGGTTACCCACCGCCCGCACGACGTGGTCGTGAAGGGGGAGACCACGTTCACGTTCGTCACCGAGGGCATCGAGCACGCCATCGAGCAGGCGAGCGTGGCCGCTGGGGACAAGCTGGTGCACATCATGGGCGGTGCCAGCATCATCCAGCAGGCGCTGGCGGCAGGGCTGGTCGACGAGCTGTTCCTCCACGTCGCGCCGGTGATCCTTGGCAGCGGTACCCAGCTGTTCGAGCGCTTTGGGGGTCCGATTCAACTGGAGCGGGCCGAGGTGATCGAGTCCCGGCACGCCACTCACCTGCGGTACCGGATCCTGAATTAGCGAATCGGTCGAACCCCGGAGACGCGGTCAGCCGCGGGAGGGCGTCTCAACCTTGCGCTGGACTCCTTGCGAGCGCCCGAGCCGCCCCGTCGCTCAGCCCCGCGCCGTCCACGTCGGACAAGAATCGCACGCCGTTCCCCTCCGCCACCGCCCCGAACAGGCCGCGCTGGTTCTAACCGTCTTGCCCACTTGTCGTAGTAGCCGCCGTCGATTCGGATGGTGGCGCCTGTGATGTGGTCGGCGACAGGGCTGGCGAGGTACGCGACCAGGTCGGCATAGCTTGACGACCCGATGGAGACCGCGGGCTGATCTGGTGTGCTACGCCTACACCGACTCGACCGCATCGGATATCCGCTCATCGGCACGAGCGTGCGTTCGGGAGCTGGACGATGGCGTACGGAGAGTGACGGGGTGCGGGTGTCCAGCGCGCCCGCTCGGCGGCAGATCCGTGCACCTGATCTTGGTTGAACGGCCGCGTTGCCGCGAATGCTGGTCGGCGGTTGGTCTGGGGCGAGGATGCCCTGCGCCGGCCGAGGACATGCCCGACATATCATGCACGACATGATCTCGCAGCTGACGACGCGATCCATCCGTTTCGCATCGCCGTCTCACAACGCGATCTGGACGATCTCCACGAGCGCCTCGACCGCACCCGTTGGCCCGACGAACTGCCCGGCGTGGGCTGGGCATACGGGGTCCCGCGCGACTACCTCAAGGAACTCGCGCACTACTGGCGGCACGCCTACGACTGGCGGTCTGCGGAGGCCGAACTGAACCGATGGCCCCAGTACACCACCAGCATTGACGGAGCCACCATTCACTTCGCTCACCTCCGCTCACCCGAGCCGGAAGCGACCCCGCTGCTCATGACGCACGGCTGGCCCGGCTCAATCGTCGAGTTCGCCAAGGTCATCGGCCCGCTCACCGATCCGCGGGCGCACGGCGGCGATCCCGATGACGCCGTGCACCTCGTGCTCCCGAGCATCCCGGGCTTCGGCCTGTCCGGGCCCACGACGCAGGCAGGCTGGGAGTTCAAGCGGGTAGCCGCCGCGTTCGCCGTGCTCATGGAACGTGTCGGATACGAGCGGTACGCAGTGCAGGGTGGCGACTGGGGAGCAATCATCTCCCGAGAGCTCGGCCGCTCCCGGCCCGACCGGGTCATCGGCGTGCACCTCAACCTGCTGCCCAACTCGTTCCAGGCTCAGGAACCCGCCCCGCACGAGCTGGCGGCGCTGAGCCCGAAAGAGCGCGAGCGCACGCTGACCTCCTGGGAACGCATGAAGGCCTGGAGCCGTGAGCGTCAGGGATATGCCGACCTTCAGTCCACCCGTCCACAGACGCTGTCATACAGTCTGACCGACTCGCCAGTGGCTCAACTGGCCTGGATCGTCGAAAAGTTCAAGGAGTGGACCGACTCTAAGGACCTCCCAGAGGACGCCGTCGACCGCGACCAAATGCTCACCAACGTGATGCTTTACTGGCTGACCGGCACAGCCGGCTCCTCCGCCCGCATTTACTTCGAACGGGCACACGCCGACTACTGGGGAAACCCCCCGGAACCGTCGCCCGTACCAACAGCGCTGGCAGTCTTCCCGCAGGACAACTTCATCCCACTACGGCACATCGCGGACCGCACGAACAACATCGTGCAATGGACAGAGCACGACCGCGGCGGACACTTTGCAGCGATGGAGCAACCGAGACTCCTCGTCAACGACATACAACGGTTCATCCGGACGCTTCGCGAGACCGAGAACGCACCTGTCTGACGGCCCCAAAATTACTACGAGCACGCTTCAACCCTTGACCTCCGTGAGTCCACCGGAAGCGGCCCTGGCCGACCACCCTCAACCGGCACCGCAGCAGCAAGTCAACCGGCGGCTGCACCTGCCAGCCACCCGGTCAACACTTGAGTGACCAACTGGATCCGTGAATTGACGCTGGCGGCGATGCACGATCATCGGCACGAGCGTGCGTCCGACACCTTGAACGACAGTGCACGGAGAGTAACGAGGGCGTTGGTGTGCGACGTGCACGATCGGCGGCAAAAGAGAATGCCTTGCAGGCCGACACAAACGCACATGTCCTCGGAATCGAGGCGATAGGGTGGCGCGGTGTTCTCCGTCGGCAGGCGTGACTCGATCCGGGAGCAGTTGCTCGGCTTAGCCGAAGATGACCCCGCTGTCGTCGGGGCCGCCATCACCGGATCCCACGCCGTCGACGGCGGCGACCGGTGGTCGGACATCGACCTGGCGTTCGGTATCGAAGGTCCGCTGGATTCAGCCATGCACCGCTGGACTGAACTGCTCTACCGTGACTTCGCCGCCGTTCATCACTGGGACTTGCCGTCCGGCTCGTCGGTGTACCTGGTGTTCCTGCTTCCCGACATGCTCGAAGTGGACATCGGGTTCACCCCGGCTGCGGAGTTCGGGCCGCATGGTCCGAACTGGCATACCGTCTTCGGGCATCCCGCACAGGCGAAGGAAGATCCGTCCCCCTGTCGGCGGACTCTGGCCGGGTTGGGATGGCACCACGCCCTGCACGCGTGGATATGTATCCAACGACACCGCTGGTGGCAGGCCGAGCAGTGGATCAGCGCCCTACGCGGCCAGGTTCTCGCCTTGGCCTGCTTGCGCCTCGGTCATCCCACCAGCTACGCGAAAGGCGCCCACCTGCTCCCCTCAGAAGTGACCGCGCCGCTGAACACCACCCTGGTCCGTGCGCTCGACGAGGCCGAGCTCACCCGCGCTCTCTCCGCGGCTACGGCTGCGCTGATCGCGGAACTCACGCTCGCCGATGCGCCTCTTGCAGCCCGACTCGCCCCCATCCTCAGCGACCTGCGCGTCGATAGCCGTCCACCAGGCCCGAGCTTCCGCTTCGCTGACGGCTTCCGCTCTTCGGCATGAGCGGACGTCCATGCGCTTGGAAGTACCACGGCTGGCGACTACCGATGGTGACGGACGCTCCGACGGCGCCGGCGCCCACGATCGGCGGCAGGTCCGGATGCCGCCGGATGGCGTGCCCGCTCTACTCGGCCGCTGTAGCAATGGAGTCGGCGATGACTCCGTCCGGTGCGGCGATGTGCGGCTGCTATCCCGCGAGCACGATCAGGCGGACGTGCACGATGTCGTGGAGGGCAATCTCCTCGTTCTTGCGCACCGAGTGCCGCAGCGGCAGCACGTAGCCGCCGTCCTTGGGAAACAACGAGGTCCGCCATCGGCTCCGCCCGAGCCGAACCTCGACGGGCACCATGCCCCAGCCGTATGTGACCGCCGATGCCAGCTGGCGCACGACGTCGGCGCACTCGGGCGGCACCGTCACGAAGTGGTACGGGGACGGCCCTCGCCATTCCCACACCACGCCCTCGAACTCGCACTCCATCACGGCATCAGGCGACGCAGAACTCATTGCCCTCGGGGTCCTGCATGACGACGTGTCCCAAGGCGTCGTCGTACCACTCCTCCCGGACCACCGTCGCGCCAGCGGCTACCAGTTCGGGCAGCTTCTGCCGGATCAGCCGTGCGCGCTCGTCCATATCCCATGGGCCTGGACCCGCCACCCGGACGTCGATATGCATCCGGTTCTTGGCGGACTTGCCCTCGGGCACCTTCAGGAAACCAATCGCGGGCCCCCTGCCATCGGGGTCCACGACGGACGCGTTGTCGGGCTCATCGAACCCGGACTCCTTGACATACCCAAGGGCGAACGCCCAGAAGGCGGCGAGCCGCTGAGGATCGTCGGCGTCGCACCCCAAGGTCCAATAGGTCGCCATGGCGCCAACGTACGTGAGACGAGGCGCGCTGTCATCGGCAGTTCCGGACGTCGACCGACCCGGAGGCCGGGCTACGGAGCGTGACCGCTCGGGCTGGATGGCGCGCACGGGTGGCGGCAGATCCGTGCACGAAGCTCAGGGAGGATTACTTACCCGATCGCTCCTTGAGGGCTTCCCGTACCTGCATGAGCGCGAAGCCGAGCAGGTTGAGCCCGCGCCAGCGATCCGGCTGCTTCGCGGCTGGATCGTCGTGGGCGCACCCGATGCCCCGGACGCGGTCGACGGGGCTGGCTTCGACGAGGATTCGCCGTCCGGTGCCGAGTAGGAAGGTTTGCAGGGCTGGATGCTGGCCGAACTTCGCCAGGTTGCCGCTGACTACGATCGGAAGGCGGTGTTCGTTCCATGCTCGCTGATCGAAGCCGGCGACCTGGCTGCCGAGGGTCTTGGCGGCGTGCGGATGCGGCGCGACGAGGATCCGCTCAGCTATCGGGTAGTCGTCGAACAGTGTTGCCTTGCGCCACATCATGTAGTGCTCGGCGGTCGGGAACTCGTGCCCGTCAGCGGTGAACGGTGCTGGCCACCACTGGCTCAAGCATCCCGCGCCCACGCCTCCGTCGCGCTCGGGCCGATGTCCCCAGAAGAACAGAAACCTGAGCCGCTGACCCTGCGCTTGGGCCGCGGCCAGATCAGCGACGCTGCGAACTGATGCGAGCATGTCGGCGAGTCTGCCCTACCGCCGCGCCGGCGCACCCGGCATTTCCGCAGAGCTGGGATCGGCAACACCGGGTGCGTTCTGGAACGCCGCCAGACGGTCGAGCAGCTGACCGTAGTCGGAACTCGGCCAGACGATGACTGCGATGGACGGCCAGCAGCGCCCACCTCGCGGCAGACATCCCAGGTTCTTTGGTGTCAAGCGGTGGGTTGTAGATGGCTCCAGGCGGT
>NZ_JBHSPR010000096.1:0-2435 GCF_042658085.1 Plantactinospora solaniradicis | reverse complement strand
TGGCCGCACCCGTTCCGGCAGGACCCGAGGTCACCTCACGAACGGCGACTGCCGTACTAGTTGATCTCTTAGTGCCCCTCTGGAAACTGGCCCCGCTCGCGCCCGTCTGCCACGATGGGCAGCCGTGACCCGATCCCGCAGGCGCCCGAAGCCGTTCCGTCCCGCCGGCCTGATCCCGTTCCTGATCGTCGTAGCCCTTGCCGTGGTCACGGGGTACAGCAGCTGGCACGTGTACGACATGGCACGCCCTGGTTCCGGGCCGGCGAAACAGAGCAACATCCGGGTCATCGCCCCGGAAGGCATGTCCAAGGTCGAGGTGACGTTGTTGGTCATGCCGTCGCTCGACAAAAGTTTCTTCACCGACGTCTCCTACGCTCTGACCGTCGTCGTCGACTCGGCGCGGGAGCTCGCCAACCGGAGCGTCACCGTCGAGGTCTCGCCGGAAAGTGCGATCGTCTGGGACGGTCCGCTTGCCGATGTGCTGACTGGCTTCAACGGCTTTCAGACCTTGACCGCCGAGCCGATGACGAAGGTCGTGGCCAGGGACAAGGGTCACCGCTACGCGACCCGTCTCTTCGGTGACACGGACTTGCCGGTCTACTTCCAGCGCGGCGAGCGCACGTTCGTCCGGACGGATCGACATCCTCGGGGCGCCGCCGGAGGACGTCCGGGAGGAGTACGCCAGCCCGCCGAGGGAGAACCCGCTGGCCCTGTCCTGGACGATGGACCAGGACTTCGCGGCGCCGCTGGCACCCAGCGTGACGTACGTCGACGACAACAAGGCGGCCGACATCGAGAACCGGATGTTCGCGGCCGGTGTGGGTGCCGGCGTTAGCGCGTCGCTGATCCTGTGGATCGTCGAGTTCGGGCCGTGGCGGGCGCTGGCCGCGGCGGCCGGGCGGGTGCGGTCGCGGCGGCGCTGGCGGCGGGCGGTGGCGCAGGCCCGATGGCCACGGCGACGAGGCGGGGACGGGTCGCGGGGGCGTTAGTAATGGCGGAATTCGTTCGGTAAACCTTGGACGATGGCTCCCAGGTGATATTGGATCCTGGAGGATTGGCCATCCAAGGCGGCGAGGCCAGCGCGCAGGCCCCACCAACGCCCGGAGCCGGGAGACCAAATCCATGTGGCATACCGAGTCGGCTAGGGCCTGTGTCGAAGTCGGTGCCAGGGTTTGCACTGGCGTGAGGATCTTCGCGTGTCGGTGGTCGTGATACAGCGAGGTCTCCGGTAGATGGTTCAGCGACGAAGCAGAACCTGAAAACGGAGACCTCGTGGAGACCCTAGCGGTGACGAGGCGGTTCGACCTGACCGACATCCAGTGGGCGGCGCTGGAGCCGTTGCTACCGACGTCGAAGCTGCCGGGTCGTCCGTCGTTGTGGAGCAGACGGCAGTTGATCGACGGGATCCGGTGGCGGATCCGGGTGGGCGCCCCGTGGCGGGACGTGCCACCCGAGTACGGGTCCTGGTCGGCGGTGTACGCCCTGTTCCGGCGCTGGCAGCGCGACGGGACCTGGCAACAGATCCTCACCGTGTTGCAGGCCCGCGCTGACGCCGCCGGCCAGATCACCTGGGACGTGTCGGTGGACTCGACCACCGCCCGAGCCCACCAGCACGCCGCCGGTGCGCGGAAAAGGGGGCTCTACAGGCCGAACCGCCCGGCGGTGTCACCGTCGAGCCGGACGACCACGCGTTGGGTCGTTCCCGTGGCGGGTTGACCACGAAGTTGCACCTGGCATGTGAGCAGGGACAGAAACCCCTCGCGATCGTGTTGACCGCCGGACAGCTCGGCGCCAGCCCACAGTTCATCCCGGTACTGGCCGCCATCCATGTTCCCCGCCTGGTCACGGGTCGTCCGAGGAGCCGCCCGAACCGGGTCCTGGCCGACAAGGCGTACACCTCGAAGGCGAACCGGACCTACCTGCGCCGACGTAGGATCGCGGCGACCATCCCGAGCAAGGCCGACCAGGACGCCCACCGGCGGGCCAGAGGCTCCAAGGGCGGCCGACCACCAGCCTTCGACCCCAACATCTACAAGCAGCGTCATGCCGTGGAGTGCGGAATCAACCGCCTCAAACGCCACCGCGCCGTGGCCACCCGGTTCGACAAACTCGCCGTCCGCTACCACACCACCGTACAGATTGCCGCCATCAACGAATGGCTCTAACCGACTTCGACACAGGCCCTAGTAGTGCTTTGTCATAATCTGAGTGGGTAGCGGGGTTTCGTTGTCGGGAACCGTGTTTTGCAGGTGGGGCAGGCGCCGGCCAGGCGGACGAGCTGGTGTTGCAGGTTGCGGAGTACGGCGTAGAGGGTCAGGCCGGCGCTGCCGCTTTTGGGTTCAGGCGGTGCAGGGTGAGGAAGGCATGAGCGGCGCAGACGAGGGTGACGTGGTGGTGCCAGCCTTGCCAGGTCCGTCCTTCGTAGTGGTGTAGGC
>NZ_JBHSPR010000095.1:97849-119459 GCF_042658085.1 Plantactinospora solaniradicis | reverse complement strand
ACGCACGTACGTCCGCTGGCCGGGTTCCCTGACGGGGGACCCGGCCAGCGGCGTCTTCGGTCTGACCGGGAGCCGCTGGGCAACCGAGCCGTGCGCGGTGCTGAAGGTCGTGAGGGCTATGGTCATGCTGGTGATCTCTCCGGTCGATCTTGATGACCTCATGCACCAGGGATGGCCAGCTCTGGCAAGCCTCGCCATCGACGGCTGGCTTGTTCGGCTGTCCCAGGGCGTCACCCAACGGGCGAACTCCGTTCTGCCTGTCTCTTCCCCACAGGACCTGGTCGGTGCACTGGAGCGGGTGGAACTGTTGTACCGAGGCGAGGGCCTGAGGCCGATCTTCCAGATCAGTCCGGCCGCGCAGCCAGCGGAACTCGACGCGATTCTGGCAGCCAGAGGCTACGAGTTGCGCTCTCCGACATTGGTCCAGGTGGCCCGTATCGACGACGTACTACACCAACTCCCCACGTCCGACGTCTCCGTGGCGGTCGACAACGCCCCTGACGAGGAGTGGCTGGACCTGTGGTGGTCGATAGACGGCCGCGGTGACGCGGATGCCCGGGCGGTCGCACGTCGTCTCCTCGTTGCCGGCCCAGCGCTGTACGCGTCGATCCGCGACGGCGCGGGTGCCGCAGCCGTCGGCCGCCTCGCGCTCGTTGACGGGTGGGGAGGGATCTACTGCATGGCGGTGCGCGAGGATGCTCGCCGTCGCGGCTACGCGAAGGCAGTGCTGCGCGCCTTGCTCGAACGGGCGTCGAAACGTGGGATCCAAGGCATCTGGCTCCAGGTCGTCGCCGACAACCATGCCGCCCGCGCCCTCTACGAGCGTTCCGGATTCACGCGTGCCTCCAGCTACCACTACCGCACCCAGCGGTCTCCTGGGCCAGCCTTCACGGCTGGATAACCACCGACAGGAGGCCGTCGAGGGCAGCGATGTGTCGCGTCCATGTGGCACCCTGCGCGGCATGGATCTCGATACGTTCTGGCACCTCATTGAGGAAAGCGCGGCCGTGACCGTTGATCAGGATGAGCGTTCGGCGTGGCTGACCGACCGGCTCGCGCGAATGCCGGAGCCGGAGATCGAGGACTTCCAGATTCACCTCGACGTAGTAAGGCAACGCGTCGACACCTGGCACATGTGGGGAGCGGCCGATCGGATCCGCCACGGCCTCTGCTCCGACGACGGATTCTGGTACTTCCAATGCTGGTTGGTCGGTCTGGGTCGGGCGCAGTTCGAACGGGTCGCCGCGGACCCGGACGCGCTGGCCGAGGTGGCTCCGGTCCGGCAACTCGCCGGCCGGAGGCCGAGCGACTGGAGCGATGACGATTGGCCCAACTGGGAGTTGTTGGATGTCGTGGCCGACGAGGCCTACGAGCGGGTCACCGGGCGGGAGGACGCGCTCGACGATGCGCTGGAGAGTCGGGGCCACCACCTCCGTCAGTCCTCGCCCGATCCCCAGGACGAACAGTGGAACTTCCGTGACCAGGACGAGATGGCCCGGCGGTACCCGCGCCTGAGTCGCATGTTCCTGGCCTCAGGTCACTGACCGTGGTTGTCTGGGCGACACTCTCGACGACTCGACCAGATGTCAACGTGATGCGGGTGGGATGCTCTGCTCGTACTGGAAGACGTTGTGCGGGTCGTACTTCGCCTTGATCTTGCGCAGCCGGTTGAAGTTGGATCCCCAGTAGGCGGTTTCCCATTCCGCCATCCCGATGTTCGGCACGTTGACGTAGGCGCCGTCCACGTAGGGCCGCAGTGCCTGGCTGAACTCGGCGATCCAGGCCTGGGCGATCGGAGTGATGGCGTCGCCGCTGTCTGGCTCCCCACGAGTGCCCCAGCCGGCGCCGGGCTCGGAATAGAAGAGCGCGTCGCGATGCGGGAACGCCGTGCCGCCACGGGGTTCCCGCGCTTGGGCCCCGGTGCCGAAGGCCTGAGTGAAGAAGTTGCTGTCCTCCGAGGGGGCGTTCTCCATGAATGTGCGGATCAGGCTGATCGCCTGCTCCGGGAACGGCTCGCGGGTGAACTGTGAGAAGAACTTCCAGTTCGCAGGCTCGTCCTCGGTCGGTATCTGGAATGCAGCGTATGTGTCGCCCCAGCCGCCGGTCTGGACCGTGACCTGGGGGTTGCCAACCGAGAGGACCGACTCCAGCAGCTTCCTCGCCTCTGCCTCCGATCCGTCCGCGAGAACCCCGAACAGCAGGATCTGGGACTTGTGGATCTCAAGCTGGGTTCCGAGGCGGTTGTCGGCGAACGGCGCACTGCGCTGCCAGTTGTCGAAGACCCCGTGCAGGTCGTCGAGGCCCTCCCAGGTCGCCTGCAGGTAGGCGACGCTCTTCAGCGGGGTCACCTTGTAGGTGAGTGAGGTGACGATACCGAAGTTGCCGTTTCCCGCTCCGCGGAGCGCCCAGAGCAGGTCCGAGTTGTGCTTCAGGTCCGCCTTGATCGCCTTCGCGCCGTTGGTACCTGACGCGACGACAATCTCCGCACCGATCAGGTTGTCGCAGGCCATGCCGAGGTAGCGGGTCAGGAAGCCGAAGCCACCGCCGAGGGTCGCGCCGGACAGGCCAACGCTTCCCTCCGTTCCGGTCGTTACCGCAAAATTCTGCTCCCCGAGCGTGGTCACCGCCTCCAACTGATTGAGCCCGGCGCCGACTGTTGCGGTACGAGTAGCAGCGTCGATCTGGGCCGACTTCAACTCGCTGACATCGATCACGATGCCGTTGTCTACGTTCGACCAGCCCTCGAGGCTGTGGCGGCCGCTCCGTACCCGCAGCGCGACGTCGTTCTGCCGCGCCCACGTGAGGGCGTTAACCACGTCCCGGGTCTCCTGGGCGAAGACGATGACGAGTGGATAGCGCACGAAAAGCTCGTCCCAGCCGAGGCTCGCACTTGCGTACCCGGGGTCCTGGGGACGGACGATGCGGCCGGTCAGCTTCGCCGGGGCGCCGTTTGTGCTGGAGGACGGACCCAAGTCTTCCTCCGCGAAGGCCGGGGTGCCGCCGGCCATGATGCCCGGCAAGGCGACAGCCCCGGCGCCAACGGCGGCCGTCGCCTTGAGCAGATCGCGGCGAGAAAGGTCGTGCATGATCCGTATCCTCTCAATCGGGTCGCGTCAGTATTCGACCAGGGGAATTCGTATCCTCCATCTGGCGCAAGCCCACGGTAATACGGGAGACTTCTTCGCAGATCTAAAACGTTGTCCGGGAACCCGGTCGGGTGATGCTGGGGGTCTCACCGGTCTTGTGGCGCCCGTCGGACCCGTGGTGCCTGGGCGTACGCCGGCCCAGAAGGCCAGGTCGGCGGGCGTTGGGAGGCGGGACATGCGGTTGTCGTGATCATGTAGGGCCTCAGTCCGGGGCCGCAACCGCAACCACAACCAGGGCAGGACGGGCCGGCTGCCAACTGGCGTGCGGGCCACGACCAATGTGACCCGGAGCCTCATTGGAATCGGGGGCAAGGCGGATCTGTGGGTGAATGGCTTTTGGACAACGGATATCCGCGAGCGCATTTTTCGGACACCCGAGACCTGGCCTGCGTCGAGCATTCCCGTGCACGCGGGGAAATCCGGAGCATCTGACAGACCGGAGGAACCGTGGCGTTGGTCCACGACGACTCGTCGTTAGCGCTCCGGGGCGGCGATGGCGCTTCGAGCGGTCGGCCCGGAAGGGTTGACCCGTACCGGCCTTCCGGGCAGAGCCAGGGTGCTCCCCGATAGGACCGCCGCTGCCGCTCGATCAGGCTTGGGTCTTGAGAAACTGATTGGGAGGTCGGATGAGGCACGTGCTTCGAACGCTGGTGACCGCGACGACAGCGGTGGCCGTGATGGCCGCGTCGGCCGCCGCTGCCGCCGCGCCGCAGGACGCGTATCGCGCCGGGCTGCAGGGTGGGCTCGACGAGGTCGTGACCGCAGGTGCGATCGGTGCGCTGGCGCAGGTGCGTGACGCGCACGGCGTGTGGCGGGGCACCAGCGGCGTCGCCGAGGTCGGCAGGACGCGGGCGGTTCCGGTCGACGGCCGGTTCCGGGTCGGCAGCGTCACGAAGACGTTCCTCGCCACCGTCGTCCTGCAACTGGTCGACGAGGGTGAGCTACGGCTGGAGGACACGGTCGAGTCCTGGCTGCCGGGGGTCGTACCGAACGGTCACCACATCACCGTGCGGCAACTGCTCGATCACACCAGCGGGTTGCCCGACGTGATACCCACGCTGCCACTGCCGCCGGACCCCGCGTTCCTGGAGAACCGGTGGCGGACCTGGACCGCGGCGGAACTCGTCGCGCGGGCGCTGGCCAACCCGCCGGTGTTCGAAGAACCTGGTTCAGCCTTCTCCTACTCGAACACCGGCTACACCCTGCTGGGCCAGATCATCGAGAAGGCGACCGGCAAGTCGTACGCCAGGCAGATCGAGCGCCGGGTGATCCGGCCGTTGCGGTTGGACGACACCTGGCTGCCGGGGACGTCGACGCGGATTCGCGGACCGCGTCCCCACGGTTACGTGCCGATCGAGCGGCAGAACGGGGGGTGGCAGCTGGTCGACTACACGGAGATGAATCCGTCGGTGTTCGGCGCGGGTGGCGAGATGATCTCCACCACGAAGGATCTCGACCGGTTCTTCGCCGTACTGCTCGGTGGGGGCCTGCTACCGGGGCACCTGCTGGACGAGATGAAGACACCGGGTGTCGAGACCCGCAGGTACGGGCTCGGGCTGGTCTGGCGGGACACACCGTGTGGAGTCCGGGTGTACGGCAACGACGGCGATGCCCTCGCCTACCAGGCCTACTCCTTCTCCACACAGGACCGGCGCCGCCAGGTGACGGTCGCGGTGACCCCCAGATTCGAGGGTGACATCGACGCCGCCGTCTACGCCTTCGTGGACAAGGCGATCTGCGGCTGACAGCGGTGCGCGCCCCGATGGCCCCGCCGGCGCGGAATTTGTCGGACGGGCGCCCTAGACTCCGGCGCCATGGCGATGGTGAGTTTCGTCGACGAGACGACCTCGGGCGAGCGCAGTACCGCGTGGCACCTGGAGATCTTCGAGGAGCGGTTACCGCTGCGGGAGGTGATCCGCCGACGGGTCTTCCAGGAGGTCGCGGAGCACAACGCGAAGGGCGGCGACGTCTTCCGCGGTCTGGTGCAGCCGACCGACACCGAGCGGACGCGGGGTGGCTTCAAGCTCAAGCAGCCCCGCCGGGTGGACCCGGCGGAGCAGGCCACCCTGGCCCTGGAAGCCTTCTCCCGCAACGGTTACGTCGTGCTCGTCGACGACCGGCAGGTCGAGGAGCTGGACACGGTGGTGGAGCTGAGCCGCGGGACGCAGATCATCTTCCTCAAGCTCGTACCGCTGGTGGGCGGCTGATGTCGACGCCGACGCCGACGCCGCTCCGCGAACGCGCCGAGCGGATGGCGGAGCTGGCCCGACGCGGTGACCTCGAGAGCCTCGCCGACGAGGTCCTGGCGTACGCCGCCGCCGGCAACGATCACGGGCGACGGGGAGGCCGCGGGGTGACCAACGCGCTCGGGCTCGTCGCGGCCGGGCGCGGGCCCGAGCTGCTGATGGCGGTGCTGGAGCGTTGTTGCCTGGTCACCGACACCGAGCAGCGTCAGGTCGTCAACGAGCTGTTGCAGACCCTGGTCGAGCCGTACAGCACGGCCGAAACACCGGACTCGGCCGCGGTCGCGCTCGCCTTTGCCGCCCGGCACACCGCCTACTTCGGCGGTGACGAGCAGCGGCACATGGCCGAGCTTCTGCTCGAAGCCGGCCGGCCGGTCCCACTGGAGGTCGTGGCCATGATGCGCCGCACCGTCGCGCACGGCTACTGGGGCTCGGCCGGGGCGCTCAAGCCGCTCCTGGCCAGGCTCGACGTCCCGGCGCTGAACCCGGGCGAGGCGTGGGCCGACCGCGCCCTGACCGACGTCGGGTCGCTCGACCCGGACGAGGCCGCCCGGTGGCACGCGCTGTTCCGGCACGCGGCGACCGCGACGAGCGCCAAGCCGTCGCCGAAGTGGGAGACGGCCGCTCGCGGGCTGCTCGACGGGCTGACCGAGCCCGGTGACCGGCTACGGAGTTGGCTCATGCTGGTCGGCCGGCCACGCACGGTCCGGCTCAACCGCACCCAGTGGGAGCAGGACGTCAACGAGTCGTTCGACCAGTACAACGCGACACCGCTGCGGGGGCTCGTCTGGATGGCGACGTTCGTCCCCGAGCATCCGGAGACGCCACGGGTGCTCGGCGCGCTCGTGGAGACGTCCCTGCGCAAGGTCGCCGGGCTCGGCCCACGTAGTCCCAAGATCGCCAACGCCGGGGTGTACGCGTTGTCGCGTCTGCCGTCCGAGGATGCCCTCGCCCAGATCGCCCGGCTCGCCGCGCGGGTCACCTTCAAGGGCACGCTGAAGGAACTGAACGCGGCCCTCGACGCCCGGGCGGCGGCGCTGGGCCTGTCCCGGGACGAGGTCGAGGAACTCGCCGTCCCGGCGTACGGGCTGACCGAGGTGGGCCGGCGCGTCGAGCACTTCGGCAGCGCCTCGGCGACCCTGGACGCCACCTCCGGGACGGTCACGGTCACCTGGCGCAACGGCGCCGGAAAGGTCGTCAAGTCGGTACCCGCCTCGGTGCGGTCCGAGCACCCGGAGCAGCTCGCCGAGTTCAAGGCCGCCGTCAAGGACGTCGAGAAGATGCTCTCGGCCCAGGCGGAACGCCTCGATCGCCAGTTCCTCGGCCAGCGGGTCTGGGAGTTCGAGGCGTGGCGCAGCCGCTATCTCGACCACCCCCTGGTCGGTACGCTGGCTCGCCGGCTGATCTGGCTGGTCGACGACGTGCCCTGCGCGTACGGGGACGGCGCCCTGCGTACCCACGAGGACAAGGAGATCGCGGCCGGCGGGAGCGTACGGCTGTGGCACCCGATCGGCCGCGAGGTGGTCGAGGTGCTCGCGTGGCGCGCGTGGCTGGAGGCCCGGCGGGTGACCCAGCCGTTCAAGCAGGCGCACCGCGAGGTCTACCTGCTGACCGCGGCCGAGGAGAACACCCGGCTCTACTCCAACCGGTACGCCGCGCACATCCTGCGCCAGCACCAGTTCCACGCCCTGGCCGCGGCCCGGGGCTGGCGCAACAGGCTGCGGCTGATGGTCGACGACGCGTACGAGCCGGCCACCCGCGAGCTGCCGCAGTGGGGGCTGCGGGCGGAGTTCTGGATCGAGGGGATCGGCGACGACTGGGGGGCCGACACCACCGAGTCGGGGGCGTACCTGCGGATCGCCACCGACCAGGTCCGGTTCTATCCGATCAACGCGCCCGAGCACTACGCGCACGCCGGTGGCGGCGGCTACGAGCAGTGGGTGCACCAGGACGCGGAGCCGACCGAGCCGGTGCCGCTGGCCGACGTCCCGCCGCTGGTACTCAGCGAGGTACTCCGCGACGTGGACCTGTTCGTCGGCGTCGGCAGCGTCGGCAACGACCCGACGTGGCAGGACGGCGGTCCAGGCGGACGGTTCCGCGAGTACTGGGCCTCCTACAGCTTCGGCGAGCTGAGCGGCACCGCGCAGACCCGTCGGGAGATGCTCGAACGCCTCGTCCCCCGGCTGGCCATCGCGGAGCGGGCGAAGGTCGACGGCCGGTTCCTCGTGGTCCGGGGCGACCTGCGTACCTACAAGATCCATCTCGGCTCGGGCAACATCCTCATGAGCCCGAACGACCAGTACCTCTGCATCGTGCCGAAGCAGTCGACCGGCTCCCGGGCAGGCGACGTCTTCCTTCCGTTCGAGGGCGACCGGGTGCTCGCCGTCATCCTCAGCAAGGCGCTGATGCTGGCCAAGGACACCCAGATCACCGACCCCACGATCACCCAGCAGCTACGGCGCTGACCGGCACAACACCCGGTCCGGGTCGGGTGGCTACGTCGCCGCCACCAGCAGAGCCGCGCCACCATCAGACTCGGCTCGTACCTCGGCTACGCGCCGGCTCGTACCGGCCGGCGCGCAGGCTCCGCGCCCGCTCGGACGACACCGGCACCGGCAGGCGCGAGGCTCGACGGCATGACGAAAAGCATTCGACTCGGCGTCGCGACCGGCTTCGTCGCGGCGCTCACCGGGCTCGCCGGTTGCCAGGCCGAGTCCCCGGACGCCGCTCCGCCGGCGACCACGGCCGGGCTCGGCGAGGCGCGGATCACGACGATCCTCGAGGAGCACGCCCAGTGCGTCCGCGACCATGGCATCGCCGGCTTCCAGCCGCCCAGGCTGGTCGACGGCAGGATCCATGGGAAGGGTGAGGCACCGGCCGGCGTCGACGAGGAAGCGATGATGGCGGCCCTGGACGCGTGTGAATCGATCGCCAGGCAGTTGCCGGAGAGCCTGTGGCGGAAACCGGATCCGACCGCGGAGGACCTCGAAAAGCTGCGGCAGTTGGCCGCGTGCCTGCGGCAGCACGGGTTTCCGGACTGGCCCGACCCGGATTCGAGGGGCCGGTTCGCGATCAGGGGCACGCCGATGGAGCAGGCCGCGAAGGGCGACAGCGGGCGGGACGCGTTCGACGCGTGCAGCCGGTACGAGACCGGCTTCGGAATGACGGAGCCGGAGTGAGCACCCGGCGGAAGGTGCTCGGCGGCACGCTCGTGGCCGTGCTGACCGGTGGTGCGGCGGGTTCGGTGTGGCTCGCCGGGGCCGCCCGGCCCGACAGCGAGGGCTCGGCGGGGGCGGAGGTGCCGACGGAGACCGCCGAGGTGACCCGCGGCAACGTCGCGGAGCGGGTTCAGGTCAACGGCGCGTTCGGGTACGGCACCGCGTACCCGGTGGTTCACCTGGGCGAGCCCGGGGTGCTGACCGCGATGACCGCGCCGGAGATCGTCGTAGCCCGTGGCGGCAGGCTGTACGTGGTGGCCAACCAACCGGTGCGGCTGCTGTACGGCGGCACTCCGGCGTACCGGGAGTTCGCGTTCGGCATGAGCGACGGTCCCGACGTGCGGCAGTTGGAGAGGAACCTGGTCGCGTTGGGTCACGACCCCGACGACCGGCTCACGGTGGACGGACGTTTCTCCAGGGCCACCGCCGCGGCGGTCCGCCGCTGGCAGGCCGCCTGGGGACTGCCGGTCGGCCAGCGTACCGGCACG
Source organism: Plantactinospora solaniradicis (assembly GCF_042658085.1). Classification (NCBI taxonomy): domain Bacteria; kingdom Bacillati; phylum Actinomycetota; class Actinomycetes; order Micromonosporales; family Micromonosporaceae; genus Plantactinospora; species Plantactinospora solaniradicis. The sequence goes on along the minus strand of NZ_JBHSPR010000095.1, from coordinate 110,364 downwards.
CTGCCGCTGGGCCGGGTGGTGTTCCAGCCCGGGGCGGTACGGATCAAGGAGGCGCAGGCCACGGTCGGCGCCACAGCGCGCCCGGACCAGCCGGTGGTGACGGTGACCTCGACCAAGCCGGTCGTCACCGCGCAGGTGACCCCGGAACGGCGGCGCCTGGTCAAGGTCGGCGATCCGGTGACGATCACCATGGCCGGGACGGCGCCGTTCCCCGGAACCGTCCTGGCGATCGGGCGGACGGCCACCGCCGCGGCGCAGTCGAGCGAATCGGGCGGTGCCGCCACGGCGTCCCCGTTCGAGGTGACGATCAGCGCGACCGCGCCGGCCGGGGCCGGCGACGTCGACCAGGCGCCGGTGATGGTGGCCGTCACCCGGCAGACCCACCAGAACGTGTTGACCGTGCCGATCACCGCACTGCTCGCCCGGGCCGGCGGCGGCTACCAGGTACGGCTGGAGACCGACCGGTACGTGCCGGTGGAGCCGGGTCTGTTCGACAGCACCACCGGCCGGGTCGAGGTGACCGGTGAGCTGACGCCCGCCCAGCGGGTGAAGGTTCCGGCGGCCCGATGAGCGCCGTGCTGGAACTGCGCGACGTGTGGAAGGTCTATCCGGGAAGCCCGCCGGTCGAGTCGATCCGCGGCATCGACCTCACCGTGCATGGCGGGGAGTTGACGGCGGTGGTCGGTCCCTCCGGCTCCGGCAAGTCCACGCTGCTGAACCTGGCCACCGGTTTGGACCGGCCGACCAGCGGCTCGATCCGGATCGCCGGTGAGCCGACAGCGCGCCTCTCCGACCGGCGGCTGGCCGGCCTGCGGGCGTACCGGATCGGGGTGGTGTTCCAGCAGTTCCACCTGTTGCCGCACCTCAGTGCGTTGGACAACGTCGCGACCGGCCTGCTGTACCGGGGCGTACCCGCCGGGCGGCGCCGCGTCGCCGCAGCCGAGGCGCTGGACCGGGTGGGGCTGACCCACCGGGCACATCAGCGGGCCCGCACGCTCTCCGGCGGCGAACAACAACGGGTCGCCATCGCACGGGCGCTGATCGGCCAGCCGCCGATCGTCTTCGCCGACGAACCCACCGGCAACCTCGACTCGGCCAACGGCGCCGAGGTCCTCCTGCTGCTCCATCGGTTGAACGCCGACGGCACCACGATCGTGGTCATCACGCACAGCGACGAGGTCGCGGAAGCCGCCCGCCGCCGGATCACCCTCCGCGACGGGCTCGTCGCGCACGACACCGGGAGCACCTCATGATCATGCTGCCTCGCCTGCGCATCACCGACCTGCTGCCGGTGGCCACCGTCGGGCTGCGCACCCGGCCGGCTCGCGCCGCCCTTTCGGTGCTCGGCGTCGGCATCGGCATCGCCGCACTCGTGGCGGTGCTCGGCGTCACCCGGTCCAGCCAGTCCGATCTGCTCGCCCGGATCGACCGGCTCGGCACCAATCTGCTGACCGTGGCCAACGGCCAGGACCCGGGAGGGGAGGAACGACCGCTGCCGCAGACCGCGGCCGGCGGTGTCAGTCTCACCACCGGCGTCCTGGCCAGCGCGCCGACCGCCGAACTGCCCGGGGTGACCGTCCGCCGCACCGACCGGGTGCCGTCGGCCCAGTCCGGCGGCCTGGCGGTGCGCGCCGCCGACGCGTCGCTGCTGCCGGTCCTGGACGGGCACCTCACCCACGGCAGCTTCTTCTCCGAGGCGACCGGCCGCTACCCGGTCACCGTCCTCGGGCACACCGCCGCCCACCGGCTCGGCGTCGACGACCTCTCCGGCGACCCCCGCGTCTTCATCGAGGGATACTGGTACACCGTCCTCGGCATTCTCGCCCCGCTCGACTTCGCGCCCGAGGTGGATCGGTCCGCGCTCATCGGGTTCGCCGCCGCCGTCCAGGACTTCAGCCACGACGGCACCGCCAGCCGGATCTACGTCCGCGCGCAGCAGGACCGTACCGCCGAGGTCGCCAGCATGCTCGCCCGCGCGGCGAACCCGGAGCGGCCGGACGAGGTCGGCGTCAGCCGGCCGTCCGACGCGCTCACCGCCCGGCTCGCCGTCGCCGACTCCGGGACCGCGCTCTTTCTCGGGCTCGGCGCGGTGGCCCTGCTCGTCGGCGGCGTCGGCATCGCCAACATGATGGTCATCGCCGTCCTGGAACGGCGCACCGAGATCGGGCTCCGGCGCGCGCTGGGCGCGGGTCGCCGCCACGTGGCCGCCCAGTTCCTCATCGAATCGCTGCTCCTCGGCGCCGCCGGAGGCATCACCGGCGTCCTGCTCGGCGCCGCCGCCACCCACGCGCTGGCCGCCCAACGAGGCTGGCAACCACTGATACCGCCGTCGGCGGCCGGCCTCGCGCTCGCCGCCGCGTGTCTGGTCGGCGCGGCCGCCGGCCTCTATCCCGCCCAGCGCGCCGCCCGGCTCACCCCGACCGACGCTCTGCGTATCGGGTAGTCCCGAAGGGGACCTGGTGGTCGCTGCCGGCCGGATCGGGCGTCGGCGCCGAGGCAGCGCCCCGGCGCCCCGGGGCACGTACCACCAGGGCCAGCCCGACAAGCACGATCACGCCGGCCGCGATCTCGGTGCGCGTGATCGGCTCGTCCAGCAGCAGTCCGGCGGCGGCGAGCCCGAAGATGGGTACCAGCAGGCTGAACGGGGCGACCCGGGCCACCGAGTAGATGCCGATGAGCCGGTTCCAGATGCCCCAGCCGACCAGTGTGGAGAGGTAGCCGACATAGCCGACCGCCAGCACGGCGGTCCAGGACATTCCGGTGATGGTGTCGAGGACCGCCCGGGGGCCGTCCACGACGCCGGCCAGGCCGAGCAGCGGGATCGGCGGTACCAGGCTCGACCAGACCAGCAGCGACAGCGGCCGGGTCTCCCCGCTGGCCCGGACCACCACGTTCGCCACCGCCCAACTGCCGGCGGCGGCGAGGGTGAGCGCGAAGCCGATCGCGGTGGCGTGCCCGCCCGCACCGAAGGCCAGCAGGGCGATCCCGGCCGATCCGGTGAGCACCCCGGCGAGTTGGGTGGTGCTCGGCCGCTCGCCGAGGACGGCGGTGGCCAGCATTACCGAGACCAGCGCCTGGGTCTGCAACACCAGCGAGGCGAGCCCGGGCGGCATGCCGGCGTCGATGGCGACGAACAGGACGCCGAACTTGAACACGCCGAGGATCAGCCCGTAGCCGAGCACGTACCGGAGCCGGGCCGTCGGGCGGGGGACCAGGAAGACCAGCGGCAGCGCGGCGGCGACGAACCGGAGCGCGGTCAGCACCAGCGGCGACAGGTCCCGGAGGCCGACCTCGATGACGACGAAGTTGACTCCCCAGAGGGCGGCGACGAGGACGGCCTGCATCCGGTGCGGAAATCTCATGCGGTAACCGTGTCAACCTGTTGGTTTAAGGTCCAGTTCAAGGTTCTTAAGTACTCGTGTAGATTCGCTACATGGATCTGGACGTCCGACGATTACGGGTTCTGCACGAGGTGGCCCTGCGCGGCGGGGTGACCGCCGCCGCGGCGGCCCTGCACGTGACCCCGTCGGCGGTCTCCCAGCAGCTCGGCCAGCTCGCCCGGGAGGCCGGCTACCCGTTGGTCGAACGCTCCGGCCGGGGCGTGGTGCTCACCACCGCCGGGCAGGTCCTCGCCGCGCACGCGGAACGCATCCTCGGCGCCGTCGAGCAGGCGGTGACCGGACTGGCCGTGGCACACCGACAGGTCGCCGGGACCGTCCGGGTCGGTGCCTTCCCGTCCGCCGCCGGCGCACTGGTGGTCCCGGCGGCGGCCCGGGCGATGGCGGCCAACCGGGGGCTCGACGTCCGGGTGGTCGAGGCCGAGGACGAGCAGAGCCGGCTGGACCTGCGGTCCGCCACGCTCGACATCGTCGTGCTCCAGGAGTACGACCACGTGCCCGGCACCACCATCGCCGAACTGGACCGGCATCCGATCGCCACCGACCCGATGCACCTGATCACCCCGGTCGGCTGGGGGCGTGACTCGGGGCGGCTCGCCGACCTCGCCGACGTGCCCTGGGTGGCCAGCGCCGCGCACACCCCGTGCGGACGGTCGACGCTGCGCGCCTGCCACCTGGCCGGCTTCGAGCCCGACATCCGGCACCGGGCGATCGACTTCGCCCTCACCCTGGACATGGTGGCGGCCGGGCTCGGTGCCGCCCTGGTGCCCGGGATGGCGCTGCGCAACGTACCGCCCGGCGTGCGCGTGCGGCCGCTGGCGAAACCGGTGACCGGTCGACGGATCTTCGCGGTCACCCGTCCCCGGGGCGCCGGGCCGACCCATCCGGCGATCGCCGCCGTGCTGGCCGAGTTGGCCGGTACGGACCCTGACCCCGACCAGACGTCCCGGCGAGATCCCGTGGAACTGCTCAGCGTCGACCGCTGAACCGCTGGCCGGCGATCTCGATCCGCTCGATCTCGGCCCGGAAGAAACCGGTGATCTCGGCACACCGACCGAGGTTGGTCGGTCCGCCCTCCCGGCGGGGCAGATCGGGGTACGGGCTGCCGATCACGAAGATGTTCTCGTCGTTGTACTGGTTGGCCGGTGCCGTGTAGTTGAACGAGCCCGCGATCACCACCGCCTCGTCGACCACCATCAGCTTGTGGTGCAGCTTGCCGAAGGCGGGGGAGCGGACCGGGGCGTACAGGGAGATGTTGAAGCGGTCGAGTTCGTGCGTCGCCGCCCACTTCTGGACGCCCTGCCCGGGGTCCACGGCTCCGGTCACGGTACGCCCGGCGGCGGCCAGCGCGATCATCGCGTCGTCGATGCCGGACGATCCGGAGAAGGTGAAGATGGCGAAGTCGACCCGGGCGGTCGCCTTCAACATCTGCTTCATGATTTCCAGCTCCGGGGTGTGGTCCGGCGCGAACAGCACCTTCACCGGCACACCTCCGACGCTGTACGCGTTCGGCACCCGGCCGTGCTCGCCCCGTCCGAACCGGCCCTGCCGGATCCGGCCGAACTCGTCGGCGTACTCCTTGCAGATCCGGGCGTCGTGGAAGACCACGACGTGGTTCAGGTTGCGGTGACAGTCGGTGACGGTGAAGTTCGCCGACCCGGACAGCACCGCCGCCCGGGCCCCGGCCCGCTGGCGGTAGTCGCGGACCGCGAACTTCTGGTGGAAGATCGCCGGATTGTAGTCGGCCTTCACGTCGACGTTGCAGCGGAGCAGGGCGGCCACGATCCGCCGGTTGGGCTCCAGGCTGCGGGTGCCGGGCTCGGGCTCCCACTGGACCCGGTGCCGCGCATCCGCCTCCGGTTCGCCCGCACGGGTGGTCACCCGGGGCAGCTTCGCGGTCCGCAGGTAGTCCTGCTCCAGCACCATCCGCACGTCCACGCCCCGGAACCGGGCATCCAGGATGGCCTGGGCGATCGGCTCGGAGTCGAGTTCCTGTACGGCGATGTCCAGGCTTTCCCGGGCGCCGCCGATGAAGTCGACCACGACCTGTTCGAGATCGTCGGCCGCACCGAGTTCCCGGGGGCCGACGAACGCCTCGATCTTGTTGCCGGCGAAGCTCGCCATGCCGGACAGATTCGCACCTCGGGCCCTGCCCGGGTGTCAGCTTGGCTACAAACCCGACCCGCGCCCGGGCAGCCGTGCCCGTTCGGCTGGCAGGCTGGTAGCCGTGTATCGGGAGCGGATGTCCGGGCTGGCCGGCGCCACGGTCTGGACGGTCACCCGGGCGGCCGGCGCGGGGCCGGGACGGGTGCTGCCGGACGGCTGCATGGATCTGATCTGGTCCAGCCGGCGCGGCCTGCTGGTGGCCGGCCCGGACACCGTGGCCCAGTTGGCGGCCGGTCCGGACGGGGAGCGGTACGTGGGGCTGCGGTTCCCGCCGGGGACCGGGCCGGCGGTGTTCGGCCTGCCGGCGTACGAGCTGCGGGACCGGCGGGTTCCGCTGGCGGACCTCTGGCCCGGTGCGGTGGTGACCGAGCTGACCGAGCGGATGGCGTCGCACGACCGGCCGGGCCGGCTGCTGGAGTCGGTGGCGTCCGACCGGCTCGCGGCCACCGGCGGCCCTGATCCGCTCGCCGCGAACGTGGTCGCCGGGTTCGTCGCCGGCCGGGACGTCGCCGACGCCGCGGACGCGCTCGGCCTCGGCACCCGGCAACTGCACCGGCGCAGCCTGGCGCTGTTCGGCTACGGGCCGAAGACGTTGGCCCGGATCCTGCGGATGCGCCGGGCGCTGGCGCTCGCCCGGGCCGGTACGCCGGCCGCCGAGGTCGCCGTCCGGACCGGGTACGCCGACCAGGCGCACCTGTCCCGTGAGGTCAAGAGCCTGGCCGGCGTACCGCTTCGCGGTCTGGTCGGCTGACCGAGGCAGCGGGCGCCCGCTCGGGTCGACCGGGCCGCTCGGGTCGGCGAGCCGCTCGGGTCAACCGGGCTGCTCGCCCAGCGAAGCGAAGAGGTCCACGCCGTTGCCGTCCGGATCGAGCACTGCCGCGTACCGCTGGCCCCAGAACGCGTCCCACGGCTTGAGATGTCCGTCGTACCCGGCCTCGATCAGCGCCGCGTACGTGGCGTCCACCTCCGCCGGGTCGGCGCAGCGGAACGCGAGGCTGGTTCGGCCAGGTCCGGTGACGTGGCTGTAGGTCGGGTCGAACGACTGGACGGTCGCGATCGTGTCCCAGAGCAGGCGGAGGCCGCCGGGCAGCTCGAACTCCACATGCGGCTCCGCGTCCGCCTCGGCCGGGATCTCGAGTCCGAGCCGCCGGTAGAAGGCGAGCGAGCGGGCCATGTCGGCGACGACCATGCCGAGGGCGTCTAATCTCGGTGTCATTCGCCCAGCGTAGGTAGCGGGCGCGGTGGGCGTCTTGAAGGAATCGGACCTGTCCGGCCGGCGTCGTAGGTGCCCATGCGGTTGGCCGATCATCGGCGTACGGTGTACTTAACGGCAGCTGAACCTCCGCTTTCCGTCGATTGACGGGCTGACTACGGAGTAGTGGCGTGTCGTGTGGCGTACGGTCCGGCGGTCGGTGTGTGCGGCTGGACACGGCGCTCTTTTTTCGGGCGCGGGGGCAGAGAGAAGGGAGGTGGCCGGTGATTAGGGACCTGGCCTACCTGGATGCGGGATCTGGCAGCCTGATCGTGCAGGCGGTGGTCGGTGGCGTGGCGGGTGTCGCGGTGGCGGCGAAACTCTACTGGCGCCGACTGACGAGCCGCTTCCGTAAGCAGCCCTCCGAGCAGGACTGAGGGCGGTCCACAACCGATGGTTCCACCGTCTTGCGTTCCGGCAACGTCCACCACCCCCGAAACCGAACTCCGGGCCGATCCCGGCTCCTTCCGCGACCCGGCCAACCGCATCCTCTACGCCGACGGGCAGGTACTACGCGGGCTCGGCCCACAGGCCGCCGAGGACTGGCAGGCGCTCATCGGGACCGAGTTCTTCCCCCGGCTGATCGCCGAGGGCAAGATCTGCGGCACCGAGGCCCTGGACCCACAGACGGTCCCGGCGAGCCAGACCGGACAGTGGAGCACCGTGCTCCGGCACGAGCGCATCCCGTTCGTGTCGTACCCGTACGAGTGGTCCTTCGCGATGTTGCGTGACGCCGCGCTGCTGCACCTGGAGATCCTCCGTACGGCCGTACCAGCCGGCTTCACCACCAAGGACGGTTCGGCGTACAACCTCCAGTGGCGGGGTGCCGAGCCGGTCTTCATCGACATCGGCTCGTTCGAACCGGCCCGGGACGGCGAGCCCTGGGCCGGCTATCGGCAGTTCTGCCAGACGATGCTCTATCCGTTGCTGATGCAGGCGCACCTCGGGCTGGACTTCCAGCCCTGGCTGCGGTCCCAGATCGACGGCCTGGAGGCGGGACAGCTGCGCAAGCTGTTCGGTGGGACCCGACGCTTCCGGGCCGGGGTACTCAAGCACGTCCACCTGCACGACGCGATGCAGAACCGGTACGCCGGGTCCAGCACCGGCGCGGTGCGTGAGCAGCTCCGGGACGCCGGCTTCTCCCGCGAGTTGGTGTCGGCCACTCTCCGGGCGATCGACAAGCTGGTCCGCCGGCTGGACTGGCAGCCTCCGCAGAGCCACTGGTCGGGTTACCGGGAGACCTGCACCTACTCGGACGCCGACCGGGAGCAGAAGGAACGGTTCGTCGCCACGGCGCTCACCGAGGCGGGGCGGCCGGGACTGGTGCTGGACCTCGGGGCCAACGACGGCACGTACTCGCGGCTCGCCGCCCGGCATGCCGACTACGTGGTGGCGGTGGAGAGCGACCCGGCCGTGGTCGACCAGCTCTACCGCCGGCTGTCGGCGGATGGTGAGCGTCGGATCCTGCCGTTGGTGATGGATCTGGCGGATCCGTCGCCGGGTGGCGGCTGGCGCGGTGTGGAACGCGCCTCCTTCGCCGCCCGGGCCGACGCGGACGGGGTGCTCGCGCTGGCGGTCGTGCACCACCTCGCCATCGGGCGCAACGTTCCGTTGCCGGAGATCCTCGACTGGCTGGTCGGGCTGATGCCGACGGCCGGCACCGACGGTCGGCTCGTGGTCGAGTTCGTGCATCCCGACGATCCGATGGCGGTACGCCTGCTGGCGAACAAGCCGGCCGGACTCTTCCCCGACTACCACCGCGAGGAGTTCGAGCGGCTCCTGGCGCAGCGGTGCACGATCGTGCGGCGGACCGAGCTGCCGTCGGGCACCCGCACCCTCTACGTCGGGACGCCGCGTGGCCGAGGTTGAACCCGGCACCGCCGTGACCGACGGCGCCGTGCCGACCGACGGCGCGACGACGGATCCGGACGGCGGGAAAACGGAACCGGACGGTGCGACGACGGAGCCCGGCGGATCGTCGTCCGACGGTCGGGCGTCGGAGCCTGGCGGATCGTCGTCCGACGGCCGGAGGACGCCGTATGCCGTGCCGTCCTCCGGCCGGGCGGAGTTACGGGCGCTGGTGGAGGTCGTGGCGCTGTGCGGCCTGGTCATCACCCAACCGCTGCTCGACATCACCGGGAAGAGTCCCGACTTCTTCCTCTTCCACGGCGCCGGCAGGGCCGACATCCTGCTGCTGGTCGCGATCTACACCCTGGTACCGCCGCTGGTGCTGTGGAGCGTCGGGGCGTTGATCGGGCTGCTGGTCCGTCGGGTCGCGGGTGTGGTGCCCGGTCGGGCGGTGCGGACGGTGCTGCACACGGTGACCCTGGGGCTGCTGCTCGCCGCGTTGGCGATCCAGGTCGGCAAGCAGGTCTCGGGCGTACGTGGGCTGCCGCTGGTGCTGATCGCGGTGGCGGTCGGTGCCGCCGGGGCGTACGTGTACCGGCGCTGGCAGGTGACCGGTCAGGTGCTCCGGGTCGCCGCGGTCGGGCCGTTGGTCTTCGTTCTGCTCTTCGTCTTCGCCTCGCCGGCCTCGGCGGTCGTGCTGCCGGGCCAGGGGTCCGCGGCCGGGAAGGGCGGTGCCGGCGGCGCGAAGGCGCATCCGCCGGTGGTGATGTTGATCCTGGACGAGTTTCCACTGGTATCGCTGCTCGACGCGAACGGTGCGATCGACGCCCGCCGGTACCCGAACTTCGCCAGGTTGGCAGGGGAGTCGACCTGGTACCGGAACGCGACCGGGGTGAGCGGCTACACCCCGTACGCGCTGCCGGCGATGTTGACGGGGCGGTACCCGGCGGAGAAACAGGCGCCGCACCACTCGCGGTACCCGGACAACCTGTTCACCGCCTTCGGCGGCCCGTACGAGATCCAGGCGCAGGAGAGCATCACCCAGCTCTGCCCGCCGAGCGAGTGTCCGGACCGGGACAGCTCGGCCCGGGGTGGCCTGCCGACGCTGTTGCGGGAGAGCGCCACCCTGCTGGAACAGATCGTTTCGCCGACCGAGGTCGGACAACGTGACCCGGAGGATTCGTACCGGGAGGTCACCCGGCGGGAGGCCGGCGCGGACGGTGAGCCGGCCGCCCCGACCGACCCGCAGTTCCGGTGGGGCGCGCTGGACGAGAACCAGCCGGCCCGGTTCGTCGACTTCCTCGACACGCTCCGCCCCGCCGAGCGGCCGACGCTGCACTTCCTGCACCTGTTGCTGCCGCACTCGCCGTGGAACTACCTGCCGTCCGGAATCCGGTACGAGTCCCCGGACGGGATGCCCAACGACGGTCGGGGTTGGGTCGAACTGGCCCACCGGCGACACCTGCTCCAACTGGAGTACACCGACCGGCTGCTCGGCGAGACGCTCCGCCGGCTGGACAGCACCGGCCTGTACGACGACGCCCTCGTGGTGCTCACCGCTGACCACGGGGTCAGTTTCACGCCGGGGTCGCAGGGCCGTGGCCTCGACGCGGTGACCCGGGCGCCCGGCGAGGTGCTGTGGGTTCCGATGTTCGTCAAGCGGCCGGGGCAGCGGGCCGGTGCGGTCGACGACCGGAACTGGGAGCACGTCGACCTGCTGCCGACCGTGGCCGACCTCGCCGGTGTCGAGGTGCCGTGGCGCACCGACGGCGTCTCGGCGCTGCGGACCACCCGGGAACCGGGCGACAAGCACTACCACGACCAGCCGGGAAATCCCCAGATGGTGCCCGGTGGCATCTTCGCCGACGTGGTCAGCGGCCGGGCGCGACCGGTCCTGCCGCCGCAGCCCCTGCCGGAGCTGATCGGTCGAACCGTTGCCGACCTGTCGATCGGTCCGCCGGCCGGATCCGTGACGGTCCGGAACCGGACCGATTTCGAGCAGATCGAGCAGGCGGGCGGACGGCTGCCGGCGTTGGTCTACGGCACGGTGCCGGACGCGGTACGCAACGGCACCCTGCTGGCGGTCGCGGTCAACGGCCGGATCGGCGCGGTCGCCCCGGTGGTCTCCCCGGACCCGGGCGGGCAGCGGTTCGCCGCCCTGCTTCCGGACGAGTCGCTGTTCACGCCGGGCCGGAACACGCTGCAGGTGTTCCAGGTCGCCGAGGGGTCCGTGCTGCGTCCGCTGCGCGACTGACGCTGCGCGACTGACGTCGACCGGGCGGTCTGCCGGGACCGTCCGGCCGGGTCCCGGCGGTGTCCTGTCGCCCCGTCCGCCGACGCCCGTTGCTTACGTCCGTTCGTGGGAAAGACCTGGTTTCGGCGCCGGGACTAGCAGGTTGCGGCGGAGTCGCAAACCTGTGACCAGCGTGATGCATCACTCACCGGGCGACCACCCCGAGTGCTCCGCTACCCTGCACGATTACCGTAAAAGTGAAGGCAATTCAGCGTAGATTTCGCCGGCGAAGCGAGGATCACATGACGGATGTCAAACTCGACCACCCGGGCGGGCAGCTGTCGATACCGGTCAAGCCCGCGGTCGATGGCCCGTCCGGCATCGCAGCGGGCAATCTGTTGAAGGAGACGGGTTTCGTCACCTACGACCCCGGTTTCGTCAACACGGCCGCCTGCTCCTCCGAGATCACCTACATCGACGGTGACGCGGGCATCCTGCGTTACCGTGGCTACCCCATCGAGCAGTTGGCGGCGAACTCCTCCTTCCTCGAGGTTTCCTACCTGCTGATCTACGGCGAGCTGCCGACCGCGCAGCAACTCGCCGAGTTCGACGAGTGGATCCGCCGGCACTCCCTGCTGCACGAGGAGATGCGCCGGTTCTTCGACGGCTTCCCGCGCGACGCGCACCCGATGGCGGTGCTCTCCTCCGCGGTGAGTGCGATCTCGACCTTCTACCAGGACAGCCTCGACCCGTTCGACCGGGAGCACGTGGAGATCTCCACGGTCCGGTTGATGGCCAAGGTGCCGACGATCGCCTCGTACGCCTACAAGAAGTCGATCGGGCAGGCGATGCTCTACCCGGACAACTCGCTCGGCTATGTGGATAACTTCCTCCGGATGACCTTCGGGGTTCCCGCCGAGCCGTACGAGGTCGACCCGGTGGTGGCCCGCGTCCTGGACATGCTCTTCGTCCTGCACGCCGACCACGAGCAGAACTGCTCCACGTCCACCGTGCGGTTGGTCGGTTCGAGCCAGGCCAACCTGTTCGCCTCGGTCTCGGCCGGGGTGAACGCGCTGTTCGGCCCGCTGCACGGCGGTGCCAACCAGGCGGTGCTGGAGATGCTGGACGAGATCCGGGTCAGCGGCGGTGACGTGCCGGGCTTCGTCCGGCGGGTGAAGAACAAGGAGCCGGGCGTCAAGCTGATGGGCTTCGGACACCGGGTCTACAAGAACTACGACCCCCGGGCCGCCATCGTGAAGAAGGCCGCCCAGGACGTCCTCGCCCGGATGAACAAGCCGGACCCGCTGCTGGACCTCGCGATGCAGTTGGAGGAGATCGCCCTCGCCGACGACTACTTCGTGTCCCGTCGGCTCTACCCGAACGTCGACTTCTACACCGGGCTGATCTACAAGGCCATGGGGTTCCCGACCAAGATGTTCACCGTGCTGTTCGCGCTCGGCCGGTTGCCCGGCTGGATCGCCCAGTGGCGCGAGATGATCTCCGACCCGGAGACGAAGATCGGTCGCCCTCGGCAGGTCTACACCGGCGCGGCCGAGCGGGACTACGTACCGGTCGAAAAGCGCTGATCCGGGTCCCTCGGGACCCGGTCGTCCGGCGG
>NZ_JBHSPR010000095.1:0-97836 GCF_042658085.1 Plantactinospora solaniradicis | reverse complement strand
CCCCCGCCCGTTTCCGTACCCCGGGCGAGTGACGCTGCGCTCTGGGGTCGGCGGTCGACATCGCCCGCGATTTGGGCGTTCCGTGTAAGTACTTTCACGCTGGGTAGTCGGGGGCTACGTGTCCGACCGCGTCGAGGCGGTGCGAATCGCCGCGTAGAAGGAGCCAGTGATGAACCCAATGTCACGATCGGCACAACCCAGCCATGACGGTGAGTTCGAGTTCTGGCGCAACCACGCGCAGATAACGCTCCAGCCGGTGGCCGCTCCATCGATTCTCGGACTCTTCGGCTTCGCGGGCGCCACCTTCGTCGTCGCCACCAACCTTGCCGGCTGGTACGGCAATACCAGCACTCCGACCTTCCTGTTCCCGTTCGCCGCCTTCCTGGGCGGGCTCGCGCAGTTCCTCGCCGGGATGTGGGCGTTCCGGGCCCGGGACGGGCTGGCCACGGCCATGCACGGCATCTGGGGAGCGTTCTGGCTCTCCTACGGGCTGCTCTACCTGCTGATCGCCATCGGCGTACTGGTCCAGCCGACCCCGTTCGTGGCGCTCGGCTTCTGGTTCGCCGCGCTCGCCGCGATCACCTGGTCCGGAGCGTTCGCCGCGTTGGCGGACAACCTCGGAGTGACCGGCGTACTGGCGACGCTCGCCGCCGGAGCGAGCTGTCAGGCGGTCGGCCAGATCGCGGACATCTCCGCCTGGCGGACGGTGGGCGCCTACCTCTTCATCGCCTCCGCGGTGATCGCCTGGTACACCGCCACGGCGATGATGCTGGAGGGAACCTTCCGCCGGGTGATCCTGCCGATCGGCAAGATGCGCGGCCCGAACGTGCCGGGCCGGGAACCGCGTCAGGTCATCCAGTTCACCGCTGGCGAACCCGGCATCAAGGTCGGCCAGTAGCGTCCAGCGTCGGTCGGTCGGGTCGCCGGTCCGGCCGGCCGTGGCGGCAACGGGTTCCGGTCGGGCGGGCCGGAGCCCCGTCGCGCAACCGTGCGGTGATCGCATCCGGCATCCGGCATCCGAGACCAGGCGAGGGCGACGGTGAGGACAATGCGTGGGACAGCGGTGGAGATCCCCGACGAAGACAAGCGCGGCCTCCTGCCCCGGTCGCTCGGCCTGCTGAGCCTCGGACTCGGTGTCGCCGCGATCGGCGCGCGGTCCCAGGTCAGCCGCCTGATCGGGGTGGACGACTCGATGACCGCCCGGACCGTAGTGCTGCCGGGAGTCGGTGCCCGCGAGCTGCTCTCCGCCGTCGGGCTCCTGGTCGGCCGTCGGCCGTCCGGTTGGGTCTGGACCCGGGTCGCCGGGGACGCCATGGACCTGGCCGTGCTCGCCGGTGCCGTGCGGGAGCGGCAGGGGCAGCGGCGGCAACGGGTCGCAGCGACCCTGGCGGTCGTCGCCGGCATCACGGCGGTCGACGTACTGGCCGGGGTGTTGGGCAGTCGGGCGGCCGGGGCGCGACGCCGGGCGATACGGGCCAGCGCGACGGTGACGATCAACCGCCCGGCGGACGAGGTCTACCGGTTCTGGCGGGACTTCGAGAACCTGCCCCGGTTCATGTACCACCTGGAGTCGGTCCGCTCCGACGGGGACGGGCGGTCGCACTGGACCGTCAAGGCTCCGGCCGGCCGGCGGGTCGAATGGGACGCCGAGATCGTGGAGGACCACCTGAGCGAGGTGATCACCTGGCGTTCGGTCCGGGGTGCCCGGGTCCCCAACGCGGGACGGGTGCGGTTCGCCCGTGCGGCGGGCGGCCGGGGTACCGAGGTCCGGGTGGACCTGGCGTACGCCCCGCCGGGCGGCGCGGTCGGTCGGGCCGTCGCGAAGCTCTTCGGCGAGGAGCCCGAGCAGCAGATCCGGGACGACCTGCGCCGGTTCAAACAGGTCATCGAGACGGGCGAGGTGGTCCTGTCGGACGGAAGCCCGGCGGGGATGTCCACCCGACAGCAGGTGCTCCAGAAGCCGGCGCGCCCGCGGGCCGCAGGACAGCCCCGTTGACCCCGTGCCGACACACCCTGGGAGGGACGCGATGAAGGCGATCTGTTGGCAGGGCCGGGAGAGCGTCGCCGTGGAGGAGGTGCCCGATCCGAAGATCATGAATTCCCGGGACGCCGTCGTACGGATCACCAGCTCCGCCATCTGCGGCTCCGACCTGCACCTGTTCCACGGGTACATCCCGAGCATGAAGAAGGGCGACGTGCTCGGGCACGAGTTCATGGGCGAGGTCGTCGAGGTCGGGCCGGACGTGCACAACCTGCGGATCGGTGACCGGGTGGTGGTGCCGTTCCCGATCGCCTGCGGCAACTGTGCCGCCTGCCAGTCCGGTCTCTACTCGGTCTGCGAGAACTCCAATCCCAACGCCGGGATCGCCGAGCGGCTGTTCGGGCACGCGCCGGGCGGCATCTTCGGCTACTCGCACATGCTCGGCGGGTACGCCGGCGGCCAGGCGGAGTACGCCAGGGTGCCGTTCGCCGACATCGGTCCGATCAAGGTCGAGGACGACCTGCCGGACGAGAAGGTGCTCTTCCTCTCCGACATCTTTCCGACCGGGTACATGGGCGCGGAAATGTGCGGGATCTCCGGCGGTGAGGTCGTCGCGGTCTGGGGCGCGGGCGCGGTGGGTCTGATGGCCATGCGCAGCGCCTACCTGCTCGGTGCCGAACGGGTGATCGCGATCGACCGGATCCCGTACCGGCTGCGGATGGCCCAGGAGCAGGCCGGGGCGGAGCCGTTGAACTACGAGGAGGTCGATGTCGTCGAGACGCTCCGGGAGATGACCGGCGGTCGGGGACCGGACGCCTGCATCGACGCCGTCGGGATGGAGGGGCACCACTCGTCGGCGGTGCTGCACGGCTACGACCGGGCCAAGCAGTCCGTCCGGCTGGAGACGGACCGGCCGCACGCGCTCCGCGAGGCGATCATGAGTTGTCGCAACGGTGGCACGGTTTCGATCATCGGGGCGTACGGCGGGTTCGTGGACAAGTTCCCGATCGGGTCGCTGATGAACCGGTCCCTGACGCTGCGTAGCGGGCAGTGCCATGTCCAGCGCTACACCCGGATGCTGTTGGACCGGATCCGCCGGGGTGAGATCGATCCGAGCTTCGTCATCACGCACCGGCTGCGGCTCGAGGACGCGCCGATCGGGTACGAGATGTTCCGGCAGAAGCAGGACGACTGCACCAAGGTGGTGCTCAAGCTCTGAGCCGGGCGCCGCCGGATCTCATCCGGGGCGGCGGGGCGGCAGACCCAGGCTGTCCGGTGCACGGGTCGGCTCGGTACCGCCACTGGCACCGAGCCCGGTCGGGCGGGCCCGGGCCACGATCTGGTTCAGCGCGGCGACGTGCCCGTCGAACGCGGTCAGGCCGGCGTCGGTGAGGACGACCCAGGTACGCCGGATGCCGCGACCCCGGTTCTCCTTGTGCACGCTGACGTAGCCCGCCGCGCCCAGCGCGCTGATGTGCTTGGACAGGGCCGAGTCGCTGAGCCCGAGTTGTTCGCGCAGGTAGCCGAACTCCACCGCGTCGACGGGCGCGAGCAGGGCGACGAGGGAGAGCCGGGCCGGTGCGTGGATCAACTCGTCGAACCGGGGCTCGGTCATCGGGTCCCGGTCTGCGGCGGAGTCTCCCCGGCGTCGGTCCGCGCCGGGGCCCGCCCGGCACCGGCCTGTGACGCGGATCTGTCGGCGAGCGGTACCGCTTCAGCAGCCGGCGGCGGTCCGTAGACGGCGCGGTACTGCCAGCGGATCATGGCCGCGAGGACCAGGGTGGACGGAACGGCCGCGAGGACCGAGGTCATCCCCTCCGCGACCACGGGGCGGAGCAGCAGCCGCGCCACGGCGAACACGGCCGTCAGCGCGATCAGCCAGGCGGCGGTGAGCAGCAGGTTGCCGGGCCGCCAGGACTCCCGGCGGTGCCGGACGTTACCGCTGGCCGACCTTCTCGACTGGGCGACGTGGCCGGCGATGAGCAGCGCGGCGCCGGCCGCGAACGTGAGGGGCACGGGAAACGGGAAGTCCAACCCGGCCATCGCGAGGTAGTAGCCGGCGAGCATCATCAGGGTCGCCGACCGCCGGGGACGCTGTCGCGCCAACTCGACCCGGACCTGGTGGTCGCGGGCGCGGACCTCGTCGAGCGCGACTCGGGCGTCGTCGGGTTCCACGATCTCGTCCTCCTCGTCCGTCGACCGGCCACACCTACTTTCCAGGCAAGAAAGTAGCATCTAGTTTCCTTCAAGGAAAGTAGGTGTCCCGGCGCTCCCGGCACTCCCGCCCGAGCACGGCGAGCCTGCGGCGGGCCAGCGGCACGTTCGGCCGCACCGCCAACGGGTACGCCCGGAGCCCGGACCCCGATCGATGCGGCGGAGGCGTGATGGACGGCGTCGGCAGGCAGTGGACGGCGGCGGTCCCGGTCACCCCGCGCCGGCAGTGGCTGCGGATCTTCCTCGGTGGTCTGGCGCTCTGGCTCGCCACGGTCGGGGCCATCCTCCTGACCGGAAACCCGACGCTCCTACCCACGCTGGTGCTGCTGGGCAGCTTCCTCGTTCCGGTGACCTTCGTGGCGTGGGCCTTCCAGCGGCGGGACACCGGCGAGGTCACCGTCTCGCTGGTCTTCGGCACCTTCCTCGCCGGTGGGGTGCTCGGGGTACTCGCCTCCGCCGTGCTGGAGTCGTACCTGCTGCGCCCGTCGGTGCTGCTGTTCCTGGGGGTGGGCCTGATCGAGGAGGCCGCCAAACTGGCCGCCCTGGCGCTGCTGACCCGGCACCTGGCGGCCAAGACCGTACGGGACGGGATGATCCTCGGCGCCGCCGTCGGCTTCGGCTTCTCGGCGCTGGAGTCGGCCGGCTACGCCTTCATCGCGCTCTTCACCGTGCAGGGGCTGTCGGTGGTGCAGGTGGTGCAGACGGAGATCCTCCGCGGCCTGGTGGCTCCGGTCGGGCACGGGCTGTGGACCGCGATCCTCGGCGGCGTGCTCTTCTCCGCGAGCAGTCGGGACCACTTCGTGGTCGGGATCCGGCTCCTGTTCGCCTATCTGGGGGTGGCGCTGCTCCACGCGCTGTGGGACGCGATGCACGTCATCGCCCTGTTCCTGACCCTGTTCCTCACCGGGGCCCGCGACAACCGGGTCACCCTGGACGGTTCCCTGGGGGAGCCGACCCCGACCCAGGGGGCTTTGATGCCGGCGCTGGAAGGGCTTGGCATGGCGGTCGTCGCCGTGGTCGGCGTCGTCTGGCTGGTGGCGCTGTGGCGATCCGCCCAGCACGGGTCGGGGAGACCGAGGACCGGATGGCGGGTGCCGACCGGTTCGTCGTCCAGGGAAGCCGTACTGCGCCCCTGAACCGGGCCGGCGCCCGGCCGCCCCGGCGCCTGGCTCGCGTCCTCCGGCCGGTCGGCGCGGCGCGGTCGGCAGCGGCGAGCAGCAGCACGCCCCAGGCCGCGAGACCGGCCCCGGCGAGCGCGGCGAGCGCGCCCAGGCCCCCGCCGGCGGTCCGCTCGCCGAGCAGCAGCATCGCGATCACCGCCGAGGCGACGGGGTTGGCCAGGGTGACCGTGGCCAGCGGCGCGCCCAGGCCCGCGCCCCGGTAGGCGACCTGGGACAGCAGCAGCCCGGCCGTGGCCATTCCGACCAGCGCCAGCATCAGGCCGGCGGTCGACCAGACCGATCCGCCCGAGCCGACGAGTCGGGACACGAGCTGGGTGAGCGCGGAGGCGGCCGCGAAGGCGATCCCGGCCGCGGTCGCGGTGAGCAGGCTGCGGGGCAGGGCCGAACGGCGCGCCCGGCCGGCCAGCACCAGCCCGGCGACCAGGGCGGTCGCCACGCCGGTCAGGAGCCAGCCCTGACCGGTCGCGAGTTCGTGGTCGCCGGCTCCGGGCAGCGTCAACGCCAGCAGCAGGGCCAGTCCGGCCACGGTCGCACCGGCGCCGAGCCACTGCCGGCCGGAGGCCCGGCGGCCGATCGCCGCCGCCCCGATCGGCAGCGCGAGGACCAGGGTCAGTACGCCCAGCGGCTGCACCACGGAGAGCGGGCCGTAGGCCAGCGCGGCCACGTGCAGGGCGGCACCGGTGCCGTTCAGGGCCACCGAACCCCACCAGCCGGCACGACCGAGAACGGTCGCGAGGTAGCCCCGTCCGGCGGCCGACGTCGAGCCGGCCTGGGCGGCGAGTCGTTCCTGTAGTACCGCGGCGGCCGCGTAGGCCGCCGCCGAGGCCACCGACAGAGCAATCGCCAGCACGAGCGCGATCACGGTCGGCCCCCGAGACCATGAACCGTCATGACCTCCATGATCCGCCGGAAATGCCGTTCTGGCGTCACCCCGTGGTCGGCATCACCTGTAGTTCTCCAGGCGTAGACGTCCCCCTTCCGGTTCCCCCGGAAGGGTTAGTCCCTCCGGCCATCGGCCCCGGTCCGCTCCCGCCCCGGCCGGTCCGCTCCGGCCGACGGCCCGGGGTCGCCTAAGCTGTCAGCCGGAATGGTGGCTGATCGCGCCGGCCACTGCCCGAGACAGCCGGACCTGCGGAAGGACGCGGATGCACCGTACGGCGGCGAGACTCTTCGTCCTGGCGGCGATCGCCGAGGCGATCTCCTGGTTGGCGCTGCTGATCGGGATGGCGGTCAAGTACGGCCCGCCGGAGAACGAGATCGGGGTGCAGATCTTCGGGCCGGTGCACGGCGGTCTCTTCGTCGCCTACGTCGCCCTGGTCCTGCTGGTCTCCCGGTTGTACCGGTGGGGCTGGCTCACCGTCGTGGCCGCGCTGGTCTGCGCGGTCCCGCCGTTCGCCACGGTGGGCTTCGAGCGGTGGGCCCATCGTCGTGGCCTGCTGGGCCGCCCGTTCGGTGCCCCGGCACCGGCTGATGCCGGCGCTGCGGTCCGGGCCGACGCCGATCACGCCCTACCGGGTTCCGTCCGCCGCTGACCCGCCCGGCGCCGCACTACCGCCCGATCAGTACCCAGGCGAGGATCCCGCCGAGCAGCACCACCCCGAGCCCGGCCTGTAGCAGCAGCGCGGGCCCGAGATGCGACCAGAGGGTCGGGGTACGCGGCGTGAGCAGTTGCCCGGTGGTGAGGTTGACGATCCGCTCGACCCGGGGTGCGAGACCCTCGGCCTTCTGCGACCGTACGGTCACCTGGACGTGGTCGTCCGGTTCGAGTGCGCTCTGCGGCAGGTGGCCGTGGATCTCCATCTCGCACAGCACGCCGCCACCGTCGCGCAGTCGTAGCGGGGTCACCAGGAACTCGGGACCCTTGCGCAGTTCTCCCCAGCGTCGCCGGGCGCCTCCGGCAGCGCCGGCCCGGAGCACCGAGGCCAGTAGCAGCAGCACCACCTTGACCAGTGCCGCCGTACTGAGAACGGCGACGAGGATCGGCTGCCCGATCCGCACCTCTCGGGAGTAACCCTCCATCAGTCGTACGACATGACCGGTAATGATCGGGCCGCTCCGCCAGGCGACCCGTTCGGGAAACAGTTCACCATCCATGCGCTCACCACCGAGAGTCCGCCCCCAGTGACGAAGTGTATCGATCATGGCTGATGAAAGCAGAGTGAGTGAATCGGTTCACCACAGCGTGACGGTTGGCCTACGGACGGATGCCGAGGTGACAAGCCGATCGGCGTGGGTATGCCCGGGACGACTTGGAGAGGGGGCGACCCATGCAGCTGTCCTTCCTGCGTCCGATATGTGCCCATTCCGGCCCGTGGACGTCGGTCTACCTGGACGCTTCCCGGGACACCCACGACGCCCATCCCGCGCTGGAACTGCGCTGGCGTGCCCTACAGGAGCGTCTGGCGGAGCAGCGGGCCGACCCGCGTACCGTCGCGGCCCTCGACGACGTGGTGCGGGGGCACGAACCGATGCCCGGCGACTACGGGCTCGCGGCGTTCGCCACCGGGGGCGAGGTGGTGCTGACCGAGTACCTCTCCGCGCCGCCGATGAAGGACCTCGCCGCGCACGGACCCCTTCCGCACACCATGCCGCTGGTCGCGCAGCGCCGTGAGCAGGTGCCCTGGGTGCGGGTGCTGGCCAGTCGTACCGGTGCCGACGTGGACGGGGTGAGCGCGGGAGGCGTACCCCGGCACGCGCACGTCAAGGGCGGCAACCAGTACCCGCTGCGCCGGGTCCAGCCGGGTGGCTGGTCCCAGTCCCACTGGCAGCGCAACGCGCTGGTGTCCTGGCGGCGCAACGCCGGCGACGCCGCGGCGGCAACCGCCGACCTGGCCGAACGGGTCGGCGCGGAGGTGATCGTGGTGGCCGGGGAGACCCGGGCCCGGCAACTGCTCGCCGCCCAGTTGCCGGAGTTCTGGCAGGACCGGGTGGTCCAGACCGACGCCGGCTTCCCGGCGCCCGGTGCCAAGCAGTTCGCCTTCGACGACGTCACCGTGCAGGCCATCGCCGAGGTCGCCGCCGCACACACCGACGAGGCGTTGGACAGGTTCGGCATGCAGCAGCAGGTCGGCGAGGGCCTGGACGCCGTGGTGACGGCGCTGCAACGCGGCCAGGTCGACACGATGCTCATCGTGGACGACCCGTCGTCGACCGAACGACTGTGGATCGGCCCGGAACCGACCGAGATCGCCACCGGACCGGAGGAACTCGTCGCGATGTCCGTCACGCAGCCACAGCAGGTACGCGCCGACGCCGCGCTGGTCCGGGCGCTGGTCGGCACCGACGCGGCGGTGACCGTACTCGATCCCGACGAGGCGCCGGACCTCACCGACGGGGTCGGCGCGGTCCTGCGCTACGTGGACGCGAGTACCCCGGCGCGCGACGATGGCTGAGCCGGTGCGGGCCGCGACCGGGCCGGCCGGGCTGGCGTGGGGCGAGTCGGAGCGGACGATCGCCGATCTCGTGGTCGAACGGCTGCGGGCCTGGGGGGTTCCCCGGGTCTTCGGCCATCCCGGCGAGGGGGTGGCGCTGATCGTCGAGGCGCTGCACCGGGCCGGCGGCGATCCCGCCTTCGTACCGTCCCGTCAGGAGGAGGCGGCGGGCTTCATGGCCTCCGGCCACGCCCGGTACGCCGGAGGTGTCGGGGTCTGCCTGGCGACCCAGGGCCCCGGCGCCCTGCACCTGCTGAGCGGCCTGTACGACGCCAAGCTCGACGGCAAGCCGGTGGTCGCGATCATCGGCCAGCAGACGTTCAGCGCGCTGGGCAGCGCGTACCAGGAGATCGAGCTGCACCGGCTGTTCGGTGACGTGTGCTCCCAGTTCCTGCGCACCGCGGCGGTGCCGGAGCAGGTGCCGTACCTGGTCGACCAGGCGATCCGTACCGCCGTGTCGACCCGGAGCCCGACCTGCCTGGTGGTGCCGCACGACCTGCTCGACCAGGTCGTACCCGACGGCCTGCCGCATCCCGACGGCGGCGGGGTCATCGCGGCCGCACCCGGCCTGCCGCCGGCCCGGGTCGTGCCGCACGAGCAGGACCTCGGCGCGGCGGCCCAGTTGCTCAGCGCCGGGCGGCGGGTCGCGATCCTGGTCGGCCAGGGCGGGTACGGCGCCGCAGACGAGATCATGCAGTTGGCCGACCGGCTCGACGCCGGGGTGGCGACGTCGCTGCTGGGCAAGCCGGTGCTGGACGAGCGGCTGCCCTACCACACGGGAGTGCTGGGCCAGGTCGGCACGGCGGCGAGCGCGCAGTTGATGGCCGGGTGCGACACGCTGCTGATGATCGGGACGAACGACCCGTGGACCGGCTACTACCCGATGCCCGGTCAGGCCACCGCCGTGCAGATCGACATCGACGGCAGCCGGCTGGCCAGCCGGTACCCGATCGACATCCCGCTGATCGGCGACGCCCGGGAAACCCTGCGCGCCCTGCTGTCCCGGGTGCCGGAGCGGCGGAACCGGGACTGGCGCGACATGATCGAGGCGGCCGTGGACCGGGCCCGGGTCGAGTGCGACGCCCGGGCCGAGGCGCCGACCGAGCGGCTCAACCCCCGGCTGGTGCTCCGGGAACTCTCGCCCCGGCTGCCGGAGAACTCCTCGGTCGCGGTGGACGTCGGCTCGGTGACCTACTGGTACGCCCGGCACCTTCAGCTGCCGCTGGGCGTACGGGCCCACCTGTGCGGGACCCTGGCCTCGGCCGGCTCCGCCCTGCCGTACGCCATAGCGGCCAAGCTCGCCCATCCGGACGAGCCGGTGTTCGCCCTGCTCGGCGACGGCGCCATGCAGGCCGGAGGGCTGGCCGAACTGATCACCGTGGCGCAGCACTGGCCGGAATGGCCGGACCCACGCCTCGTGGTGCTGGTGCTCAACAACGCGGACCGGGGCGGCCGGGGTGGGGAGCCGGAACGGGGGCCCGCCACGGAGCCGGTCCGGGCGGTGGGTGCCGAGCCGGACCGCCCGGCGGGCTCCGGGCTGCCGTCACCGGAACAGGTCCGGGCCGGCGACATCCCGTACGCCGGATGGGCCCGGCTGCTCGGCATGCACGGCATCCGGGTCGACCGGCCGGAGCAGGTCGGTGCGGCCTGGGAGGAGGCGATCGCGGCCGATCGGCCGACCCTGATCGAGGCGGTGGTCGACTCGGCGATTCCGCTGGAGCCACCGGAGCAGCCCTTCGCCGACCTGCGCGGGCTGTCCGCCGACGGGGTCGCCGAGGGCACCGGCACGGCGGCGGTGCGTGGACGGGCCCAGACCCTGCGGGAACACGCCGCCCAGGGCGCCGACCTCGTGTAGTCGCCGACGCCGGATCGATCCGGCCCGGTGAGCCCACCGGACGACCCTGACCCCTGCTCCACTGTGGATGGCGCCTGGCTGACCGGGTGCCTGGTTACCTGGTTGTCCGGCTGCCTCGCCGTGCGGAGATTGGCCGCCGAACTTCGGATTGGCCCTGACACGTTGCTGACCGCCCGTTTGAACCCGATTCGGACGGGAACGCCGGGACAGCGATCGAGGGAAGGTGGGCCCCGTGCGGGAGATGCAGGAGTGGCTGGCCGCGGGCGGGCCCGGACTTCCCGGACCGGACCGGATCGTGTCACCGGAGAGCACCGGTCGGGTACTGCTGGCGGTGGCCTCCCGAGCGGTCCGGGGCCGGGACTGTGCCGATCTCGGCTACCACCCGGTGCTGTCGAGGTTCCGGGGCGCACCGGAGAGCGTCCGCCGTACCGCGTTGGCCCGGGCCGCTGCGCGGGCCGCGGTCAGCGCCGAGCAGGCCGGCACGTTCGACGCGGACCGGGTCGCCGGGTGGATGGTGGGGCACTATCCGCCGCGCCGGTATCCGGGCATCGTGCTCGGCTCGCCGCACGGTGGTGCGGTGCACCTGGCCACCGCGATGGGCGTGCCGTGGCTACCCACCGCCTTCGACGTGGTGGTGCAGTGGCCGGGCGGCGGTGTCGCCGATCCCGCCGGCGCGCTGGCGTACGGCGCCCGGGTGGCGGAACGGCTGCTCGGCGCCAACCCGGCCGTACGGGTCCGCCAGGTGCACGATCCGGCCGCTCGGGGCGTACTGGCCGGTTCGACCGTCTCGCTGGTGGTGCGGTGGCACCGCCTACCCGACCCGTACCGGGAGTTCCTCGGCAGCCAGCTCGCGCCCGGCGCGCCGGTACTGCTGCTTCGCGACGTCCGAAGCTGGCCGGTCCTCGAATCCGGCGACGGGCACAGTTTCCAGGTCGGCGGGCCGACCAGCGGACTGGAGCCGGCCGACTTCCGGCCGGACAGCGACGTACTCGGGCAGGTGCTGCACGGCGCCGGCGGGGACGGGGCGAGTTGGGACGCCCCGGATCCCGGCCTTCCGGGGTACGCCGAACACGGTGTCGAACCGGGGTTCGAGGCGAGCCTGCTGGACTGGGCGGAGGTCGCCGGCAGCCAGGTGCACCGGGTGCTGTTCCCCGGACCGGACGCCCTCAGCGCCGCCGCCGCCGACGTGTACCGGGGCTGGTTACGGGCGGCCGGTAAGAGCGGGGACCGGTGCGTGGTCGAGTGCGGCCGGCTGATCGATCCGTGGCAGGTGGTCCGCGCCGGCCTGGTCCCGTACTGGTGCGAGAGCGCGACCGAGCGCAGCGTGACCGGCGCCGAGTGGTGGCTTGCCGGAAGTACGCCGTTCAGCTCGCTCGACGTCCTGCCCGAGCCCCCCGGGCTGCGGTCACCGGCGCTCGCCGGGCTGCCGCAGTGGCTCGCGGTCGCCTCGTTCGGGCGTCGACGCCGGGCCGTGGACCGGGTGGCGGCCCGTGGCTATCCGGTGACCTCGGTGGCCACCCGGCACGCCACCGAGGTGCTTCGCGGGCAGCCGTACGACCTGCCGGCGCCCCCGCCGCTGCGGGTGGTCGAGGCGTTGGCCGGACTGCGCGCCAGCGGTACGCCCCAGGGTCTGCTCGTCTGTTGAGTCATGCCCCGGAACTGAGCCATCGCTCCGGATTCACCGATTGCGGCGCGGTGCCGGAATCGGGCCGGGCAATCGGCTCCGGCCGGGTCCCGGGCGCTGCCAAAACTCCCCGAAGAAGTCACGTCCCGTGATTGAGTACCTACAGGGCGGGAAGAAACGCTGACTGCAACTGGCCAACAACGCTGCATTACCTGCGGTGGGCGTTTGCTCGCCAACATTCGGCTACGTGTTCGCTTCCGGCTTGGTTGCCGTCGAGGGCACCGATGACCGGATACGCATTCCGGGCGGGGGACCTTCCTGAGGGAGGCGCGGATGTTCGGACAAGTCACCACTACAGCACCGGCGGAGCGTGGGCTGGAAGACCTGGACGCGGCCGCCCTGGCGTACGCGGCCAGGATCGCCGGTCTGCCGCCGGAACGCCGGCAGGAGGCGCGCGACGACCTCGTACGGTTCGCGCTGCCGTTCGCCGGCCGGCTGGCACGCCGCTACCGGGGCCGTGGTGAACCTCTCGAAGACCTCGAACAGGTCGCCCGACTGGGCCTGGTCAACGCGGTCGACCGGTATGACCCGGAACGGGGTTCGTTCACCGCGTACGCGGCGATCACCATCGTCGGGGAGATCAAGCGCCACTTCCGGGACCGCACCTGGGGGGTGCACGTGCCCCGCCGGCTCCGGGACCTGATCCTGGAGGTCGGGCAGGCCACGGCGGCGTTGACCAGTGAGCTGTCCCGCTCGCCCAGCGTGGCGGAACTCGCGGCCCGGCTGGAGACGCCGGAGGAGGAGATCCTCGCGGCGCTCGAGTCGGCGGCCGGCTACAGCCCGGCGTCGCTCAACGCGCCGGTCGGCGGGGAGAGCTCGGCGGAGTTCGGTGACCTCGTCGGGGAGTCCGACACGGACCTGGAGTCGGTCGACGACCGCGTGACGGTCAGCGGACTGCTGGGCAGGTTGCCGTGGCGGGAACGGCGGATCCTGGCGATGCGGTTCTACGGCAACCAGACCCAGGCCGAGATCGCGGCCAGGTTCGGCATCTCGCAGATGCACGTCTCCCGGCTGCTCTCCCGGGCGCTCACCTGGCTCCGGCAGGCGATGCTCGCCGACACGCCCGCGCCGTGGCAGACCGGCGGGGCCGACCCGGCCGGTCAACCGGCCCGGCTCTCGGTCCGCGAGGTGGGGGACCGGGTGGTGGTCGAGGTGACCGGGGAGGTCGACCGGGACACCGCCGAGCAGTTGCGTCAGGCGGTCGTCGAGGCGGTCTCCACCGGGCATCCGGCGGAGGTGGCGATCGACCTGACCGACGTCGCGAAGCTCGACGGTCCCGCTCTCGCCGCGTTGGTCGCCGGTCGGGACGCGGCGCACCGCACCGGCGTACGGTGGCGCCTGGCTCGGGCCCAACCGGAGGTCCAGCATTCGCTCAGTGCCGCCGGTCTGGTCGCGCTGCCCGCGGACTGACCCGGGCGGTCGCTGCTGCGGTCGTTCTCACCGCTGCTCCTCCTCGTCGTCCTCGGAGGGCCGCCCGGTCCGCCAGCGACGGCTCCGCTCCGGTCCACCCCGGTCCACACTGTCGTTGTTCTCGTCCGGCTCGCTCGGCTGGAAGTGCGGCCGGCGTACGTCCTCCGGCTCCGGCACCTCGATCGGTCGGGCACCGGACTCCGCCGGTGGGTGGTGTGCGACCGCCGCGTCGGCGCCGTGCGCCCCCTCGGGACTCGGGGTCTCGCCCTCGGGATGGCGGACGGCCTGGTGCAGCTCGTCGCGGATCACCTGCGGCGGCAGGGTGGAGCGCTGCGGCAGGTCGCGGCCGAGGTCGGCGACGAGCGGGCCGTACTTGTCGTCGAAGGCGGGCCGCTCGGAGCGGATCCGGGGCATCCGGTCGAAGTTGCGCAGGGGCGGCGGGCAGGTCGTCGACCATTCCAGGGAGTTCCCGAAGCCCCACGGATCGTAGACGTCCACCATCCGCCCGAACCGCCAGGACTTCCAGACGTTGTAGATGAAGAACAGGGTCGACGCGCCGAGCACGAACGAGCCGATCGTGGAGACGGTGTTCAGCACGGTGAAGCCGTCCGTGGGCAGGTAGTCGACGTACCGGCGGGGGAATCCCTCGTTGCCCAACCAGTGCTGGACCAGGAAGGTGGTGTGGAAGCCGAGGAACATGGTCCAGAAGTGGACCTTGCCGAGTCGTTCGTCCAGCAGCCGGCCGGTCATCTTGGGGAACCAGAAGTACACCCCACCGAACGCGGCGAAGACGATGGTGCCGAACAGTACGTAGTGGAAGTGGGCGACCACGAAGTACGTGTCGGTGGTGTGGAAGTCGACCGGCGGGCTGGCCAGCAGGACACCGGTGAGGCCGCCGAAGAGGAAGGTGACGAGGAAACCGACGGAGAACAGCATCGGGGTCTCGAAGGTGAGCTGTCCCTTCCACATCGTGCCGATCCAGTTGAAGAATTTGACGCCGGTCGGCACCGCGATCAGGTAACTCAGCCAACTGAAGAACGGCAGCAGCACCTGTCCGGTGCCGAACATGTGGTGGGCCCAGACCGTCATCGAGAGGATCGTGATAGCGATCGTCGCGGCGACCAGGCCCTTGTAACCGAAGATCGGCTTTCGGGAGAAGACCGGAATGATCTCGGTGATGATGCCGAAGAACGGCAGCGCGACGATGTAGACCTCGGGATGGCCGAAGAACCAGAAGAGGTGCTGCCAGAGCAGCGGACCACCGTTCATCGGATCGTAGACGTGGGCGTTGAGTCTTCGGTCGGCGTAGAGCGCGAGCAGGGCCGCGGCCAGCAACGGGAAGACCAGGATTATCAACAGCGCGGTGAAGAGCATGTTCCAGGTGAAGATCGGCATCCGGAACATGGTCATGCCGGGTGCCCGCAGCGTGATGATCGTGGTGATCAGGTTGACCGCGCCGAGGATCGTGCCGAGCCCGGAGAGGACCAGCCCGATAACCCACATGTCCGCGCCGATGCCGGGGGAGTGCTGGTCCCGGCTCAGCGGCGTGTAGGCCGTCCAGCCGAAGTCGGCAGAGCCGTTGGGGGTGAGGAATCCGAGCAGCACCAGCGAACCGCCGAGGAGGTACAGCCAGTACGCCAGCGCGTTGAGCCGGGGGAAGGACACGTCGGGGGCGCCGATCTGCAACGGCACCACGAAGTTGCCGAACGCGAGTGCCAGCGGCGTGGCGAAGAGCAGCAACATGATCGTGCCGTGTGCCGTGAAGAGCTGGTTGTACTGCTCGTTCGAGAGGAACTGCAACCCCGGGCGGCCCAGTTCGGCGCGCATCAGCATCGCCATCGCGCCGCCGACGAGGAAGAATCCGAACGCGGTGCTCAGATACATCAGGCCGATCTGCTTGGCGTCGGTGGTGCCGAGCATCTTGATCAGCCTGTTGCCCCGGATCGCCTCCCGTACCGGCCCCGGATATCCGCCGGAGCGGGCGGGGGCGAGGATCAGCGGTCCCCGCTCCTGTCCCGGTTCGGTTACCACCCGTTTCGGCATCCCACTCACCCCGTATGCGACCCATTGAGGACGAGCGGGTGGCTACCCGGGATCTCAGTGGCGAAACGCGGCAGCTCCGGAAAATCCGCATTCTTTGCCCTGAACGGGTGAAATCGGACGGAGCCTTCGCCTGCCCGCCGGCGCCCTGCGCCTACACCTGCGGCGCCTGGGCCTACCTGCGTCGGCTGCTGAGTGCGCCGAGCGCGAGCATGCCGATCCCGAGCCCGAGGTGCAGCCAGTTGTCGGCATCGTTGACCGGAAGGAAGTTGGCGGCGCTGTCCTGCTCGATCGCCAGGCCGTACACCCAGAGCACCAGGTAGATCGCGCCGCCGCCGATCAGGAAGGTCCGCGCCCCGGTGGCCGTACGGGCCAGCGCCAGGCCGCCCACCCCGGACACCAGGTGTACGAGGTTGTGCAGCACCGACACCTCGAACACGCCGAACAGCCTGGCGCCGGAATGCTGCCCGGCGAGGCGCAGGTCGTCGTAGCGGGAGGTGATGTCCGGAATGAAGCCCAACACACCGAGCGCCAGGAAGAGGACGGCGACCGCGACCGCGGCGGTGCTCACCCGCCCCCGCCCGGTGTGGGGCCGGCTGACCGTGGAACTGGCTCTGTGCACTGCGGGCACCACCTCGACGACGGTGAACGGCCCTGGCCGCCTACCCGGCGACCGCTGCGGCAAACGGCCGAGCGCCGCAAACTCCCTGGTCACAGGAGGGGTGACCTGATCAGGTGGCGCTGGCGACCCGGGTCAGGCGGCGCTGGCGGCGGCCGCTCGGCGTACCTGCTCGTACAGGTCCACGTACCGCTCCGCCATGGTCGCCGGGGTGAACCGCCGGCTCGCCTCCTGGCGGCACTCCCGCTCGTCCAGCCCGGAGGCCTCCGGCACCAGGTCGGCCAGCCCGTCCTCGTCGTCGGCCAGCAGCCCGGTACGGCCGTGCTCGATCAACTCCGGCAGGCAGCCCCGACCGATCGCGACCACCGGAGTACCGACGGCCAGCGACTCGATCACCGCCGTGCCGCCCGGTTCCTCCCAGCAGAGCGGAAAGAGCGTCGCCCGGGCGCTCGCCACCAGGTCGTCGCGGGCGGTTCCGGCCACCATCCCGACCCAGCGCACCCGTACGCCGTCCACCAGCGGCGCCACCTGCTCCCGCCAGTACCGTACGTCCGGATTCTGCCCCGCCTCCGGTCCGGCCGAGGCGAGTTCCTCGGGGCGGCGGTACGGCCCGACCGGCCCGGCCAGGACCAGGTCGAAGCCGGCCTGATGGGCGAGCCGGGCCCCGATGTGCTGGCCCTTTCCGGGTGTTATCCGGCCGAGGATCACCAGATGGTCGGACTTCTCGACCGGCGGCCGCAGGTCGGCGTCGACGGCCAGCGGGGTGGCGAGGTGCACGTGCCCGACCGCGTGGTCCTGGAGCGCCTGTGGGGCCCGGGCGAGCTGCGAGGCCGAGACGCCGTTGACCCGGACCCGGTCGCCACCGTCCACGTACCCGTAGAGATCGGGGTGCTTGCCGAGGTCCCAGTGCAGGGTGTGCAGCGCCGGACCGGCCCCCGGCCCCATCGCGGTGAGTACGGCCAGTCCGACCGCCTCCACGTGGTCGTGTACGAGGTCGATGTCGTCCCGCTCACGCAGTGCCCGGACCACCCCGTTCAGGTGCGCGTGCGAGATCCCGCACACCTGGTTGTACGGCCGTTGCAGGGCGCCGAACTGCCCGTCGGGAAAGACCGACATCAGTTCGTCGACCGGCAGCGTGCTGTCGGCCGTCGAGGCGAGCACCACCCGTACGCCGAGTCGCCGCAGCTCGGGCACCAGCGTGGCGACGACGTTCTCGATCCCGCCGTAGCCGGGCGGTGGTACCGGCAGCCAGGGGCCGGCGTTCATCAGTACGGTCAGGC
The DNA here is from genome assembly GCF_042658085.1 of Plantactinospora solaniradicis. NCBI lineage: Bacteria > Bacillati > Actinomycetota > Actinomycetes > Micromonosporales > Micromonosporaceae > Plantactinospora > Plantactinospora solaniradicis. The sequence goes on along the minus strand of NZ_JBHSPR010000095.1, from coordinate 80,141 downwards.
TCATCGGTCCCCCCGGCTCCGCTCGGCGACCCGTCCTGGCCCGTGCCCCGCAGCGGTCATACCGGCGCCCCGCGCAACGACTCCCGGAGTTCGACCAGCGGAGGGCGCTCCCGGACCGACACGTCACTGACCACGATCTCCCGGTCGAGGTTCGGCAGGGCGGTGGTGCCGTCCCGGCGGAACTGGACGAGCAGGTTCGCCGGGGGTTCGGTCTCGTCGACCAGGCCCCGCCGGCACAGCCGCTGCCACACCGTGTGCAGAATCTGCCCCGACATCCGGCCGAGCGCCTCGGTGTCCTGGTGCCGGTGCAGGCGCTCACCCAGGTCGACCTGGGCCAGGGCGTTCAGGCCGCACATCTCCAGCAGGTCGATCAGCATGGCCGTCTCGACCCCGTACCCGGAGACGAAGGGCACCCGCTCCAGCACGTCCCGCCGACCGGCGTACTCGCCGGCCAGGGGCTGGACGAAGCCGGCCAGTTCCGGCCAGAACAGGTTGAACAAGGGACGGGCCACCAGTTCGGTGACCCGGCCGCCGCCCTCCACCTCCACACCGGTGGAGCCGACCAACGGCCGGTGGTAGAAGCCCTTGACGAAGGCGATGGACGGGTCGGTGAGCAGGGGGCCGAGCAGACCGGTGACGAAGTGCGGCTGGAACTCCCGCAGGTCGGCGTCGATGAAGGCGACGATGTCCCCGTCGGATCCGGCGAGTCCCGCCCACAGCGCGTCCCCCTTGCCGTCCAGCCGGGGGAGACCACGGGTCATCTCGTCCTGACTGATCACCCGGGCGCCGGCCGCCGCCGCGACCCTGGCGGTCCCGTCCGAGGACCGCGAGTCGACGACCACCAGCTCGTCGACCAGCGCGACCTGCTCGACCAGACAGGCACGGATCGACGCCACGATCGCGCCCACGGTCGCCTCCTCGTCCCTGGCCGGGATGACGACGCTGATCCTGCGGGCCCCCTTGGCGTGGGCCAGTTGCCGGGCGGTCCACTGGTCGGCCACCCCGGTCCGGTGGGTGGACCATGCCTCCAGCGCAGGTGACACGGCCGATCGCGAGCGCCGCATGGAACCAACCTCCCCGGATGCCTCCGCCCAGAGCCCTCGACGGCCTCCGGTGCAGTCCCACGGGCTTTCCCCGCCCACCGGGGTCTAACCACTCGGACAGACTGTAAGGAAGGGCCCCTTCTTATCGCTTTCTGTATAAGAAGGGGCCCTTGTTAACCTGATGTCCCACCGGCCGGGCGGGCAGCACTTTGCGGGCGAGTTCGCGTACCGTTGCGCGTCATGGGTGTGTCGCAACGGTTGAAGACCAGGGTCCGGCGTTTCCTCCAACGGCCGGGCACCACAGTTGATCTGGCGCCGCTGGAGAAGCTGCTGCCCACGATCGAGGCGCGCGAGGAGGAGCTCACCGAACTCGACGACGCGGAGCTGACCGAGGCGGCTGGCCGGGCCGAGGATTTCGTGGAGATCTGCGCGGTGGGCCGCGAGGCCGCCCGGCGTGGACTCGACCAGCGGCCGTACGACGTCCAGCTGCTCGGCGTCATGTCGCTGCTCGCCGGCAAGGTCGCCGAGATGGCCACCGGTGAGGGCAAGACGCTGACGGCGGCGATCGCCGCGTACGGGCACGTCCGGCGGGGTAACGGGCCGGTGCACGTACTGACCGTCAACGACTACCTGGCCCGCCGGGACGCCGAGTGGATGAAGCCCGTCTACGATCGGCTCGGCCTGAGCGTCGGCTGGGTCACCGAGGCCTCCACCCGCGACGAGCGGCAGCAGGCGTACGCCTGCGACGTCACCTACGTGTCGGTCAGCGAGGGCGGCTTCGACTTCCTCCGGGACCAGCTGGTCACCGACATCGACGACCGGGTGCAGCCGCCGCTGACCACGGCGATCGTGGACGAGGCCGACTCCATCCTGATCGACGAGGCGCGGGTGCCGATGGTGCTGGCCGGTGCGGTTCCCGGCGAGCAGGACCCGGTGCACACCGCCGCGGCGGTGGTCCGTGGGCTGCGCGCCGGGCGGCACTACCTGGTGGCCGACGACGGCCGCAGCGTCGCCTTCACCGATGCCGGACTGGCCGAGGTCGAGACCCGGCTCGGCGGGGTCGACCTGTACGACGACGAGCACGTCGAGCAGCTCTCGGCGGTGAACGTCGCCCTGCACGCGCACGCCCTCCTGCACCGGGACGTCGACTACATCGTCCGGAACGACGGCGTCGAGCTGATCGACGAGATGCGTGGCCGGGTCGCGCAGCGCCGCCGCTGGCCGGACGGGTTGCAGGCGGCCGTGGAGGCGAAGGAGGGCCTGGACGCCACCGCCGAGGGCGAGGTGCTGGGCACGATCACCGTCCAGGCGTACGTCGCGCTCTACCGCACGGTGTGCGGGATGACCGCCACGGCGGTGCTGGTCGGCGACCAGCTACGCGAGTTCTTCTCCCTCGAGGTCGCGGTGATCCCGCCGAACACCCCGTGTGTGCGGGTGGACGACCCCGACCGGATCTACGCCACCCGGGCGGAGAAGGAGGAGGCGCTGATCCAGGAGATCCAGGAGCAGCACGAGACCGGCCGTCCGGTGTTGATCGGCACGCTGGACGTGAAGGAGTCGGAACGCCTCGCCGAGGCCCTCCGGGAGGCCGGGGTGCCGTGCACGGTGCTGAACGCGAAGAACGACGCCGAAGAGGCGGCGATCATCGCCGAGGCCGGCGCGCACGGCGCGGTCACCGTCTCCACCCAGATGGCCGGCCGGGGTGTCGACATCCGGCTGGGCGGCAGTGACCAGACCGACCGGGACCAGGTGGCCGACCTCGGTGGCCTGTTCGTGATCGGCAGCGGCCGGCACGACAGCCGGCGGGTCGACGACCAGTTGCGTGGTCGCGCCGGACGCCAGGGCGACCCGGGCCGGTCCGTCTTCTTCGTCAGCCTGGAGGACAACCTGGTCGTCCGGCACGCCCCGGACGCGATCCCGGCCTCGCCGAGGATGAACGCCGACGGCTTGGTCACCGACGAGCAGGTGGACTTCGCCGTCGAGCACGCGCAGCGGATCGCGGAGGGCGTCAACCACGAGATCCACCGCAACACCTGGCGGTACAGCGTGGTGATCGAGCAGCAGCGCAAGGCGCTCGCCGAGCGTCGGGAGCGCCTGCTCACCACCGAGGTCGCCGCGCAGATGCTGACCGAGCGGTTCCCGGACCGGGCCAAGGAGATGGACGAGGACCTCCTCTCCCGGGTGGGGCGGTCGATCGCCCTCTACCACCTCGACCGGCTCTGGGCGCACCACCTGGCCGAACTCTCCGAGGTACGCGAGGGCGTACACCTGCGGGCGCTGGGCCGGCTCGATCCGCTGGACGAGTTCCACCGGTCGGCGGTGCCGGCGTTCAACGCGCTGGTTCCGGAGATCGAGACCCGGACGGTGGAGACCTTCGACGAGTCCGAGTTCACCGACGACTGGGAGCCGGACGAGTCCGAGCTGGCGCGGCCGAGCGCGACCTGGACCTATCTGGTACACGACAACCCGTTCGGCTCCGAACTCGACCGGTTGATCGCGGCGGTCGGACGGAGGCTCAGCTCGGCTCCGCGCTGAGCCCACCTACCGGATCTGGACCACGGGGTTGCCGTCTGGTAATTGACGGCAACCCCGTGGCGTTCGGGATCGTTCTCTTCTTGGAAACGGGTGGTTTGTCCACCCAGCGCTCGGGTAGTAGCGCAGGTCCGTGCCGGCGTGGGATCGGTAACGGCGGGGGAGAGGCGACCATGACACAGGCGACGGCACGAACCGGACGTACCGCGGCAGCCGCGGTGGTGGCGGGGGTCCCGGCGCGGTGGTGAGACTGGGAACGACGGAGGTACGGGCCGAGGCCCCGGGCGTGCTGGAAACCGCCGCTCTGCTCCGCGAGGTGACCGCGGGGCTCATCGCGAGTAGTGACTTCGACACCGCGCTGGACCGCCTGGTGGGCACCGTCCGGGACGCCATTCCGGGAGTGACCTGGTGCGGGGTGACGGTCCTGCGGGCCGGAGCGCCGGCGTCGGTCGCCGCCTCCGAGCCCCGGCTCGGCGACCTCGACGACGTCCGGAACGGCGCAGACGGGCCGGCGATGGTCGCGATCCGTACCCGGGAACTGGTCTGGTCGGCGGATCTGCGGACCGAGACCCGGTGGCGCTCCTGGACCAGCCGGGCGATGGGGTTCGGTGTGCGCGGGGTGCTGGCGGTGCCGGTGGACATCGACGCGCACGTGGTCGGCGCGATCAGTCTCTACGCCCGCGAGCCCGGCGTGCTGACCGCGAGCCAGCAACTCACGGCGATGCTGCTCGCCGAGCACGCCGGACTGCTGCTCGGCGCGGTCCGGGACCGGTCCGGGGCCGATCCGGCCGGCGAATTCGACGAGACGCTTTCCGCGGGTCAGGTCATCGATCAGGCAGTCGGGGTTATCATGACCCAACGTGGCTGTCCGGCCACGGAGGCGCTACGGGTGTTGCGTTCCGCTTCGGCGGCCCTGGCCATCCCGCTCCGGGACGTGGCCGAGCGGCTGGTCACCTCGGTGGCCCGTCCCCGGGACACCTGACCAACCGCCGTCGCTGTCCGGCGCCCGTACGTCGTCGCGTCGTTTCGGCGCGGCGGCCCGGGGGTAGCAGGCGAGGGCTGGTCGAGGTACGAGCCGGGAGGCGCCACCATGCAGAGCCGCCTGCGGGTGCACGGACATCCGATCCAGCCGATGCTCGTCACCTTCCCCTTCGGACTCTTCGTCTGTGCGACGGTCTTCGACCTGACTGACGTGCTCGGTGGACCGGCGATGCTGGGTCTGGTCGGCTACTGGACGGCGGTGGCCGCGCTGTTCGCGGCCGGGCTCGCGGTGGCGGCCGGCATGGTCGACCTGTGGGACGTGCCGGGTGACCGGACCCGCCGGACGGCGGTGACCTTCAACCTGGTGAACGCCTCGGTCGCGGTCCTCTTCGTCTTCGGCGCCCTGATGAGGTCCGGTGTGCCGGAGCACGGGGCGACCGGTGCGCTGGTGCTGATCGAGCTAATGGGCCTGCTCGTCGGCGCCGTGGGCGTACGTCTGGGCGCCAGCCTGGTGCGTCAGTTCGACCAGCGGAACGCCGAGCCGACCAGCTTCGACGGCTTCGGCCCACCGGCCACCTCGGTGGCTGGTGGCTTCGGCCGGCGACGGTCCAGGTGAGCCCTTCCGCCTGACCGGAGGAGTGGGCGCGCCCAGGTCGTGAGTGGGCGCTTCGACGTCAGCGGTGGGCGGTTCGTGGGCGCTGGGGGCTCCGACGTCAGCGGTGGGCGGTTTCCCGGTGCACGGCGAGCACGTCGTCACCGAAATCGCTGTGCGGGCGGCGGAGCACGGTGTGCGCGTGGTTGCCGTCCTCGCTGGTGTTGTCGTACTCGATCAACAGGTCTTCGCCCTGGATCCGGTAGTAGTGGCGGCGGCCCGGCACGGTCGGGCCCTCCCAGGCGAAGTGCAGTTCGCCCGCGCCGATCCGGGCCGATTCCTGGGCGGCGAGTTCGGGCGGCAGCCGGTCGAGATACAGCGCGACGAGCTGGTCGAGCAGCGACCGGGGGGTCGGTCCGAGCGTCGCGGCGGGCAGACCGGCCGGCTCGATCCGGCTGGCGAACCGGGGTCGGGTGCCGCTGCGGATGTCGGCGGGTGCCTGGTCGGCGACGATCGCGGCGGCGCGGCCGTCGGGGCCGAGCGCGTCCAGCAGGGCCCGGGCCAGGTCCTCCTCGGGCGCGAGTGGTCGGCTCACCGCACGGCCGGCGTAGCTCACCGTGGCCGGGTTGGCGCCGAGGAAGACGGGTGCGGGGGAGACCCGGTCTCCGGAGACCGTCATGGTCACCGAGAGGTGGTGCCCCTCGAACCGCCAGGACCAGGCGTCGTCCCGAGCCGGGTCGCCGAAGACGACGATCCGGTAGTCGTCGCTGTGCCGGCCCCGCTGCCAGTTCTCCTGGCGGTCGAGCACCTCCTCCAGGGCCATGATCGTGGCGGCCTGGGCATAGGCGTGTGGACTCAGCGCGGTGGCCAGCAGCCGGTGCGTCGCCTTCCGGCCGGTCCGGTCGAGGTCGGCGAGGCAGGCGCCGGGCCGGGGCAGCGGGCGGTACTCGATCCAGCGCCGGCCAGCCTCGTCCGCGAACGGACGAGCGGCCAGTTCCCGGACCGGGCCGGGTAACGCGTCCAGCAGGGCGGTGGCCGCCGTCCGCATCTGTCCGGCCAGGGTGGTGTTTCGCATGCTCTCTGTATACCGGCTGGTGCTCCGGCCGCCGCGAGGAGGTTTCGGGTGTTCCAGCCACCGCGACTAGGGTGCGGGCCGGAGCAGGGCGAGCATGTCGGGCAGGTCGAAGAAGGTGGCCGTCTCGATCGCGGACGGGCTGCCGTGGGTGGGATCCGCCCCGGCGCGCAGCAACGCCGTCACCGCGTCGGTCGAGCTGCGGAACGCGGCGGCGGCGAGCGCGGTCTGGCCCCGGTCATTGGTACGGGAATGGTCGGCGCCCCGGTCGAGCAGGGCCGCCACGGTCCCGGGGTGCGCGTGGTAGGCGGCCAGGATCAACAGTGTGTCGCCCTTGTCGTTGGTCATGTTGACCGGCAGTCCCGCGTCGACGTACCCGATCAGGTCCTCGGTACTGCCGGCGCGGGCGAGGTCGAACATCCGGTGCGCGAACGCCAGGGTTTCCTCGTCCAGTTCCTCGTCCGGTTCCTCGTCCATTGGATCACCCTAGGGCCTGCTCATGGTCCCCGGGCCGGGCGTGGCGAACCCGTTCCTGGAACCGTCGGTGACGGCCCCGTCGCCGGTCCACGATGATCAGTTCCAGCAAGCTTGAAATGTGACCGAGGTCACATCGACGTCCACTAAGTCCTAGGTAAGGTCTGCACAACCGTCAACCCCTTTCGAAGGGTGCCGCCAGATGTTCAGACACTCCCCACAAGGGTCGCGGCGACTCCGGATCGTCGGGATCGCCGCATCAGCTTTCCTGGTGGTGACCGTAGCCGTTGCTCCGGCAAGCAACGCCCAGACACCACCGGCCACAATGGACTCGACCACAACAGATGTTGCCGCACTGCCGGGCGTGGACGAGATCTCCAGTAGCCGGAACATCCGTCAGATAGCCAACATCCCCAAGCAGGGGCCGTTCAACACCGAGGGTGCGCTCGGCTCCGACCTGGCCTTCCAGGGCCGGTACGCGTTCGTAGGCAACTACGAAGGGTTCGTCATCTACGACATCAAGAACCCGTCGCGGCCGTCCATCGTGTCCCAGGTGCTCTGCTCGGGTTCGCAGAACGACATCTCCGTCTACGGCGATCTGCTGTTCCTGTCCACCGACTCCCCCCGCAGCGACGACTCGTGCGCCAGCACGGGCGTGCCGAGCAGCGGGACGGTGTGGGAGGGCATGAAGATCTTCGACATCAAGGACAAGAAGAACCCGCGCTACATCAAGTCGGTCAAGACCGCCTGTGGCTCGCACACCCACACCCTGGTGCCGGCCAAGGATCGCAAGTCGGTCTACGTCTACGTGTCGTCGTACGGGCCGTCGGCGAGCTACGCCGGCTGCGCGCCGCCGCACGACTCGATCTCCATAATCAAGGTTCCGCTGAAGAAGCCGACCCAGGCTGCCATCGTGGCCGTGCCGAACCTCTTCCCGGACGGTGGTAACCCGGGTAGCAACGGCAGCTCGACCACGAGCGGCTGCCACGACATCACGGTCTACCCGAGCAAGGACCTGGCCGCCGGTGCCTGCATGGGTGACGGGATCCTGCTGAACATCGCCAACCGGGAGGCCCCGAAGGTGATCAACCGGGTCCGGGACACGGTGAACTTCTCGTTCTGGCACTCGGCGACGTTCAACAACGACGGTTCGAAGGTGGTCTTCACCGACGAGCTCGGCGGCGGTTCCGGTGCGACCTGTGTCGAGACGGTGGAGCCCACCCGGGGCGCCAACGCCATCTACGACATCACCGGCCGGGGCGACAGCCGCAGCCTGGTGTTCAAGAGCTACTACAAGATCCCGCGCCTGAACACCACGCTGGAGAACTGCGTGGCGCACAACGGCTCGCTGATCCCGGTGCTCGGTCGCGACATCATGGTCCAGGCGTGGTACCAGGGCGGCGTCTCGGTCTGGGACTTCACCAACTCGGCCCGACCGGTCGAGCTGGGCTACTGGGAGCGCGGCCCGCTCTCGGCGGACCGGCGGATCATCGGCGGCTCGTGGTCGGCGTACTGGTACAACGGCAACATCTACTCCAGCGACATCCAGAAGGGTCTGGACGTGCTGGAGATGAACGACTGGCGGATCTGGACGGCGCACCTGACCAAGGTCAAGGAGCTGAACGTGCAGAGCCAGCCCGGCTACCTGGGTAGCAACTGGTAGGCGGTCCCGCACCAACGAGCGGCCCGGTCCCCTGCGGACCGGGCCGCTTCGCGTTCGGCGGCGGCCACGGGCGTCGCCACGAAGATCGACGTACGCTGCTTCGCACCGTGACCGCGACGGCGCCGACCCGGAGACCTCCGTCGGGAGGCCGTTCCCGGTCCGGCCGGCGGGTGTCGACGGGGTGCGTGATAACTTGCCCGACCTGTGTGAAGGGAGGGCCGGTGGACGAGGGTGTCTACGTGGGCAACGCGGGTGTGGACGGCGCGGACAACGGAGGCTGGCTGCTCGGCCACTTCATGCCGCCCGGACTGGACCCTCGGCACAGCGCCGACGTCGAGGTCAAGTGGGGCGTGCACCCACCCGGGGACACCCGGGCGGAGTGGGTGACCGGCGAACGACGTACCGCCCTGCTCGTGCTGGTCTCCGGTCGGTTCCACGTCGAGTTGCGGGACCGTACCGTCGTGCTGGCCAAGCCCGGCGACTACGTGGTCTGGGGGCCCGGAGTGGACCACTCGTGGTTGGCGCCGGAGGAGGCGGTGGTGTTGACCGTCCGCTGGCCCTCGGTCGCCGGCTACAAGGTCGTACCGCGCTGACCTCGGGACGGGGTGTTCCCGGGGAGCCCGTGACCGGCTCCGATCCCCGTGACCAGGGAACCGGCCGCCGCGCCGTCGGTGCGGTGCGGCCGGTCCCCGGTCACGGGGCGGACGGCGGGCTCAGCCGAGGGTGCAGCCGACCGTCGGTGCCGGGTTGTTGCCGTTCCAACTGCCGATGAAGCCGAACGTCGCCGACCCGCCGGGGGCGAGCGCACCGTTCCAACCCACGTCGCGGGCGCTGGCAGTGGCTCCGCTCTGGGTGAGCTGGGCGTTCCAGGCCTGGCTGACCTGCTGGCCGGCGCCGAAGACCAGTTGCGCCGTCCAGGTCCGGCTCGCCGTCGTGCCGTCGTTCCGGACCGTGACCTCGCCCTGGAAGCCGCCCTGCCACTGGCCCACGGACCGGTAGGTGGCCGCACAGCCGCCCGTCGTCGGCGGCGGGGTGGTCGTCGCTGGCGGGGTGCGGGTCGGGGTGGGCGTGGGAGTCCGGGTCGGGGTGGGCGTGGGGGTCCGGGTCGGGGTCGGAGTCGCGGTCGGGGTGACGCCGTTCAGGGCCGACACCAGCGCCGGGTACCAGCGGTCGGACATCTTCTGGTCACCGGCGGCGTTCGGGTGTACGCCGTCGTAGGTGTCACTGCCGGTGCTGAAGCCCGTCCACTGGTCCACCACCACGACCGGCGACTGGCCGGTGGTCTTCGAGGCCGCCCAGGCCGGTATGGCGTCGTTGAGCGCGACCACCCGTTGGGCGCACTCGGCACAGGTGCTCGGGTTCATCGGGATGATCTTCGCGACCAGGATCTTCATGCTGGCGTTACTGGCCCGCATCTGGTCCACCAGCTTCCCGTACGCGGCCAGGATGGTCGCCGGAGCCCGGTTGCTCCAGACATCGTTGGTGCCGAAGTGCATCAGCACGATGTCCGGGCGGGTGGCGGCCAGCCAGGGCGGCAACTGGTTCTGGTCGGCCACGGTCGTCACCAGGGCACCGCCGTGACCCTCGTTCTCCCCGTCGTACGGCTGTCCGCAGCCCTGGGGCCCGAGCGTTCCGACGAAGTCGATGTTGGTGTAGCCGGTGTTCTGCAACCGGTTCCAGAGGATGGACCGCCAGCAGCCGGGGGAGCCGGTGATCGAGTCACCGAGCGGCATGATGCGGACCGGGGCGGGTGCCGCCGGTTGTGCGGGCTGCGCGATGACGAGCGTCCCGAGGGCCACGACGAGCGCGGCGAGGACGGCGTTGAGCAGGGGCCTGCGGAGCATGGTCGTCTCCTGTCACGGTGATGGGTGGTACGTGCCGGCCCTGTGCTCCCGAGACATTGAAGCAGGTAACTGTGTCCGAACTCAACCGGTCAAGTCGGCACAACGCTGGCCGGGCCGGTGGCGGATTTACGCCCGGGGTGAACCGGTCTTGACGCGGTGACGCCGCCGACGAGGATGAGGTGGTGATCGTGCGGGACGCGGCGGTACGCCGCCTGGACCTTGGCTACTTCGTCCGCCCGGCCGTCGAGGTGGGTGGGCCGGATCCGAGGATCGAGCCGGCGTACGGCTATCTGGTCCGGCGGCCCGAGGGGCTGCTCCTGTTCGACACCGGCATCGGCACGGTGGACCCGGGTACCGAGGCCCACTACCGGCCGAGCCGCCGCCCACTGGCGACCGCACTCGACGCCGCCGGAGTGGAACTCGACGACATCACGCTGGTGGTCAACTGTCACCTGCACTTCGACCACTGTGGCGGGAACCCCGCCCTCGCCGGCCGCCCGATCGTCGTGCAACGTACGGAACTCGCCGTCGCCAGGGGGCCCGGCCACACGATCCCCGAACTGGTCGACTTTCCGGGTGCCCGCTACGAGGAACTGGACGGCGAAGCCGAGATCTGGCCCGGTGTCCGGATCATCCCGACTCCCGGACACACCGCCGGGCACCAGTCCCTGGTCCTGCGCCAGTCCGACGGCACCGTCATCCTCGCCGGTCAGGCCCGGGACTTCGCCAGCCAGTACGGCTCGGACGAGCTGGCGCTGCGGGCGTCCCGTGACGGTGTTCCCGAGCCGCTGCCGTCGGTGCCCGGGTGGCTGCCCCGGCTGGTCGACCTCGACCCGGCCCGGGTCCTCTTCGCGCACGACGGCGCGGTCTGGGAACCGCGGTTCTGACCTCACCGCCACCTGTCCGGTAAGGACGTCAGCCCACGCGGCATCAGCCGCCGCTGACGTGCCGGAGGACGGCCAGGACGCGGCGGTTGTCGCTGTCCGAGGACGGCAGGCCGAGTTTCGCGAAGATGTTCGCCACGTGCTTCTCCACGACAGGAGGTGATGACAAGAGCCGCCGCGATCCCGGCGTTGGATCGTCCCTCGGCCATCAGCGAGAGCACCTCGCGCTCCCGGCGGGTCAGCGACGCCACCCCGGCCGTGCCCTGCCCGGCCCGCATCAGGTGGCCGACCACCTCCGGATCCAGCGCGGTGCCACCGGATGCCACCCGGGTCAGCGCGTCCACGAAATCGGCGACGTCGGCGACGCGGTCCTTGAGCAGGTACCCGACGCCGGTCGGCCGGTCGGCGAGCAGGCGGGTCGCGTAGCGGGTCTCCACGTACTGGGAGAACACCAGCACACCGACGTCGGGATGGTCGCGTCGGATGTCGATCGCGGCCCGCAGGCCCTCGTCGGTGTGCGTCGGCGGCATCCGGATGTCGACGATCGCTACATTCGGTACGCTGGCGGCAACCGCGGACCGCAACGCATCCGCGTCGGCCACCGCCGCGCACACCTCGAAACCGCGGTCGGTGAGCAGCCGGACCAGCCCCTCGCGCATCATCGCGGCATCCTCCGCGATCACCACCCGCATGTCGTCGCCTCCGTTCACACCTGTGTGGGCAGCTGGATCTCGACCCGGGTCGGACCGCCGGTCGGACTGTGTACGCGGATCCGGCCGTCCACGACGGCGATGCGGCGGGCCAGGCCGGACAGGCCGGGACCGTCCGGGTTCGCCCCGCCGATGCCGTCGTCCTTGACGGTCAACATCAGGTGCTCGCCGGATCGGACGACGCCGAGCCCGATCCGGGTCGCCCGGCTGTGTTTGGCCGCGTTCGCGAGCAGCTCGGAGGCGCAGAAGTAGGCGATGGTCTCGATCGCGGGCGCCGGCCGGTCGGGCAGCTCGACGTTCACCGCCACCGGGATGGCGCTGCTCGTCGCGAGCGTCGCCAGCGCGTCGCCGAGACCGTTGTCGAGGACCGGCGGGTGGATCCCGCGCACCAGGTCGCGCAGGTCGGCGAGGGCGTCCTTCGCGCCGCGGTGGGCGAGCGCGACCAGTTCGCGGGCCTGTGCGAGGTCGGGTGGCGGGCCGTCGACACCGAGCTTCTCGGTCGCCATGCCGAGGTTCATCGCCAGCGTGGCCAGCCGGATCTGCGCGCCGTCGTGCAGGTCCCGTTCGAGCCTGCGCATCATCGCGGCCGCGTCGTCGATCGCGCGGGCCCGGGTGACCTGCAGTTCGCGTACCCGCTCGGCGAGCCGACGCGGACCGAGCAGCCGTCGCATGGCGGCAAGGTCCAGCGTCGTACCGGCCCGCATCAACCACGGTGCGACCAGCAGCATGGCGAGGCCGGCCGCGGCGATGAGGAACGTTCCGGCGAACGTCCGCGTACCGATGGTGCCGAACGGCGTCAGCGCCCACACCGGTCCGAGGCGCGTTCCGGGCGGGTGGTTGCGAAACAGCGGCCACCACACCGGGTAGCTGAGGTTGACCACACCGAACACGTAGCAGAACGCGCCGTAGCCCTCCGGGATGGCCAGGGGCACCTTGAGCAGGCCGTACCCGACGGCACGCCAGCCCGGTCCGTCGGCGACCAGGGCGCTGATCCGCTTCGAGGGCCGGGGCGGCGGGGCGTCCACGTGCACGTCGAGCAGCCGGTCGGCGAGTGAGCGGTGCACGGCTCCCATCGCGCGCCCGATCGGGGCGGCCAGCACGACCAGGAGCGCGATGGTGAGCGGAAACAGGACCAGGAACAGCGGTGCGACGGTAGGTGCGGGCTGCTCGGACATGGCTCCGCTCGCCCAGAGCATTCCGACGCCCAGGGCCGGCACGATCGCCGGTACGCTCAGGATCGCGGCCGCGCTGACCACGCCGACGACGCAGAACACCGCCCGGCGCAGGGCCAGCGTGGTGAACGGGGCGCGCAGCGCGGTCATCAGCCCATTGTCGCTGGTCACGCGTCACGGTGGCGGAGCAGCACCCCGCCGCACAGGATCGCTACCGCCGCGTACCCGCACATCAGCAGCGCACTGATCCAGCCGGCGAACAGCCCGGGTATGGGCGAGGTCACCGCGATCGAGTTGAGCAGCATCAGCAGCGGAACGAAACGGCCCACCGCGATTCCGCTCTCGCCGAACAGGCCGGCCACGATCATCGGGACGAACATCAGACCGAACAGCGTGCCGATCGCGGCGCCCGAGTGCCGCACGACCGTCCCGATGCCGACCCCGATCAGCGCGGTGGCGCCCAGATACACGCCGGTCAGCACGACCGCGCGCAGGATCGCCGGCTCCCCGAGAGAGGCGGCCGGGATGGCGGTGCCACGGATCGCGAGCTGCCCGCCCAGATAGCCGGCGAAACTCGCGACCAGGCCGACGGTGAGAGCCGCGCCGCCGCACACGGCGACCTTCGCCGCCAGGAGGATCCGACGTCGCGGGACGGCGGCGAACGTCGACCGGATCATCCCGGTGCCGTATTCGCCGGTCACCATCAGGACGCCGAGCGCTCCGAGGAGCAGTTGGGCCACGATGGCGCCGCCGAGGCTGTTGTTCAGGATCTGGGCGGCGGTGGCGACCGGGGTGTGCGACCGGTACCCGAGTCCCACCCCGGTGCCGGCCGCGGCCATCGAGACCACCGCGGCGATCGCGAGCCACCACGTCGACCGGACGCTGCTCAACTTGATCCGCTCCATCCGGGCCACGTGCCGGAATCCGTACCCGTTCATGACGCTCCCACTGCGCGATAGTCGGTGGCCGCTGAGGTGAGCCGGAAGAACGCGTCCTCCAGGCTGTGGTCGCCGGCGGCGAGTTCGGCGACGGTCGTCTCGGCCAGCAGCCGGCCGCGGCCGATGACCACCAGCCGGTCGGCGGTCAGCGCCATCTCGGCGATCAGGTGGCTGGACACGAACACCGTCCGGCCTTCGGCGGCGAGTCCGCGCAGCAGGTCCCGGATCCAGCGGATGCCCTCCGGATCCAGTCCGTTGACCGGCTCGTCGAGCAGGAGGACGCCCGGGTCGCCGAGCAGGGCCACGGCGACGCCGAGCCGCTGGCGCATGCCGAGCGAGTACGTGCCGGCACGCCGCGCCGCCGCGTCGGACAGACCGACGTTGCGCAGCACCTGCTCGACCCGGGAACCGGGGATGTCGTTGCTCGCGGCCAGCGCGGTCAGGTGTGCACGGGCGCTGCGCCCGGGATGGAACGCCCCGGCATCGAGGAGCGCGCCGACCGTCTTCAACGGCCAGCTCAGGTCCGGGTACCGGACGCCGCCGATCAGTGCCTCGCCACGGTCCGGGGCATCCAGGCCGAGGATCATCCGCATCGTCGTCGACTTACCGGATCCGTTCGGGCCGAGGAAGCCGGTCACCACCCCCGGCTGCACCCGGACGCTCAGCCCGTCGACGGCGACCCGGTCGCCATAGCGTTTCGTCAGCTCACGTAGTTCGATCACATGATCGACGCTAGGCAACGCCGTCGGCGGTCGGAAGCCGGAAACCATCCGACTCGGCCTGGAGGTTTTCCACCCCCATCGCGGTCCCGACCCAGCTGGCGACCCCCTCACCCGCTGAGCGGGGGAGGGATCAGACCCGATCGAGCGGGCGGTGTGGCTCCGCAGGCAGTTCGATCCGGATCCCGTCGCCGGGCCGGACCTCGCCGCTCTCGCGTACCACGCCCATGATGCCGGCCAGGCGGACCAGGTCGCCCGCCTCGTTCCGGCCCAGGACCCGCTTCAGCAGCCCCGACTGGAAGTTGTCGATCTGCGCGCACGGGTTGCGCAGCCCGGTCACCTCGACCACCGCCGCGTCGCCGAGCCGGAGCAGGGTGCCGACGGGCAGGCCGAGCAGGTCCACGCCCCGGGTGGTGACATTCTCCCCCATTTCACCGGGCGCGACCCGGTGACCGGAGGCACGCAGTTCGTCGTGCAGCTCGGAGTGGATCAGGTGCACCTGGCGGAGGTTGGGCTGGGTCGGATCCTGGGCCACCCGGGAGCGGTGCTTGACGGTGACGCCGAGATGCGCGTCGCCCTCCACACCCAGCCCGGCCAGCAGCCGGATGCTGTCCTGGCTCGGCTTGCTGAAATTGTGCCCCTCGTCCCGGGCCACCGCCGTCACCACCGCCGCGTTCATCCGACCTCCCCGTCGTCCGGTGCCACCGCGTCCGCCGGGGCGGTCGCGACCACCTGCTGATCATAATCGGTCCGAATCGGGCGGGTGCTGGTGGACAGCCGGTGGTCAGAGGTCCTCGTCGTCGTCCCGATCCGGATGGCGACCGACGATCTCCTGGTAGATCTCGGCGTACCGGTCGTCGTCGACGTCCAACTGGCCCTCGTCGTCCAGGAAGTAGGCCGACCGGGCGAAGCACGCGTTGAACACCGCGACCATCTGCGGGATGCTGTCGAACTCCACGCTGGCGGGGCCGTACTCCGGCATGATCGATGCCACGGCCGGCTCGGTGCCGTCCGACCAGACCGCCACGTACAGGTCCGAGCTGCCGTTCTCCAGCAGTGGTATCCAGTGCTCGGCGAGCAGCGGATCGTCGGGGTCGGCGTGGATCGGCTTGACCTCGACCGCGTCCCGTAGCGAGATCGGCCAGTAGCCGGGGATCGCGTACGTGTCACCGATCGTCTGGCCGGGCTGGTGTCCGACGCCGTCGCACCAGGTGAACCAGTCGAGGACGGCGGGCGGAACCGTCGGGCCGAGCGCGGCACCGATCGCGGTCCGGTCGGCTCCGGGCAGGAGCGCGGGCGCGACCGGGGCGTCCAGCCGGGCCAGCCAGTTCCGCCACTGCGCGAGCTGTTCGGAAAGTGTCACCGCAGCATGCTGGCATGCCGCGCTGCCGGCAACGAAAGGTGCGCGGTCAGACCGGACGAGGATCGTACGGCGGCATGACCGGCAGTTGGTGGCAGATGAACATGTCGACCGCCTCCGCGGCGGGTGGGTCGACGTTCGCGAGAACCGCTACGACGTACCCGGAGTCGGGATAGATCGTCAGTTTGGCGCTCGTGCCCGGTGCTCCGCCGGTGGCGCCGATCGACCGGATCCCGTAGACGGTGTTCGCGAGGAACCCGTACCCGACGCACCTGCCGCTCCACCCGGCGTTCACCTTCGCGGTGGTCAGCAGGGTGGTGTGCTGGGCGTCGAGCAACCCGTTGCCGGTCAACGCGGTAGCGAACCGCCACAGGTCCTCGACGGTGGTGTAACCACCACCGGCCGGGGTTCCCCGATACGCCAGCGTGTCGGTGTTGGGGCCGTCGGCCCCGCCCTCGCCGGTGTATCCGACGGCGAGGTCCGGCACGGCTGCCTCTTTCGGCAGCGCACCGGTACGGGTCATCCCCGCCGGCCCGAAGACGTGCTCGTCGACGTGGTCGTAGTAGCTCTGCCCGCTGACCTGCTCTATCACGGCGCCGAGCAGCAGGAAGCCATAGTTGCTGTAGTCGAACCAGGCACCGGGCTCGAACAGGGGGCCACGCGCACCGAACATGGCCAGGAAATCCGCGACCGTGCGTACCTGGTCACGGCGGGCCAGGTACTCCGGTTCGAAGATGTCTCCGGTGCCGCCGGTGTGCGTCAGCAGGTGATGGACCGTGACCTTCGTGGCCACGTCCCGGTTCGGATAGTCGGTCAGGTACGTACCGACCGGCGCCGCCGGATCCACCCGTCCGGCCTGGATCAGCTGGCCCACCGCCACGGCGGTGAACATCTTGCTGAGCGACCCGTTGCGGAACCTCGTGGACGGCCGGTTCGGGATTCCCCGCTCACGATCGGCCGAGCCGTACGCCTCGGCGAAGAGCACCTCCGGGCCGCGGGCCACCAGCACGGCACCGGTGAACCTGCCCTCGGCCGACTCGTCCGCGACCACCGCCCGGAAGCGGGGCAGCCAGTCGAGCGGGCCCGGGACGGGCCAGCCCACCGCATCGGCATCCATTCTCACCGGTCGATCGTCACATCCGGGCAGCTCGGGAGTCGACCGAATTTCTCCGGGACGGCACCTGCGGCGGACCTCAGCGGCCGTCCCGGCGTAGCGAGTGGGAGCGGCGGCCGCTGGCCCGGTTCGGTCCGTCGGCCGCCTCGGCCAGCAACTCGGCCAGGTCCTCGAAGCCGTCCCGGACCAGCCCGACGGTCACCCGGACGTGGTCGCCGCCGAGCGGGCGTACCTCGAAGGGGGTGCCGGGGGCGACCGCGATGCCGTGGGCGGCCAGCGACAGTATCGCGCGCTGCTGGTCCCGGACCGGCAGCCACAGGTTGATGCCGTCCGGCGTCGGCGCCAAGACGCCCCGGGCGGCCAGGGCGGCGCAGAGCAGGGTACGGCGGCGCGCGTACTCGTGTCGGGCGTCGGCGAGGGAGCGTACCGTGGTGGGGTCGGTGAGCAGGTCGAGCAGCACGGCCTGGAGCACCCGGCTGGACCAGCCGGGGCCGAGGAGCCGCCGGTCGGCGACCGAGCTGACCAGGGCCGCCGGCCCGCCGATCGCGGCCAGCCGCAGGTCGGGGCCGTGGCTCTTGGAGAAGCTGTGGATCCGGACCACCTGTTCCGGCAGCGACTCGCCGAGCGACACCGGCGGGGTGCAGGCGATGTCGCCGGCGTGGTCGTCCTCGACCACCGCGACGGACCGGCCCAGCGGGTGCGCCCGCATCGTGGCGGCCAGCTCGACGGCGCGGCCGGTCGTCATGGACACCCCGGTCGGGTTCTGCGCCCGGGGTTGCAGGACCAGGGCCACCGGGGCGCGGTCCAGCGCGGCCGACAGCGAGGCGGGCTCGATGCCGTACGGGTCCAGTGACACCGGCACCGGCACCGCGCCGACCGCTTCCAGCAGGTCGAGTACGGGCGGGAAGCCCGGGTTCTCCACCAGCACCCGGTCGCCGAGCCGGACCAGTGCCCCGACGATCCGGTCCAGTGCGTCGAGCGCCCCGTCGACCACGGTGAGCCGCTCCGGCGGGTACGGCCAGCGGTCCCGGAGCACCGCCTCCAGCCGGGGCAGCACCGGTTCCTCCAGATAGGACGTGGTGAGCCGGGTGTCGCCGATCCGGCGCAGTGCCGGCGCCAGGTGCGGCAGCAGGTCGTGGTCGGGTACCCCGGTGGAGAGGTCGTGCGGCAGCGTGGCCGGGCTGGCGGTGAGCCGGGCGTACCGGAGGTGTTGGCGGAGCGGGTTGGGGGGCAGTACGAAGGTGCCGGAGCGGCCCCGGGTCTGGATCGCGCCCGCGCTGGCCAGTGATCGCCACGCCTCGCTGACGGTGGTCGGGCTGATCCCGAGTTCCCGGGCGACGGAACGCACCGTCGGCAGTCGGGCGCCGGCCGGCAGCTCACCGGTCCGGACCAGTCGGCTCACCGCCGCCGCGACGCCGCGCGCCGTACGGTCGTCGATCGCACTGGCGATGAGCTGCAGCATGTTACTTCTCCGAAAAAATCAGTAACAAATTGGCCATTGTCCGTCCCGACTTGTGTCACTAAAGTCCTACGCCATCCGGCCAGAAAATCACAAGGTCAGCAAGCTCCACACCGACGGGCACCGCCCAGCCCGGTGCCGAGGAGGTACGACCATGGCAGAGATCATTCGCGCGGCCCTGGTGCAGACGAACTGGACCGGTGACAAGGAATCGATGATCAAGGCGCACGAGGAGTACGCCCGACAGGCGGCGGCCCAGGGTGCGAAGGTCATCTGCTTTCAGGAACTCTTCTACGGTCCGTACTTCTGCCAGGTGCAGGACCAGGGCTACTACGCGTACGCCGAGACGATTCCCGGGCCGACCACCGAACGGTTCGCCGCCCTCGCCGCCGAACTCGGCATGGTGATGGTGCTGCCGATGTACGAACAGGAACAGCCCGGCGTGCTCTACAACACCGCTGCCGTGATCGACGCCGACGGCAGCTATCTCGGTAAATACCGGAAGACACACATTCCGCAGGTGAAGGGCTTCTGGGAGAAGTTCTACTTCCGGCCCGGAAACCTGGGTTATCCGATCTTCGACACCGCCGTCGGCCGGATCGGTGTCTACATCTGTTACGACCGGCACTTTCCCGAAGGCTGGCGGGCGCTCGGCCTGGCCGGCGCCACGGTGGTGTTCAACCCGTCGGCGACCAGTCGGGGCCTGTCGGCGTACCTGTGGAAGCTGGAGCAGCCGGCCTCGGCGGTGGCCAACGAGTACTTCGTCGGCGCGATCAACCGGGTCGGGGTCGAGGACCTCGGTGAGAACGACTTCTACGGCACCTCGTACTTCGTCGATCCCGAGGGACAGTTCGTCGGCGAGGTCGGCGACGACCACGCCCCGGAGCTGATCGTCCGGGACCTCGACCTCGGCCTGCTCGCCGAGGTACGCGACCGGTGGGCCTTCTACCGGGACCGCCGCCCGGACGCGTACGACAGCCTGGTC
This sequence comes from Plantactinospora solaniradicis, assembly GCF_042658085.1. Lineage (NCBI taxonomy): Bacteria > Bacillati > Actinomycetota > Actinomycetes > Micromonosporales > Micromonosporaceae > Plantactinospora > Plantactinospora solaniradicis. The sequence continues at coordinate 60,599 of NZ_JBHSPR010000095.1, read as the reverse complement.
CGGCCGTAGACAGGGGAGGGCGAGCCATGGCACTGCTGATCAGCGGCGGCACCGTCGTCGGGCCCACCGGAACGCACCGCGCCGACGTACTGGTCGAGGGCGAGACCATCGCCGCGCTGTTCGCCCCCGGCCGGGCACCGGACGGCGACCACGAGACGATCGACGCGACCGGGAAGTACGTCATCCCGGGCGGGATCGACGCGCACACCCACATGGAGCTGCCGTTCGGCGGCACCAACGCCAGCGACACCTTCGAGACCGGCACCCGGGCGGCGGCGTACGGCGGCACCACCACCATCATCGACTTCGCGGTGCAGCGGACCGGCGAGGTGGTGCAGGACGGGCTGACCGCCTGGCACGTCAAGGCCGAGGGCAACTGCCACGTCGACTACGCGTTCCACATGATCCTGGGCGGGGTCGACGACGACGCGCTCAAGGCGATGGACCAGCTCGTCGCCGACGAGGGGATCAGCAGTTTCAAGCTGTTCATGGCGTACCCGGGGGTGTTCTACTCCGACGACGGCCAGATCCTCCGGGCGATGCAGCGGGCCCGGGAGAACGGCGCCATGATCATGATGCACGCCGAGAACGGCATCGCGATCGACGTCCTCGTGCGGCAGGCCCTGGCCCGGGGCGACACCGACCCGATCCACCACGGCCTGACCCGGCCGGAGGCCCTGGAGGCCGAGGCCACCCACCGGGCGATCCGGCTCGCCGAGGTGGCCCGGGACTGCCCGCTCTACATCGTGCACCTGAGCGCCAGCCAGGCCCTCGAACAGGTCGCGGCGGCCCGGGACGCCGGCCGGAACGTCTTCGCGGAGACCTGCCCGCAGTACCTCTACCTGACCCTGGAGGACCAGCTCGGCGCGCCCGGCTTCGAGGGCGCAAAGTGGGTCTGCTCGACCCCGCTGCGCAGCAAGCACGAGTCGCACCACCGCGACCTGTGGCAGGGATTGCGCAGCAACGACCTGGCGGTGGTGTCCACCGACCACTGCCCGTTCTGCTTCAAGGACCAGAAGGAACTCGGGCTCGGCGACTTCTCGAAGATCCCGAACGGGATCGGTGGGGTCGAGCACCGGGTCGACCTGCTCTACCAGGGCGTCGTCGACGGCAAGCTGACCCTGGAACGCTGGGTGGAGACCATCGCCACCACCCCGGCCCGGATGTTCGGACTCTATCCGCGCAAGGGCGTCCTCGCGCCGGGCTCCGACGCCGACATCGTGGTCTACGACCCCGCCGGCCGGACCAGCATCGGCGTCGGGACCCACCACATGAACATGGACCACTCGGCGTACGAGGGCTACGAGATCGCGGGACGGGTCGACGCCGTCCTGTCCCGGGGCACCGTACTGCTCTCCGACGGGACGTACCACGGGCGGCGCGGCCACGGCCGGTTCCTCCGACGCGGCCTGTCGACGTACCTGAGCTGACCGGAACGAGGTGGCGTGATGCGGGAGATTCCACACTGGATCGACGGAACCGAGGTCGCGGGCACCGGGGACCGGCGGCTGCCGGTCTACGACCCGGCCACCGGCGAGCGGCAGGCCGAGGTGGTCGCCGCGACCGGTCCGGAGGTACGAGCCGCGGTCCGGTCGGCAGCCGCCGCGCAACCGGGCTGGCGGGCGGCGTCGCTGTCCCGGCGCGCGGAGGTGATGTTCCGGTTCCGCGACCTGGTGGACGCCAACCGGAAGGAGATCGCCACCCTGCTCTCCGCCGAACACGGCAAGACGGTCGCCGACGCGGCCGGTGAGGTGGCCCGGGGCCTGGAGAACGTCGAGTTCGCCACCGGCGCCCCGCACCTGCTCAAGGGCGGCTACAGCGAGCAGGCGGCGACCGGGGTGGACGTGTACTCCATCCGTCAGCCGCTCGGCGTGGTCGCCGGGATCACCCCGTTCAACTTCCCGGCCATGGTGCCGATGTGGATGTTCTGCACCGCGCTGGTCGCCGGGAACACCTTCGTCCTCAAGCCCAGCGAGAAGGACCCGAGCGTCTCGCTGCTGCTGGCCGACCTGCTGCGCCGGGCCGGGCTGCCGGACGGGGCGTTCAACGTGGTCCAGGGGGACCGGTCGGCCGTCGAGGCGCTGATCGCCGACCCCGACATCGCCGCGCTCTCCTTCGTCGGCTCGACCCCGGTGGCCCGGTCGATCTACGAGGCCGGCACCCGGGCCGGCAAGCGGGTCCAGGCACTCGGCGGCGCCAAGAACCACATGGTGGTGCTGCCGGACGCGGATGTCGACGCCGCGGCCGACGCCGCCGTCTCGGCCGGGTTCGGCTCGGCGGGGGAGCGCTGCATGGCCGTCTCGGTGGTGGTCGCGGTCGGCTCGGTAGCGGACCGGCTGGTCGAGGCGATCGCCGAGCGGATCGGCCGGATCCGGGTCGGCCCGGCCAGCGACCCGGATGCCGAGATGGGACCGCTGATCACCGGTGAACACCGGGACCGGGTGCGGTCGTACCTCGATCAGCCCGGTGGGCGGGTGGTGGTCGACGGGCGGACGCTGCCCGACGCCGACGGGCCCGGGTTCTTCCTGGGGCCGTCGCTGGTCGACCACGTGGCGACCGACTCCGCCTACTACCTCGACGAGATTTTCGGGCCGGTGTTGTCGGTGGTCCGGGCGGAGACCTACGACGAGGCCGTCGCACTGGTGAACACCTGCGAGTACGGCAACGGGACCGCGATCTTCACCCGGGACGGCGGAGCGGCCCGCCGGTTCCAGTACGACGTCGTCTGCGGGATGGTCGGCGTCAACGTGCCGATCCCGGTACCGGTCGCCTACTACAGCTTCGGCGGCTGGAAGGCGTCCCTCTTCGGCGACCTGCACATGTACGGCCCGGACGGGCTGGCCTTCTACACCAGGACCAAGGTGGTCACCTCGCGCTGGCCCGATCCGGCGACCAGCGAGGTCGACCTCGGCTTCCCGAAGGTGCGGTGAGCGGCGATGGACATCGGTGTCGTCTTCCAGTGTGATCCGCCGGCCAGCGAGGTGGTGCGGCTGGCCCGGCAGGCCGAGGCGGCCGGCTTCAGTCACGTGTGGACGTTCGACTCGCACCTGCTGTGGCAGGAACCGTTCGTGATCTACTCCCAGATCCTGGCCCAGACCGAGCGGGTGGTCGTGGGGCCGATGGTGACCAATCCGGGCACCCGGGACTGGACCGTCACCGCGTCCCTCTTCGCCACCCTCAACGAGATGTACGGCAACCGCACGGTCTGCGGGATCGGCCGGGGCGACTCCGCGCTGCGTACCCTGGGCCACCCGCCGACGACCATCGCCGAACTCCGGGACTGCGTCACGGTGATCCGGGAGCTGGCGCACGGCCGGACCGCCACCTACCGGGGGCGGGAGCTGCGGTTCCCATGGGTCTCCGGCGGTTCGCTCCAGATGTGGATCGCCGCGTACGGTCCCCGGGCGCTGGCCCTGGCCGGCGAGGTGGGGGACGGCTACATCCTGCAACTCGCCGACCCGGACATCGCGGCCTGGATGATCGGGGCGGTACGCGGCGCGGCGGAACGGGCCGGTCGGGATCCGGCGGCGATCCGGTTCTGCGTGGCCGCCCCGGCGTACGTCGGCGACGACCTCGCGCACCAACGTGACCAGTGCCGGTGGTTCGGTGGCATGGTCGGCAACCACGTCGCCGACATCGTCGGTCGGTACGGCACCGGTACGGGTTCCAGCGCCGTACCGAAGGCGCTCACCGAGTACATCGCCGGCCGCCAGGGGTACGACTACGCCGAGCACGGCCGAGCCGGCAACCGGCACACCGACTTCGTACCGGACGAGATCGTCGACCGGTTCTGCCTGCTCGGCCCGGTCTCCGCGCACCTGGACAAGCTCGCCGCGCTGCGGGAACTCGGCGTCGACCAGTTCGCCGTCTATCTCCAGCACGACGACAAGGAACACACCCTGGCCGCGTACGGCGAGTCGATCATTCCTGCGGTGCGTGGGACGTCCGCGGCGGCACCACCGCCCGGTTCGACGCCGCCGCCGGGGGCGCGGATCGCGGCGGACGTACCGGCGACGGCGGTCTGACTCCCATGCCGGAGGCGTCGGGCCACCGCTGGCGGCACCGGGCCCGGGTCGTGGCCGGTGCCGTGGGCGCGGCGCTGCTCTTCGGCCTGCTCTGGGAGGGCTACAAGGCGTTCGGTGCTCCGGACGGCGGGAAGCTGTTCGGGGTCCGGGTGCTGCCCCGGGCCGACGACGCGGCCATGCCGCACATCGCCGAGATCCTGGGCCGGTTCGCCGCCCCCGAACTGGCCGGTGCCGAGCCGATCTGGCTCGTGGTGCTGCGCGCCGCCCTGTTCACCCTGCGCAGCGTGGCGCTCGGGTTCGGGTTCGCCGTCGTGGTCGGGCTGCTGCTCGCGGTGCTGATGCAGCGGTTCCGGGTCGTCGAGCGGGGACTGCTGCCGTACGTCATCCTGTCCCAGACCGTTCCGCTGATCGCCCTGGCGCCGCTGATCGCCGGCTGGGGCGGCCGGCTCTCGATCGGCTCCCGGCCGTGGGAGCCGTGGATGTCGGTTGCGACCATCGCGGCGTACCTGGCCTTCTTTCCGATCGCGGTGGGGCTGCTGCGGGGGCTCCAGTCACCCGCCCCGATCACCGAGGAGCTGATGCGCAGCTACAACGCGGGCTGGTGGCGCACTCTGGTGAAGCTGCGGCTGCCGGCGTCCCGGCCGTACCTCTTTCCGGCTCTGCGGCTGGCCGGCGCGGCGGCGGTGGTGGGCGCGGTGGTCGGTGAGATCTCCATCGGCGCCCGGGGTGGCATCGGCCGGCTGGTCATCGAGTACTCCCGGGAGGCGACCACCGACCCGGCCAAGGTCTTCACCGCGCTGCTCGGTGCCGCGCTGCTCGGGCTCGCCGTGGCCGGTGCCGTCGGTCTCGCGGAACTGCTGCTGTCCCCCCGACGAAGGGTGTCGACCCGGTGACCGTGAACGAGACGAGCACGGGCCAGCCCGGCGGGACCCGGCCGGCGGTGCAGGTGGCCGGCCTGACGAAGGTGTTCAACCCGGGGCGGCCGGACGAGGTCACCGCGCTGGCCGGAATCGACCTGACGGTCGGGCCGGGCGAGTTCGTCAGCCTGATCGGGCCCTCCGGCTGCGGCAAGTCCACCCTGCTGCGGCTCGTGGCCGACCTCGTGGCGCCGACCGGCGGCACCGTGATGGTCGCGGAGCGGCCGGCGCGACGGGCCCGGCGGGACCGGGCGTACGGCATCGCGTTCCAGCAGTCCGGGCTGCTGGACTGGCGGACCGTGTCCCGCAACGTGGAGCTGCCGTTGGAGGTGCGCGGTTGGAGTCGGCGCGAGCGGCAGGCCCGGGCCCGGGAACTGCTGGAACTGGTCGGGCTCGCCGACTTCGCCGGGCACTATCCGGACCAGCTCTCCGGTGGGATGCAGCAGCGGGTGGCGATCGCCCGCGCCCTGGCCGGCGATCCGCCGTTGCTGCTGATGGACGAGCCGTTCGGCGCGCTGGACGAGATGACCCGGGAACGGTTGCAGGACGAGCTGCTGCGGATCTGCGCGCGGACCGGCACCAGCACCCTGTTCGTCACCCACTCGATCCCGGAGGCGGTGTACCTGTCGGACCGGGTGGTGGTGATGTCCGCCCGGCCCGGTCGGATCGTCGAGATCGTCGACGTCGAGCTGGGCGAGCGGACCGAGGCGACCCGCCAGTCACCCCCGTTCTTCACCGGGATCACCCGGGTGCGGCAGGCGCTGCGGGGCACCGCCGTGACGGTGCCGGCGCCATGAGCGAGCGCAGCGAGCGAACCCGGGGTCGCCGCCGGGGGGCGGGCCCGACCGGCCTGCTCCGGGCGACCTGGCCGCCGTTGCTGTTCGGGGTCGTCGGGCTGGTGCTCTGGGAGTTGACCGTCACGCTGGGCCGGGTGGCGCCGTTCATCCTGCCCGCGCCGTCCCGGATCGGCGCGGAGTTCTGGGACAACTGGGGCACCATCTGGCAGGTGGGGCTCGCCACCGGGACGAACGCCGGGGTGGGTCTCGTCGTCGGGGCGCTGGTGGCGCTGGCCGCCGCGCTGCTGACCGGCCGGTTCGGCTTCCTCGGCGAGGTGTCGGTGCCGCTGGCAGCGGGATTGAACGCGCTGCCGATCATCGCCCTGGCGCCGATCCTGAACAACATGTTCGACTCGACCAGCAGCATCCCGCGCCGGCTGGTGGTGGCGATCGTGGTCTTCTTTCCGGTCTTCCTGAACACCCTGCGCGGGTTGGCCCAGGTGGACCCGGTGCACCGGGAGCTGATGACCAGCTACGCGGTCAGCGGATGGACCTTCACCCGGCTGGTCCGGTTGCCGGGTGCGCTGCCGTTCGTCTTCACCGGACTGCGCCAGGCGGCCGCGCTGTCCGTGATCGCGGCGGTGGTGGCCGAGTACTTCGGCGGCCGGCAGGACGGTCTCGGTTCCCGGATCACCTCGGCGGCCTCCTACACCGCGTACCCGCGTGCCTGGGCGTTCGTCCTCGGCGCCTGCGTACTCGGTCTCGTCTTCTACCTCGCCACCCTCGGCCTGGAACGCCTCGCGATGCCCTGGCGCGCGCGGCGGCCGGGCTGACGGACCGACCCGCCTGGCACCTCGCCCGCCCGGCGCAGCCCGACCGGCGGAGTCGACCGGCTCCGCGTGCAGAGTTCACCGCTGGAGGATCGATGCGTACATCGGCAAGTCGTGGCCTCGTCGCCGGGCTACTGAGTTGTGCCCTGCTGGCCGGCTGTGGGACGGCGGATCCCGCCGGCACCCCGTCGGGCGGAACGGGTGGGACCACCAAGGTCCGGTTGCAGTTGCAGTGGTTCGTCCAGGCCCAGTTCGCCGGCTTCATCGCGGCGGCGGACCAGGGCTTCTACGCCGAGCAGGGTCTGGACGTGCAGATTCTCGAGGGCGGTGTGGACATCGTGCCGCAGACCGTGCTGGCGCAGGGCCAGGCCGACTTCGCGGTGGCCTGGGTGCCGAAGGCGCTGGCCTCCCGGGAGCAGGGCGCCGGGATCACCCAGATCGCCCAGATCTTCCAGCGGTCCGGGACCTACCAGGTCAGTTTCGCGGACCGGGGGATCACCTCGCCGGCCGACCTGCGGGGAAAGAAGGTCGGCAACTGGGGCTTCGGCAACGAGTTCGAACTCTTCGCCGCGATGACGAAGGCGGGCCTCGATCCGGGCCGGGACGTCACCCTGGTACAGCAGCAGTTCGACATGCAGGCGCTGCTGCGCGGGGACATCGACGCCGCCCAGGCGATGAGCTACAACGAGTACGCCCAACTGCTGGAGGCGAAGGATCCGAAGACCGGCCAGCTCTACCGGCCGGAGGCGTTCACCGTACTGGACTGGAACAGGGTCGGCACGGCGATGTTGCAGGACGCGGTGTGGGCCAACAGCGAGAGACTGGCGAGTGACAAGGCGTACCAGGAGACCGCGACGAAGTTCCTCGCCGGCACCCTGAAGGGCTGGATCTACTGCCGGGACAACGTGTCCCAGTGCCGTGACCTGGTGGTGAAGCGGGGCTCCAAGCTGGGCGCCAGTCACCAGCTGTGGCAGGCGAACGAGGTCAACAAGCTGGTGTGGCCGTCGCAGGGCGGGATCGGCGTGATCGACGAGGCCGCCTGGAAGGCGACGGTCGACCTGGCGATGACCACCCGGAACCAGGACGGCAAGACCGTGCTGACCAAGCAGCCGGAGCCGACCGCCTTCATCAACGACTACGTCCGAACGGCGCTCGACCAGGTCAGGGCCAGCGGCCTCGACGTGACCGGCACCGGCTACCAGCCGATCACGGTCACGCTGAACGAGGGTGGAGCATGAGGGTTGTGGGATAACCTATAAAACAGGTAGGTTTTATGGGCTACTCTTCTCGGTAGTTGAACGCCTGCCACGAGGACCCACAAATGATCTCCATCTCCCCGGACCCGCTGACCATCGCCCGCCGGTACGCCGCCGAGGCGGCCGGCGCCGCGGGCTGGCCCGTCCCGCTCCAGTTCGACCCGGCGCAGCGTTGGTACCACCGGCTCGCCGCCGCCACCGACCACGAGGTCTGGCTGCTGACCTGGCTGCCCGGCCAGCACACCGACCTGCACGACCACGGCGGATCGGCCGGAGCCTTCCTGGTCGCCGCCGGTGTGCTCACCGAGGAGGCGGTGGTCGGTGGCGGGTTGCGTCCCCGCGAACTCGGCATGGGTACCGGTCGCCGCTTCGGCGCCCGGCACGTGCACCGGGTGAGCAACCGGGGTGACCAGCCCGCCGTGAGCGTGCACGTCTACCGTCCCGCGCTGCGCAGCATGACCCGCTATCACCTCGAGGAGGGGCGACTGCGGGTCGCGGAGGTGGCCGAGGCCGGGGTCGCCTGGTGAGCGGGGCTGCCGCGCGGGGTGGGATCGAGGCCCGATACGACGGAAGGACAGTGCGGTGAACCTGACCAACCTCCGAGAGCCGGTCGGCGAGTGTGCGGGAGCGCAGGCCCCGGCGGGTTCGAGGAGCATCGACGAGATCCTCGATGCCGCCCGGGTGCGGCTGCGTCGCCTGGAGCCGGAGGCGGCGCACCTCGCCGCCCGCGCCGGCGCGGTGCTGGTGGACATCCGTCCGGCCGCCCAGCGGGCCGCCACCGGATCGATTCCCGACGCGCTCGTCATCGAACGGAACGTCCTGGAATGGCGACTCGACCCGCGCAGCGCCGCCCGGCTGCCCGTCGCCGACCGGTACGACCTGCCGGTCATCGTCTTCTGCCAGGAGGGCTACACCTCGTCGCTGGCCGCCGCCGCGTTGCAGGACCTCGGTCTGCGGCTGGCCACCGACGTCGTCGGCGGATTCGTCGCCTGGCGGGGGCTCGGGTTGCCGGCCTTCGGACCGACGGACGTCTTCGCCCAGCCCACCCCCGCACCGCTGGAAACCGCCCGGCGGGCGTTCACCTGACCCGCGCGCCACCGCGCGCGGGGGACCGGACCGCATCCCACGAAGGAGCTTTCATGTCGGTCGTCGCCATCCACCCGCGCACGTACTCGCCGGCCGGGCCGTCCCGGGCCGGATCGTCCCGGCGCCGGCCCTCGTCCGCCAAGGACGTCCCGGTCCTCCGGGTCACCCTCGACGTGCCACTCGTCGGCGAGCGGCTCACCCCGGAGTTGTCGCTGCTGCTCGATCTGGTCCGGGACCTGGTCGACCGGGGTGTGGGCGTCACGGCGGTGACCGCGGTGGCGGCCAGGCCGACCTCGGCCGCACCGGTCGGCGCCGAGCCGGCGCACGCCGGGCCGCTGCCCACCCCGCCGGCCGGCGACGTCGACCCGGGCGGCGGTCCCGGTGACCAGCCGGCCGGAGCGGGTACGGACGACGCCCGGACCCTGCGGGTGCTGACCGGGCCCCGGGTGGTGCTCCGGGGCGGATCGCCCGTTCCGTTCACCCGGCTCGAATTCGACCTGCTGGTGTTCCTGGCCCGACATCCCCGCCGGGTGTTCACCCGGTTGCAGTTGCTCAGCAACGTCTGGGGCTACGAACACGCCGTGGCCCGCACCGTCGACGTGCACGTACGCCGGGTGCGCGCCAAGGTGGGCGACGGGGTGCCGCTGGTGACCACCGTGCACGGGGTGGGCTACCGACTCGCCGACGACGCCCCGATCCGGCTCGACGACGGTGACGACGGCGATGGCGACGGTTGGGGTCCCGGCGTCTCGTTGCTGTGACGGTGTGCCGGGCCTGCCGGGCCGCCACCGGGGCCGGTCAGGTCAGCCAGGCGGCGATCACGGTGAGCGAGACCGCGGCGGCCACGGTGGAGAGCACGACGGCGTCGCGGGCCAGTGCCTGCGCCCGCTGGTAGTGGGTGGCGAAGACGAAGACGTTCTGCGCGGTCGGCAGGGCCGAGGTGACGACGGCGGCCAGCAACGTCGGCCCGGCCAACCCCAGGGCGAACCGCGCGATCAGGTACGCCAGGAACGGCTGCACCAGTATCTTGAGCACCACCGCGACGATGCGCGGGACGGCGTCGGAACCGGCCGCCAACGGCCGGCTGCCGGGCAGTGACATGCCCAGGGCGAGCAGAGCCAGCGGCACGGCGGCCGATCCGACGAGTTCGAACGGCCGCAGCGCCTCGACCGGCGGATGCCAACCGGAGATCGAGATCAGCAACCCGCCGGCGCAGCCCAGCATGATCGGGTTCCGGGTCGGCAGTAGCGCCAGGCGACGCACCGAGGGGCGCCGGTCGGCCGCGGTGGAGTCGAGCACGGCCAGTGCGACGGGCGCCGCCACCAGCACCTGGAAGATGAGTACGGGAGCGACGAACGAGACGTCGCCCAGCACGTACGCGGCGACCGGCAGTCCGAGGTTGGCGGCGTTGACGTACGACGCGGAGAGCGCGCCGACGGTGGCCTCTCCGGTCGGGCGGTGCCAGACGTACCGGGCGAGCAGGAGATAGACCGCCGCGACGATCAGCGTACTCAGCACGAAGGCGGCCAGGGCCGGGCTGAACAGATCGGCCACTGTGGACCGGGCCAGCGTGCCGAGCAGCAGGGCCGGGGTGGCGATCAGGAAGACGAGCCGCGCGATCACCGCCGTGCCGTGTGGACCGAGCAGGCCGTACCGGCCGACGAGGTAACCGACGAGGGTGACCGACCAGATCACCCCGAATCCCGCCAACACTCCCCGCATGTTGACCATCCTGCCGGGTGCACGGCGGACGCCAAGATCTGGTACTAAGAGCAAGCAAGTGATTCCGGTGAGTTTGTCGATTGTCACATTCATGCATCGCCGTGTCCCCTTGACCCTCGCCCCGGTGGCCGGAAGCATCGAGTCAGCGGCGGTTCGGGCCGTGCGGGGAACACCCCGAGTAGCCAAGGAGGACCATGTCGGTCAGCCCCGCCTCGCCGCGTGCCGGATGGCACACCGCCCAGCCCGCCGGACCAGGCCGACCCCCGGGCGCGTCGCGCCGGCCCGCCGGTTCGGCCTCGCCGACGCTGACGGTGACGCTCTCCATCCCGCTCGTCGGCTGCGAGGAGACCCTCACCCCACCGGCCCGCCGGCTACTCGAAGCCGCTCGCGAGCTGGTGGAGAGAGGCGAGGCCACGATCAGTGGTGGGACCGTCGGCACGGCGGAACGCCGCGGCGAGAACTTGACGGCCAGACCCGCCGCCCGCTCCGCGACCGACGTCGGCCACCCCGGGCTGCACATCCTCGCGGCGTCCCGGTCGGTGCTGCTCGGCGGCGACCCCTTGCCGCTCACCCGCCTCGAGTTCGACCTGCTGATGCATCTGGTCGCCCATCCACGCCGGGTCTTCACCCGGCTTCAGCTGCTGGCAGCGGTCTGGGGATACGAGCACACCGGAGTACGGACCGTGGACGTGCACATCCGGCGGCTGCGCGGCAAGGTCGGCGCCGACGTACCACTGGTCACCACGGTGTACGGCGTGGGCTACCGGCTCGCCGACGACGCGGTGGTGACGATCGACCGCAACGGCTGAGTCAGGGGCGGGTCCGGGCGACGCCGGGTCCGGGAGCCGGCACCTCCGCGTCCCGGACCAGCAGGGCCGCCTGGACCCGGTTCGTGCAGTCGAGCTTGGTCAGGATCCGGCTCACGTAGGTCTTGATACTCGCCTCGCTCATCCGCAACCGCCGGCCGATCTCGGCGTTGGACAGGCCCTCGGCGACCAGGCCCAGGACGTCCGACTCCCGGGGGCTCAGCGCCGCCAGCCGGTCGGTGGCCTCGCGCCTGCGTTCGACCGCCACCGGAGTGAGCATGCCCAGCAGCAGCCGGGTCACGGCGGGGGACAGGTAGGCGTCGCCCTCGTGCGCGGCCCGGACCGCGCGGATCAGTTCGTCGGGCGTGCAGTTCTTCAGGACGAAGCCCGCCACCCGGTGCTGCACCGCCCGCAGCACGTTCGGTTCGGCGCCGAACGAGGTCAGCAGGACGACCCGGAGTCCGGGTACCTGCCGGCGCAGCTCCTCGACCGCGCCCAACCCGTCCAGCACCGGCATCTTGATGTCGAGCAGCGCCACGTCCGGGCGGTGCCGGACCGCCTCGTCCACCGCCGCCCGGCCGTTCGTCGCCTCGGCGACGACCGTGATGTCGGCGGCCGATTCGAGCACGGTACGGATGCCGGCCCGGATCAGCGGCTCGTCGTCGGCGAGCAGTACCCGGACCATCTCAACCGATCCCGAGGAGCATGCTGCCGGGTAGCAGCAGGAACATCACGCTCGCGGTCGCGAGCCCGAGTCCGAGGGTTCGGATCCGTCCGGCCGGGACCGGTTCCGGCTCGGGGAAACCGGTGAGCCCGGCGGGTTCCCACTCGGGAAGGTCGGCGAGCCCGGCGGTAGCGGGCAGCATGGCGACGAGGCGCCAACCGTCCCCGGACGGGCCGTGTTCGACGAACCCGCCGACCGGGACCATCCGTTCGCGGAGTCCCGCCAGGCCATGCCCGGCGGCGACGGCCGGATCGCTCGGGCTACTACCGTCACCGCTCGGGGCGGCGCCGTCGGGCAGCGGGTTGACCAGGGTGATCAGCAGGGCGTCCGGCTCCCACGTGACCCGTACCGTCACGGCCCGGCCCGGTGCGTGCTTGGCCGCGTTCGTCAGCCCCTCCTGCACCACCCGGTACGCCGCCTGCCCGGCGGCCGGTGCGAGCGGTCGGGGCGTTCCGGATCGCCGCAGTGTCACCGGTACGCCGGCCGTCCGGAACCGCGTCACCAGAGTGTCGATCGACTCCACCCCCGGCGACCGCTGGGCGGTACCGCGCTCGCTCCGGAGCGCGCCGACCAGCCCGTACAGCTCGTCCATGGCGTCCCGGGTGGCGCGGGCGAGGTGCTGGACGGCCTGGCGCTGCGGGGGCGGCAGTGCCGACACCTCCAACGCCGCCGCCTGCACCGAGACCAGACTGAGCCGGTGGCCGAGCGAGTCGTGCATGTCCCGGGCGATCCGTAGCCGCTCCCGCAACTGCTCCTGCTCGGCGACGAGTTCCCGCTCCCGGCGGAGTTGCCGATTGTGCCGGTCGAGCGTCGACACCAGCCGCTCCTGCTGGGCCAGGTACCGGCCGACCAGCACCGGCAGCGCCACGAAGACGAGGTAGGTCGCGAGCAGGCTGGAGACCGCGCCCGGCCGCGCGGGCAGCCCGACGAGTTGGACGGTCAGCGCGCCGAGCACCGTGCCGGTCAACATGGCCGTACCGGAACGGGAGACGACTTCCCGGCCGGCGTGGTAGGCGACCCAGAGCAACAGGACGTACGCCGTACCGGTCACCGGGGTGAGGACGAGCGCGACCGCGAGCGCCGCCAGTGGAGCCCGCCGGCACAGCGCGATCACCAGCGCCACGACGAGGGCGTACGCCGGGATCGCCCAGACCGGCAGGTCGGCTCCGTGCCTGCCCGCCAGCATCGCGGTGTCCGCCGTCAGCACAGCGGCGGCGAGAAGGTGTCGGCGCATCATGCAATGCAGGCTACGTCCTGGTCATCATCTGTCGCGCCCACCGCAGCCCGCTCGGCGTCACCCTCCCGCTCGGCGTCACCGTCCCGGCCGGGTCGACCGGCGCGGCACTCCGGTTCACCTTCGTCGCCGGGATCGGCGACTTTCGAGGACTGTTCCGGCCGCCGCCGTTCCCTAGCGTGACGGGCGTGATCGACGTACGCAATCTCAGCAAACGGTACGGGAGCACGGTGGCGGTCGACGGGCTCTCGTTCACGGTGCGCCCCGGGCAGGTGACCGGCTTCCTCGGGCCGAACGGTGCCGGCAAGTCCACGACCATCCGGATGATGCTCGGCCTCGACCGCCCGAGCGCGGGAGAGGTCCTGATCGACGGGCGGCCCTACCGGGACCAGGTTTCGCCCCTGCGCCGGGTCGGAGCCCTGCTCGAGGCCAGATCCGTGCACGGCGGCCGGAGCGCGTACCACCACCTGCTCTGGCTGGCGCAGAGCAACCGGATTCCCCGGGCCCGGGTCCGGGAGGTGCTGACGCTGGTCGGTCTGGAGGGCGTGTCGAAGCGGCGGGTCGGTGGCTTCTCGCTCGGGATGGTCCAGCGGCTCGGTGTCGCCGCCGCGCTGCTCGGGGACCCGCCGGTGCTGCTCTTCGACGAGCCGGTCAACGGGCTCGACCCGGAGGGCATCCGGTGGATCCGCGACCTGATGCGAGGTCTCGCCGCACAGGGGCGGACGGTCCTCGTCTCCAGCCACCTGATGAGCGAGATGGCGCTCACCGCCGACCATCTCGTGGTGATCGGCCGGGGCCGGCTGCTCGCCGACACCGGCGTACGGGAGTTCGTCGCGGCGCACTCCGGCTCCCACGTACGGATCCGTACCCCGGAGCCGGAGCGGATGCGGGACGTCCTGACCGCCGCCGGTCTCCAGGTCCGGACGGCCGGGGACGGCGCGCTGGAGACGTACGGCGCGGAGGCCGCGCGGATCGGCGAGCTGGCCTCGGAGCATCGGCTGACCGTGCACGAGGTCAGCGCGCAGGGAGCCTCGCTGGAGGAGGCGTTCATGCGGCTCACCGGGGATGCCGTGCAGTACCGGGCGGAGGGTGGGCGGCGATGAGCGGCACCGATGGCGCTTCGACCGTCCACGCCGGATCGACGCGGAACCGGCTGGGGCTGGCCTCGGCCGGAGCGGTCCTGCTGGCGGAACTGACCAAGATCAGGACCGTCCGGTCGACGATCTGGACCCTGCTGCCGGCCTTCGTCGTCAGTGTCGGCCTGAGCCTGCTGGTCGGATTCAGCTTCGCCAGCCAGCCACCGGAGCAGCGGAACAACTTCGATCCGCTCTTCGTCGCCTTCTACGGCCTCACCCTCGGCCAACTCGCCCTGGTGGTGTTCGGGGTGCTGGTGCTGGGCAGCGAGTACAGCTCCGGCACGATCCGGGCCACGCTGGTCGCGGTGCCACGGCGCGGCCTGGGCTACCTCGGCAAGGTGCTCGCCACCGGGCTGCTGGCCCTCGCGGTCGCGGTGCCCACGGTGCTGGCCGCCTTCTTCACCGCCCAGGCGGCACTGGGCCGGTACGGAGTCTCGCTCGGCTCCGACGGGGCACCGGCCGCGGTCGTCGGCGCCTGCCTGCACCTGACCCTGCTCTGCCTGTTCGCCCTCGGGGTGACCGCGATGCTGCGCGGTTCGGTCCGCTCGCTGGGGGTCCTGCTGCCGGTGTTCTTCCTCGGCTCCCAGGGGCTCGGCAACATTCCGAAGGTCCGGACCGTCACCCAGTTCCTGCCGGACCAGACGAGTTGGGTGATCATGCATCTGGCCGGCCCGCAGGACGAGGCGCGCTGGGCCCGGGACTACGGCCCGTGGACCGGCATCGGCATCCTCGTACTCTGGACGGCCGCCTCGCTGCTCGGCGGCTACCTGGTGCTGCGCCGCCGCGACGCCTGACACGATGGTCGGATGAAGGTCCGACCGATCACCCCGGAACTGCTGGTGGACGAGGTGGCCGAGCGGCTGGCCGGCGCGGGTGGCGGCGGCTGGCTGCGGGTCGCCGTCGACGGGCCGCCGGCCGCCGAGCCCGGCCGGCTGGCCGACGCGCTCGTCGACCCGTTGCGGGTCAGGGGGCGTCCGGCGGTACGGGTCGACGCGGCGGACTTCCTGCGTCCGGCGTCCCTGCGGTACGAGTACGGCCGAACCAGCCCCGACGCCTACTACACGAGCTGGCTCGACGAGGCGGGACTGCGTCGTGAGGTGCTCGACCCGGCCGGTCCGGGTGGCTCGGGCCGGATCCTGCCGTCGCTGTGGAACGCGGAGACCGACCGGGCCACCCGGGCCGACTATCGCACCCTGCCGCCCGGCGGCGTGCTTCTGGTCAGCGGGTCCCTGCTGCTCGGCGGGGCTCTTCCGTTCGACCTGACGGTCCATCTCGTGCTGTCGCCGGGCGCGCTCGTCCGGCGTACCCCGGCCTCGGCGCGTTGGACGTTGCCGGCGTTCGCCCGCTATGCCGAGGAGGTCGGACCGTCGATGTTCGCCGACGTGGTGGTCCGGATGGACGATCCGCGCCATCCCGCGATGGTCGACCCGGAAAGTGTCGGATGACCGGCGGACGAATCGACGGTTTGGTCGCGCCGACCGCTGGGTAATCGCGCTGCTCATGACGGAGTGCACCCGGACATTACCGTCCAGGACGGCGGTTCCGTCTCTTCTACGGAAAGGCAGGCAGCCCATGCTCGTCAACGAGGCAATCGGTACCCGCCGTTCTGCGGCGGACAGCGACCAGATCCGTCGCGCCCTGCGGGCTCGTTACGACGAGCTGACCGTCGAGTACGACGAGGCGCTGACGCAGAGCCAGGTGCTCCGGCTGGTGGAGGTCGGCGACACGGCCGGCGACGACCAGGCGGACAGCGGCACGAAGACCGCCGAGCGGGACACCGCCCAGTCGCTGCTGCGGACCATCCTCGATCGCCGGGCGCAGTTCGAGCATGCCCTGACCCGGCTGGACGAGGGCGCGTACGGCTGGTGCGAGGGCTGCGGCGACTCGATTCCGGTGGAGCGGCTGGAGATCTTCCCGTCCGCCACCACCTGCGTCTCCTGCAAGCAGTCCCGGGAACGCCGGGCCGCCTGAGCCGGCCCGCGTCCGTGTCACGCGCCCGGCGCGTCCGGCCTGCGTCCGTGTCGCGCGCCCGACTTGCCCGGTCCGGTCGGGGCGGGTGAACTGGAGTCATGGGCGAGATCAAGGTCGGTACGGCGTCGTGGACGGACAAGACTTTGCTCGAGTCAGGCTGGTACCCGGCGAAGGCGGACACGCCGGAACGCCGACTCGCCCACTACGCCACACACTTCCCGCTGGTCGAGGTCGACGCCACGTACTACTCGCCGCCGGCGGAACGGACCGCCGAACTGTGGGTGGGTCGTACGCCGGGCGACTTCACCTTCAACGTGAAGGCGTTCAGCCTGTTGACCGGGCACCCGACCCGGGTCTCCGCGCTGTACAAGGACCTTCGGCCGGAGACCGAGAAGAAGAACATCTACCCGGGTGACCTGGACCCGCAGGCGTACGAGGAGGTCTGGACCCGGTTCCTGTCGGCGCTGGAGCCGCTGGCCGGGGCCGGCAAGCTGGGGTCGGTGCTGTTCCAGTTCCCGCCGTGGTTCACCATCCGGCGGGACAACAAGCAGTACCTGTTGGAGGTGCGGCGACGCTGCGACCCGATGCGGGCGGTCTTCGAGTTCCGCCACGCGTCCTGGTTCGCCGACGGCAACCGGGACGAGACGCTGGAGTTCCTGCGCGAGCACGAGCTGCCGTACGTCTGCGTGGACATGCCGCAGGGCCACCGGTCGTCGGTGCCGCCGGTGCTGGTCGCCACCGCCGACCTGGCGGTGGTCCGGTTCCACGGCCACAGTGAGAAGTGGACCAGTAAGAACATCTACGAGAAGTTCGGCTACCGGTATTCCGATCGGGAGTTGGCGGACTGGGCCCCCAGGCTCCGCCGCCTGGCCGACGACGCGGCCGAGACCCACGTCCTGTTCAACAACTGCTACCGCGACTACGCCCAGACGAACGCGGACCAGTTGACGGACCTGCTGCGGGGATGACGTTTCACCCGGACCGGGTGAGCGACCCTCACCCGCTTCTCGGCGAGCATGTCGAGGGTGGGCATCAGGAACGGGGGATCAGTCGTGCCGAACAATTCGTACTCGGTCTTCGAGTCGTCGTTGGATAAGACCAACCTCATCCTGAAGGACATCGAGCAGGCGTACGGGTGGTCGAAGGAGCGCCGCAACCAGTCGTACGCGGCCCTGCGGACGGTTCTGCACCTGCTCCGGGACAGGTTGCCGGTGCAGGAGAGCGTGCACTTCGCGGCCCAGTTGCCGGTGTTGGTACGGGGAATCTACTTCGAGGGCTGGGACCCGAGCGTCGTCCCGATCAAGTTGAATCGGGAGGAGTTCCTCTACGAGGTCCGGGCCGGTTTCCCGTTCGACGTCGAGGGCGGCCCGGCGACCGTGGTGAACACGGTGTTGAACGCGCTTCGCCGGCACGTCACCGAGGGCGAGTGGGACGACGTCAAGTCCAGCATGCCGAAGGACCTGACCCGGATCATGCCGTAGCGCGGAGCGCCGGTGCACGGCTGATCCGGATGTCCAGCCGGCGGGCGGTCCTGGCCAGCGCGGCGGCGTCGGTGATCGCGGCGCCGCCCGGATCGTTGTTGAAGAAGACGAAGGTCGTCTCGTGCTCGCTGAACGTCGAGCCGATCCGGTCGACCCAGGAGCGCAGCGCGGCACGCCCGTACCGGGGGCGGGGCTGGGCGCGGCCCTCGTGCAGCCGGAGATAGCCGAAGTCGGCGGTACGCCACAGCGGGGTGACCGGGCGGCCGCCCCGGTCCGCCCAGCAGAGCGCCGCGCGGTGCCGCTCCAGTACCTGACGCGTCTGGTCGGTCCACCAGGACGGGTGTCTCGGCTCGACCGTCACCCGCACCTCGGGCGGGAACCGGGACAGCGTCCGATCCAGGGCCGGTACGTCGACCGACAGGTTGGGCGGCAGTTGCAGGAGCACCGGGCCGAGTCGGTCGCCCAGTGCGGTGGCCCGCCCCAGGAACCGGTCGACGGGTTCCTCGGGCTCGCGCAACCGCTTGATGTGGGTGAGGTAGCGGCTCATCTTGACGGCGACGCAGAAGTCGTCCGGGGT
Source organism: Plantactinospora solaniradicis (assembly GCF_042658085.1). Lineage (NCBI taxonomy): Bacteria > Bacillati > Actinomycetota > Actinomycetes > Micromonosporales > Micromonosporaceae > Plantactinospora > Plantactinospora solaniradicis. The sequence continues at coordinate 42,058 of NZ_JBHSPR010000095.1, read as the reverse complement.
CCGGCTGCGCCATCGCGCGAAGATGTCCCGCTCGGGCAGCCGGTAGAAGGCGTTGTTCACCTCGACCGTGGCGAACCGCTCGGCGTAGTGCTCCAGCCAGCGCGACTGCGGCAGACCGGCCGGATAGAACCGGCCGCGCCAGTCCCGGTACTGCCATCCGGAGGTGCCGAGCAGAATCATCGTCCGGTCAGTATGCCGGCCAGCGCGGCGGACCGCCCGGCGAAGGGCGGCGCCGCGCTGGCTCGTCGGCTATCGGATGGTCACCTCGGCGGTGAGGCGCCGGGAGTGGTCGAGCCGGCGTTCGTCGCCGACCAGACGCAGCGCGACCGTGTGTCGGTGGTCGGCGCTGGAGGCGGAGAACCGCAGTTCCAGGTCGCCGGCTTCGACCACCCGGTGGCCGTGCCGTCCGGTGAACGAGGTGAGGTCGGTGTGCACCCGGAAGTCGACCTGACGGGTTTCGCCGGGCGCGAGTGGCACCCGGGTGTACCCGGTCAACCGCACCACCGGCCGGGTCACCTGGGCCACCGGATCGTGCAGGTAGAGCTGGACCACTTCGGTGCCGCTGCGGTCGCCGTCGTTGCGTACCGTGACCGACACGGTCACCTCGCCGTCGGTCGGGATCTCCACCGGGCGTCCCGGCACCGGCGCCGCGCCGTTGACGTGGACCTCCGGCCAACTGAACTCGGTGTACGACAGGCCGTGGCCGAACGGGAAGAGCGGGGTCGGGTCGACGCTGCTGACCTCGGTCCGGTGTCCCAGTGCCGGGCTCAGATAGGTGGCCGGCTGTCCGCCCGTGCCCCGGGGAACGCTCACCGGTAGCCGTCCGGACGGGTTGACCCGGCCGCTGAGCACCCGGGCCACGGCCGGTCCGCCCTCCTCGCCGGGGAAGAACGCCTGCACCACCGCGCCCACCCGGTCGACCCAGTCGCCGAGGGCGTACGGCCGACCGGCCAGCAGGACCAGCACCACCGGGGTTCCGGTCTGCAGCAGTGCCTCCAGCAGCTCCGCCTGGGTGCCGGGCAGACGCAGGTCGGCGGCGTCGGAACCCTCGCCGGAGGTGCCGTGGCCGAACAGCCCGGCCCGGTCGCCGAGCACCGCGACGCAGACGTCGGCGTCGGTGGCCACCGCTACCGCCGTCGCGACCGAGTTCTCGGGGTTGTCCGTCGAGTCGTCCGCCGGGCCGTCGATCGTTCCACCCGGGGCGTGCCGGATCGGGTTGTCCGGCAGTTCGGCCCGCAACGCCGCGAGCAGGGTCGGGATCTCGACGCCGTCCGGCAGCTCGGGGTGCTGCCCGCCGACGTGGCTGGGGAAGGTGTAGCAGCCGAGCATCCCGGTCACGCTGTCGGCCAGCGGCCCGACGAGGGCGATCCGGCCCCCCGGGCGCAGTGGCAGTGCTCCGGCGTTGGCCAGCAGCACCACCGACTCCTCGGCGAGTTCCCGGGCCAGTTCCCGGTTGGCCGGCGGATCGAGGTCGATGCTTCCTTCTAGTGGGCCGGGAGCGCCGCCGTTGCCCTGCTCGGCGGTGCCGGCGAAGGCGGGCGGCAGCGGGGACCAGTCGGCGTCGAGCAGCCCGAGTTCGCACTTCTGCCGGAGTACCCGGGTCACCGCCCGGTCGACCAGGGACTCCGGCACCGTGCCGGCGCTGACCGCGTCGATCAGCGGCTCGCTGTAGCAGTGCCCGGCGGGCAGTTCGACGTCCACCCCGGCGGCCAGAGCCAGTGCCGCGGCCTCGCCGAGGTCCGCGGCGATGCTGTGCAGCCGCTGGAGGAAGCTGATCCCGAAGTAGTCGGCGACGACCGTGCCGGCGAATCCCCACCGGTCCCGGAGGAGCCCGGTGAGCAGGTCCGGGTCGGCGGCCGGCGGCATGCCGTCGATCTCCGTGTAGGCGTGCATCACGGAGCCGGCGCCACCCTCCCGGAGCGCCATCTCGAAGGGGGGCAGCAGCACGTCGGCGAGTTCCCGGTGGCCGATCGCGACCGGGCCGAAGTTGCGGCCGGCGCGGGAGGCGGAGTAGCCGACGAAGTGCTTGAGGGTGGCGATCACCCCGGTCGACTGGAGGCCGCGGACGTAGGCGGTGCCGACGGTGGCCACCAGGTACGGGTCCTCGCCGATCGACTCCTCGGTACGCCCCCAGCGCGCATCCCGGATCACGTCGAGCACCGGCGCCAACCCCTGGTGTACGCCGACCTGCCGCAGCCCCGAGCCGATCTGGACGGCCATCCGCTCGACCAGCGCCGGGTCGAACGTGGCGCCCCAGGCCAGCGGGGTGGGATAGACCGTGGCCCGCCAGGTCATGAACCCGGTCAGACACTCCTCGTGCGCGATGGCGGGAATGCCGAACCGGTTGGCGGCGACGATCTCCTCCTGCATCCGAGCCAGTGCGCGGGCTCCGAGGGCGGGATCGATCGGCGCGGTGCCGAACGGCCTGGTGAGCTGGCCGAGGCCGACATTGATCAGGTCGCGCCAGTCGGGCACCTCGGCGACCATCTCGTGCTGGTGCGGCGCCATGTCGTCGCCGGTCGAGTTGCCACCGATCCAGACGCCGTACAGCTGCGCGATCTTCTCTTCGAGCGAGAGCCGGGCGAGCAGGTCCTCGACCCGCCGCGCCACGGGCAGACGTGGATCCTGCCACCGGGGCGGGGCGTCGGGGGTGCTGCTGGGCGCGGCGTTGTCCGCCGGGACGTCGGCCGCGGTGACGGTGAGCTGTCCGTCGTGCGGATGCCCGTCGTGCACCCCCGTGACCTCAAGCCGCCCGACCTCGGTGGTTGTCCGAGGGGCATCGGCGGCGTTGCGGTTGCTGCTCACGAGCAGCCTCCTGTCGCTTGTTCCTGGGCCTCTTTCGCCAGCCGCCGCACGTCGAGAGAAGTGGGTCGGGCTGCCGGCGCGCGTACTTCCGACATGTTTCCGGAAAGTCCGGCCCGCGTCGAGAGGGTAGTGCGACCGAAAGTAGCTCGCAAGTTTCCTCACCGGGAAGCCCTTGACCGTTTGTTCACAGAGTCGTAGCGTGCGCCGCATCGCGATGAATTATCGGGCCGCCTCCGGAAGTTTGCGGGGCGCTCGGCGACGCCCGCCGCAAATGTTGGCCGGTCTTCCGGAAGCGTCTGGCCCGGGGGCACTTCGAAGGGACGGCGGATTCGTGCGAGAGCCCAGGGAGAGCACCGTATCCCACCGCCGGCGTGCCGCGAAGGTGATGATCATCTCGGCCTCGACCGGCACGCGGCCCGATCGACAGGTCAACGATGCGTCCGGCGGTGTCCGGACGGCGGCGACCACCTGGCGCGACCCGACCGGGCAGTCCCACCTGAACACCTTGCGGTGGGGTGTGGTGGGGCTCGGGTCGTAACGGGCGGGCGGGGGACCCGCCGAGAACGCGGGCGAGCCGGCCGGGCGGGGACCGGCTCGCCCGCCCTCGGCGGCAGTGGCGATCTCGACTGTTGACCGTGGCAGTGATACATTGATATCTATCTCTGCCTTCGGTGGGCGATCCTGCCTGCGGCGGCAGGTCGGTCCAGCTGGAGGTGTGTCAATGAGGAATCGCCTTCTCGTCGCGGGTGCAGCCCTGGTCGTCGGGTTGAGCGGTGCCGGGTTCGCCGTCGCCGGGACGACGCCGCAGGGCGGCGCCGGGGTGATGGCGGCCGGTGAATTCGACTTCAGTCGCCCGCAGACCGTCGCCACCAACCTGGTGGCGCCGTGGGGACTCGCCTTCCTGCCCGACGGCAGCGCGTTGGTTGCCGAGCGGGACAGCGCCCGGGTGTTGCAGATCCGTCCGGGGCAGACGCCGCAACAGGTGGCGACGATCTCCGGAGTGACGCCCGGCGGCGAAGCCGGTCTGCTCGGCCTGGCGGTCTCACCGACCTATGCCTCGGACCAGTACGTCTACGCGTACTTCACCGCCAGCAGTGACAACCGGATCGTCCGGTTCCGGCTCAACGCCGCACAGACCCAGACGCCGATCCTCACCGGGCTGGCCAAGGCCAACTTCCACGACGGCGGCCGGATCGCCTTCGGCCCCGACGGGATGCTCTACGCGGGCGTCGGCGACGCGGGCGTGACCGCCAACGCGCAGAACGCGCAGAGCCGCAATGGAAAGATCCTGCGGATGCGGCCGGACGGTAGCGTCCCCACCGACAACCCGACCGCCGGCTCGCTGGTCTACAGCATGGGTCACCGCAACGTGCAGGGGCTCGCCTGGGACAGCCAGGGCCGGCTCTACGCCAGCGAGTTCGGGCAGAACACCTGGGACGAGGTCAACTACATCGTGCCCGGCGGCAACTACGGCTGGCCGACTGTGGAGGGCCGGGGCAACGATCCACGGTTCCGGAACCCGATCGTCACCTGGACGACGGCCGAGGCCTCGCCGAGCGGCGCCACGATCGACGGCAACGTGCTGTTCGTCGCCGCGCTGCGGGGCACCCGGCTCTGGCAGGTTCCGCTGACCGGCGACGGCAACGCCGGCACCCCGGTCGCCCAGCTCACCGGCCAGTACGGCCGACTCCGTACGGTCGAGCGGGCTCCGGACGGCTCGCTCTGGGTGGCCACCAGCAACCGCGACGGCCGGGGCTCGCCGGCCGCCACCGACGACCGGATCCTGCGGTTCCTGCCGACCGGGACGACGCCGACGGCGAACCCGACCACCCGCCCGCCGACCACGCCGCCGGTCACCCCGACCGTCGTCCCGACCACGACACCGCCGCCGAGCAGCGGCGTGTGCACCGCGACGTACCGGCAGACCAACCAGTGGCAGGGTGGCTTCCAGGCCGAGGTGACGGTCCGGAACACCAGCACCACGACACTGAACGGCTGGACGGTGCGGTGGACCTTCCCCAACGGACAGACGATCAGCCAGGTCTGGAACGGCACGCTGACCGCCAGCGGATCCTCGATCACGATCCGGAACGTCAGCTGGAACGGGTCGCTCGCACCCAACGCCTCGGTCACCGTCGGCTTCACCGGCACCTGGAACGGAACCAACGCCCCACCGACCAACCTCACCTGTACCAGTCCCTGAGCCAGCCCGTTCCGCCGGCCGCCCGACATCCGCACCGGTGTCGGGCGGCCGGCGGTTTCCCGGCCCAGCACGGTGGCGGTCAGCTCGGCGGTACCGGAAGGAGTTCGGGCCGGGGCTGCCGGATCGGGGTCAGCGTCGCGACGGCGGCGATGCCGAGGCAGACCGCCCCGGCGGCCAGGCAGACCGGCGCGGTGCCGTACCGGGCCACGGCGACGGTCAGCACCGCCGCGCCGAGTGGGCCGAGCGCCGAGTGCAGGGTCCAGAACGCCGAGGTGACCCGGCCGAGCAGAAGGTCGGGGGTCACCTGCTGGCGCAGCGACAGGGAGCAGATCCCGGCGGTGGCGGTGCAGAACGCGTACCCGGTGACGGCGACCGCGAGCGCCGGCACGTTCCCGGACAGCCCGGCCCCGGCGATGGCCAGCCCGGCGAGGGCGTACGCGCCGATCCAGCAGGTTCCGAAGCCGAGCCTGCGGCGGACCGGTGCGACCAGCAACGCGGCGACGATGGTGCCCGCCGCGGCGGCGGCCAGTACGTAGCCGACGTCGCCGTCCGACCGACCCAGGTCGTGTTTGACGTGGTAGATGAAGATGTCGGTCAACCCGATGGTCAGGAAGGTCAGGAACGACAGCAGGACGGTCAGCGCGCGTAGCACCGGATGGCGCCAGAGGAACCGCACTCCCAGCAGCAGGTCCGTCCAGTTGCCCCGGGCGGCCGGGGTGCCGCTCCGCTCGTCGACCGGGGCCACGGCCGGCGCGCGGAGCCGGACGAAACAGAGGCCGAGCGCGGAGACGGCGAACGTGCCGGCGTCGATGCCGATGGCGGCGGTCGGCCCGAACGCGGCGGAGAGGACCCCGGCCAGCAGCGGACCCGTCAGGCCCGCCGCCGCGTAGCTGGCGTAGAGCTGACCGTTCGCCCTGGTCACCTGGCCGGGGGCGACAAGTCGCGGTACGGCGGCGACGTAGCCGACCTGGAAGATCATCCCGATCGCGGCGCAGGCCGGTGCGATCAGGTAGAGCGGCCAGAGCTGTGGCGAGACCAGCCAGACCAGCGGGATGAGGGCGTACCCGACCGCGCGGGCCAGGTCGCAGCCGATCAGCAGCATCCGCCGGTCCACCCGGTCCACCAGGAATCCGGCGAAGATCCCGGCCACGATCGTCGCCGCGCCGGCCAGGCCGGTCAGCAGCCCCATCCGGGCGACGGATCCGGTCGCGTGCAGCACCAGTAGCGGCACGGCGACGAGCGAGAACGAGTCCCCGAGCGCGGAGAGGGTCTGTCCGGACCAGAACAGCGGAAAGTCGCGTCCACGCCACAGCGGCGCGGCGTCCTGCTCGGTCGGGCCGGCCGTCGGGCGCGACTCCGTGGTGGTCACCTGCCGGAACTGGCCGAGCGCGGCATCCCGCGCAGGGTCTCGACGACCCACTCCTCGACCCGGTCCCGGTGCAGGCCCAGGTCGATCAGCACCCGGGCGCCCGGCTCCGTCTCCTCGTTGAGCAGCCCGAGCAGGATGTGCTCGGTGCCGACGTAGTTGTGGCCGAGCCGCAGCGCCTCCTGGAAGGTCCGGTCCCGGACCCGTTTCGCCTCGGGGGAGAAGGGCAGGTGCGCCGGGCTCGACTCGCCGGACGGGCCGAGGAGCGTGACCGTCCGCTCCCGTACGGTGTCGGCGGGCACGCCCAGCGCCTCGATCGCCCGACAGGCCAGACCGGCCGGCTCGTGCAGGATGCCGAGCAGTAGATGCTCGGTGCCGACCTGGACGGCGCCGAACCGCCGGGCCTCCTCCTGCGCCTTGACGACCACGTTGCGGGCCCGCTCGGTGAACCGAGCGAAGGCGCTGGCCGGGATCGTCACGTCCTGATCGGACCTCTTGGTCACGAACCGCTTCTGCACGGCCTGTTTGGTCACGCCCATGCTCTGCCCGATATCGGTCCAGGAGGCGCCGGCCCGGCGGGCCTGGTCGACGAAGTGCCCGATCAGGTGGTCGGCCAGCTCGCCGAGGTATTCGGACACCAGGACGGCGTCCGACAGTCGCTCCAGGGCGTCACCCTCCGGGTGCTGCCGGCGTACGTACTCGATGAGGTCGTCGAGGCGGACCGGAAGTTCCTCCATGCGTCAACCGTAGGTTGACGCGGCCAGGATCGTCAACCCATGGTTGACGGTCAAACGAATTCAGGCCGGCACGACCGGCGACCGGCGGGCCGGCCGGGCGCCGACCGCGTTGGCCGCCGCCTCCTGTAGTCCCCGGAACGCGAGCCGGTCCGCCCGCTCGTTCTCGGGATGCCCGGCGTGGCCCTTGACCCAGTGCCAGCGCACCTCGTGCCGGCTGGCGGCGGCCTCCAGCCGCTGCCACAGGTCGGCGTTCTTGACCGGCTGCTTCGCGGCGGTCAGCCAGCCGTTGCGCTTCCAGTTCGGCAGCCACTTGGTGATGCCGTCGCGGACGTACGTGCTGTCGGTGTGCATCCGCACCGAGACCGCACGGGTCAGGCTCTCCAGCGCCCGGATCGCCGCCATCAGCTCCATCCGGTTGTTGGTGGTCTCGCCCGCCTCGCCACCGCAGATCTCCCGCTCCCGGTCGCCGTACCGCAGCACCGCGCCCCAGCCGCCCGGACCGGGATTGCCACTGCACGCCCCGTCGGTGTAGATGTCCACGGTCTGCGACGCTGTCTGGTCTGTCACCCCGGCAAGATACCGACTACGCCCTGGAGCGTGCCGACGTACCCGCCCCGGGTCCCGGTGCGTCCCGACCCCGCGTTGGCCCGGTGCGGAATCGCCAACCGCTCCGGGTGCGGAGGCTCCGCGCCAGGGTGGGGATCATCACCGCCGCGGGGACGAGGTGTAGCCCGAGGAGGGCGGTGATGGTGGCGGTGTCTGCCCCGGAGAGGAGGGGCGGGACCAACGAGATCGCGGTCAGCGACACTGCCGTCCACACGAACCGCTCGGCGGGGCGGGCGCTCCAACGAAGAAGGGCGACGGCAATGACGATGCCCACGACCGAGAAGAAGCCGGTCACCACGGCGAACCCGGACAACGGGATCGTCTCGCCACCATCGGGGACCTCGAAGTCGACGCCAGCGGCCCGGGCGAGCGCGGCGGCGAGGGTGGTGGCCAGCACCGCCGCGAGCGTGGCAACCAGGCCGGTGCCGGCGAGCCCGCGCAGCCGGTAGGCGTGGCTGGTCTGGCCCATTGCCGGGCCGGCGACGCCCTCGGCGTCATTCATGCTGTTCATCGGGACCACTCCGTGCCGTCGGCCGACAGGCGCTCCGGCAGCCCGAGCCGCGAAAACTGGTCGTCGTGGAATGTGAAGATCTCGGTGATCGCCCCGCCGGTGACGCGCAGGACGTCGAGCGTCAGCGGCAGGTACGCACCCTCCCGCTTCTGCCAGAGGTAGAAGGCGACGGCGGGCTGCCGGTTCACGGAGGTGGGGACGGCGCGCAGGTCACCCAGGCTCTCGAAGCCGTCCTCGACCCAGTCGTTCACCACCGCGTCGCGGCCGACGCACAGGCCTGGCGTGGGCGGCATCGAGCAGCGGACGTCGTCCCGCAGCAGTGCGGCGAGCCCGTTGACGTCCTTCGCAATGCTGGCGTCGGTGAAGCGGCGCACCAGCTCGCGCGTCCCGGCGTCCTCCTCGCCGCCGGTCCAGTCCTGCCGCTCGGCCGGCAGGTGCTCCCGCATTCCGGCGCGGGCCCGCTGCAGCGCGCTGTTCACGGAGTTGACGGAGTCCCCGAGAAGCTCCGCGACGTCCTTCGCCGGCCAGCCGAGCACGTCCCGCAGGATCAGCACGGCCCGCGGGCGCGGCGCGAGGTGCTGGATCGCGACCAGGTACGCCAGCTCGATCGTCTCCCGCGCGACGGCGACGTTCTCCGGCTCGTCCGCGTCGCCCGCGGGCAGCTCGTCGAGCAGCCGGTCCGGGTAGGGCTGCAACCACAGCACCTCGCCGCCGGTCGCGGGCTCCGGGCGGCACTTGGCGAGCAGGTCCAGGCAGGCATTGGTGGCGATCCGGTACAGCCAGGCCCGGAACGTCGACCGCCCCTCGAAGGTCTCCCGCCGCCGCCAGGCCCGGAGGAACGTCTCCTGCACGGTGTCCTCGGCGTCCTCGAACGACCCGAGCATCCGGTAGCAGTGCACGTGCAGTTCCCGCCGGTGCCGCTCCGCCAGCCCCGAGAACGCCGGCTCGTCGACCTCGCCCAGCCCGCTCACGCCCAGCCCGCTCACGCCCAGCTCCTCCATTCGCGTGTCCGCACCCATCACGTCATCCTTCCGCCTCGTCGTGTCGCGTCGTAGGTATGACGGGTGCGGGCGCGACAACTCATCACCAGGGCGGGACTCTCACGTTTCTGGTCCCGGCTCAAGCGAACTGGCCATTGGTGACCCGCAGTCGGGTAGTAGGAGTTCACCTTTGCGGGCCAGCAGTGGCCCCCAAATCCCGTTCTCCCAAGCGAAGCGCGGCGCCCCCAACACCGGCTCATCCACAGCGGCGAGCAGCCAACGACCGGGCAGGTGCTGAGCGACACCGCAATGAGAGTCACTACTAGTTACTGTCGGATCACCACTAGTAATATCCGTCAGCGCTGGAACGGGTCTAATTTCACAAGCAGGAGCAAACTGGAGAGTCCGTGCATAGCGCGCAGTGGGAGAGCACCATGTGGAACAAACGGATCGCAACGGTGGTCGTGTTGATCGTCACCGTCGGCGTCGGAGCCGTGCCGCCCGCGGCTCAAGCCGGTGCGCGTGGAGAGCCGTTGACCGGCGACTTCAACGCTGACGGCTTCCAGGACGTGGCCGTGCTCGGCGCGGTTTCGCCGAACCGCTGCTCGACCATCGTCACGTACGGTGCAGCGAGCGGTGTCTACCTGCCCCCGGTCGCCTACACCTACCTGACCCTCGGCGGCGGCGTCTCCGACTGCCCGGATATCGGGGTAGCGGCGAACCTGGATGACGACCCCGCCGACGAACTGTGGGTCGCCTGGTCCCAGGGTGCCCCGGCGACCATCGACTTCAACCGCCTGGTCCTCCAGCCCCCGTTCTTCACACCCTCGGCCTGGTACACCTCCACGATCGCCCGACCCACCTACTCCGGCAAGGCCAGGTTCAACCCCGGCGGCCGGTACAGCCCCTACGCGGTCGGACCCGGCGGCCTGCTGAGCTACACCGTCGAGGGCAACATCGTGTCTCCCGGTCCGGTTGCCTTCTGCTCCGTCGACACCCCCACCGTGCAGATCGCCGACTGGAACAGCGACGGCATCGACAGCGTCCTGCTCACCTACACCAGGGGCTGCGCCGACAACAGCAGCGGAGTGGTGGAGATCCGCCAGGACGGCGCCACCCGCCACCTCGAAATAGACCCCACCGGACGAACCACCTGGACCGCCCAGCTCACCAACGCCAACGGCGACCGGTTCCCCGACGTCCGCACCGTCAACCAGACCACCGGCGAGGTCAGCTACTTCATCAACATCGGCGGCGGGGACTTCTCCCTGACCAGGGCACCCGACGCCAACACCGACCAGGTCACCCTCACCACCGTCAAGCCGCTGGCCATCGACATCCTCGCCAACGACTTCGTCAGCCGCTACGCCGAAATCATCATCACCGTTCCACCCCGGTACGGAACCGTCCAGGTGCTCTCCGACCGGCGAGTGATCTACCGGCCGAACCAGGCCCACGGCCGCACCGACAGATTCACCTACCAAGTCGTCGAAGAGGGCAAGCGGAGCAGCGCAACGGTCAACATCAGATTCCCGAACCGACCGATCCCCGCGCCGTCCCGGGCCCTCGACGGCCGCTGACGCGATCGGCAGTGTCGGCGTCAAGCATCGAGCTGGCCATGACGGAGGAGCGGAGGTCCGACTCGTGGTCGGGTGATGCTCCCGGTAAGACGTCAGTCGACCAAGGTCCGACGTCCTAGCCGGGAGCCTCACCACCGCCTGGCGGTACGTGCGCGAAGCGATCGGCCTGCTGGCCGCCCTCGCCGGCGACCTGAACCCCGCCGCCAGGGGGCGGCGCGGTTGGCGTACGCGACCCTCGACGGCACCCTTATCCCGATCGCTGACCAGACACGAGGTGGTGACCTTCGCGGACAAGGACTACCAGGGCGCAGGTGGCACGGTATGGACCCCGTTCAAACGCCGTCGGCACCGGCCCCGACTGTCACGCCACCAGAAGGCGGTGAACCGTTCCCACGCCCGCGTCCGAGCCCTCGGCGAACGCGCCGTCCCGGCCCTGAAGACCCGGAAGATCCTGGTCAAGTTGCGCTGCTGCCCGCGCCACGCCGATTTGCGCGGACACGTGGCGAGTACTCACCCGATCACGAGTTGTCGGACAGGTCGTCGAGCCGACCGGCCAGGACCAGCCGCTCGTACGCCCACCGCCACTCGTCACACCGACTCTGGCCGCACCGCACACACATCCCCGATTCCGGATCATTCGCGTGCGCCAGCATCGTGTCCCGGAAATGCGCCGTCATCTCGTCCGATACCTGCACCGCCGCCGACACCCGTTCGACCGGGCGACCCGTCATCGGCGACCACCCCGCCACCGGCCATCGGAGATCCGGGTGTTGCGGGTCTGCCAGTTTCGTAGTGCCGCCTTCACCCGATCCGCGTCGTCCCGGGCCACCCGTACATCCCGACGCAGCAGCTCCATTTCGTCGGCGACCCGGAGCAGGAAGGCGTACACCTCTTCCGGATCCAGACCGCGCCGCCACGACCGCCCGAATCTCGCGGTGCGAATGTCCGCCGAGGTCAATCTCGGATATACCGCGCTCACCGTGGACCACCACCATTGCGCGGTACGCCCACAGACACCCCAACCGCAACACCACCCCACCCCGCCCTCCGGGCGGCTCCCGTACATCTCATCCGTGCCCCTCCGACCGTCGACTCCCCGAATGGCTGGGCACCGAGGCGGGCGGGGTCGGTAATCACGCCGTACAGGTGAAACCGGTGGCCACAGCACCCGCCCCGGGCCGTGACACCAGCCTGTTCGTTTCCGGAGATCGGAGACAGAGCGCCGGCGACGGACCGGGGTAGGGCGGATGTTGCATCGATCTTCCTGAACTGCTAACTGTGTAGAGCCAATTCATCACCACCGGCGACGAGGGGGCCGCGAGGTGGCATTGAAGCGAAAGCAATTCGTCCAACGTCGAAAGGCGCTCGGCTACACCCAGGAATCCCTTGCCGAAGAACTCGGCGTCGACCGGACCACTGTGGTGCGGTGGGAACGCGGCGACAGCGAGCCGCAGCCCTGGGTACGCAAACGGCTGGCCGCCGCCCTCGATGTGTCATTGGACGAGTTGGATGTATTGATCTCGGAAATTGTCGCCACCACCCTGGACAACTCCCCACCCGTCGGGGTTACCGTGGCGAAGGGGACCGATGAGCGAGGTGACACCACGGACCGACGGACCTTCGCGATCAGCGCCGCACTGACGGCCCTCGGCGTCGTCGGGCCGGCACGTGACGTCTTCGCCTCCACCGAAGTGCCCCGGTCGATCGGCCTGGAGCAGGTGAGGTTCGCCGCCTCCCTGGTCGACCGTCTTCGCCTCGCCGATGCGGCAGCGGGGGCGAACCAGTTGTGTGACCTGGCCATGGGTGTGCATCAGCGGCTCTCGACCCTGGCGACCCACTCCTCCTACGGCCGGGAGGTGGGGGAGGCCCTGCAAGCCACGCTCGCGGACCTGGCCAACGAGATCGGCTGGCTGACCATCGACGCGGAACGCCGTGCGGAGTCCCGCCGATACCTGCACGAGGCGATCAGCCGGGCCCGCATCGTCGACGATCCCCGCAAAGAGGCCCGCGCCCTCGCCTGCCTCGCGCTGTTCACCCGGGAGAAGCAGCCGAAGGAGTCGCTCCAGTGCGTCGAGGCCGCCCAGCGTGTCTCGGCGGGGTGGGCCACGCCCCGGCTCCGGGCGCTGCTGCACCTGCGGGCCGCGCACGCGTACGCGCATCAGCAGGATGCCGGCGCCTTCGGTCGCGAGGTGAGCAAGGCGCTGACCCATCTGGACAGGGGCACGCACGACGACGACCTGCCTGTCCTGGCCTTCGTGACCGAGCGGGAGGCACGCGCCTCCCAGGGGCTGGCGTACCTGGCCCTCGGGCGCCCCGACCGGGCCGCCGCGATGTTCCGGGCCAATACCGCAGCCCCGCCGACCCCGGGCCATGAGCGGAACGACGTTGGAGATCAGGTGCTGTTGGCCGAGGCCGTCCGCCGGCAGCACGACGCGAGCCAGGCCGCCGAGATCGCACTCGCCGCCCTGCCGAGCGTGGCCGCACTCCAGTCCCGGCGGACCGCCGCGCGGTTGGCCGAGGTCAGGGCGGGCCTCGGGCGGGAGCGTAGCCGCAGCCCGAGGGTCCGGGCCTTCGTCGAGGCGTACGACCAGACCACCGCCGGATGGCCGACCACATGACGCTCACCCAGATTTGGCGGAACGTCGACCACCGGCGCATTCACAACTGCTGATCTTTGGTCCGACGCGTCGCCTGGGCCGCCGTCCACCTCGCGACCGTGTGGCGCAGATGGGTCACGTACGGCGACTCGACGACGGAGGGCTCAGGGCTTGCGCAGCAGCGCCCCGTACTCCATGACCCGCCGGTTCTTCGTGGCGGCGCCCAGGAAGGGCCGCAACGGCTCGTCGACCTGTGCCAACGGCGGCTGGTTCGGGTCGGGGCGCCAGTCGACGACCTCGACCAGACCGGGCTCCACCAGGTCCATCCCCCGCAGCAGCTCGGCCACCTCGTCCGGCGTACGGTTCCGCCACACCAGGCCCAGGCCGCGCGACATCTCGTTGGCCTCCTCCACGGCCGCCCGATCGATTCCGCACATCTGGGAGAAGACGAGAAAGCTGCCGGGGGCGACCGCGTCCCAGACGGTCCGGAACATGGACCGCAGGGTCTCGTCGTCGACGATGGAGTGACCGATCGAGAGGAACAGCGTGGCCACCGGCTCGGAGAAGTCGATAAGCCGCTGCGTCTCCGGGTCGGTGAGGATCAGCTCCGTCGCGACCATGTCCGCCGCGATGACCGTCGTGCTCTGGTCCTCGGCGAGCAGCGCCCGCCCGTAGGCCAGCACTATCGGATCGTTGTCGACATAGACCACGCGCGCGTCCGGCTGGAACTGTTGGGCGACCTGGTGCACGTTGGCCTGCGTCGGCAGCCCGCTGCCCATGTCCAGGAACTGCCGGATGCCGGCGTCACGGGCCAGGTAGCGAACCACGCGGTAGAGGAAGAGCCGGTTGTCGCGGGCCGCGTCCAGGCCCTCCGGGAAGTGGCTGGAGACAACCTGCATTGCCTCTCGATCGACGGCGAAGTTGTCCTTGCCGCCGAGACAGTAATCGTACATCCGGGCCGAGGTGGGCACGTCCTGCCGGATCACGGGCATGGTTCCGTCACTGGGCGTGGTCACGACATCAGCTCCACAATCGACAAGCCCCCGAGCGTACGGGTTTGGAGGCAGAAAGCCTACCCCGTCGCCTTTCACCGGATGCCTCGTCGCCGGGGAGACCGCAGCCGGGAACCGACCAACGCCTCAGCGGCACAGCGCTCGTCTCATGATCAAGGTCGGCGCGTATCCTTCTGCGACAACAGCTCCGGTGTGGGGGTCCAAGGACCGCCAGTGGTGGCGATGAGGTCGCGCGACGGTATAGCCCAGCGCCGAGTAGAAGGCAGACGCCGCGTCATCATCGGTGTCGACATCGAGGGTCAACTGGCCGGCGCCCCGTTGCCTGCTGAGCACCTCGGCGGCCAGCACGAGTGCCCGGCCCATCCCTTGCCGGCGCAACCCTGCGGCGACCTCGAGCCCGTACAGCCAGGGATGCGGCGCGTCGCAGCCGTCGCGCCATCGGATGCTCTCCACGCCGACGACGGTGGACGACCTCACGGCGACCAGCATGCTGTCATCGCCATGTTGCGCCGCTTGCAGCCGCACCAGGGCCCGGTCGCGCGATCCCGTCAGCGACACGAGAGCTTCCAGGTCGGATGACGTGACGGCTCGAATCGAGAGGTCATGGATCACGCAGCTCAGGATGCGGGCCGGCTCGCGCATCGCGCTACCCCGTTACGACAGCCGCCTACCGGTCCGTTCGGCGCCCAGGAGAGGCTTCCCCAGGGCATGGTGGCGGACTACAGTGCGAGGAACTTTCATGTCCTAGGGGTGGTGTATGGCGTTCACCTGGGGCGTCTCGACCTCGGCGTACCAGATCGAGGGCGGGGTGACCGACGGCGGTCGCGGACCGTCGATCTGGGACACGTTCACCCACGTGCCCGGTCGGGTGGTCGACGGCAGTACCGGCGACGTGGCCTGTGACCACTGGAACCGGTACGCCGAAGACGTCGAGCTGATGGCCGGGCTGGGCGTGTCCGCGTACCGCTTCTCCGTCGCCTGGCCGCGCATCCAGCCGGACGGCACCGGACCGGCCAACCCGGCGGGCATCGCGTTCTACGACCGGCTGGCGGACGCCCTCCTGGACAAGGGCATCGACCCGGTGTTGACGCTCTACCACTGGGACCTACCGCAGGCCCTGGAAGACCAGGGCGGCTGGCTGGACCGGGACACCGCGTACCGCTTCGCCGACTATGCCGGGCTCGTCGCCGACGCGCTCGGCGACCGGATCCGGCTCTGGATCACGCTCAACGAGCCGTTCGTCCACCTGACCCTCGGCTACGCCACCGGCGCGCACGCCCCCGGTCATACGCACCTGTTCGGCGCGTTGCCGGCCGCCCACCACCAACTGCTGGGCCACGGCCTGGCGGTCGCCGCGCTGCGGGACCGGGGCGCCGCCGCCGTGGGCATCACCAACAACTACACGCCGGTCTGGCCGCAGGGCGGGACCGAGGCCGACCTGGTCGCCGCGGCGACGTACGACGCCCTGCACAACCGGCTCTTCACCGACCCGCTGTTCGGCCGGGGCTACCCCGAGATCGGGCTCGACCCCGCGATCGTCCGGGACGGCGACCTCGACGTCATCGCCGCGCCGCTCGACGCGCTGGGCGTCAACTACTACAACCCCACCGAGGTACGGGCGCCATCGTCCCCGGACGGTCCGATGCCGTTCGACCTCGTTCCGCTGGACGGCTACCCGACGACCGACTTCGGCTGGCCGGTCGTGCCGGACGGGCTGCGGGAACTGCTCGTCGGCCTTCGGCAGGAGTACGGCGAGGCCCTTCCACCGATCCACGTGACCGAGAGCGGCTGCGCGTACGAGGGCATCGACGACCCGCAGCGGGTGGCGTACCTGGACGGTCACATCGAGGCCGTACGGTCGGCGATGGCGGCGGGCGTCGACGTGCGCGGCTACTTCGTCTGGTCCCTGCTGGACAACTTCGAGTGGGCGGAGGGCTTCGGCAAGCGGTTCGGGCTGGTACACGTCGACTTCGAGACCCAGGTGCGGACGCCGAAGACCTCGTACACGTGGTACCGGGATCTCATCAGGGCCAGCCGATGAGGGTCGACCTTCCGCTGCCGGCGGCGCTCGCCGAACCCGCCGTACCGGTCCGGCGTGGCTGGATCGTGCTGTTCTTCAGCGCGAACCTCGGCGTCTGGATGGCGTTCTTCACCCCGATCCAGGTCCTGCTGCCCACCCAGGTCGAGTTGATCGACCCGGCCGACAAGGAGGCCATGTTCGGCCTCGTGACCGGCCTCGGCGCGCTCGCGGCCGTGGTGGCCAACCCGCTCGTCGGCGCGCTCTCCGACCGTACCTGCCTGCGGATCGGCGACCGCGAGTACGGCCGGCGACACGTCTGGACGCTGTGCAGCGCGGTCCTGGGCGCAGTGTCGCTCGCGATCCTCGGCCAGCAGCGCACGATCGCTGGCGTGGCGGTGTGCTGGGTGGTCGCCCAGATCTGCTTCAACGCCGCGCTCGCCACGCTGACCGCGGCCATTCCCGACCGGGTGCCGGTGGAGCAGCGTGGCCGGGTCTCCGGGTGGGTCGGCATCCCGCAGTCGCTCGGCCTCGTCGTCGGGGCGGTCCTGGTCACCGCCGTGTTCACCGGCAACACGGCCGGCTATCTGGCCGTGGCGGCGGCCGTACTGGTCCTGGCCCTCCCGTTCGCGCTGGTCACCCCCGATGACGTGCTGCCGCGTACGCACCAGCCGCCGCTCCGGCCGCGCGCCCTGCTCCGGAGCATGTGGATCAGCCCGCGCGAGCATCCCGACTTCGCCTGGGCCTGGGGCACCCGCTTCCTGGTCCAGGTCGGCAACGCGCTCGGCACGCTCTACCTGCTCTACTTCCTCACCGACGGGGTGAAGTACGCCGACCCCGAGGGCGGCCTGCTCGTCCTCATCCTGATCTACACCGCCGGCATGATGGCCACCGCGGTCACCGCCGGCCGGCTGTCGGACCGATCCGGCCGCCGCAAGATCTTCGTCATCTGGTCCGGCGTGATCATGGCGGTGGCGGCGCTGCTACTCGCGGTCTGGCCGTCGTGGCCGATGGCGATGGTCGCGGCGGTGCTGCTCGGCGCCGGGTACGGCGTCTACCTCGCCGTCGACGCCGCCCTGATCACGCAGGTGCTCCCACAGGCGACCGACCGGGCGAAGGACCTGGGCGTCATCAACATCGCGAACTCGGCACCCCAGGTGCTCGGTCCGGCGTTGTCCGCCCCGATCGTCGTCCACCTCGGCGGCTACCCGACCCTGTACGCTCTGACCGCCGTGGTCACCCTCCTCGGCAGCGTGTTCGTGGTGCGGATCCGCTCGGTCCGGTGACCGTGGGTGTGGCCGTACGGGTTCGCCGCGCTCCGGCCGTGGCCACCGCCTCGATCTCAGGCGGTACGTCGCTCCACCAGACCGGATTCGTAGGCGAGGATCACGAGTTGGGCGCGGTCACGGGCGTGCAGCTTTGTCATGGCCCGGTTGACGTGGGTCTTGGCGGTCTGCGGGCTGATCACCATGCGGTCGGCGATCTCGTCGTTGGACAGGCCCTGCGCGACCAGCGCGACGGCCTCGCGCTCGCGGTTGGTCAGCCCCTTCAGTTCCGTGCCGGTGCGGGTGTGGAACGGCTCGGTGACGTATCGGTCGATCAGCTTGCGGGTGATCGACGGTGCGAGCAGGGCCTCGCCGCGCGCGGCGACCCGCACCGCGTGTAGCAGGTCCTCCGGCACGATGTCCTTGACGAGGAATCCGGCGGCACCGGCGCGCAGAGCGTTGAAGACGTACTCGTCCAGGCCGTAGTTGGTCAGGATGACGACGTGTACCCGGGCCAGGGTCGGGTCCGCGGCGATCTGCCGGGTCGCTTCGATGCCGTCCATGACCGGCATCTGGATGTCGATGAGCGCGATGTCCGGCAGGTGTTCCCTGATGAGCGTCAGGCCGTCCCGCCCGTCGGCGGCCTCGGCCACCACCTCGATGTCGTCTTCGATGTCGAGGAGCGCGCGGAATCCGCTGCGCAGGAGCGGCTGGTCGTCGACCAGCAGGACTCGGATCATGACGTCGGGCCCACCGGGAGTTCGGCCTGGACGGTGAAGCCGCCCCCGCCGCGTGGTTCGGCGCGCAGGCGACCGCCGAGGGCGGTGACCCGTTCCCGCATCCCGAGCAGCCCGACGCCGGGCATCGGGGCGGTCTCCGGCGTGGCCCTGCCGTCGTCGTCGACCTGGATCGCGAGGGCGTCCGGACGGTAGTCGATCCGGACGGACGCCGTGGCGGCGGCGGCGTGTCGGGCGACGTTGGTGAGCGACTCCTGGACGATCCGGTACGCGGTCCGGTCCACCGCGGCCGGCACGTCGTGCCGTTGTCCCTCGATCGTCAGCGTGGCGTCCAGCCCGGTCGCACGGGCCCGTGCCACCAGTTCCGGAACGTGGTCGAGGCCATGCGGCGGCGGCTCGCCGTCGTCGCGCAGCGTCTCCAGGGTCGCCCGTAGTTCCCGGGTCGCCTCACGACCGGCCTCCCGGATCGCCAGCAGGGCCTCCGGCACCTGTTCGCCACGTCGCTGGGCCAGATGGACGACGACCTCGGCCTGCACCTTGATGATCGAGATCTGGTGGGTGAGCGAATCGTGCAGCTCCCGCGCGATGTGCAGCCGCTCCTCGTTGGCGCGACGCCGTGCGGTTTCCTCCCGGGTGCGCTCGGCTTCGTCCGCCCGCCGCTCGGCCTGCCGCAGCGCTTCTCCGGCGGCGCCGGCGGCGATCAGCCAGGCCAGTTCGAGGGCGCCCCGGGCCTGGGCGAACGCCTCGGCCACGGGCCAGTCGTGCGGAGAGGTCAGGGCCGCGAGCGGGAGGGCGGCCAGCATGGTCACGGAGCACACCACCGTGATGGCCCGGTGTCCCGCCCGCACGGCGGCGTACACCGCGAACAGGTATGCGATGGCAGGCACGTCGAAACCGACCGCCTGGTAACCCACCGCGCAGAGCCCGGTGACGACGAGGACGGGGCCCGGAGCCCGGCGACGCGCGGCCAGCGCCAGCCCGCCGACCGCCAACAGTAGGTAGCCGAGCAGTCCGAGATCTGTGGCGGAGTCTTTCCCCGACAGCCCGGCGACCAGCAGCGTCGCCGCCACGCAGACGGCGATCGCCCAATCCGTGACACCGGCCGGAACACCCGGCCGTCCTGTGCTCATGCGCGCACCCTAGCCGGATGCTGTTGTCGGCGACTCCTGCTCGCGGACGAGTAGCCGCCTACCACGCCCGCAGTACGTCCGCCGTGCCGGAGGCGTACCGGCGGGTCGCCGAAGATCAGCTTGTCGGGATCGGCCTGCTCGTGGAACACCCCGGCGTTCTGGCTCGGCGCGGAAGCGGTCGTCCGCACCGGACGACCGCTCCCGAGGCGGGCACGGCCCGTGGCGCGTACCCGACGGATCAGGGGATCAGTACCACCTTGCCGCCGGCGTGGCCGCCGTCGCTGAGCCGGTGCGCGTCGGCGGCCCGCGCCAACTCGTAGCGTCCGGCGACAACGGTGCTGACCTCGCCCCTGACCATCCGGTCGGCGAAGGCGACGAGGTCGTCGGTGGAGCGCTCGTCCGCGCCGGAGAAGGCGACACCGAGGCGGAAGGCGTCGGGGTCGGCGATGGTGACGATGCGCTCGACGCCGCCGCGCAGTTCGATCGAGTCGGGGAGCGCGCCCTTGCCCGCGACGTCGAACACCGCGTCGACGCCGTCCGGCGCGAGGGCGCGTACCCGGTCGACGAGCCCCGGGCCGTAGCCGGTCGGGACAGCGCCGAGGGCACGTACCCGATCCTGGTTCTTCTCGGCGGCGGTGCCGATGACGGTGACCCCGCGTGCGACGGCGAGCTGCACGGCCACCTGTCCCACGGCGCCGCTCGCCCCGTGCACGAGCAGGGTTTCCCCGGTCGTGACCTTGAGCTGGTTGAGCACCCGGTTGGCGGTCTCCACCGCCACCGGCAGGGTCACCGCCGCCACGAAGTCCAGGCCATCGGGAATCGGCGCCCAGGTGGTGGTGAGGGCGTATTCGGCATACGAGCCGGTCGGTGCGTCGGCCCAGCCGACGACACGGTCACCGACCGCGACGCCGGTCACCCCGTCGCCGAGCGCATCCACCACCCCGGCAAGCTCGATGCCGGGTACGGCGGGCAGCGAGGTCGGGAAGATCGCCTCCATCGCCCCGCTGCGGACCTTGCCGTCGAAGGGGTTGACCCCGGCGGCGCGGATCTGGACCCTGATCTGACCCGGTCCGGGCGAGGGGAGTGGCACCTCGACGAGCCGCAGCACCTCGGGACCGCCGAACGTGTCGAATGTGATGGCCTTCATCAGTCTCTCCTTGTTCGGGGACGGACGGGCGTCCAGGCTGCGGGATGCCCCGTCTTCGCCGACGATGGTTAGCTGTTCTGCACAGGTAAATGCGCGGCGGGGGTCGAGTATTTCGACGAGGCAGGTGATAGCGGCCACACCTGGCCCGCACAGGTAATCTGGTGCCATGGACGCGGAGGAGGTGCCGGTCGAGCGGCGGCTGCCGGGCGTCGCGGCGGGCGGCCCGGTCAGCCACGCGATCTTCCGGCTGGCGCGGACCCACAAGCTCCTCGCCGGCCAGCTGCTCCGCAGGGTCGGACTCCATCCGGGCCAGGAACTGCTCATGATGCGGCTCTGGGAGTCGGGGCCGCAGCGCCAGACCGACCTTGCCGACGAGTTCGGCACCGACTCGGCCCGGATGACCCGCACCGTGCAGCGCCTGGAACGGGCCGGCTACGTACGCCGCGTCCCGGACCCTGACGACCGCCGTGCCACCCGGGTCGAGCCCACGTCGGCCAGCCTCGTCCTGCGGGATCAGGTCCGACGCCTCTGGGAGGACCTCGAACGCCGTACCGTCGGCGAGATGAGCCCGGACGAACAGCGCGAGGCGCTGGGGGCCCTCTACCGGCTCGAAGACAACCTCACGGCGTACGAGGCGGACCGCGAACCACGCTGACCGTCTGGTTCCGGGAGTCGAGTGCTCCGCGTCCGAGGTTGGTCGGGTTGGCGCCGGTGTGCCGCCGTTGTCGGTTTGATCAGGGAGGCCGGTTGGCCGCTTGATCGAGTTCCGTCATTGATATTGACGGGTAAGGCGTCGACCTCTTCCGAACAGAGAGGATCGCAATGGCTCTCACCCGACGCGGTTTCCTGGAAGCCTCGGCCGTCACGGCGGTCGGCGCACTGTGGACGCCGGGACTTGACCGATCCGCGCCACCGGACTTCCCGACCGATATACCCGTCTATCGCGAGACGTACCGCAACTGGGCCGGCGAGATTCAGGTCGACGGCATGTGGACCTGCGCACCGCGCACCCCGGCCGAGGTGGTCACCGTGACCAACTGGGCGTACGGGCACGGCTATGCGGTGCGTCCACGTGGATACCGGCACACCTGGTCACCACTCACCGTGCCGAACGGCGACGGCTCCGCCGGCCGCACCATCCTGGTCGACACCACGAAGCACCTGACCGCGATGACCGTCCTGTCGACCGGACCGGCGGCGGCGGTACGCGTCCAGACCGGCGCCTCGATGGAGGACTTCCTCGGCTTCCTGGAACAGCACGGGCTCGGCGTCACCAACACCCCCGCACCCGGCGACCTCAGCGTCGGCGGCGTGCTCGCGATCAACGGCCACGGCACCTCGGTACCGGCCGACGGCGAGACCCGGACGCCCGGCCACACCTACGGCTCGCTCAGCAACCTCATCCTCTCGCTCACCGCCGTGGTCTGGGACCCGGCGGCCGGCGGGTACGTGCTGCGTACCTTCGACCGGTCGCATCCGGACTGCAAGGCCCTGCTCACCCACGTCGGTCGGGCATTCGTCACCGAGGTGACGATGCGGGTCGGGGCGAACCAGAACCTCCGCTGCGTGAGCACCGTGGACATTCCCGTATCGGAGCTGTTCGCCCCGCCCGGCAGCGGGGCCCGGCGCACCCTGGCCAGCTACGTGGCGGCTGCCGGGCGGGTGGAGGCGATCTGGTTCGCCTTCACCGACAAGCCCTGGCTGAAGGTCTGGAGCGTCGCGCCGACCCGGCCGCTGACCTCCCGGCCGGTCGTCGCGCCGTACAACTACGTCTTCTCCGACAACGTTCCCGAACCCGTCTCCGAGCTGGCCGAGCTGATGCTGAACGGCGCCTGGTCGCTCGCGCCGACGTTCGGCCAGGTGCAGTACACCACCGCCGCCACCGGGCTGACCGCCACCCTCGCCACCGACCTGTGGGGACCGTCGAAGAACCTGCTGCTCTACGTCAAGCCGACCACCCTGCGGGAGACGGCGAACGGCTACGCGGTGCACACCAACCGGAGTTCGATCCAGCGGGTGGTCAGCGAGTTCGCCCAGTTCTACCAGCGCCAGCTCGCCACGTACCAGGGCCGGGGCGAGTTCCCGGTCACCGGCCAGGTGGAGATCCGGGTCGCCGGGCTGGACCGGGCCGCCGACGTCGGCGTACCCGGGGCGGAGCCGCCGGCCCTGTCCGCCGTCCGGCCCCGGGCGGACCACCCCGAGTGGGACACCGTGGTCTGGTTCGACGTCCTCACCTTCCCGACGGCTCCCCGGGCGCACGCCTTCTACCGGGAGATGGAGGTCTTCTTCTTCACCAACTACAGCGGCGCGTACGCCGGCTGCCGGGTGGAGTGGTCGAAGGGCTGGGGGTACACCGACGGGGCCGCCTGGGCCGATCCGACCATGCTGACCCAGGTCGTCCCCGACTCGTACCGGCAGGGACCCGACCCGACCTGGAACTGGGCGGTGGCGACCCTCAACCGGTACGACCCGCACCGACTCTTCAGCAACCCGTTCCTCGACGTCCTGCTGCCCGGCACGTCCTGACCTGACCGGGCCCGGCGGCTCAGCAGGGGATGCGTCGCCGGATCGGCGGCTCAGTCGGGGATACGGTGCCGGATCGGCGGCCGGGGGAGCAGCATCGGCACCTCGCGCCGGTGCGCGGCGTACCCCGGCCGCCGGTCCAGCGACCGCCGTTCCATCAACGGAATCGTCGCCCCGACGAACAGCGTGAGTACGGTGAGCGGGCCGATCACCGTCCACCACCAGCTCGGGTCGGCGGCCAGGCCGAACAGCCACAGCCCCCACCAGAAGGCGATCTCCCCGAGGTAGTTGGGATGCCGGGAGTACCGCCAGAGGCCCCGGTCGCAGATCCGGCCCCGGTTCGCCGGGTCGGCGGTGAATCGGCGCAGCTGGTCGTCGGCGACCGCCTCCAGCCCGATCGCCCCGGCGGTGACCAGCACCGCGAGCACGTCCAGCGGGCCGACCGCGCGGTCACCGGCCACGGCGGGCCAGCCCGACAGCAGGCCGGCGAAGACGACGAGGGTCGGCATCAGCTGGATGCCGGTGAGGTTCACCAGCCACCACGGCAGCCGGCCCCGGGTCTGTGCCCGGAGTTGGCGGTAGCGCCAGTCCTCGTGCCGCAACCCCGACCAGCCGCGTGCCCAGTTCGCGGTCAGCCGGAACGCCCACACCGTGACCAGCGCCGTCACCAGGAACTGGCGGAGCACCACCCCGTCCTCGGCCGCCGCCACGATCCAACCGACCATGATCAGCGGCGGTGCCACGCTCCAGCACGGGTCGTAGATGCTGGCGTTGCGCAGCAGCATCGAGGCGGCGAAGACGAGCAGGGTCGCGACGAGGTCCGCGTACAGGGCGCCGGTCAGCGGATGCCGTGCTCCGGCGAGCTGCCAGGTCAGCACCGCACCGAGCCCGGCGACCAGGTAGATCCCGCCGACGACGCCGAACGACATCGTCCGGGACGCCCCGGCGAGGGCACCGCCGATCCGGTACGTCCGCATCCTGAGCACCTTACCGTTGGTCGGCCGGCTTTCGCCGTGCGCGGAATCCCTGGCCCCGTCCCCCGAACGGGTGGCTGAATGGAGGCGAGCGAGCGGCGCGACGGGGGAGGGTCCGATGGGGACGGTGCCGGCGTACGACGAGATCGCGGACTGGTACGAGCGGGAGTTCCTCGGCGGGCTGGCCGCCGACGACGATCCGCTCGGCATCGGCGCGGCCCTGCGGCTGCTGCTCGGCCCCGGGTCCGGTCCCTGCCTGGAACTCGGCTGCGGCACGGGCGCGTACGCCGAGCAGGTCCGGGCGCTCGGTCGTACCCCGCTCGGCGTCGACCTGTCGGCGGGCATGCTGCGGCACGCCGCCGGGCGGCTGCCGGTGACCCGGGCCGACGCGACCCGGCTGCCGGTCCGGGACGGTTCCGTTCCGGCGGCCGTCGCCGTGATGGTCCACACCGACATGCCGGATTACCCGGCGGTGCTGCGCGAGGCGGCCCGGGTGCTCGCCCCGGGTGGGGTCTTCGTGCACATCGGGGTGCACCCCTGTTTCTGCGGCGGGTTCGCCGACCACACCGATCGGGAGGCGGTGCTGATCCGCCCCGGTTACCTCGACACGTACTGGACGAAGGACTCGTGGACCGACCACGGGATCCGGGACAAGGTCGGTGCCATGCACCGACCCCTGCCGGACCTGCTGCACGCCCTGCTCGATGCCGGCCTGACCCTGGAACGGTTCACCGAGGGTGGCGCGCCCACCCCGATCATGTTCGCCGTCCGGGCCCGTCGACCAGCCTGAGCCGCAGCCGGTCGAGGAGCCTGACGCACGCCCCGTCGACCAGCCTGAGCCGCGCCCCCGACGGGCCTGAGCCCTGGCGGGGCTGGCGGCCGTATCCGGAACTCAGCCGGCCGTCGCCGTCGGAGCGTTCCGGGCGTCGAGGACCCGGAGCGCGGCGGCGTGCAGGGCGTCGCTCCGGGCGAACAGCGCCGGGCCGGGTCCGGGCCGGGTCCGGCCGTCGAACCCGCTGTACCGGCCGCCGGCCTCGGTCACGATCAGCGAGGTGGCGGCGAAGTCCCACACCTGGCCACGGGTCTGCACGGCGAGGTCCAACTCGCCCCGGGCGACGAGCAGTGCGGCGTGCCGGCGCCACGGGCTCGGGGTCGTCACCGCGCTAAGCGGCGCGATCATCTCGCGTTCGGCGGGAAACACCTGGTCGTCGACGGGTACCACGCCGAGCCGGCTGCCGGACAACCGCTCCGGCGCGGTCCGGTCGACAAAGATCTGCCGTGCGTCGCGTTCGCGTCCCTCGGCGATGTCGGCCTCGTACGCGCCGCCGCCGCGCCGGGCCCACCAGATCTTCGCCTGCGCCGGAACCGCGGCCACCCCGACGACGATCTCGCCGGCCTCCTCCAGCGCGACGAGGACCAGCCACCGGTCGTCGCCGACGACGAACTGCGCGGTGCCGTCGATCGGGTCGACGATCCAGCGGCGGCTGCCCGCGCCGACCTGTCCCGCCTCCTCGCCGAGCACGGCGTCGTCGGGCCGGGCCTCGGCCAGGACCGCCCGGATCGCGGCCTCGACCGCCCGGTCGGCCTCGGTCACCACGCTGCCGTCCGACTTGTGCTCGGGGGCGAGCCGGGCGAGGTCCGCGAAGTACCGGAGGCCGACCGCGGCGCCGGCCAGCGCGGCACGCCGGGCCAGTAGAAGATCGTTTTCCACGACCTCATCCTCGCCTGCCGCCGAGCGGACCACCGGACCGGGGGTTCCGCTCGGCCGGCCGTGCCGGTCGGATCGGCTACGCCGGGTCAGTTCACCGGCATCATCCGCAGCGCCAGCGCCGGACACATCCGCACCGCCTTGCGGGCG
Organism: Plantactinospora solaniradicis; assembly: GCF_042658085.1. Taxonomy (NCBI): domain Bacteria; kingdom Bacillati; phylum Actinomycetota; class Actinomycetes; order Micromonosporales; family Micromonosporaceae; genus Plantactinospora; species Plantactinospora solaniradicis. The sequence goes on along the minus strand of NZ_JBHSPR010000095.1, from coordinate 16,009 downwards.
CCCGCCTCCAGCCAGGTCGGCACCGGCGTGGACGGGAACGACGGGAAGCCGTTGGCGTCCAGCCGGACGAACTCCGGCACCACGTGGGCGCAGAGGCCGTGCCCGTCGCAGCGGGACCAGTCCACCACCAGCTTCGACGTCGGGGCATCCGCCGCCGACGGCAGGCCCAGCACGCCCTTCACCTTCCGGCCACAGCCGCCCCGGTTGGCGTGCGCCTCCAGGTCCTCGGTGAAGACCTCCAGGGCCGAGGTGGCGAACCGGGCGGTGCCGTCCGGGTGGCTGCACGCTCCCCGGCCGCGTACCGCGCCCGCCGCCGCGCGGACCACCTCGGGGGCGGCGCTGCCGCCGACGATCAGGTCCAGCGACCGGGCCAGGTCCGGCAGGCCGAGCCGGCACGGGCCGCACTGTCCGGCGGATTCTCCGGCCAGGTACGTCACCACCTGAGCGGCCTCGCCGAGCGGGCAGACGTCGGCACTCAGCGGCATGATGATGCCGGCACCGAGCGCGCCGCCGACCTTGGTGAACCCGGCCCGGGACACCTCGGCGGTGGCCGCGCCCTCAGCAGTGATCCACTTTCCGTGGTAGCCGCCGGTGAGCACGCCCGGACCGGTCGGCGTCTCGCAGAGTTCCAGCACGTCCCGGAGCGGGATACCGGTCGGGCACTCCACCACCGCCGGTCGGCCGGCGGCGCCGGTCACGGTCAGCAGCACCGTGCCGGGCTCGTCGGCGGTGCCGACCGTCCCGTACTCGTACGGGCCGAGCCGGGCCGCCAGCGCGAGCTGCGCGTACGTCTCGGCGTTGGAGAGCAGCGTCGGCAGGCCGCCCACCCCGGCATCGCTGGCCCGCTGCTTGCGCCCCGGCGGGATGTGCGCCTCGCCGTTGATTCCGCGTACCAGTGCACCGCCCTCGCCGGAGATGAACCGGTGCGGCACGGTGACGATGCCGGTGCGTACCGGCATCCGGCGCTCGGCCAGGGCGGCGGTGAGCGACGCCTCCCCGATGCCGTCGTCGGCGACACCGATCACGATCTCCTCGGCGTCCAGCGCGTACGCGGCGATCGCGGCGCCGTCCAGGATCAGGTGCGGGGCCCGGGTGAGCAGCGCCTTGTCCTTCCACGCGCCCGGCTCACCCTCGGTCGCGTTCACCACGACCACGGTCGGCAGGTCCTGCCGGTCCGCCGACTCCAGCACCGCCCGGATCTTGCGGCCGAACGGGAAGCCGGCGCCGCCCTTGCCCTTGAGTTCGATCCCTTCGACCAACCGGAGCAGACCCTTGGGGGAGAGCGGGTTGACGGCGCCGTGCACCATCTCGTGCGCGGTCAGGTCCAGCCTGCCGAACTCGTCGAATCCGGCGGTGAGCCGAGGTTCGCCGAAGCAGGCCACCGGCGGTACGGCGGTCAGGCTCACCGTGCGTCTCCCTTCAGGTTGGTCCAGTACGCCCCTTCCTCGGCCGCGTCGTCCGACTTCTTGCGGCGGGAGGACCGGCTGGGCGGTTCGCCGGACTTGCGGGCCCGGCGGGACGCGAGGTCGATCAGGGCCGGTCGGTCGGCGTCATCGTCGTCGTCCCGACCTGCCGCCAGGTTGGGCTCGTACCGGACGGCGCGGCCCCACTCGTTCGTACTCTCCTCGGCGTCGTCGTCGCCCTTGGCCCGCCGCCCGGGGCGCTCCGTGGCGGGTTCCTCGTCCGCCGCCCGGCGTCGCCGGCCGGGCCTGGTGGCGCCGGTCGTCGGCTCGTCGTCGGGCTCCCGCCACGAGCGCCGTCCGGCGCCGTCGGTGTCGTACCGGGGCCGCCGTTCCTCGTCGACCACCGGCGGTCGCGGCTCGTCGCGGTCGGTGGCGCGGAGCGGCACGTCCTCGTCGGCCAGCGGTCGGCGGTACGCGGAGTCGTCCGCGCCGCGTCGCGGCCTGTCCCAGGGGTCCTCCGGCTCGCTCGTCGCCCAGCGTCGCGGGCTGTCCCAGGGCAGTTCCGGGTCGCTCGGCGGTACGTCGGGTCCGGCGCCGGTCGCCACGTCCCGCGCCAGCGGCACCTCGGGGACGGCGAACCGGTCCGACCGGCGGCGGGACGAGTCCGTCGTGTCGGACTCCCCGGCCCGGGCCCAGGTGTCGATGGCCGAACCCGACCCGGTGTCGCGCAGGTCGTTGAGGCTCTCCCGGCGTCGGCGACCGACCCGGGTGCCCCGGTCGTCGTCGCGCCCGGTCAGGGTGCCCCCGTCCTCGGTCCGGCCGATCCGGATGTCCGGGTCGCTCCTGCGGCCGCCCATGGTGTCGTCGGTCCGGCCGATCCGGATGTCCGGGTCGCTCCTGCGGCCGCCCATGGTGTCGTCGGCCCGGCCGATCCGGATGTCCGGGTCACTCCTGCGACCGCTCATGGTGTCGTCGTCCCACCGGCTGTCCCGGCCGCTCCCTCGACCGTCCGTCGCGCTCCGGCGACCGGCCGTGACCGGGGAATTCTGCCGGCTGGCCCGGATCTCGTCCGCCGTGCGGCGTTTGGCGGGAGCCGTGCCGATGCCGTTCCGCACCGGTCCGGCCGACCGGGCCGCCTTGCCGACCGGAGCCAGCGAGCCGGTGCCCTGGCCCTGCTCCTCCCGCTTGCGTCCCAGCGAGACCGAGAGCCGGACCAGCAGGGCGCCCACCACCAGAGCCACACAGAGCAGGTAACTGACGGTCACCCAGGTGGCCGCGGCGCGGCCGGCCTGCAAGCCGTGCACCAGCGCGATCGGCCAGGCGGCGTACGAGACGCTGTGCAGGGCGCGCCACAGCCACGGCTTGCCGACACCGGCGAACCGGACCCGGACCAGGCCGGTCCAGAGCACGCTCACCATGAGCACCCCGGCGACGGTGCCGAGTCCAACGTAGACATTGGCACCACCGACGAACGGCAGGAACGCGGTGCCCGCGCTGACGTGCCCGGCGGTGATCTTGGTCAAGACGTGCAGTACCAGGGCGATCACCGCGATGATGCCGAGCGACCGGTGCGCCGACTGGAGCAGGACCCGGTGCCGGATCAACAGGACGATGCGGTCGGTCGCCACCAGACCGGCCATCACGGTCAGGCTCAGCGACACCAGGGTGACCGGACCGGCGAAGAACACGATGAACACGAACATGTACGCGTTGATCAGACTGCCGATCGGGCTGAGCATCGCCGCAGCCCACAGGGCGGCCAACACCGAGACAACGAGTACCGCGAGAGCCCCCTTCGGCCGAGGTGTACTGCCCCGGCTGGTGAAGCTCTTGGGGATGCTGGCTCGCTGAATCTGCCTCGTCCGGGCCATACGCTCCTCGATCTCCGCCTCGGTGCCCACCACCGCGCCCCAGCTGACCGCCCGTCGGCTCGACGAGCACGGTCGCCTATTCTGCCCCGTCCCGATCGTGCCACTTTGGCCGGAGTCGCACCGCCGACGATCTACTGCCGGCGGTCCGACCCACAACAGGTACGGAGAAACAGGCCGGGGGGATGAGTCCCGTGCCGATTATGTTTCACGATCGGTGGAGTTGGGTCCCCTCCGGGGTGGGCAATCCGGGGTCAACCGGTGAAGAGCTTCGCCGCGGTGATGACGGTCTGTACGACACCGTAGCCAAGAAGGACGGCGATCAGCAGCCACGAGATCCAGAGACGGGCGGACTGGCCGTGCGGTTGCTCCGTCATCGCGCGGTGCTCCTCTCGGTACCGATCGGATCGGCGGCGTCGGTGCCGCCCTCGGAGGTAGTGGTGGACTGGTCACCGACCGTTGTGGCCGGGCTGGGTCCGCCCGGAGTGGCCGGCTCGTGGAAGCGTTCCGGTACGGACCGGATCAGGAGGTTCGCGACGAACCCGATGGCCAGTACGCCGACCATGGTGAACAGCGCCGGCTGGTACGCGGACGCGGTGAGGGTGCCCGGCTTGCCCTGGGCGTCGAGGAACCCGTTGATGATCAGAGGCCCGGCGATCCCGGCGGCGGACCAGGCGGTCAGCAGCCGACCGTGGATCGCACCGACCTGGTAGGTGCCGAACAGGTCCCGCAGGTAGGCGGGGACGGTGGCGAACCCTCCGCCGTAGAAGGACAGGATGACGCAGGCGAGCAGCACGAAGAGCGCGGTCGCGGTGGAGCCGATCAGGGCCAGCAGGGCGTAGAGCACCATGCCGACGCCGAGGTAGACCATGTAGATCGGCTTACGTCCGATGACGTCCGAGGTCGACGACCAGACGAACCTGCCCGCCATGTTGAACAGCGACAGCAGTCCGACGAAGCCACCGGCCGCGGCGATGGTGACGGTCGACGTCCCGCCGTCGCGGAAGAAGTCCTGGATCATCGGGCTGGCCTGTTCGAGGATCCCGATGCCGGCGGTGACGTTGCAGAACAGCACGATCCAGAGCAACCAGAAGGAGCGGGTCCGGATGGCGTTCGTCGCCGAGACGTTCGCGGTGGTGACCAGCGGCTTGGCGGCCACCGTGGCCGGATCGAAGCCGGCCGGTCGCCAGCCGGGTGCGGGCACCCGGACGTTGAACACGCCGAACATCATGATGGCGAAGTAGCCGACACCCAGCGTGACGAAGAGCCCCACCAGCGCCCCGCCGGAGGCCACCGAGGCGGAGTTCGACGGATCGTAACCGGGGTCGTAGAACGAGAGCAGCTGCCGGGACAGCGGGCTGGCCAGCATCGCGCCGCCGCCGAAGCCCATGATGGCCAACCCGGTCGCGAGGCCGGGGCGGTCCGGGAACCATTTGATCAAAGTGGACACCGGTGAGATGTATCCGATGCCGAGCCCGATCCCGCCGAGGAAGCCGTAGCCCAGGTAGACCAGCCAGAGTTGCCCGGTCGCGATGCCGAGCGCGCCGACCAGGAAGCCGGTGGCCCAGAAGCACGCCGAGACGAACATGGCCTTGCGTGGTCCGTTCGCCTCCACCCAGGTTCCGCCGACCGCCGCCGACAGTCCCAGCATCACGATGGCGATGCTGAAGATGACACCGATGGCGGTCTGGCTGGCGTCGAAGTGGGCGATCAGAGAGTTCTTGTAGACGCTTGTCGCGTACGCCTGACCGATGCAGAGGTGCACGGACAGCGCGGCCGGCGGAATCAGCCAGCGGCTGTATCCCGGGGCGGCGACGGTGTGCTGATGGTCGAGTGCGGACAGCAGCGGCACGGTCGTACCTCGCTTGCGGGCAGGGCGGGCGAGGGCGTGGGGGTTACGGCGGTGGACGGCCCGCGTCGTCGGCTCCGCCGTGGCTTGCTCTACCGCCCGGAACCTAGTCGCCGGCTCCTGCTGACATGATCAACTCCGTTCGGCCGATCGCTCGACGGTCGATCGGCTGAGCCGAACGGTCGTCCGGCATGCGTACGAACACGATGCCGTGACGGACCGCTCACGGTACGGCGTAGAACGGTTCAGCCGGCCGGGCGGTGGTTCAGACCGCTTGGGCGGCGGTTCAGGCCGATTGGGCGGCGGTGAGCGCGGCGGTGATCCGGGGCAGCGCCGTGCTGATCGGCTCGCGGACCAGCGCGTCCGCCATCCCGTCGTACGGCGTCGGGTCGCGGTTGACGATCACGAGCCGGGCACCGGCCAGCACCGCGACCCGGCACAGCGAGGCCACCGGCTCGACCTGGAGGGAACTGCCCACCGCCAGCAGCAGTTGGCTCGCCTCGGCGATCTTCTCGGCCTGGGCGAAGGTGTCGTGGTCGAGATGTTGGCCGAACAGCACGACGGCGAGCTTGAGAATGCCACCGCAGGCGGGGCAGGCCGGATCCGTCTCGCCCGCAGCCACCCTGGCCAGGGTCTCCGAGGCGGGGCTCCGCTGCCGGCATCCGGTGCAGACCACCGAGCGCATGCTGCCGTGCAGCTCCAGAACCTTGCGGGGAGCGATCCCGGTCATCTGGTGCAGGCCGTCGACGTTCTGGGTCAGGATCCGTACCGCCAGCCCGGCCCGGTCCAGTTCGGCCAGGGCGTGGTGCCCGGCGTTGGGCTCGGCCCGCCAGGCGGCGTGGCCGAGATAGGTCTGCCAGAACCGCGCCCGGACGTCCGGATCGGCCATGAAGCGGTCGTACCGGAAAGCGTCCGCGAGCGCGGGGTCCCGGGTCCACACCCCGTTCGGGCCCCGGTAGTCGGGCACCCCCGAGTCGGTGGAGATGCCCGCCCCCGTCAGCACGGCGACCCGCCGGACGCCCCGGCCCCACTCGGGGACCTCCGCCTCGTTCATGGCCGCCAATCTAGGCAGCGGCGCACGCTCGGAGCGAGCGGTTATCGTTCGACGCCCGCCGGGTCGGTGCCCGCCTTGCGATGTGCGACGCACCGAGGCCGGCCCCGTGAGAAGCCGTGACGTGGGCCACCCCGGCCGGACCGCCGCCGCTGCGAGGTCCGGCCGGTGCCGTTACGGTCGGGCTGGTCGGGAAGCCGGGCCGGCCCCACCCGGGCCGGTCGGCCCGGACAACGTGCTGACGAAGAGGAACCGCATGACCGTCAATATCGACCTCACCGGCCGGACCGCGCTGGTCACCGGCTCGACCCAGGGCATCGGCGCCGCCATCACCACCCAGCTCGCCCGAGCCGGCGCCCGGGTGGCGGTGAACGGCCGTACCGCCGACAGTGTGGGGCGGGCGGCGACGGCGCTGCGGGCCGAGGTGCCCGGTGCCGACGTGATCGAGGTCGCGGCCGACGTCGCCAGTGACGAGGGGGCGGCGCGGACTCTGGAGGTCCTGCCGACCGTCGACATCCTGGTCAACAACCTGGGCATCTTCGGCGCCGTTCCGGCCCTGGAGATCGACGACGAGCAGTGGCGCCGGTACTTCGAGGTGAACGTCCTGGCCGCGGTCCGGCTGACCCGCGAATACCTGCCCGGGATGATGGAGCGCGGCTGGGGACGGGTCCAGTACATCGCCAGTGACTCCGCGGTGGTGATCCCGGCCGAGATGATCCACTACGGCGTCTCCAAGACGGCGTTGCTGGGCGTCTCCCGGGGCTTCGCCAAGGCAGCCGCCGGTACGGGCGTGACGGTCAACGCCGTGATCGCCGGCCCGACCCACACCGGTGGGGTCGAGGACTTCGTCTACGAACTGGTGGACCGGCAACTGCCGTGGGAGGAGGCGCAGCGCGAGTTCATGCGGGCGCACCGGCCGCAGTCCCTGCTCCAGCGGCTGATCGAGCCCGCCGAGATCGCCAACCTGGTCACCTACCTCGCCTCGCCGCTCGCCTCGGCCACCACCGGTGCGGCGGTCCGGGTCGACGGCGGCTACGTCGACGCGATCGTCCCCTAACGGCACAGCCGGCCCGCCCTGACGACGGTTCGGTCGATCGGTGCCGGTGAACGCGCACCTGGTCCCCGAGGCCGGCGGTCAGTCGCACCTCAGGCCGGCGAAGATGACCGCGAGCGTACGGGCTTGCAACTGGTTGTCCCATCCGGCGTGCAGGGCGCCCTGGCATACGCTGAGAAAGAGCGCCATCACCTCGGGTAGCCGTACCGGGGCGGCGACGTCTCCGGCGGCCTGGGCCGCTTCCAGCAGCCGGCCCACCGCCTCCTCCAGCCGACCTACCGCGTCCGGAAGCCGGATGTCCACGCCGGACCCGGCGAGCAGATCGACGACGGCCTTCTTCGCCGCGGCCTGCGCCACCACGTGCGTGAAGAACGCGAAGAGGTCGAGTCTTCCGGCCTCCTCCACGAGCTGCGCCAGCAGTCGCTTCATGATCGCGGCGAGCAGGTCGTCCTTGGTGGGGAAGTGACGAAAGACCGTGCCGATGGCAACGCCGGCCCGACGGGCCACCTCCTCTGTGGAGGCGCGGGTGCCGGCCTCGGCGAAGACCGCCTCGGCGGCGTCCAGGATGCGTGCCCGGTTGCGCTGCGCGTCGGCACGCAGCGGTGGCCCCTCTAGCAAAGTGAGTCTCCACTCATTATTATCGGTGACGCAAGTCGAGTCCTGACTCATTATCCAGGGGGACGACATGACGCCAAGCGAGATCTTCGACAGCATGCGCGCCCGGTGGCTCGCGAACCTGCCCACCTACGAGTCGGACCTGCTCGCCGACGACGTGGTGCTCGAGACGCCGTTCGCCGCACCCGGTCGCCCTACGCGTACCGAGGGAAAGCAACGGGTCCTCGAGTACACGCAAGCGAGCCGGGCGGCGTTCCCGGTCAGGTTCGACGACTGCCGCAACGTGGTCATGCACGAGACCGGTGACCCCGAGGTGATCGTGGTCGAGTACGAACTGGTCGGCACCCACACGGCGACCGGGGTCACCGCCTCGGCGCCGTTCATCGGGGTGCTGCGGACCAGGGACGGCAAACTGGCCCACTGGCGCGAATATCAGCACACCCTCGCCATCGCCCAGGCCGTGGGTCAGGCATAGGTCTGGATCAAGAATCAGCGGCCCGGCGGAGGTTGTTAGGCTGGCCGCCACATGGGAAGGGACCCGCAGCCAGGCACTTCCTGCCGCCGGGCGGCACGCTCGTCTTCGGGCAGGCTGGCGGGCGTTCGCTGACCTCGCACAGCGGATCGGGCCCGTCGGACAGTCGAAAGGGAAACGGCAGGGTGCGGATCGACGGGGCACAGCGGCGGGCCAGGATCGGCCGGCGACACCGGCTGGCGGCGGCGGCCCGAACCGACGATCCGGTCGAGGTCGCCCGGGACCTGGTGGCGCTGCACGCCTCCGATCCGCCCACGGTCTACCTGGCGCTGTTCGCCCGGTCGACGACCGCCGACGTCGCGACAATCGACCGGGCCCTCTACGAGGATCGGGCCCTGATCCGGATGCTGGCGATGCGCCGGACCATGTTCGTCACCCCCGTGGAACTCGTACCGGTGCTGCACGAGGCGTGCGCCCGTACGGTCGCCGGCCGGGAGCGCCGCAAGATGCTCGGCTTCCTCACCGAGGCCGGCGTGGGCGACGACGTGGAGCGGTGGCTCGCCGAGGTCGAGGAGGTGGCGCTGCGGGCGATCGAGGCGCGCGGCGAGCTGACCTCGATGGAACTGGCCGAGGAGGATCCACGGCTGCGCCAGCCGCTGGTGTTGTCGCCGGGCAAGTCCTACGAGGGGCGGCAGCGGGTCGTCACCCGGTTACTGCTTCTGCTCGCCGCCGACGGGCGGATCGTCCGGGGCCGGCCCCGGAGCACCTGGCGATACGGCCCGTACCGCTGGTCGCTCGCCGACCGCTGGTACCCGGAGCCGTTGGCGCAGTGGTCGGCCGAGGACGCCGAGGTCGAGTTGGCCCGTCGCTGGCTGGCCGCGTACGGGCCCGCTCCGGCCGAGGACCTGCGCTGGTGGACCGGATGGACCGTCGGCCAGGTGCGTCGGGCACTGGCCCGGCTGGACCCGGTCGAGGTGGAACTCGACGACGGGACCGGGCTGGTCCTGGCCGACGATCTCGAACCGGTGGCTCCGGTGGAGCCCTGGGCCGCGCTGCTGCCCGGCCTCGACCCCACCCCGATGGGCTGGTCCCGGCGGGACTGGTTCCTGGGCGCGCACGCGCCCCACCTCTTCGACCGGTTCGGCAACATCGGTCCGACGGTGTGGTGGGACGGCCGGATCGTCGGTGGCTGGGCGCAGCGCAAGGACGGCGAGATCGCGTACCGGATGCTCGAAGACGTCGGCTCGGACGCGCTCGGCGCGGTACGGACGGCCGCCGCGGACCTCACCGACCGGCTCGGCGAGGCGCGGGTCACGCCGCAGTTCCGGACCCCACTGGAGCGCGAACTGTCGGCCTGACCCGCGCACCTCGCCGAGTCGTCGGCATCTACCCCGCGACGGGCTGGTACGGGCGGGTGAGCCCACCCGTCCGGGTCGCCCAGGCCACGACGTCCGCGACGGTGGCGTTGCCGCCGCAGAGCACGAGTCCGAGGACGGCGTCCCGGCCGACCCGTTCGATCACCCGCCGGGCGGCCGGGACCAGGCAGCCGGCCGCCGGTTCCAACCACAGTTTGGCCTCGTCGGCCACGGTGAGCACCCCGTCGATCGCCTCGGCGTCGGAGACCACCAGGACCTCCTCGACGTACGCCCGGACGTGCGCCAGGGTCAGTTCGCTGACGGTCGGCGCGCCGAGTGTGCTCGAGATCGAGGTGACGTCGACCCGGACCGGGTGGCCGGCGGCCAGGGACCGGGACATGCTCTCGGCACCGACCGTCTCCACGCCCCAGATCCGTACCGCCGGGTTCACCGCCTTGATCGCGGTCGTGACCCCCGAGATGAGCCCGCCGGTGCCGATGCTGACCACCACGTCGGTCAGGTCCGGCCGGTCGGCGATGAACTCGGCGCCGACCGTTCCGTGCCCGGCGACGATGGCCGGATCCCCCAGCGGATCGACATAGGTCATGCCCCGTTGCCGATGCTCCTCGGCGATCTCGAACGCGTGGGAGACGTCGGCGGTGAGCAGCAGCGTCGCCCCGGTGGCGCGGACCCGGGCGATGGACCGGGCCGGGGCCGACTCCGGCATCACGATGGTCGCCCGGCCGCCCATCCGGCCGGCCATCGCCGCCAGGGCCATGCCGTGGTTGCCGCCGCTGACCGTGACCAACCCGGCGGCGAAGTCCTCCGGCGAGAGCGACAGCAGCTTGTTGGCGATCCCCCGGGGCTTGAAACTGCCGGAATGCTGGAGGATCTCCAGCTTCAGCGCGACCGGGACGTCCAGTACCTCGGCCAGCCCGGGGCTGGCGACGGTGGGAGTACGCAGGACGTGCGGCTGGATACGGGCAGCGGCTTCCGTTATCCGGGCGGCGGGGATCAGCTCAACCATGCCCACGGACGGTACTCGGCGCTCGGGGAGCGGACACGCCGAGATCGCACGGCTCAGGGAATACGGATTAACCCCAACAAAAGACCTCATTCTGCCGCAGTCTTGGCAAGGTGAGGGCGAGTACCAAGGCGGCACTCGAGCGCGACCCGGAGGGGTCGCGCCGGGTCTCGCTCCTGGAACTCTTCTTCGACCTGGTGTACGTCGTCGCGCTCGCCCTCATCTCGCGACACCTGGTGCAGAACCTGGACTGGTTCGGCGTCGCCGAGTCGGCGGTGCTGCTCGCCGGGGTGTGGTGGGTGTGGGCGATCACCGCGTTCCTGACCGACCTCTACGATCCGCAGCAGGTCTCGATCCAGTTGCTCACCGTCGCCGTCATGCTGGGCAGCCTGCTGATGGCGGCGACCGTGCCACACGCGTTCGGCTCCGGCGGCCTGGTCTTCGCGTGCGCGTACGTCGGGATCCATCTGGGCCGTGGACTGTTCCTGGTGCCGAGCCTGCGGGGTCAGCGGGCACAGGGCCGGGCGATCCGGATCTTCTTCTGGTTCGCCATCTCGGCGGTGCCATGGATCGTCGGCGGACTGATGTCCGGGGAGGGCGTCCGGATCGCTCTCTGGGCACTGGCGGTGCTGATCGACTACCTCGCCTTCAGCCTGGGCTATCCGACCCCGTGGCTCGGGCGGCTGCCGCAGTCGCAGTACAACGTCACCGCCGCCCACCTCGCCGAGCGCTACCAGCAGTTCTTCACGATCGCGCTCGGCGACGCGGTCCTGATCACCGGCTTCGCCTACAGCGGAGTGCGGGCGGGACCGGCGCATTCCGGGGCGTTCCTGATCGCGTTCCTGAGCACCGTACTGCTGTGGCGGATCTACACCCACCGGGCCGGGGAGGTCCTGCCGCTGGCGATCGAGTCGGTCATCGAGACCCGGCGGTTCTTCCGGATCGCCCCGTACACCCATCTGATGATGGTGACCGGGGTGGTGCTCAAGGCGTCCAGCTTCGAACTCATCATCGCGCATCCGCTCGACCATTCGGGCTGGGCGATGATCGCACTCGTGCTCGGCGGGCCGGCGCTGTTCCTGATCGGCCGGTCCCGGTTCGAGTACGAGGTCTTCGGCCGGGTCTCCCCGTCCCGGCTGGTCGCCCTGGGCGTACTCGGGGCGATCTCTCCGGCGATGACGCTGCTGCCGCTGGTCGCGGTGGCGGCCTGCGCCATGTTGGTGCTGGCCGGAATGGCGGCGGTGGACACCGCGCGCAGTTGGGGTCGGACCCCGGAGCAGCCGGCGCCCCCGGCGTAGGCCGGGGCGCGGGGGAGTGGATCGGCGGCGGCGACCCGGAGCGCTGGCCAGGGGGCCCCGGCGGTGTGCGACCGGGCTTTCTGGGTAGGCGGTCGCCACAGCGGCACCGGCAGAGTGGAGCGACCGATGAATCTGTCCCATCTTCCGCTGCGCGTCGCCATCGGCGCGTTCTTCCTGAATTCCGGCCTCTCCAAGTGGAATCTGGAGGGCGAGTCGGCGGCCGCCACCCACGGCATGGCCGTCGGCGCCATCCCCCAGGTCAGGCGGATCGGACCCGACGTCTTCGCCAGGCTGCTCGCCGGCACCGAACTCGCCCTCGGCGCTGCCCTGCTGGTGCCGGTCATCCCGTCGGCACTGGTGGGCACGGGACTGGTCGGATTCGGCGGCGGCCTGATGCGGTTGTACCTGGCCACCCCCGGGCTCCGCGAGCCGGGCAGCGTCCGGCCGACCCAGCAGGGCGTCCCGATCGCCAAGGACAGTTGGCTGATCGGTGCGGGACTCACGCTGCTGCTGGACGACCTCTTCGGGCGGATGTCGGGCAAGCGCCGGGCCACGGGCATGCATTTTGCGCGGAACTGCGGAAAACGTCGGCGCTGATCCCGTCCGCTCCCGTTTCGCCGCGCCGACGCCGGGTACCCGCGAGCGGAGCAGCGGCGCGGATGTACCACCGGGATCACCACCGCGATCATGACCGGATGCCGGAGGACGGGATCCGGAGGGAGGGCGACGGTATGGCTGGGATCGTCCTGCGGAGTCTTGCCTTCAACGACCACGACCGGCTGCCGGACCGGTTCTCCCGGTCCGGTGGGAACATCTCTCCGCCGTTGGAGTGGTTCGATGTTCCCGAAGAGGCCACCGAACTGGTCCTGCTGGTCGAGGACCGGGACGCGGGGCGGACACCGTTCCTGCACTGGCTCGTGACCGGGATCGAGGCGGTCTCCGGCGGCGTGGACGAGGGTGAGGTCCCGCCGGGCGGACGTACCTGGACGAACGGCTTCGGCACGGCCGGCTGGGCTGGCCCGCACCCGCCGATGAACGACGATCCGCACCGGTACTTCTTCCGGCTCTACGCGGTGAACCGGCCACTGGAACTTCCCGGTGCCCCGCAGGCGCCCGACGTGCACGCCGCCGTCGAGGAGTTGGAACTGGCCAGCGGCAACATGGTCGGCACCTTCGCCCGCTAGTCTTGTTTTTAACCTTCGGGTTTCTGCAGGTCGGCTTGGGTGCGGGCGCGGTGGATGGTTTTGCCGACGTCGTGGTGGGGTGCGCGGTGTCGGTTGGGGCTGCCGGGTGGGCGTCCGGGGCCGGGCCGGGTGCGTTTTGGCGCCTGCGCGGGTTGGCTGGTCTGCGGCCGGAGGTTCCTAAAGGCGCGTCGGGCCCGTGTCGGGCTTAGTCGGCCGGTCCGGGCTGAAGTGGCGGGTTTCTCCCAGGGGCGGCGTAGGTCGTCGGCCAGGCTGCGCGCCAGGCGGAGTTGGTTGTGGGCGGCGATGATCAGCCAGGTCCAGGTCCAGGTCCAGGTGTCGGCGGCGGCCGGGTCGCGTAGCCGCGGCCGGGTCCAGCCGAGGGTCTGTTTGAGCAGCCGGAAGGTGTGTTCGAGGTCGAAACGCCGTAGGTAAGCCTGCCAGAGCAGGTTGACCTGGGCGGCGCTCAGGTCGGGCGTGGAGCACCACAGCCAGATCGGTTTAGGGTTCTGCCCGGATGGAACACGGTCGACGGTCAGGCGGATGAGGGTGCCCTCGAGAATTGGCAAGGGCCCGCTGTGGCTGATCCAGGCGGCGCGGCGAGTCAGCCGAGGATGCACCCGATTCCAGGCGACGGCCTGGGCGATGCCGTAGCGGCGGGTCTCGGTCCGGGTGTGATGGGCTGGTTGTGGCCAGGTGCTCTCGTCGGACAACCGCAATTCTGGGCCGTGGTGGCGAGGCCGGCCGACCGTGGTGGGTGTGCGCTGCGGTGCGGGCAAACGCATCACCCGGCTGGTGCGCAGCCGGCCGAGGATCTGCAGGGGTAGGCCGGCCAGGTCGTGGGCAAGGCGGGCGGTGTCGTAGCCGGAGTCGGTCACGATCAGGATCGGCGGGTCACCCGGGCGCCAGTGTCCTGCGGTGATCAGCCGATCGATAACCTCCCGAAGCTGGGCGCAGGCCACAGCCATCTCGTCGTCGGCCGGCCCGAGCCGCACGGCGTCCAGGATCGCGGTCCAAGACGTGCGGCCGGTCTCCAAAGCGGCGACGATCGAGTAGGGCCAGCCGGGAACCCGCTGGTCCTGGGCTCGGGTCTGCCCGGACACGTGGCAGTAGAGCCGTTCGGGGCTGGTGTGGGCCTCCCGCCGCAGCCACGGGGACACGTCGATAGCCAGCACGATCCGCCCGTCAGCGGCCAGCGGGACAGGCAGGGCTGTCACCGCCTGGCGCAGTCGGCCCAGGTCGACCCGGCCGTGGTTGATCGCGTCGTAGAGGGCGCCATGGCCCCGGCGGTGCTCGACGGTCAAGCTCAGTCCGACCAGACTCTGGACCGGGCCGTCGGCGCACAACAGCGCGTCCGTCAACTCGAACAGGGCGTCGGGCCGCCTGGTCAGACAGGCGTAAAACTCCTCCCGGAACCAGCCGAGTCGCCGCAGCGACTCGACGCGGTCAGCGGGGTCAGGCACACTGCTCATCACGGCCTTCGGATCAGGATCATGGTCATCTTCAGCGAGACGCCATGATCACCGAGGGCCGTCCTGCTGTCCAATCACGACACCATGAAACAGCAGGCCAACCAACCCGAAGGTTAAAAGACAAGCTTGTGCTGTGACCACGAACGTTCACGGTGTTGGGTGACACGCCGCGTAGCTAGGCTGAACGCATGACTCATGCGGCGGGACCGATCGAGCCGTCCGGGGTGTGGGCCACAGCCGTGGGCGTGGCCAGGGTGAGGGCAATGGAGACGGCACGCGAACAGCCGCTATTCCGGGACCCGCTGGCGCTGGCCTTCGCCACGGCCGGCGGGAGAGGCCCCGGGACGCCGCCGCCCCCGCGCGCGGACGAGGCGGCGCGGCGCCGCTGGCTCGGTGTGGCCTTCTCGATCGTCATCCGGACGAAGTTCCTGGACGACCTGCTGGATCGGGCGGTCGCGTCCGGCGTCCGGCAGGTCGTGCTGCTCGGAGCCGGGATGGACAGCAGGGCCTTCCGGATGAACTGGCCCGCGGGAACGCGGCTGTTCGAGGTCGACACGGCCGAACCGCTAGGCTTCAAGGCCTCGGTGCTGCGTCAGGAGCGTGCCGTTCCGCGCTGCGAGCGGATCACCGTTTCGGTCGACCTACGCGAGGACTGGCCCGGCGCCCTGGCCGTGGCCGGGCACGATCCGGCGCAGCCGACGGTGTGGATCGCCGAGGGACTGCTGATCTATCTGCCCGAGGACGCAGTGGAGTCGCTGCTCGAACGGGTCGGCGCGCTGTCCGCTGCAGGCAGCAGGATGGGCCTCACACTGGGCTCGCGCGGTGTGGTCGAACGCTTTCGCGGGGATGCCGCTCCGGGATCGGCAGCGTCGATGTGGGTCTGGGAGATGCCGGAGGACCCGGTCGGCTGGCTAGACGGCCTCGGTTGGGAGGCGGAGACCTTTACTTTGCGTGAGCGCGCCGAGGCCTACGGGCGTCCGGTGCTCACCCCGCCGCAGCAGGACGAGGGCGAGGGCGGACTCCTCTCGGCGGTTCGCGCCGCGCACTGAGCACGACGAAGGCCGGCCCCCGCGTATGGCGGGGGGCGGCCTTCGACTGTCCGTTCCTTCGGTCCGCTAGTAGTGCTTTGTCATAATCTGAGTGGGTAGCGGGGTTTCGTTGTCGGGAACCGTGTTTTGCAGGTGGGGCAGGCGCCGGCCAGGCGGACGAGCTGGTGTTGCAGGTTGCGGAGTACGGCGTAGAGGGTCAGGCCGGCGCTGCCGCTTCTGGGTTCAGGCGGTGCAGGGTGAGGAAGGCATGAGCGGCGGAGACGAGGGTGACGTGGTGGTGCCAGCCTTGCCAGGTCCGTCCTTCGTAGTGGTGTAGGC
>NZ_JBHSPR010000094.1:0-1402 GCF_042658085.1 Plantactinospora solaniradicis | reverse complement strand
GTCCCGAATCCGGGCCGTGTTCGCCGTCGAGGTGCCGGTCGCGGCGCTGTTCGACACACCCACGGTGGCCGGGCTCGCCGAAGTCATCGACGTATCTACACCAGGAGCGGTGACCCCGCCGATCGTGCCGGTGGACCGCGACGGGCTGTTGCCGTTGTCGTTCGCGCAGCAGCGCCTGTGGTTCCTGGCCCAGCTGGAGCCGGACTCGGTCGAGTACAACATGCCGATGCCGGTCCACCTGGCCGGCGAGCTTGATGTGGCGGCGTTGGCCGTGGCGTTGACTGGGTTGGTGGCCCGGCATGAGGTGCTGCGGACTCGGCTGGTCGCCGATGCTGACGGGGTGCCGTGGCAGGTGGTCGACCCGCCGGCGTCGTTCGATCTGCCGTTGATCGACCTGTCGGGTGAGGACGATCCGGTCGCTGCTGTGGAGGTGTGGCGGGAAGCCGACGCGGTGGTGCCGTTCGACCTGGCGGCTGGGCCGTTGTTCCGGGCGACGTTGCTGCGGCTCGGCGCGGATGAGCATGTGTTGGCGCTGGCGATGCATCACGTGGTGGCTGACGAGTGGTCGGCCGGGATCCTGCGTCGTGAGTTGGACGCGTTGTATGCCGCAGCGCGCGACGGTGGGCAGCCCGCTTTGCCGGTGCTGCCGGTGCAGTACGCCGATTTCGCGGTGTGGCAGCGGCAGTGGCTGACCGGTGACGTCCTCGACGATCAGCTCGACTACTGGCGAGACCGTCTCGATGCTGTGCCGACGCTGGAGTTGCCGACCGACCGGCCGCGGCCGGCGCAGCGGTCCAGTGCTGGTGCGGTGCTCAAGTTCGTGGTGCCGGCCGAGGTGGTCGACGGTCTGCGGGTGCTGTCCCGGGACGCTGGCGTGTCGATGTTCATGACGGTGTTCGCCGCGTTCAACGTCCTGCTGGGCCGGTACTCGGGTCAGGACGACATCGTGGTGGGTACGCCGATCGCGAACCGGAACCGGGCCGAGATCGAGACTCTGATCGGGTTCTTCGTCAACACCCTCGTCATGCGGACCGACCTGTCCGGCGATCCGACGTTCACCGAACTGCTGGGCCGGGTGCGGGCGGAGACCCTGGCGGCGTACGCGCATCAGGATGTGCCGTTCGAGCAGCTCGTCGACGAGCTCGGCGTGGTCCGGGACCGGTCCCGCACACCGCTGTTCCAGGTGCTGGTCAACTACGGCACTGGTGACGGTGAATGGCGGGAGGACAGCGGCGAACAGCGGGACAGCGGTGTGGTCTCGACCATCTACGACCTGAGTTTGAATATCGGGGAGACGGACTCGGGTTTGCGTGGTGGCGTCGAGTACAGCAGGGAACTGTTTGACGAGTCGACGGTGCGGCGGTTGGTCGGGCATTTGATGGTGTTGCTGGGGGCGGTCGCG
>NZ_JBHSPR010000093.1:0-1107 GCF_042658085.1 Plantactinospora solaniradicis | reverse complement strand
CGGACCCGGCTGGTCGCCGATGCTGACGGGGTGCCGTGGCAGGTGGTCGACCCGCCGGCGCCGTTCGACCTGCCGTTGATCGACCTGTCTACCGAGGACGATCCGATCGCTGCCGCACGAGCCTGGCTGGCCACCGATGCGGTGGTGCCGTTCGATCTGGCGGCCGGGCCGTTGTTCCGGGCGAGCCTGCTGCGGGTGGCCGCGGATGAGCATGTGTTGGCGTTGGCGATGCACCACGTGGTGGGTGACGAGTGGTCGGCCGGGATCCTGCGTCGTGAGTTGGACGTGTTGTATGCCGCAGCGCGCGACGGTGGGCAGCCCGCTTTGCCGGTGTTGCCGGTGCAGTACGCCGATTTCGCGGTGTGGCAGCGGCAGTGGCTGACCGGTGACGTCCTCGACGATCAGCTCGACTACTGGCGAGACCGTCTCGATGGTGTGTCGACGCTGGAGTTGCCGACCGATCGGCCGCGGCCGGCGCAGCGGTCCAGTGCTGGTGCGGTGCTCAAGTTCGTGGTGCCGGCCGAGGTGGTCGACGGTCTGCGGGTGCTGTCCCGGGACGCTGGCGTGTCGATGTTCATGACGGTGTTCGCCGCGTTCAACGTCCTGCTGGGCCGGTACTCGGGTCAGGACGACATCGTCGTCGGTACGCCGATCGCGAACCGGAACCGGGCCGAGATCGAGACTCTGATCGGGTTCTTCGTCAACACCCTCGTCATGCGCACCGACCTGTCCGGCGATCCGACGTTCACCGAACTGCTGGGCCGGGTGCGGGCGGAGACCCTGGCGGCGTACGCGCATCAGGATGTGCCGTTCGAGCAGCTCGTCGACGAGCTGGGTGTGGTCCGGGACCGGTCCCGCACACCGCTGTTCCAGGTGCTGTTCAACTACGTCACCGAGGACGGATCGCCCAGTGGGCTGGTTGGTGGATTGTTCGGCGGTGATGTGGACGGGATCCCTCGGGTGTCGTCGGTGTTCGATGTGGCGTTGTCGGTGGGTGAGCGTGACGGGGGCTTGGTTGGTGGGGTGGAGTATGCGACCGCGCTGTTCGACGAGTCGACGGTGCGGCGGTTGGTCGGGCATTTGATGGTGTTGCTGGGGGCGGTCGCG
>NZ_JBHSPR010000092.1:0-2421 GCF_042658085.1 Plantactinospora solaniradicis | reverse complement strand
TCCGGGCCGACACAGGAACTCCTGGCCGGGATCTGGGCCGAGCTGTTGGGCGTGGACCGGGTCGGGGTACGCGACAACTTCTTCACCCTGGGCGGGCATTCCCTGCTCGCCACCCGGGTGGTGTCGCGGATCCGGGCCGTGTTCGCCGTGGAGGTGCCGGTCGCGGCGTTGTTCGACGGTCCGACGGTGGCCGAATTGGCGGCCGTGGTTGCCGGATCGGCGCAGGGCACCGATACCCCGCCGATCGTGCCGGTGGACCGCGACGGGTTGTTGCCGTTGTCGTTCGCGCAGCAACGCCTGTGGTTCCTGGCCCAGCTCGACCCCGGCTCGGCCGAGTACAACATGCAGATGCCGGCGCACCTCATCGGTGAGCTCGATGTGGCGGCGTTGGCCACGGCGCTTGGCGGGTTGGTGGCCCGGCATGAGGTGCTACGGACCCGACTGGTCGCCGGCACCGACGGGGTGCCGGGTCAGGTGGTCGACCCGCCGGCACCGTTCGACCTGCCGCTGATCGACCTGTCCAGTGAGGACGATCCGGCCGCTGCCGTACGGGCGTGGCTGGCCACCGATGCGGTGGTGCCGTTCGATCTGGCGGCTGGGCCGTTGTTCCGGGCGAGCCTGCTGCGGGTGGCCGCGGATGAGCATGTGTTGGCGCTGGCCATGCACCACGTGGTGGGTGACGAGTGGTCGGCCAACATCCTGCGCCGTGAACTCGACGTGCTGTATGCCGCGGCCCAGGAAGGGGCCGAGCCGGGGCTGGCGCCGTTGCCGGTGCAGTACGCCGATTTCGCGATGTGGCAGCGGCAGTGGCTGACCGGCGACGTCCTCGACGATCAGCTCGACTACTGGCGGCAGCGGTTGACGGGTGTGCCGACGCTGGAACTGCCGACCGACCGACCGCGACCGGCGCAGCGGTCCAGCGCCGGCGCGGAGCTCGAGTTCGTGGTGCCGGCCGAGGTGGCCGACGGTCTGCGTGCGGTCGCGCGGGACGCCGGAGCGTCCATGTTCATGACTCTGCTCGCCGCGTTCAACGTCCTGCTGGGCCGATACTCGGGCCAGGACGACATCGTCGTCGGTACGCCGATCGCGAACCGGAACCGGGCCGAGATCGAGGGCCTGATCGGGTTCTTCGTCAACACCCTGGTGCTACGCACCGACCTGTCCGGTGACCCGACGTTCACCGAGCTGTTGGGTCGGGTCCGGGCCGAGACCCTGACCGCGTACGCGCATCAGGATGTGCCGTTCGAGCAGCTCGTCGACGAGCTCGGCGTGGTCCGGGACCGGTCCCGGAGCCCGTTGTTCCAGGTGCTGTTCAACTACTTCACCGGAACGGCGAGCGAAGCCGAAACCCGGGATGGGCACGGGAGCGATGTTGCTCGCCGTGGTGAGGGTGTCGAGACCATCGAGAACGTGGCTGGTGGGGTTGACCTGCGGTTCATGGTGGCTGAGCGGGGCGGTGGGTTGGTCGGCACGGTGCAGTACAGCACGGCGCTGTTCGACCGGGACCGGATGGTCCGGTTGGCGGGTCACTTCGTGGCGTTGGTGTCGGCGATCGTGGCCGACCGTGACCGTCGGTTGTCCGGACTGTCGGTGCTGACCGAGTCGGAGCGCGGGGTGTTGCGGTCGTGGGCTGCCGGTGGGGTGTCGGTTTCCGATGCGGATCTGGTGCCGGGGTTGATCGCTGGTTGGGTGGGGACCGCGCCGGAGGCGGAGGCGGTGCGGTTCGGTGTCGAGGGTCTGTCCTACGCGCGGGTGTGGGAGCGGGCGAACCGGCTCGCGCACTACCTGCGCGGGGTCGGCGTCGGGCCGGAGGTTGTGGTGGGGGTGTGTCTGCCCCGGGGCCTGGACTTCGTGACGACCGTCCTGGCGGTGTGGCAGGCCGGCGGTGCCTACCTGCCACTGGATCCCGGCTACCCGATGGAGCGGCTGGCGGTGATGCTGGCCGACGGTCGGGTGTCGGTGCTGGTCGGCATGGAGGAGACGGTCGATGATCTGCCGGTCGGGCGGATCCGTACCGTGGCCTTGGACGATCCGACGACGCAGGCAGTGCTCGGCAGCCAGCCGGCTACCGCACCTGGGATGGTGGTGCATCCGGATCAGGCGGCGTATGTGATGTTTACGTCGGGTTCGACGGGCCGGCCGAAGGGTGTGCAGGTGACGCACCGCGGGTTGGCGAGCCTGGTGGCCGGGCAGCGGGAGTTGTTCGGGATCGGTGCGGGGACCGGAGTGTTGCAGTTCGCGTCGTTCGGGTTCGACGCGTCGGTGTCGGAGTTGTGTGTGACCCTGGCCGGTGGTGGCCGGTTGGTGATGGCAGACGAGGCGCATCGTGGCGACCCGGCGGCGTTGGCCGGGTTGGTCCGCGCTGGTGGGGTGGAGGTGGCGACGTTGCCGCCGTCGCTGTTGGGGGTGCTGGCGCCGGAG
>NZ_JBHSPR010000091.1:0-3080 GCF_042658085.1 Plantactinospora solaniradicis | reverse complement strand
CGGGGTGGGTACGGGCGACCGGGTTCTGCAGTTCGCGGCGGTCGGGTTCGACGCCGCGACATGGGAGTTGCTGATGGCCCTGTGTTCGGGCGCGGCCCTCGTGGTCGCCCCGGCGCGGGAGCTGGTTCCGGGCGACGGCCTGGTCGAGGTACTGGCCCGGAACGAGGTCACCCACCTCACGTCGCCGCCGGCCGCGCTGGCCGTGCTGAACCCCGACGAAGCACCGTCGCTGACCACCGTGGTGTCGGCCGGTGAGGCACTTGACCAGGGGCTGGTCGACCGGTGGGCCGCCGATCGGCGCTTCTTCAACGCCTACGGCCCGACCGAGACGACCGTGTGCGCGTCGATGTCGCTTCCGCTGCTGCCGGGCGACGATCCCGTGATCGGCACACCGATCACGAACACCCGACTATTCGTCCTCGACGACGGGTTGGCACCGGTGCCGGCCGGCGTCGCCGGTGAGCTGTACGTGGCAGGAACCGGCGTCGCCCGAGGCTACGTCGGCCGCTCCGGGCTCACCGCCCAACGATTCGTGGCGTGTCCGTACGGTGACGGCGAGCGGATGTACCGCACCGGCGACGTCGCCAAGTGGACGCCGGACGGGCGACTGGTGTTCCTGGGCCGGGCCGACGATCAGCTGAAGATCCGTGGGTTCCGGATCGAGCCGGGCGAGGTCGAGGCCGCGGTGCGCTCGTACCCGGGTGTGGAGCAGGCAGTCGTGGTGTCCCGGGTCGACCGCCTCGTCGCCTATGTGGTCGCGGATACAGACGTCGCCGGGCTGCTGGAGCACGTCGCCACCCGGCTGCCGGAGTACATGGTGCCGGCCACGGTCATGGTGCTGCCGGAGCTCCCGCTGAACGCCAACGGCAAGGTTGACCGCAAGGCGCTACCGGCGCCGGAGTACACGAACGCCACCGGCTCGAGCCGAGGCCCGCAGACCGTACAGGAAGAGCTGCTGTGCGCGGCCTTCGCGCAGATCCTCGGTTTGGACACGGTGGGCGCGGAGGACAGCTTCTTCCAGCTGGGCGGGCATTCGCTGCTTGCGGCGCGGCTGGTCTCTCGCATCCGGGTCCTGCTGGGCGTGGAGGTGCCGCTGCGGGTGCTGTTCGAGGCACCGACCGCCGCGGAGCTGGCGAAGTGGCTGGCCAGGAACGGCGCCGATCGGGTCCGGCCGGTGTTGCGGGCGGTGGCGCAGCGGCCGGAGCGGGTGCCGTTGTCGTTCGCGCAGCGCCGGTTGTGGTTCCTGGCGCAGTTGGAGGGTCCGAGCGCGACGTACAACATCTCGACGGTGCTGCGGCTCGATGGTGATGTCGACGCGGCGGCGTTGGAACTCGCGTTGCGGGACGTGATCGCCCGGCACGAGTCGTTGCGTACGGTGTTCCCCAGCGAGAACGGAGAGCCGTACCAGCACGTCGTCGACATGACGGAGCTGGACTGGAGCCTGACAGTCGCCGAGGTCAGTACCGAGGGCGCGGTCGACGCGGTCGGACAGGCGGTGCGGTACGCGTTCGACCTGGCGGTGGAGGTGCCGATCCGGGCCGCGCTCTTCCGCCCGGACACGGCTCCCGACGGCGCCGGGCCGGCCCAGCACCTGCTGGTGCTGGTGGTCCACCACATCGCCGGGGACGGCTGGTCGATGGGCCCGCTGACGCGTGACGTGACGACGGCGTACACGGCCCGGCTGCGCGGCGAGGTGCCGGAGTGGGTGCCGTTGCCGGTGCAGTACGCGGACTATGCGCTGTGGCAGCGTGACCTGCTGGGCGACGACGGCAGTCCGGAGAGCCTGCTGTCGAAACAGATGGACTACTGGCGACAGACGCTGGACGGCTTGCCGGAAGAGCTCCCGCTCCCGTACGACCGGCCGCGACCGATCGTCGCGAGCCACCAGGGCTACGGCGCGTCGTGGCAGCTGCCCGCCGAGGCACATCAGCGCCTCGTGGACCTGGCACGGGCCGAGGGCGTCACGTCCTTCATGGTGTTGCAGGCGGCGCTGGCCGTGCTGCTGTCGCGGCTGGGCGCGGGCGTGGACATCCCGATCGGTTCACCGGTCGCCGGCCGTAGCGACGAGGCCTTGGACGACCTCGTCGGCTTCTTCCTGAACACCCTGGTGATCCGTACGGATCTTTCGGGTGATCCGGAGTTCCGGGAGGTCCTGGCGCGGGTGCGGGAGACGACTCTGGGTGCGCTGGTGCATCAGGACGTGCCATTCGAGCGGCTGGTGGAGGAGCTGTCGCCGGCCCGGTCGCTGGCCCGGCATCCGCTCGTGCAGACGGTTCTGACCATGCAGAACACCGTTTCCGCCGCACTGGAGTTGCCGGGCGTCCGGATCGGCAAGGGCGCGGCATCCGACCGGGTGGCTGCCGATGCGGCGAAGTTCGACCTGTGGGTGACGGCGGCCGAGGCGTTCGACGCCCACGGTGCTGCGGCCGGGGTGCGGGGCGGGATCACGGTCGCCGCGGATCTGTTCGATGAGGCGACGGCGGTTCGGTTCGCGGGGTTGTTCGTGCGGGTGGTGGAGGTGGTGACGGGGTCGCCGGGTGTGCGGGTGCATGCGGTGGATGTGTTGGATGCCGCGGAGCGGGATCTGGTGTTGCGTGGGTGGAATGACACGGCGGTGCCGGCCGGTGGCGGGTCGGTGGTGGAGTTGTTCGGTCGGTGGGTGGACCGGACGCCGGACGCGGTGGCGGTGACCGCTGGTGGTGTCGGGTTGACGTACGCGCAGTTGGACCAGCGGGCTGGCCGGTTGGCAACCTACCTGCGGTCGCAGGGGGTGGGTCCGGACTCGGTGGTGGCGTTGTGTCTGCCGCGGGGTCTGGAGATGATCACGGCGATGGTGGCGGTGTGGAAGGCGGGGGCGGCGTACCTGCCGGTGGATGCGCAGCTGCCGGTCGAGCGGATCGCGTTCATGTTGGCGGATAGCCGGGCGATGCTGGTGTTGGGCGTGGATGAGGTCTTGGATGATCTGCCGGCCGGGCGGGTGCCGATGGTGGCGGTGGATGATCCGTTGGTGGCCGCGGCGGCGTTGTCGGAGCCGGTGGGGATCGCCGCGGATGCTTTGGCGTACGTGATCTACACGTCGG
>NZ_JBHSPR010000090.1:0-15346 GCF_042658085.1 Plantactinospora solaniradicis | reverse complement strand
ATCAACTCCAAGATCCGACACCCGGATTACCCGTTCAAGGCTGCATGACGAGGCACTAGCCGAGTTGAGTACGCCGCTGGACGGCTTGCGTTGCGGTCCTTCAGTTGATGCTGTGGGCCAGATCCCGGGGGGCGTGTCACCAGGATTCGTGTCTCACAAGCCTAAGGCTGCGGTCGCGAGAGCGTACCGTCGGGCTTCGTCCTTAAGGTCTGCTCTATCGGCTCCGGAAGCGACGCGTTCGTTCGTGGTAGCCATCCGGAACAGCAGTGCACGAGCTACCGATGCCACCGACACATCCACCGTCTCCAACAGGGACGCTGATGCGCTGTGCCAGCAGAGCGCGTCAGCCACCACGACGCCCTCGGCATACTCCGGTGGCCGCCAGTAGGGCGAGATGTCGATGACCGCCGGAGCGCGTCCGGGAGCGAACAAAACGTTATTCGTCAGATCCGCGTGCACGATCTGAGGGCGCCCGAGCGGCTCCGGCGCGTCCTGCAGCCGTCGCGCCACGGCGGCGAACTCCGGGCGGAACCGGATGTCCCGCTCGCCCCAGACCGCCCTGTCCGCCCGTGCCCACCAGTCCTGCCGCCGATCGAGGAGGTCCGGGCGGCCAAGATGAGCCACCGCCCGGTGAAACGCCCGTCCGGCGGCAAGGATCTCCTGCCACGTCGACATTGCGGAGTGGTCCGGTTCGCTGCCCTCGACCCACCGCGTGGCAGACCACCCGTGACACACCCAAGCGCCTTCACGGGTACAGACCGGCTCGGCGACACGGAAGCCGTCAGGCGTCACATCGGCGAGCGCACCAGCGAGCCATTCGTGCAGCGGGCCGTCGCCTGGCTTGAACACCAGGTTCCCCGCAACCCACGAGGTGCCCTGTCCACCGTCCAGCGGTCGGGCTGGCCCGTCGACACCAAATCCATGCAGGACAGCCAATGGAGGCTGGTCACGAGACACCAGTGCACGGTAGAGCTGACCAGCGACTCTGTCGATGCAATTCAGGACGGGATGCATCCGCCGGCGCGGATCACAGCACGAACTCCCTTGGCATCCGGATTTGCCGCCGACCGGGCGGCGTCCGTGCGTCCGACCGTCACCGCTTGTAACCGGCTTCGCGCGGGCGTCTGCCGCACGGGTTGCTGCTGCTCGCCGTCCCCCGGAACAGCACCTCAAACGACGTCGGCGAAATCACGTTGCGCCATCAGGGCCACGGCAGCTTCGATCGCTTCCCTGGTTACCGTTGGTACGACGGCGACAGCCCGCTCGGCGAAGTAGCCGGGCATCGTCATGGCACTCTGCACTTCCTGAGCCAACCGGGTCGGATCGTAGAAGGTGATCGCCTTCTCGCGCCCGGGCCAGCGGACGACTACCTCAATCCAGCCCTTGGCCTCAGTCATTGCCCAGTCGTGCTCGTCCAGCGAATCGGGGTAGACGACCTGCACGGCTTCAGACTGAGCAGGGTTGTGGCTCGCCGGATCAGACGAGTACAACGACTCACCCGTCTTCCCCTGTCCGAGCGACCGAAGAATCTGCTCGGGCCTGCCTCCTTTCGAGGCAGCCAGCTCGATGACCACGTCCGCTGCAAGGGCTGTCAGGTCCAGCGCGGCCGCCAGCGCATTGCTGGACGGCGGCCTGAGTGAGGTTGTAGACCTCTGCATCGTCGTCTGCAAGATAGGCAGCCACGCTCTTGACAGCGGCACGCCTACCGTCACTTGCTCGTCCGGTCCTTCGCACAAGGTCAGTCTCTCGCACCCACGTGCCCGGATCTGCCGCCGAGCGTGCGCGCCCCCACCAGCCGTAGCCGTCACGCTCCGTGGGCGGCCTCCAGGGCCGGCCGACGTCCGCAACTGCCGATGAGCGCGCACCTGATCAAGGGCTCTTACATGCCGAATGAGAGCGCGTGGCCCTGTCGTCCCCGGACGCTTCCCCTATGCTTCGACCGGCTGTTACATAGACGAGTTCCGATCGAGAAGGTTCATCCGAGGGTGTTCTGGGGGTAGTTGGGTTGTTGTGCGGCGTGGTGCAGTCGAATGTAGGTGTCCGGCTACAAGATCCCCGAGAAGATAGGTTCGTCAGGAGGTCGAACTGCTCGTGGTTAGCGTGCCAGGGTGAACCGCTCGGCAGGCTGTCTGCCAGATCATAGGCAGCGTTCAGCCTGAGCCGCGCGGCGATGGTGACGCGTCGTCTTGGCGTGTTCGTGGGAATTGCCCGGCCATGATGGATAACGCTATGCGGGCTCCGGGGCCGTCAGTTCCTGTCGGCAGCGTGGTGGCGCACGCATGTCTGCTTCGCGTTGCGATGTCTGGCGCCGTGGGTCGCAGACGTCGATAATCGGCGTGTGCCAGCGATCTAGTCCGCCCTTGGATGCGCGATTTGGGTGATGTCGGCTGGTTTCGACGCCGCGAGGGGTGGGGCTCGTGACCAGGTTGGGATCGGGGCCGGCGGTCCGGCGGAGTCAGCAGGTCACGTTGGCGCTGTGCTGGGCGGTTCTCGTCGTCGAGGGCTACGACATCGTGGTGTACGGGGCGGCCGTTCCGATGCTGCTTAGGGTCGACGCGTGGGAACTGGGCGAGCGGGAGATCGGACTACTCGGGTCGGCGGCCCTAGTCGGGATGCTGTTCGGCGCTATCGTGGCGAGCCTGTTTGCCGATCGTCTCGGGCGCCGGCCGGTGTTGGTGAGTGGCGTGGTCGTCTTCAGTTTTGGGATGCTGGTGTGTGCGGCTGCTCCAACGCCGGTGGTGTTCGGGGGCGGCCGCCTCGTGGTCGGGCTCGGCACGGGTGTGCTGCTGCCGACCGCGGCGGCGTTCGTGGCCGAGTTCGCACCGCCCGGTCGCCGCAACCTGTATCAGGGCGTCGTGTTCGGTGGGATCGGGGTTGGTGGTGCGCTGAGCGCGGTGTCAGCGATCGCGTTGGCTGGCAGCGGGTTTCGTGCCATGTTCCTCGTCGGAGTGCTGCCGGTCGTCGTGCTTGTCCCGGTGCTACTGCGCTGGCTGCCGGAGTCGGGTGAGTTCCTGGTTGCCCGCGAACGTGCCGCCGGGCAGCCATCGATCCCCGCGGGGTCCTGGCCGCTGCTCCTGAGCCGCGACTACGCGTCCCGGACACTGCTGTTCTGGACAGCGACGTTTCTGAGCCTGCTCGTGCTGTTCGGCTCGTACACGTGGTTGCCGCTGTTGATGAATCGAGCCGGGTACGACCTCGGATCGTCGTTGAGGTTTCTGCTTGCGCTCAACTTTGGCGTGGTTGCCGGTTCCCTGATGTCTTCCCGGCTGGCCGACCGGTTCGGTGGGCGGCGGGTCATCTTCGGGTCCTTCGTGGCGGCGAGCGCGGCGTTCGCGCTGCTTGCCCAGGCCCCGCCGATGCTGGCCGGTTACGCCCTGGTGGCGGTCGTGGGTGTCGGCGCTGTCAACGCCCAGTTCCTTGTCAACGCTTATGTCGCCGCCTCGTACCCGACGATGCACCGCGGCACCGCAGTGGGTGCCGCGCTCGGTATCGGCCGGCTCGGGGGTGTACTCGGACCGGTGTATGGAGGCTGGCTGCTTGCGGAGCGGTTCCCAGTGGCGGCGGGGTTCTACGGGTTCGCCCTGCCCGCGCTCCTGGCGGCCGTGGTCGTCGCGGCCTTCCCCGGTATACCCGGCAGCGGCATCCAACAGTCTGCTGGTGTTCGTGGAGGCCGCGTGCGCATGCAGGACAGCCCAGGTCCGGCATGAGAACCGTGTCGATGTTCGGCCGGGAACGGGAGGCCAAGCGTCTGGCCGAGCTGATCGATGGCGTTGACGACCAGGGTGGTGCCCTGCTGGTTCGAGGTGAAGCGGGAATCGGCAAGACCACGCTGCTGGCGCACGGCGCGGCGCTTGCGGGCGCGGCTGGTATGCGGGTGCTCACCGCGGTCGGGGCCGAGTCCGAGGTGCACCTGCCCTACGCCGGCCTTCATCAGATTCTTCATCCGATCCGTACGGGTATCGACCTGCTGCCGGCGCCTCAGCGCGACGCGGTCCAGGCCGCGTTGGGTATCACCGACCGGGTGGTGCCGGATGCCTATCTGGTCGGTTTGGCTGTGTTGAACCTCCTGGCCGACGTCGCCGCCCACGCCCCGGTGATGGTCGTCGTCGAGGACGCACATTGGCTGGATCGGTCCAGCGCCGACGTCCTCGGTTTCGTGGCGCGGCGGGTGCAGTCGGAGCCGATGGCGCTGCTGGCTGCCGTTCGTGATGGGGTCGCGTCGCCTCTGCAAGAGGCTGGGCTGGCGTTGTTGAGCCTCGAGCGTTTGTCCGAGGACGCGGCGGCGAGCCTGCTCGATGCGGTCGCTCCCGGCCTTGCCCCAGCGGTCCGGGGGCGATTGCTGGACGAGGCCGCCGGCAACCCCTTGGCGCTGACCGAACTGCCAGGCGCCGCGCAGGCGTTGGAGGGAGCCGACGCACGTGCCCCGGCACGGCTGCCTTTGACCGCCCGCCTCGAGCGGGCCTTTACCGCTCGGGTATCCGAGCTGCCCGCCGCCACCCGTACGGTCCTGTTGGTCGCCGCGCTCAACGACAGCACCTCGGTCGCCGAGGCGCTGGAGGCCGGCGCGCTCGCCGTCGGCGCCAAGGTCGACGCCACTGTGCTGGCTCCCGCCGTGCAGGCACGGTTGGTTGACCTCGGTAGCGGCGTCGTGTCGTTTCGGCATCCACTGATGCGTTCGGCGATCCCGCAGACCGCGAGCCTGGCCGAACGTCAGGCGGCCCATGCCGCGTTGGCGGAAGCATTGCGCGGGCAGGCTGATCGGCGGGCCTGGCACCGGGCGGCCGCCGCGGCCGGTCCGGACGAGAGTGTCGCCGCCGAGCTGGAGTCGACCGCGGATCGTGCGCAGCGTCGTGGCGGTGTGGGCGCTGCCGTAGCGGCGCTGGAGCGCGCGGCGCGGCTCAGCGACGGTCCGGCCCGCCGGGCTGAGCGGTTGCTACGAGCGGCCGATCTCGCGGTCGAGTCGGGACGGCAGGATGTCGTGGTGCGTCTGTTGGACCAGGTGTCGCTGTTGGAGCTCTCGGCGCAGCAGCGAGCGCGGGTGGTGTGGATCCGAGGCAGCTTCGATGACGGAATGCGTGATGACAGCGTGGGCGCGTTCGAGCTGGCCAGGCTCGCCGAGCAGGTGGCGGCGGACGGCGATGTGGACCTGGTGATGCGGATCCTGTGGAGCGCGGCCCTGCGGTGCTTCTGGGCCGAGCCCGGCGCGGCGGCGCGGCAACACATCGTGGCCGTCGCGGAGGCACTGCCGATCGGCGAACGGGACCCACGGTTGATGGCGATTCTCGCGTACGCGGCACCGATCGAGCGGGGCACGGCGGTCATCCACCGCCTGGCCGGCCTTGCCGGGCAGCCAAGCGGCGACCCCCAGGTCGAACGCCTGCTCGGCACCGCCGCCTTGCTGGTGGGTGCCTTCGACCTCGCGGTGCGACTGTCGGCGGCCTCGGTGTCCGGCCTTCGGACGCAGGGCCGGCTCGGGCTGCTGGCCCGAGCACTCGGGGCGCAGGCGTGGAGTGCGGGGCGCCTGGCCGACCTCAGCGTGGCCATCCCGGCTTCGGAGGAGGCGAGCCGACTGGCCCGGGAGACCACGCAGCCGTTCCTGCACGCGATGGTGCTCGCGTCCGAGGCCGAGATCGCCGCGCTTCGCGGCGACTACGATCGTGCCGACGTATTGGCGTCGCAGGCCGAGCAGGTGAGCCTCCCGGCGGGCGCGCGTCCGGTGTTGGCCACGGTGCAGGTGGCACGTGGCCTTGCCGCGCTCGGTGACGGGCGCTACGGCGACGCGTACGCACACCTTCGACGTATGCACGATCCGGCCGATCCCGCCTACCAGGTCGCGCTGCGCTGCTACGCGGTCGCGGAACTCGCCGAGGCGGCCGTCCGAAGCGGCCGCACTGAGGCGATCTGGGACGTCATGGAGGGACTGGAGGCGGTGGCGGCGACGACAAAGTCGCCGGCGTTGCATGCCGGCCTGCGCTACGCCCGCGCCGTCCTGGCCGACGACGACAAGGCGGAGGAGCTGTTCGAGGTCGCGCTGAGCGCGGACCTGACCGGATGGTCCTTCGTACGCGCACGGACCCAGCTCGCCTTCGGCGAGTGGCTACGTCGTCAGCGGCGAGCGGTGCAGTCCCGCGGGCATCTGCGTGCGGCTCGGGAGACGTTCGACGCACTTGGGGCCATTCCGTGGAGCGACCGGGCGCGGCAGGAGCTGCGTGCCGCCGGCGAGGTGAGCCCACACCGCAGTCCGGACGCCCGCGATCAGCTCACCGCGCATGAGCTCCACATCGCCCAGCTGGCGGCCGAGGGTCTGACGAACCGCCAGATCGGCCAGCGGCTCTACCTGTCGCACCGCACCGTGAGCACCCATTTGCACCGGATCTTCCCCAAGCTCGGCATCACCTCACGGTCCGCACTGGGCGCGGCTCTCACGAGGCCGGACCCGGTCACGGCGCCATGACGTACACAGGCACCGTCATCTGACGTTAGCGAGGACAACCGGGTCGTTCCTACGGTTTGCCCTACCACCCGTACGGCGACCAAGGAGGTCCTCATGAACTCATCCACCGCACAAGGCCCCGGCTCCGTTTCCGGCGCTCCGAACCTTCCGGCGGGGTTCACCGATACGTTTACGAGCCGGTACATCGATACCGGCGACGTGCGGCTGCACGCGGTTGTCGGTGGCGACGGACCGCCGCTGCTGCTGGTGCACGGCTGGCCGCAGACCTGGTATGCGTGGCGGCTGCTGATGCCGGCTCTGGCGCGGGACTTCCAGGTCATCGCGGTCGACCAGCGCGGCATCGGGCTGTCCGACAAGCCCGAGGATGGGTACGATGCCGGCACCCTCGCCGGCGACCTGATCGGGTTGATGGACGCGCTGGGTCACCAGCGGTTCGCGGTGGTGGGTCACGACACCGGCTTCGTGATCAGCTACGCACTGGCCGCGGATCATCCGGACAGGGTCGCCTGCGCAGCGCTCGCCGAGATCCCCGGACCGCCGGGGGCGACTCCGTCACCGCCGCTGTTCGTCCCGGGAGCGGTTAACGACCGGCTGTGGCACATTCCGTTCAACCGGGTGGACAAGGTGCCCGAACAGCTCGTGGCGGGGCGGGAGGACATCTTCTTCGGCTACGAATTCGCCATCCAGGGCGGGAAGCTGCCCGACGACGTGGTCGGGTACTACGTGCGTCTGTTGTCCAACCCGGAGGCCCTGCACGGCAGCTTCGGGTTCTACCGGGCGTTCGAGGCCACCGTGGAGCAGAACGTCCAACGCCAGGACCGGCATCTGAGCATGCCTGTCCTGGCGATCGGTGGACAGGCCAGCCACGGCGGACACGTCGCGGAGGCGATGGAGCTGATCGCGGACGACGTGCGCGGTGTGGTCATCCCGGACGCCGGTCACTGGGTGGCCGAGCAAGCCCCCGAGCAGATGCTGGCGGCGCTGACCGCGTTCCTGGCCCCGTACCGCGACACTCCGACCGCAGTGAGCCTGACCCGGCCGGATGCTGCCCCGGTCGGCTAGACCGGCCATCGAAAGGAGATGATGGCGATGTTCGGCCCACGTGCGAGTTCTGACCCCGTATCCACCGAATCTGACAACGACGGCAGGGAGGAGGTGGTCGACGCCCGGATGACCAGACGCGGCGTGATCCGCGCAGCGGGCGCGAGCGCCGTGGCACTCGGCCTGGGCGGCGCCGTACTGACCGCCACCCCGGCGGCGGCAGCCGCGAACTCGTCTGTCCCGCGCCTGCCCACCCCGACCGGCTATGGTTCCGTTTCCCAGGCACCGCACCTGCCGGCAGGGTTCCACAGGACGTTCACCAGCCGGTACATCAAGACCGGTGAACTGCGCCAGCACGCGGTCATCGGCGGCACCGGGCCGCCGCTGCTGCTGGTCCACGGCTGGCCGCAAACCTGGTACGCCTGGCGGCTGCTGATGCCGGCCCTGGCCCGCCACTTCCAGGTCATCGCGGTCGACCAGCGCGGCATCGGACTGACCGACAAACCCGAGGGCGGCTACGACACCGGCACCCTCGCCGCAGACCTGATCGCCCTGATGGACGCCCTCGGCCACCAACGGTTCGCCATGCTCGGCCACGACACCGGAATGCCCATCGGCTACGCCCTGGCCGCCGACCACCCGCACCGCATCGAGCGGCTCGCCGTCGCCGAGGCCGCCCTCCCCGGCATCGGAAAATCACCCGAGATGTTCGGTGACATGGCCAGCAACAACCGACTCTGGCACATCCCCTTCAACCGCATCGACAAGCTCAACGAACAACTCGTCAGGGGACGAGAACACATCTACTACGGCTGGCAGTTCACCACCAAGGCCGCGAAGCCGCTGCCCGACTACGCCGTCCGCCACTACGTCCACACCCTCGCCCGCGACCCGCAAGCTCTGCACGGCAGCTTCCAGTGGTACCGCGCCCTGGACACCACCATCAAGCAGAACGAGCGGCGTCAAAAGCAGCGCCCGTTGACCCTGCCCGTCCTGGCGATCGGCGGCGCCACAAGCGCCGGCCAAGGGACCGCGGACATGATGAAACTCGTCGCGGACAATGTACGAGCCCTGGTCATCCCCGGAGCCGGCCACTGGGTCGCCGAAGAAGCTCCCCAGCAGACGCTGACGGCCCTGACCACCTTCCTGGCCCCGTACCGGCGACAGATCGGCCACCGCGCACACGTCTGACACCGCCACACCCCGCACCTGCCACCGCTCGACAGCGCGGCCGGGAGGCTCAACACCGAGCCACCCGGCCGCATCGGTCGCGCGGACCCACGCCTGTGGCCAGCTCTGCCGCTCGATGTCGGTTTCGCACTCGAGGAGGAACGAGAATGAACTGGCTCCCAGCGGGATGGACGTATTGGTTGGCCCTCGGCGGTTCACCCGCTCCATGGAATGGTGGTCACGACGAAGCCGTACCCATATCACGCGCCAACTTCAGGCAGGTCCCCGATGTCGGCGCCATCAACCTGTGGTTGATCGAAATTACCTACGAATTCGTCGCGGCCCACTCGCATTGCATCCGATGCGGCGGCCCGCTCGGTCGCGGACTCCAAGTCATACACTCGGACGCCGTACATCTCCCGTACACCGTGTCCATCGCGACCAGGTGCCATGGTTGGCAACGCCACAGACACGTCGCAACCGTCGCTGAAGCATCGAATGACCTTATACTCGGCGCCTTTGCCGCCAACTGACCGACGCCCGCTCAATACGAACCGACGCTCGTGACCTTCATCGATCGCGTCGAAGGCACCGACGCAGTAAGGCCACCTTAAGGCCCACCGAGTCACCGATCTGGTATCGAGTTCCTGGCAGCCGAATCGCGGTACGTGGTGCACTGATCTGCCGCGATCCGCGCTAACCATCCACCGCGCGGTGACCGAACGTAGTCGAAGGGGACACCCGACCGAGTAACGCTGGGAGCCTCAGATCGGCCATCTTGGGCCCCGTCGTCATGTGGATCTTTGTACGTTTACGGCGTACCTACCTACCTATGTACTCAGACTTGTACGCCGACACCAGCCGACAACGCAAAAAAGGGCCGACATCTTGCGCGGAGACCCACAGGTGGGCTGAGCGGACGGCCGCTCAGCCCACCTGTGGGTCCACCGCCCTACTGGCCGAGCCGGGCTCAGTCCTCCCGGACGGTGCTGTCCTCCGTGGCCATGGTGCGCTTGGCCAAATCCGGGTCCTCGTCGGGTGGGTCGACCTCAATGCACCCGAAGAGCCGATCGATCACCTGGAGCGCCTGTGTGGAGTAGCGGTCGGCGAATCCACGGCAAATGGCGGGCTTGACCTCCGGGTGTAGGTAGTGGGGAAGCGTGTCGTGGCAGACGATGAACCCCTGGTCCTGCAGTGCCTTGTCTACCAGATCACGTAGGCGGCCTTCGGAGAGGTGCATCAGGTTGCCGGGGCTTCTCTGCACCACGCAAGCAGGCACGCCTTTGAACCCTGAAGCCGCCTCGATTCCGCGCTGCTCGTAAATGCGCGATCACGACACGTCCGGACACCGCAGGAGACCGCGTTGACCTAACGCCACGTAGCACGCGGATCGCGGCTCTGAGCGTGCTATTGATCAACCGGCTTCGTCGGACAGTCTGGCGACCGTGTCGTTGGCGGTAGCGGGAAGGCCCCGCGCTGCCCTGCCGCCTCGGCGGAATTACAGCGTCGACTACTCAGGCCTGACGAGGGAAGGGCTCGCCGACGGGCCAGGGGTCGCCGAGGCCGAACCATTCGGCTTGGGCGCGCCGAGGGTCGACGAACTCGATCCGGTCGTCGGCGCCGGCAACGAACCGGCGCCACAGCGGCAGCGCTTCCACCGCGTGGTCCGGGTCCGGGTGCTACGTTCCGTGAAGATTCGCATCAAGCCTGGACCGGTAACGGACCCGCCGTCATGGCTACCCTGCGTAACACCGCGATCGGCTACCACCGCACCAACGGCGAAACCAACATCGCCCGCGCCACCCGACGCGCTAACCACCGCCCACACGACCTCATCACCGCCGTCACCAGCACTAACCCCAGAACGCAATGACCTGGGCATGAGAGCCTCCGCAGGTTCGGGGTAGGACGTCGCAATCCACACCGAGCCCGAAGGCCCTCACCTGTTTCAGACCTACCCGTCATCAACGTCTGTGGTCAGTACAACTAGATCAGGGCTGAAGGCTACGGCGGTAGTCGCTGGGTGATAGGCCGTATGTGGCGCTGAAAAGGTGACTGAAGTGGGCGTTGCTGGAAAAGCCGTTACGCTGCGCAATCTTGTGAATTGGGTAGGACCATTGGTGAGGGTCTGCAAGCGCCGCCCGACACCGGTCCAGTCGCCGCTGGCGGACCCGGCCGGCAATGGTCACGCCCTGTTCCTTGAAGAGCTTTTGAAGGTACCGGAGTGAGACACCATGCGCCGTGGCGATCATCCGGGGTGAGAGTTGTGGATCGCCGATGTGCCGTTCGATGAAGTGGAGGACCCGGGCGTACAGGGCCTCCCGGTGGTCTGATGGCAGGCCTGCCACACCGTCGAGATGGTGAGCGAGCAGTGCCGTCACCAGGTCCAGGGTGACGGCCGACAGCCGGACGGCATCGTCGGGCCGATATCGAGGTGCCTGCTGGATCAGCTCCAGAAGGTAAGTTCCAACCACCTCTCCGATCCCCGTCGTTCCCGGTATGCGCTCCGCGATCAACAGGTCGATCGCGTTGGACCGGAGCGGCATGAGTGATCGTGGGACCTGCACCAGTATCTGGGTGGCTCGGCGGCCGGGCTCCTCGGACGTCCAGCCGTGGCACGCTCGTGAGGTGTCGAGTAGGTTGAATTCCCGAGGGTCGATCACCTGCTGCTTGTCGGCGACGGACAACCCCAGTTGTCCACGAACGTTCAGCGCGAGGACGAACTGCTCCGGATCCGACTGTCGGACCTGTCTCTCGCTCCGGCTCCAGCTGGACGATGAGTAGGTCAGCCTAGAGACCACTATGCTGCCAAGGTTCACCGATCGGGCCGCAGCATGGAAGCGGTCCGCGTCCTCGCAGGTGATCGTGGACGGCCAGATCGATCGACGGGTCCGCTCCCGCCACCATTCCAACCGATCGACCACGCGCAGGTCGTCGCTCTGCGCGTCAAGACAGATCATCCCGATACCTCCCACATAGAACACCGACATGTGTTGATGGGTTGGTCAGTCGCGAATGCGCCGGGTCCTAGGTACAGATTTTGAACCGCTAGTTGAGTCGGTGGAGCGTCAGGTCGAGTGGCTCGGGGAGCCGTCGAGTTGGTCGGGGCGTAGCTCCGCGTATCCGTAGCCGGGCCGCTCTGGTGGTCAGCCGGGTTCGACTCAGCACCGTCGATGCTACCGAACCTGGCACGCGGCCCCATTCCGACGCCGCTGAACGTTGCTGGAGGCGGCCCGGGGCCCAGTCAGGCATACCGAGTGGCCACCGCGCGGAGTACGCGTTGACGGCGTTGACCTTGAGTCCGTACCGGACAACTCCCTCGACCGTCGCGGTCGGCCTCGCTTGTCGTCTTCCAGCATTGGGGGAGTCATCAGGGCCGTCCTGAAGTGCTTCGGGCGCGGACTCATGCCGCACACGGATAGTCAACAGCGTGCACTTGCGGTGGAGCCCAGGCTAGGCCGGCGGGCACAGCCTCGATCAGCACGCTGGCGGCGCCAGCCGGCCGGTCACCGACGCCAGACGCCGCGGCGTTCCACATCTTGCGGCGAAGGATTGCAAGGCTCTCCAGCGCAACCTCCAACCCGAAACGCCTATCACGGCGATCTTGCACGTATCGACAACAACCATGCGCGCATCAACATCGACCTAGGAATCGGTCATCCGGTAATTTCCTTCCACGGACAGCTTGTACGATTTGGGGGATGGCGTGAGAACTGTGATCGGGAACGTCTGGAAGGCCTTACGGCCAAGTGCAGCTCGTCTTTTGACGGTTCTGGTGGTCGCGGCGTCCGCGATCGCAGTAGCACCGGCCTCGCCGGCCGCGGCGGCCCCGTGCAACTACTCTTGGAGCAACAAGAGCGGCGAGGCGGGCTGGATCGACGGCGACGGGGTCAACTATCGCGGCGGCCCGTATACCTCGTGTGACTCGTTCGGCCAGTTCGACAACTACGACTACGTGTATGCGCACTGCTGGAGACGCGGGACGACTGTGGGCTACACCGATGTCTGGTGGCACGTCCGACTCTCCGGCACCACCCGGCAGGGGTGGGTCAGCGAGTACTACACCCTGTATTTGACCTCGAACGCGGCACGGGCTTGCTGATGGCCTGATCATGCCTTGCGGCTGGGTGGGGCCGGCTGCGGCCCCCACCCAGTTCCTTCGGGTGCGCCTGCCGATACAGTCCGTCCTGCTCGAACGTGCGGACACGACTTAGCTGAGAGCGGGTCTGTTCTGGACGCGGCCGCACACCGACCCGGACCGACCCGCGCTACCCGAAGACAGCGATCAGCCCGGTCGACCACGTCCGCGCCGCTGGACGACGCACTGCGGAGACGATCACCTGGCACGAAGGCTCAGAAGACATGATGTGTTCACACGGTCTTCCTGCGAGTCCGCCCGGCCCGCACCGCGTGTCCCGTGACCCGTGGCACGAGCGGTGACTGATCGCCCAGTGGCCCGACGACCAACCTAAGCCGGTCAAGTACTGGCTGTCCAGCCTGCCCGTGACCGGCGCATACAGGTTGAGACCTGTCGCCAATCCGGCGCAGGTAGGAGCACGTACCGTGAAGGGGCGGTGGCAGATGAGAGTGATTGGATCCAACACGGACAGCGTTGGCGGATCGGTTCACGCGTCGGGACCGGTCGAGGGGCAGATGGGCTGGGATAGTTCCCGGACGGTCCGAGTCGCCCTCGACGACGCCGGCCGAGTGTCCGAGGTGGAGTTGCGCGCGCAGTGGCTGCGTGACCTCGATGTGGACGGGTTGGTCGGCGCCTTGAGCGAGGCGATGACGATTGTCCGAATGGCACAACTAGAGGATCGAGCCCGGGAGTCGGCCGAGGATCTCAACACGGGAGGCCGGGCCAACGTCTGGGCAGCGGCTGCCGGTGAAGGGCGGGCGACACCGGACCGCCTCGGCGGGGACAACGACGCACTCGCCGCGATCGTGGACGACGTCGACTATGCACTCGACCTCGTCGACCGATGGGAGCAGACACTCGGCGACAGCTGGACCACGGAGGTCGAGGGACGCAGCCCGGACCACCGGGTCACCGTACGGTTCAGTCTCGCGGCGGGCCTCACCGGGCTGTCGGGTGACCGCTACTGGCTCGAAACGACCCCCGCGCACCGCGTCGCAGCGAGCGTCCGGGATGCCTGCCGCGCCGCATACGAGCAGGTCGATCAGGCGACTGCGCGGGCGTTCGAGTCGCTAGGGCCGCTGCGCGGGCTCCCGGGTGTAAGCGGGCTACTCGACGAACTCGGCCGGTCAACGGGAACGACGCCGCGCCAGTGATCCGGAAGATGACCGCCGGTGCCACGGCCCGGCAGGAAGGAAAATCCACATGCAGGTCTCAGCACCCGGACCGAGCGCGGGTGGAGAGGAGAAAACCGCGGCTCACCTCGCCGCGATCCGCGCCGACGCCAACAAGTGGTACAGCCTGTCCGACCAGATGACGACGACAGCGCAACTCGTCCGGAGCATCGAACTCGACGGAGGGTTGCTGTCCTTCTTCGGAGAACTGACCGGACTGGTCAACGGCTACAACGCGGCCACGGAGAAGATGGCCAGGCTCCTCGATGAGGGCGCCGCCGATTTTGACAGTGTGGGCTTGAAACTCGTCAAGGCGGCCCGTAACTACGAGGACACCGACGCACGGGCGGCCGCCCGGCACAAGTTCAAATGGTAAACCCGCAGAGGGCGTTCAAACCGGAGATCAAGGAGGAGATCACGTTATGGCTAAGGATGGCGCGGCCGCCGTCAAGGCATGGGAATCCGCGGATTCGAAGGCTGACAAACTCGTCTCCGCTGTCAACTTCCAGATGAAGTTGCCGATCTACCCTAAGCCGGTCAAGGAGCGGGCGGCGACGAAGATGACCGAGTTCCACACAAAACGAGCCACGCTCACAAGCGAATTGACACCCTTCCTGGCCCAGCCGGGGAACACGACCGCGCTGCTGGGCAGCCACGTTGGTTGGCAAGTCATCGAAGATCACTTCCGGCACATGGTGGGACAGATTCTCGCCGACCCCGAACTGGCGGATGACAATGCCCTTGCTGTCGACGATTTCTGGAAAGGCGACGCCGCCAGGAGCTACCAGTCGATTCTACCTCTGCGTGAGCAGGCAGTCGTCGGGATGGCAGAGGCGGCGAGCGCGCTGAGGAACGTGGTAAGCGAGAGCCGGAACGCCCTCGACAGCTTCTACAACGCGGTTATCGGCGGGCTCATCCTCTACGGCATCGGAGCCGCCGGCGCCATTGCCGCCGCTGCGGCCGGCGGACCTCTAGCGGGCGCCGTCGCCGGTATCTCGGCTGTGAGCGCCATTGCCGGGTTGCTGGTACCGGCCATCATCCAGATCAAGTCGACCATGGACGACCTGAAGACCCAGGTCGGCAACCTGCCAGCCTTCAACGAGCACAACCGGTACCCCGGCGGTCACTGGCCGGAACTGGCGAGGTGATACGCGACCAACCCGGTTGTGGCGTGGCACCGAGAGCCATATCTCGGGCTCTGTTGCATTGAGGGTTGGCATGATCAAGGCAGGCTTGAGCAGTGAGGTCATTGATCCGCTCTCGCCCGTGGCTGCCTCCGAAGTCTGCGTTCGCCGGGTTCCGGTTCCCGCCTGAGGTACCCCCGGTTTCATGGAGTTCTTTGATCATGGTCTGATGGCCATGGGAAGGAAC
>NZ_JBHSPR010000089.1:0-20755 GCF_042658085.1 Plantactinospora solaniradicis | reverse complement strand
ATAGACCTTGCTCACCCCCGCCAGCTCAAGCTCCACCGGCCCCAACTCCGGCCGCGGCGGGGAGTCCGCCGCGGCCGTACCGTCATGTTGCACCGCTGCCCCTTGCCTCACGTCGGTGTTGCCTGGAATCGTTTCAGGATGCCTTCGGCGCGTAGTCGGCGGTCAACCACTGCGATGGGTCCTTGCCGGCAGGGACCAGCCCGGACTTGACCATCACGTCGTACGTCGACCGCCAGGTGTCCGGGTTGGTCTGTACGACCTTGTCGACCCCGTCCACGGTCCACGACTTTACGAAGAGCTTCAGCGCCTCCAGCGCGACCCCCGGGTCCTTGAAGGACGGGACCTGGTGCTTCGTGCCGATCAGCCGGATCGTCTCCTTGAAGTCGTTCTTCTCGTCGTCGACCATGAACCGGATCGCGTCGGCGATCGCCTGCAGGAACCGACGGATCTGATCCTGGTTCTCGGCCTGCGCCAGCTGCTCCTTCGAGGTGGCGTACGCCTGGCTGCCGGCGGTGATGACCGAACTGGGGGCGAAGGCCACGGCGTCCGGCTGCTGGGCCAGGACCGAGAGCGAGGTGTCCAGCGAGACGATGTAGCCGTCGATCCGGCCCGACTTCACCAACTCGAAGACCCCCGGAGCCAGCCCCACCACCTGCCGCTTCACCGACTCCTTCGGGATCCCGGCCGACGCGAGGACGAGGTCGAGGGTCTTCTCGCTGGTGCCACCCGTGGACGGCAGGCCCATCGTCGCGCCACGGAAGTCCTCTGGCTTCGTCAGCGGCTTCCGCTTGCTGGACATGAACCGCAGCAGGCCCTGCTTCTCCACCCCACCGAGGTTCACCAGCGGCGCGTTCTTGTCGGAGATCGCGGTGATCGTCTCGATGTCACCGAGCTTGGTCAGCAGCGCCGATCCGGCGATGACCGTCTGGATCGCCGGCGGCGAGCCCTGGGTGACCTCGAACTTGACGTTCAGTCCGTGCTTGGAGAAGTGGCCGCCGGTGTCGGCGAGCAGCTCAGGGGCGTTGGAGATACTGGGCAGCGGGATGACACTGAGGAACGTCAGGTCCTTCGATCCGCCGCCGGAACCGTCACCGCCGGAGTCGGAATCGTCGCCACACGCTGTCAACAACGGCACGCTGAGCCCGAGGGCGACGGCGCCGAGGAACGCGCGTCGGCTTTGCTGTAGCGGCAGGAGCCCACGGTTGCGGGGAGCCGAACTGGCCATTCGCTGTCTCCTATTGTTCTGTTGCCCAGGAAGGGGCAGCCAGGCCACCGGACCCGGTCATGGTCACCGAACGCCACCGGTATAGTGGCGGAAGATCCGAGCGGCCCTGCTGGTTTCACGGCAGGTTAGGGTCGTCGACTGCGGCACCGGCCACCGTCAACGGTTGCGCTGAGCGTCTTCCACACGCAGTTCAGGTTCACACTGGTGCGTTCACGGTTGTATCTGGTGTTGCCGCCGGCCCTGATCATGTCGATACCTGTTGCGTATCGCCCGACACCCCAGGTCGACCTGGACACTGACGCCGCCGTAACACGTTACGTCCAGGTAAAAATATGGAACCGCACCCGAGCGGTCGATACGCAAATGACGGGCCGCCATCGCCACGCCGGGTCGGTGCCGCTACGTCATTTGACTCGTAGCCCGGAACCTCCCTGGCACCGCCGTGGCCCGCTGCTACGTGGAAAAGCTGACGGGAGGTCGGGGCCCGGCCAGGCCCCGACCTCCCGTCAGCCGCCCCGTCTCTATCACCGGCTCCCGGCGCCGGATGCCGGCACGCCTGCCGGGGCGGTCGGCGGAGCGGCGTTCTGCTGTTCCAGGGCCACGACCTGCCGGGCGGAGAGCGCGAGGAGTGGGTGCGCGCCGACCGCCACGAGTTCGTCGAAGCCCTCGGCCAGCAGTGCCCGGCGTTCCGGATCGGTCAGTTCGGCTGCCCCTACGACGGCGGCCCGGTCCCGGACGAACTCCGCCCGGAAGCCCGGGTTCACGATGATCTGGTGCAGCAGCTTGTTCAGCGCGAAGCTGCTTGGCTCGGGGAACCTGTACCAGCGGTAGTCGTCCTGGGTGAAGACGTGCCCGCCGTAGCGCGGAACCGTCGGCTCGGGCGCCGCGACCGCCGGAGCGAGCGGCGGGATGAGCTGCACGACGCCGTGCCCGTGGTGCGACAGCGCCTGGTACGACAGCATCGAGGCGGGCATCTCGCCGGTGATCCCCAGCATCACGAACCAGGTCAGCAGCTCCCCCTCGCCCACCTCGTCGAGCTGCACCGGCGTCAGGTCGAGGAGTTCCTGCCAGCGGCCGGCGCCCACCTCCTGCAACACCCACTCGTCGAACGACAGTTGGGGGTCGTGGTAGCGCGCGGTACCGGGGAAGTGGGACATCCCGCCGCTGGCCAGCACGGCGACCCGTTCCGGCCGGGACGCGAGGACGTCGGCGATCGCCCGGCCCAGCGCGTAGCAGCGGCGTGGGCTCGGCAGCGGCGGAAGGTAGACGTTGACCAGCAACGGCACCACCGGGATCTGCCGGTCCTGCAGGACGTACTGCAACGGGGTGAGGAAGGCGTGCCCGAGCGTGCCCTCCTGGGAGAAGGTCATGTCGAAGTCGCGGGCCACCAGCCCCTTGAGCAGGTCCACTGCGATCTCGGTGTGCACCGGCACCTTCCGGTGCACCCGGCCGGCGTAGTCCGCCTCGGCGTGCTCCCCGACGAAGACGGTGAAGGTCGGCGCCGCACCGAGCCAGAACGTCTCCAGGTGGTCGAGACCGATCACCAGCAGGACGTCGGGCGACGTCTCGTCGAGTACCCGGCCCAGCCGGTGCAGCGCGTCCGTGCCCCGGTCGAGCTTCTCCAACTCCTCGTTCTGCGGCCGGCTGATCAACTGCGGCGCGTGTACGGCGGCAGCCGCCGCGACGATCTCAGCCATGGTGTCCCCCGGATGTGCGCCTCATGTCACAGTCCCTCCTGTCGGTCGTGCCCCACCGGATGGGCGTCGAGCCAGTCCCACATCGCCACCGGATCCGAGTCGTGGTGCCGTGCCCCGCAGAAACAGGTTCCGGTGAGCGTGGTCGACCCCGGGGTCCAGGTGGCCGAGAAACATTCCGCCGTCGCCCCGTCCGGCTCTCGGAGCCGCGTGCCGCCGTCGTCCTGCCGGGAAGTCATCGAAGCAGCCCTCCACCGTCGTACACCAATGTCTGGCCGGTCATCAACGCGGCGTCGTCGGAGGCCAGGTACGCGACCAGTCCGGCGAACCGTTCCGGGGTGACGTACTCCTGGATCGACTGCTGCCGCATGGTCCGTTCGAACACCTCGGGCGAGGAGTGCCGCGCGGTGCCGGGCGTCTCCACCTGGGCCGGTACGGCCGCGTTGACCGTGATCCGGTGCTCGCCGAGTTCCCGGGCCAGCACCCGGGTCATCCCCACCAGCGCGCCCTTGCTGGCGACATAGGCGAGCTGCCCCGGGCTGCCGGTGAAGAAGGTCCGGGACGCCACGTTGACGATCCGCCCCCGGTGCGGGCTCGCCCGGAGGTGGTCGAGGCAGGCCTGCACCATCAGCAGTGGCCCGACCGCGTTGACCTCGAAGTACCGCAGCATCTCGGCGCTGGTCGTGTTCGCCATGCCGGCCCGGCCGGAGAGCAGGCCGGCATTGTTCACCAGTACGTCGACCGGCCCCAGTCCGGCGGC
Source organism: Plantactinospora solaniradicis (assembly GCF_042658085.1). Classification (NCBI taxonomy): domain Bacteria; kingdom Bacillati; phylum Actinomycetota; class Actinomycetes; order Micromonosporales; family Micromonosporaceae; genus Plantactinospora; species Plantactinospora solaniradicis. The sequence goes on along the minus strand of NZ_JBHSPR010000089.1, from coordinate 17,076 downwards.
GACGGCCTCGACCACCTCCGCCACGGCATCCGGGTCGGTGACGTCGCAGCACCAGGCCCGGAAGGCCGGCTCCCCTGTTCCGGCGAAGGCCAGCTCTCCGCCGCCGACCGCCCGGGTCGTCTCCTCGACCGGCAGTATGTCCAGCCCGGCCACCAGGGCACCGTCGTCGAGCAGGCGACGCGTGATCGCCCGGCCGAGGCCGCCACCGGCACCGGTCACCACCGCGACCCGGCCGCGCAGCCGGTCCGCGCCCCAGCTCCCACGCCCGGCCCGCGCCGCGTCCTCCGCGTCGTCCCGGCCGGCTCCGGACAAGTTCCGGCTGGCTCCGGACACGGCTTACCCGACCAGCCGCAGTAGCGCCTCGGCGAGCGCCTTCGGCGCGGTCACCATGGCCTCGTGACCGGTCGGCAGGTCGAGCACCGGCCAGCCGCGTGCCCGGGCCCGCTCCGCGTACGGGGTGAAGACCCGCATCCAGTCCACGCACTCGATGAACGCCCCGGGAACGTCGTCGACGGCCGCGCCGATCCGCACCGGCTCGACGTAGCTCCGCCAGGGGTGCGGGGTCAGCCGTGGGGTGAGCCAGTCCAGGTCACCCGGCTCGGTGACACCGAGGACCTGCAACGAGCGCGGCGGGATGAGCCAGCCGTGCCCGGGTCCCGCGACCGACTCCCGGTAGTGCCCGGCGATGTGGTCGGGCAGCAGGTCGATGGCGGCCTCGCCGTCGCTCGGCAGGAACGCGTCCAGGTACACCCGCTGGCGTACCCGGGTCGGCCGCCGGTCGGTGACGCCGGTGATCACCATTCCGGCATAGCTGTGCCCGACCAGCACCACGTCCCCGTCGTCGCCGTCGTCGCCGGTCTCGGCGTCGATCAGCCGGACCACGTCCTCGACGTGCGTCTCCAGGCCGACCAGTGGGCTGATCAGGTGGGCCCGGTCGCCGACTCCGGTCAGGGTCGGGGTCAGCACCTCGTGGCCCGCCGCGCGCAGCGCCGGGATGACCCGGCGCCAGCACCAGCCGCCGTGCCAGGCGCCGTGCACCAGCACGAACGTGCTCATCCGGCAGCCCCCGCCGACGTCGCGCCGACCAGGCCGTGCGGGTCGATCACGTATTTGCGGGCCGCGCCGCCGTCGAAGTCCGCGTAGCCCTGCGGCGCGTCGTCCAACGAGATCACGGTGGCCCCGACGACGTCGGCGATCGAGACCCGGTCGTGCAGGATCGCCATCATCAGGCTGCGGTTGTAGCGCATCACCGGACACTGGCCGGTGGTGAAGGAGAGCGACTTCGCCCAGCCGGTACCGAGGCTGAGGCTGAGCGATCCGCGTCGGGCGGGCTCGTCCACCGCGCCCGGGTCCGCGGTGACGTAGAGGCCCGGGATGCCGATGGCGCCGCCGGCCGCGGTCAGCTCCATCAGCGAGTTCAGCACGGTGGCCGGCGCCTCCTGCGCGGCTCCAGCGCCGTGCCCGCGCGCCTCGAAGCCGACCGCGTCGACGGCGGCGTCCACCTCGGGTACGCCGAGGAGCTGCTCGACCTGGTCCCTCGGGTCGCCGAGCGAGACGTCGACGGTCTCGAATCCGGCCCGCCGGGCGCGGTCGAGCCGCTCCGGAATGAGGTCACCGACGATCACCACGGCCGCGCCGAGCAACCGGGCACCGGCCGCGGCGGCGAGTCCGACCGGGCCGGCTCCGGCGACGTACACGGTGGAGCCCGGCCGGACCCCGGCGGTGACCGCGCCGTGGAAGCCGGTCGGGAAGATGTCGGAGAGCATCGTCAGGTCCAGGATCTTTTCCATCGCCTGGTCCCGGTCCGGGAACCGGAGCAGGTTCCAGTCCGCGTACGGCACCATCACGTACTCGGCCTGGCCACCGACCCAGCCGCCCATGTCGACGTAGCCGTACGCCGATCCGGGGCGGTCCGGGTTGACGTTCAGGCAGATCCCGGTCTTCCCCTCCTTGCAGTTGCGGCAGCGGCCGCAGGCGATGTTGAACGGCACCGAGCAGAGGTCGCCCACCTTGATGAACTCGACGTCGCGACCGACCTCGACGACCTCACCGAGGATCTCGTGGCCGAGCACCAGGTCCCGGGGGGCGCTGGTCCGGCCCCGCACCATGTGCTGGTCACTGCCGCAGATGTTGGTCGTGACGACCCTCAGGATGACGCCGTGCTGGCACTGCCGGCCGACGTTCGCCGGATTCACGCCCGGCCCGTCCCGGAGCTCCAGCGTCGGGTACGGAATATCCTGCACCTCGACCTTGCCCGGCTCGACGTACGCTACCGCCCGGTTGCCTGCCATCGGTCTCCCTCTCCCCTGCCTCGCTGGTCACCTGCTTGTCCCGCGTTGTCCGCCGGACGCCACCGCGCCCCGTGCCGCTATCTGGTTGCCGGTACGGCCCCGCCACTCTCCTCGGCCGCTTCGGCGGCCAGCATCTTCTGCAGTACCCGGCGCCCGCGCAACGCGGCGAGGTCGGACCGGATGCTCGACTCCACGGTCCGGCGCCGTTCGGTGGCGTACATCAGTTCCTGCACCTCGAGCGCGTCCACGTCCTCGCCCATCACCGAGAGCTGCTGCTCGTGCTGGAACGTGGTCAGTTCCGCGTCGTCGATCGCGTAGTCCCGGGCGAGCGCGTAGAAGTCGAGGCACTCGTTCTCGGTCGACGGGGTCATCCCGTACAGCACCTTCATGTGGAAGCCCTCGGGCTCCTCGGTACCCGTCGCGGCCAGCCGGATGTTCAGCAGGAACACCCCCGGCGGATGGAACTCGCCGTCCTGCCAACGGTCGACCAGACCGGTCAGGCCCATCGACTTCTCGTAGAACGGCGGTGCCTGCACCCCGACCATCCGGCGCTGGAAGAAGACCCTCGGACCGGAGGTGGTCACCTCGATCGGGGTGGCCGCGACCGCCGCGTTTCCGATCGTCGAGGGGTGCAGGAACGTCTCGTGCGACAGGTCGAGCAGGTTCTCCACCAGCAGCAGGTGCCGGGCCTTCAGCGGCAGTACGCCCTTGACGTGTGTCCAGTTCGGACTGGCCAGCCACGACGTGTCGGGCAGTTGGGACTCGTCCGCCCGGTCCGGGTCACCGGGCCAGATCCAGATGATGCCGTCGCGTTCGAGCAGCCGGAACCGACGGGTGGCGGCCCGGGGCTTGTCCTGCTGCTCGGCGACCCCGACGCAGGTACCCGTTCCGTCGAACCGGTAGCCGTGGTAGTTGCACTCCAACACGTCGCCGTCGAGCCGGCCGAGCGAGAGCGGGAACTTGCGGTGCGGGCAGCGGTCCTCGAGGGCGATCGGGGTGCCGTCCCCCAGCCGGTAGAAGCAGACCGGGTTTCCGGCGATCCACCGCTGGGTCAACGTACGTCCCACCTCGTCCGACCATGCGGCGAGGTACCAACCGTTCTGGACGTGTGGCATCAGGTCTCCTTGACAGTCTCGATGGTGCGTCGGGCGCACGTCACAGGTCGAGTACCAGCCGGTCGCCGAGGGCCCGGGAAACGCAGATCATCATCGTGTCGCCGGCCTCCTGCTCGTCCTCAGTCAGCAGCGAGTCCCGGTGCTCCGGCACGCCGTCGAGCACCGTCGTCTCGCAGGTTCCACAGATCCCCTCCGTGCAGGAGGAGAGGACGTCCACCCCGGCCTGCCGTACCGCGTCGAGGATGCTCGTCCCGGGCGGCACCGCGACGGTCAGGCCGGATCGCCGGCAGACCACCTCGATGCCGCCGTCCGGCTCCTCGACGGCCGGCTGCGGCACCGCGCTGAACCGTTCGACCCGCAGGCTGCCGGACGGCATCCCCTGACACCGGGACCGCATCGCGTCGATCAGCCCGGACGGTCCGCAGCAGTAGTACAGGGTGCCCGGTTCCTGTTCGGCCAGCACCGTGGCCAGGTCGAGCTGGCCGGACTCGTCCTCCGGGCGCGGTCGCACCCGGTCGCCGTACCCGCCGAGTTCTTCGAGGAAGGCCATTGAGGAGCGTCGGCGTCCGCCGTACCACAGCACCCAGGGTCGGCCGGCGCGTTCCGCGGCGTGGACCATCGGCAGTACGGGCGTGATCCCGACTCCGCCGGCGACGAAGACGTACCGTTCGGCGTCGACGAGCGGGAAGTTGTTCCGGGGGCCACGGAGGACGAGCTCGGTTCCCTCCACGGCGTGGTCGTGCAGCCACGCCGATCCGCCGCGTCCCGCCGGCTCGCGCAGTACGCCGATCCGCCAGCTTCCGGTCTCCCCCGGGTCGCCACAGAGCGAGTACTGCCGGACAATTCCGGTCGGCAGGAGGACATCGACGTGCGCTCCCGGCGTCCACTGTGGAAGTGGATCGGCCGTCGGGCGGACGAGGGTCAGTTCGAGGACGTCGTCGGCGACCGACCGGCGTCGGACGACGTCGACCGTGATCTCCTCGTCGGCGCCGGGCGACCCGATGCGTTGTCCGGAGTCGCCAGCGGTGCGCGCTGCGGGTGCCACCTGCGGAGGTGCCGCTGGTCCCACCTGCGGAGGTGCTACTGGTCCCACCTGCGGAGGTGCTGCTGGTCCCACCACCAACCAAGCCCCTCTCCCAGCCGGCAGGGGAGACTTCCTCCCCCGGCCCTGCCGAGATTAGGTCGACGGGACGGGCCCGGGCCTCACGCGAATGACGGCACCCGGCGGACACTCTGTAGCAGTGCGGCTACGTCATCCGTCGCATTCCGGTCAACGGCGTCCGCCGCGCTCAGGCCGGGAGGCTCAGTCCGATCCGGGCGGCGGCACCAGACCCTCCCGGATCGCGACCAGGGCGGCCTGGGTCCGGGACGTGAGGTTGAGCTTGCTGAGCACGTGGCTCACGTGGGTACGCGCGGTCCGCTCGCTGATCACCAACTTTTCGGCGATCTGCTGGTTGGACCGCCCCTCGGCCACCAGCGCCAGGATGTCCCGCTCCCGTGGGGTGAGGGCGGAGAGCCCGACGTCGCGGGAGACCATCTGCCGGGTCAGCCGTCGGGTCACCGCGGCGTCGAGGTGCACCTCGCCCCGGGCCGCCGCGAAGATGGCCTGCATGACCTCCTCCGGTTCGGCATCCTTGAGCAGATAGCCCGCGGCACCCGCCTGCAACGCAGTCTGGACCCGTTCCACCTCGCCGAAGCTGGTCAGCACGACGACCCGGACGTCCGGATAGCGGCGGGCGATCTCCCGGATCGCCGCTATCCCGTCCATCCGAGGCATGACCAGGTCCATCAGCACCACCTCGGGCAGCCGTTGCTCGGTCGCCAGCCGGGCGAGCCGGTCGAGCGCCTCCTGGCCGTCGCTGGCCTCGGCGACCACGTCGACCCCGTCGACCACCTCGAGGTAGGCCCGGAGACCTCGGCGGACCACGGTGTGGTCGTCCACCACGAGTACGCCGATCCCGGCGTCACGCTCGCTCAAACCTGCTCCTCGGATCGTGGTCGTCGGCGCCGGGCGCGCCAGCGGCCAGTAGTCGGGGGAAGACGGCCCGGACCTGGAAGCCTCCGCTGGACAGGCGGCCCGCTTCGAGGGATCCGCCCCAGCGCTCGGCGCGTTCCTTCATCGACACCAGTCCGAGGCCCAGCGTGTGGTTGCCGTGTCGGCCGTCGCCAGATCCGTCGTCCCGCACCTCGATGTCGAGGCGGTCGTGCAGCGGGCCGGTCACCTGGAGGCGGACCCATGCCGTACTCGCCTGCGCGTGTTTGACCACGTTGTGCAGGGCCTCCTGCACGATCCGGTACAGGTCCTCCTGCGCCTCCGCCGGCACCTCCTCCAGCGAATCGGGAAGTTCGATCATGATCCGCATGCCGGTACGGGCCTCGGTCGAGATCACGTGCACCCGGAGCACCTCCAGCAGGCCGACGTCGACCAGTTCGGCGGGGCGCAGCTCGAAGATCAGGTCACGGAGGTCCGCCAGGGCCGTCTTCGACAGTGTGATCAGCTCGTCCGCGATCGGGCCGAGATCGGTGACCACCGCCGGGGCACGCTGGTTGATCCTGGCGCGGAGCGCGGTGGACTGCATCCGCATGGAGAAGACCCGTTGCACCACCGAGTCGTGCAGGTCCCGGGCGAGCCGCTGGCGCTCCTCCCGCCGTACCTCGTCCCGGGAGGCGGCGAGCAGCCCGGCGTAGTCGACGGCCATCGCGGCCTGGTCGGCGATGGCGGCCAGGAACTCCAGCTCGGCCGGGCCGGGATCCTCGCCGGGGGTGAAGAAGGCGTTCAGCACGCCGACGCAGAGGTCGCGCGCCGACAGCGGCATGCTGACGAAGCTGTCCCAGTCGACCGCGCCCATGATCTCGTGCAACGGCTCCCAGGCGGGATCCCGCATGATGTCGGGCTTGCGATGCAGTACGACGATCGGTGCGCATCGGACGGCGGCCTCGAGCATCTTCAGCTCGGCACCCCGGCGGCGGCATTCCGCGAGCTTCTCGCTGAAGTTCTCGACGTTGAAGAACCCGGCTTCGCCCATCATCCGCAGTTCCCGTTCCTCGCCGTGCAGGGTGAGGATCTGCACGGCGGCCAGACCGGTGGACTCGAACACCGCCCTGGCCAGTGCGTCGAGGGTGGCGCTGAGTCGTCCCGCGTCCGCGACGCTCGACGCGGCGCGGGCCACCGCCGCCAGCCGCCGCTGCTGGCGACGCGCCTCGGTCACGTCGGTGATCGAGACGACGACACGCCTCGTGCCACCCACGTCGACCCAGGCGGCCCGGTACTGCAGCAGGCGTCGCCCGCCCGGACCGTCGAGGCTCACGGACGCGTCGTCCGGTCCGGGCTCCCGGCCCGGTACCCGCTCCGGGCGTCCCGGGGTGCTGTCCTCGATCGTGGTCAACTGCCACGGCCAGGGTCGACCCCGCAGTGCCGACGCCGACTCACCGAACATGACGGCCGCGGCGGGATTGAGCCACAGCACCCGGTGTCGCTCGTCGAGCACCGCCAGTCCGCCGGACGCGACCTGCCCGATGGCCTGGAGCAGAGCGAACTCCTGCCCCGCGACCACGGCTGCGGTGCCTTCCGGCGGTGACGTCGTCGTCATGATCCTTTCCTGCCGCGCCGAGCGGCTGTTGCCGCCTTGACCAGCGACAATTCCGTTCGATCAGAATATGGGGACCGTCAAGAGCCCACTCGCGACCGGCGTACGCCGCCGTACACCGCGCGCACAATCTCACCTTGGGTATGCATTGGGCTACTCTGCCGCAACACTTCGGGGTAGCCGGCCGCCCAGGGTGGCCCCCTCGGCCAGCGGGCCCACCTCCCGGGCGTAGACGGAGAGCCACCCGCAGCCGACGGCCGGTACGGGCGCCGGCAGCCGGTCCCGGCGCGCGGCCAGGGTCGCGTCGTCCACCAGGAGGTCGACGGTGCGTTCCCGGACATCCACGGAGATGAGGTCGCCGTTCTCGACCAGGCCGAGCGGCCCACCGGTGGCCGCCTCGGGCGCCACCTCGCCGACGACCAGGCCCTTGTTCACCAGGCCGGAGAGTTGACCGTCGGTGATCACCGCGACGTGCTCGCCCAGGCCGGCACCGTCGAGGGCGAAGACGAAGGCGGAGGTCAGCCCCATTCCCGGCGAGCCGCGCAGGCCGAGACCGCTCAGCACCAGCACCTCGCCCCGCTGGACCTCGCCCCGTTTGATCGCGGCCAGGCCCTCCTCACGGGAGGTGAAGACCCGCGCCGGTCCCCGGAACCGCAGCGGCGCGTCGTCGGCCACCGTACGCTTGATGATCGCTCCGTCCGGGGCCAGCGAGCCGCGTACCACCACGATGGCCGGATGCCGGGCCAGCGGGTTCTCCAATGGTCGGATGACGTCGGCGTCGGCCACCTCCACGCCGGCCAGCAGCTCACCGAGCCGGGGACCGGTGACCGTGGCCGCGTCGAGGCGCAGCAGCGGCGACAACTGTTTCAACAGCGCCGGTGTGCCCCCGGCGTCCTCGAACTCGTCGACGTGCCGGTCGCCGTTCGGCTTCACCCCGGTCAGCAGTGGCACCTCGCCGGCGAGTTCCTCGAAGAGGCCCGCGATGTCGACATCGCACTCCGCCTCCACGGCGACCGCCTGGAGGTGCTTGAGGGTGTTGACCGAGCCACTCACCGCGAGAATCGTCGTCACCGCGTTGCGGAAGGCGTCCGCCGTCAGGATCTCCCTCGGCCGGACGTCCTCGTCCACGAGTTCCACGATCCGTTCACCGGCCTGCCGGACCGCCCGCCACATCCGGTCGCCGTTGGCACGTACCGGAGTGCTGCCGGCCATCGACATGCCCAGCGCCTCGCAGGCGATGTGCATCGAGTTCGCGGTACCCATCCCGGCGCAGACCCCGGGTCCACCGATCGCGCACTCGCTCATCTCGCTGAGCTCGTCGACGGTGATCCGTCCGCTGGCGACGTGCCCCGCCCGCAGGAAGATGTCCTCGAAGTCGATGTGCTCGCCCCGGTACCGTCCGGTCGCCTGGTATCCGCAGGCCACCACGATGGTCGGAAGATTGAGCCGGCCCGCCGCCATCAGGTGCGCGGGCGCCGTCTTGTCACAGGACGCCAGGCAGACCATGCCGTCGAGCTGGGCGCCCTCGACCGCCACCTCGATGTCGTGCACGATCAGGTCCCGGGTCGGCAGGATGTACTGCCCGGCGCGGCCGGCACTGGTGATCGCGTCGCTCGGCGCGGCGGTCCGTACCTCGAAGGGCACCCCGCCGGCCGACCTGATCGCGGCCTTGAGCGGCGCCACGATGTCGTCGAGGTGGCTGAAGCAGCTCGCCAGGGCCGACGAGCTGTTCACAATGGCGATCTTCGGCTTGACCTCGTCCTCGGCGGTCAGGCCCATGGCCCGCCACTGGGCGCGGCGCATCGCCCACCGGGTGGTGCCCGGTTCGAAGTTGCTGCGTAGCTGGCGGGTCATCGGCGCTCCCCGGTAGCGGTCGACGTGGCCCTCCCGCCGGCGGCCGCAGCGGCGGCGGCCGTGGAATCCGGCGCTGCGGCGGCCGTGGAGTCCGGCGCTGCGGCGGTGTCCGGCGCCAGGTCGGTGCCGAGGTAGGCGCCGTCGTCGGCCAGCCGCTTCTGCAACGTCGCGATGTCGACGTCCCGGAGCGCGACGCCGGCCGACAGCGCGAGGTCGGCCGCCGTGCCGGCCGCCTGCCCCATCGCGAAGCACGGCCCGGTCACCCGGGCAGAGGACTGACCCCGTTGGGTCATCGACGCGCACCGGCCGGCGACGAACAGGTTCTCCACCACCTGCGGCAACATCATCCGGTACGGCAACTGGTTGAACCCCCGGGACGCCGCGTCGGCACGCGGGAACCGGAACTCGACGTCCCCGGCGACGTGTGCCTCCACCGGCCAGCCGTTTACCCCGATGGTGTCCGGGAAGTCGACGCAGTCGAGGATGTCGTCCTCGGTGAGCTGGTACGGGCCGACGATGCGCCGCGTCTCCCGGATGCCGATCTGCGGTGAGAGGTCGACGACGTACGAGTCCTCGAAGCCCGGCGTGTGGTCCCGGATGAAGGCGAAGGCGTCGCGTACCTGCCGGCGGCCCTGGATCTCGCCATGGGTCAGCCCGTCGATGTCGGTGCCGTCCACCGCACTGCCGTCCGGGTTGCTCAACTGGGTCAGGTTGGCCCGCCACTCCAACGGGTTCCGCTGGGGTCGGACGATCGGCTTCTTCCGGGGGAAGGTGTGCGTTCCGGCCCGCTCCGCCTCGTCCATCAGCCGGGCGACCGTCTTCCACGCCTCACCGGCGCGCCCGGCGTCGACGCCGTTGATCCGGAACATCAGCGAGGGGTAGAGAAGCTTCGCCGACACCTCGTACGGCGCTCCGGACCAGGCGGCGAGGTCCCCGTCCCCGGAGGCGTCGACGAACACCCGACCCCGGATCGCGCTCCGGCCCGACTTCGACTCGATGATCACGGCGTCGATCTCGGTCGGGCTGGCCATCGACACCCCGACCGCCGTCGCGTGGAAGAGCAGGTTCCCGCCGCCGGCCAGGACCAGGTCGTCGGCGGCCATCTTGTACGCCGAGATGTCGAACGCCTGCGCCATGATCCGGTCGGCGACCGAGAGGTGCGGGGCGTTCAGCCCATCCATCCGTTCCAGGCGATCCAGCAGCTCGTCGGTCAGTCCCCGGATGACCCGCTGGTGCTCGCCGTGGACCCGGGCGTGCAGGCCGCAGAACGTACTCAGTCCGCCCATCGTGCCGGCTCCACCGAGGAAGCCGTACCGCTCCAGCAGAATGGTCGAACGGCCGGTACGCGCCGCCGCCGCGGCGGCCATCAGGCCCGCAGGTCCGCCGCCGACCACGACCACGTCGTACTCGCCGCGCACCGGGGTGGCCCGCTCCGGTTCGCGGATATGGGTGTCTCCGACTGCCATGGATCGCCTTTCGCACGGGTGGTGGTGGCCGGTGAGCTGCCGGCGGTCAGTGGTCGGCGGTCAGTGGTCGGCGTACCCGCTCGGGGTGACCGCGCGGCCCGCAGCGCGTCAGTGGTCGGCGGGCAGCTCCACCCGACCGATCCGGTAGCCGGTCCCTTCCAGGGCACTGTCGAGGATGGCCTGCATCACCGGAGCCGGCACGAGGCATTCCGCGCAGGCGTCGGCGGTCGCGGCGACCCGGAAGGTGACCGCACCCTCCCCGTCCAGCTCCCAGGCCGCGGCGTAGCCGTCCCGGGCCAGCACCGTCACGGTGTCGGCGAACGCGGCCTCCAGGGCCGGATCCGTGGCAGTCTGCTCAGTGGTCATGACACATCCTTCACTCTGGCGGTGGCCGGGGGGCCACCTCGGGGTCCGAACGTCTCGGCGACCGCCGAGACGCCAGCGTTTGAGGCACCGGCGACGACGACCACGACCGCCTCCGGCGAGTTGAGCACCCGGACCTGGTCGGTCTCCCCGTCCAGCACCGCGTCCGGATGCTCCCGGGGGATCCGCCACCGGGTGTTGCGGGACACCGCACCCTTGCCGACCGAGTCCAGCGTGGCCCGGCTGTGCACCGCCCTGTCGAAGAGTGCCTGGCGGACGTCCGCTTTGGACATTCCCGCCCGGGCCAGCAGGTTCGCGTGCTCCGGCCCCAGTACGACACACGCGCTGATGGTCTCGTGCACGAGCGCCCCGGTCCGGGCGACGGTGTTGGCGAGGTCGTTCAGAAGCTGGTCCGACTCGATCGTGTGCCGGGCCTCGATGTGCACCACCGATCGGGTCATCATCGCCGTCACCGCGCTCTGTCCGTCCTCGAAGCCGAGGTCGGTGTGCAGCGCGGGCCAGGGACTCTCCTCCTCGTTCTCCGCGATGCAGCAGGTGTACTTCGCCGGCGTTCCCTGGGTCGCCTGGTCGAGCACGTGCGGACGCAGCCCGAACGCGTTGATGGCGGTCAGCCGGATCGCCCGGCCGATCGTCGCGTTCGCCCGGAAGCCCGAGCCGAAGATGTTGCCTCGGCTGTTGATGTCCAGCCGTTCCCGGGCCGGCCCGTTCACGATCAGGAAGGTGCCGTTTCCGGTCGTGCTCTGCCAGATGCCCTTGCCGGCGTACCCCTCCTCGGCCAAAGCCGCCCAGGCCGCGAGCACCACCGGAAAGTACTCGGGACGGCAGCCGGCCATGGCCGCGTTGACGGCGGCGAGGCGTACCGAGCAGGTGCGGTTGAGGTGCGGCATGGCAAAAATCGTCTCGTCGGGATCCTGGTCCACCTGGGCGAGGAACTCGGCGAGCAGGCTCTCCGAGCACGGCACCACGGGCAGGCCGTCGGTCCAGCCCTGCTCGTAGTAGTGCTCGATCACCTCGCGCGCCGCCACCGGGTCGAACGCCGACGGCGCTGCCGGTGGCGGCTGGTCCGCGCCGCCGTCGATCCCGGACGGGGCAGCGGTGGTCGTCACTGCTCCACCCCCAGGATCCTCAGCAGCCGGGGCAACATCGTCCGAACCCTCTCCTTCACCTCGGGCAGCGTCAGGCTCGCCACCGGATGTGGAACCGTCACGTACTCGAACCCGGGGAACCCGAGCGCCTTGGCCATCGCGTCGGCCGGCACCCGGAAGGCGTCGGTGCAGATGCTCACCGTCGGGATCCCGGCGCGTTCGAGCAGAACTCCGTCGGCCAAACTGGCCGCGCTGCAGGAGCCTCAATCACCGACCGCCGCGACGGCGAAGTCGCACTCCTGGACGATTCGCTCGATCTGGGTCTGCTCCACCGGAGTGCCGAAGTAGGGCTTGGTGTAGAGGACGAATTCGCGGAGGCCGTATCCGTGCTGAAGTTGCTCGCCGAGTTCCTGAAGCAGGACGGCGGCATTCGGCTTGGTATTGTTCAGCAGACCGAGGGTCCGGCCACGCAGTGTGCCCGGTCGGGGTGCCAAGGTGGTATTCGAGGTCAGATCACCGTTACCGGTGGGGTCGATCAGTGGTTCCACTGCCATTGTGGTGACGTCCTCCCGGATCCCTCGGAATCGATTCCCGTCCGAACGTTCCACACCGTTGTCGGGCGGGCGGGAATGGCACACCTCGGCGAATGCGCCGAAGTGTGCGACACCATCGCCGTCCGTCGGCGTCAAGATAGAAAATATGGAATACGCGGGGCCCGGGTCGATACGCAAATGACGGGCCGTCGTGGCCGATCGGGACGGGTCCGGGTACGTCATTTGACGCACCCGGGAACCCGCCTACGGCCTGTCGGTGGCCGAGCCCGTCGTCGGCGCGGTCGGTGCCACCGGCGGCGTCTTCCGCTCCTGCGGGTGGACCGCCAGCGGCTGGATCTCGATCTCCAGCCACGGAAACATCGGCAGCGACGACAGTGCGTCGTGCAGTGCGGTCGCGTCGTCGGCCTCGTACAGCCCGATCGCGTGCTGGGTGCCCGGCACCCGCCACAACCTGCGCAGAATGCCCGCCTCTCGCAGCTCCTGCGCGACGCGGCGTTCCTTCGGGCGCAGTTCCTCACGGAGCCGACGGGACTCCTCGTCCGCCGGCATCCGGTTCAGTTGTCGTACCAGAAACTCCATCAGGCAGGTTCCTCGATCATGCTGGTGCCGACCGGCGTTCCGGCATCCCCGGTGTCGGTCGGCGAGCTGGTGAGAAGCACGTGCTGGTCGGTGAGCAGCGTCAGGAGGCTTCCTGACCGGCCGATCCGCCGTCTGCTGATCCCTCGTCTGGCGAACCACCATCGGTCGCGTCGACGTACCGGACGCCGAGCCGGTCCAGCAGCGGGCGGAGGTGGTACATGTCCAGGCCGAGTACGCCGTCAGCCAGTTGCCGACGCTTCTCCTCCTCCTTGGCCTGCCGATCGGTTCCCGCCGCGGCGACCGCCTGGGCCCGCTCGCGCGGCACCACCGCGACCCCGTCGTCGTCCGCCACGATCACGTCGCCGGGCCGTACGTACGCACCGCCGATGACCACCGGCACGTTCACCGAGCCGGGGCTCGCCTTGACCGTGCCCTGCGCGGAAACTGCCCGTGACCACACCGGGAACCGCATCTCGGTCAACTCGGCCACGTCCCGGCAGCCCGCCTCGATGACGAGGCCGAGCACCCCACGGGCGCGCAGCGAGGTGGCGAGCAGTTCGCCGAAGGCGCCGTCGGTGGTCGGCGAGGTGAAGGTCACCACGAGGACGTCGCCGGGCCGGGTCTGTTCGACCGCCGCGTGGATCATCAGATTGTCGCCAGGCTGGGCCGAGACGGTGACCGCCCGGCCGGCGATCCGGGCGCCGGGGTAGATCGGCCGGAGCAGGTGGCCGAGCAGCCCGGTACGCCCCTGCGCCTCGTGCACGGTGGAGACGCCGAGTTCGCCGAGCCGCTTGACCGCATCGGTCGGCGGCGCGACATCGGTCCGGACGATGACGTGGCTGCTCACAGGAGTTCGTCTCCGACGACCGGGAACACCCGCTGGAATGCCTCGGCGTGGGTGATCGACCGGGCACCGCCGTTGCGGACCGCCTGCACACCGCGCCGGACGCCGAGGTCGGTGTAGTACGCGACCAGATGGCCCTGCGCCCCCATGATCCGCATCGCCTCGACCTTTCGGTCGAAGACCTCGGAGATGTCGAGCAGCAGGTTCGGTACGAAGCCGCACTGTTCCGGCTGGTGGGGCTCGAACTGCAGCACCTGCGCCGCCCCGATCGGCTGGCTGGAGCGGTCGTGTCCCGCGGCTTGGGCGATCATCCGGGACCGGAGCACGATCTCGTGGGTGAGCGAGTGGTCGAGGTTGTACGGGTCCTTGGCGGGATGGGTGATGATCATGGAGGGGTTCACCCGCCGGATGGTCGCGGTCACGCTGTCGTAGAGCGCGTCGGTCGGGCGAAGCGGGTAGTCCCCCGCGTCGAGGAACTCGATCTCGGCACCGAGGACCTTCGCCGCCCGGCCCGCTTCGTCCCGTCTCGCCTCCTTGACCCGTTCGAGGGTCATCCCGGGCTGCTTCCACAACCCTTGCGATTCTCCCTTTTCGCCGAAGGTAAGGCAGAGCACGTGCACCTGCTGACCCCGGGAGGCGCTCAGTGCGACGGCACCACCAGCCCGCCAGACGAAATCGGCGGCGTGCGCGCTTACCACAAGGACCGGTCCTCGACCGATCGCAGACGCTGTCATCGACAATCCTTTCCGAGCGGTTCCGCGAACGCGCCCGTCAGGTCGCGCCGGATCCCGCCATGCTGTCGGAGGCAGACCGATCATAGGTCTGGGCGACACCATTGCCAATAACATTGTCAACAATCTCCGCTCGCTCCCGCGCCTCGCGCGGGGACGGCGATCAGTTCACAATGCCAGCCGACGAGAGGGTACGCTCGCGGGCCGCGACACTGAAATGGCCGATATCCGCGGCACGGTTGGCGCGGCAACGTACGGGACCAGGCGACCGGTTAGGATAGATCGACTCCCGTCGATGATGAGAGCGACAACACCACGTCGGCAGGTCGGGTTACCGGTCCACTGTCGCCACTCGACCCGGCGATCCGCCATTGCCGGCCGGACCGGATCCCCCGCTCGACGCCGCGAACGGGACGTCGGCGACCGTGGCAGCCGACTCGCCGTGCGGGTGCCGCCACAGTCCACGACGACGCAGAATCGGCAGCACCCCCTCGCCGAACCAGTACGCCTCCTCCACGTGCGGGTGCCCGGAGAGGATGAACTCGGTGATCCCGAGGTCGTGGTACTCCGCGATCCGGTCGGCGACCTCGGTGTGGCTACCGACCAGCGCCGTACCCGCGCCGCCCCGGACCAGGCCGACTCCCGCCCAGAGGTTCGGCGACACCTCCAGGCCGTCGCGGGATCCGCCGTGTAGTGCGAGCATCCGGCGCTGCCCCTCGGACTCGCTGCGCCCGAGCCCGGCCTGTACGGCCCTGATGTCGGACTCGGCGATTCCGGCGAGGAGTCGTTGCGCCTGCGCCCAGGCCGCCTCCGAGGTGTCCCGGGAGATGACGTGCAGCCGGATCCCGAACCGCAGTTCCCGCCCGGCCTCGGCGGCCAGCCCGCGAATCCAGGCCAGCTTCTCCGCCACCTGTGCCGGCGGCTCGCCCCAGGTGAGGTAGACGTCGCTGTGGCGTACGGCCACCGGGCCGGCGGCGGCCGACGAGCCACCGAAGTAGATCGGCGGGGCGGGCTCGGGTACCCGGCTCAACCGGGCCTCCTCGACCCGCAGGTGCGTACCGGTGTGCGTCACGGTCTCGCCCCGCCACAGCCCCCGTACGACGTGCAGGAACTCGTCAGCGCGGGCGTACCGGGCGTCCTTGTCGAGGAAGTCGCCGTAACCGCGCTGCTCGTGCGACTCGCCGCCGGTGACGACGTTGAGCAGCAGCCGTCCTCGGGACAGTCGCTGGAAGGTGGAGGCCATCTGGGCGGCCAGGGTCGGCGACGTCAGGCCGGGCCGGAACGCCACCAGGAACTTGAGTCGCTCGGTGACCTCGGTGAGCATCGCGGTGGCCAGCCAGGCGTCCTCGCACCACGCGCCGGTCGGGGTGAGCGCGCCGACGAACCCGAGTTGCTCAGCGGTCCGGGCGATCTGGCCGAGGTACGCGACGGTGGCCGGTCGGGCACCTCCGGCGGTCCCCGCCGGCAGGCCGTGGCCGCCGCCGACGATGTCGCGGCTGTCGCCGTAGGTGGGCAGGAACCAGTGGAAGGTGAGCGTCATGGTCTCTCTCCAGATGCGGATGTGCGGCTGCGGATCTGCTCGGCTGACGGGATGGGCGGCGGGGGCCATTCGATCTCCGACCTCTACACTCTATCCACAAATCCTATCGGTTTAGTAGGCTGTCTTTCGGAGCCGCTCCAACGGCCCCGGATCGATCCGGCGCGCCCGGACGCGGTCCGACATGGAACGTGGCCCGCCGCTGACCGAACACGGTCCGCGCAGGTCGAACGCCGGTCCGCCGCCGCACCGGCGTCTCCGCCCTACCCAGACCAGCCGCCTCCGAGACCCGCCGGATCCGACAACGGCCGGTTCCACGACCCGCCGTACCCGATACCAGCTTCACCCGGTACCGGCCTTGTCCGAGACCGGCCACGTCCGAAACCAGCCATGCCCGAAACCAGCCATGCCCGAAACCAGCCGGCCCAGCCGGACGGAATCCATCCCCCAGGAGCATCCCCATGTCCCACCCCGCCCGGAGCCTGCGCGACCGTTCTCGATCCCTGTCCCACGCCGCGCGGGGGCGCCGTGCCTTCCTCGCGGGCCTGCTCGCCGTGGCCCTGACGGCGACCGGAGCGACCGCCGGATGCGGCGGCGACAGCGCCGACGCCGGCGCCGACGCCGGGAAGTTGCTGGTCGGATACCAACGCTTCGGCGGGCTGAGCCTGGTGAAGGCCCGCAGCGCGGCGCCGGACGCGACCTGGTCACTGTTCGAGAGCGGGCCGGCGCTGACCGAGGCGCTCAAGGCCGGCGCGATCGACATCGGCCAGGTCGGCGAGGCACCACCGATCTTCGCCGCCGCCGGCAAAATCAAGTTCCGGATCATCGGTACGTCGGAACCGGTGCCACAGGGCGAGGCGGTCCTGGTCAAGGAGTCCAAGGGCTTCCGCAGCTTCGCCGACCTGAAGGGCAGGACCGTCGCCCTGAACAAGGGATCGAACGTCAACTGGCTGCTGGTCCGGCTGCTCGAGGCGCATCACATGACACTCTGAGGTACCCCCGGTTTCATGGAGTTCTTTGATCATGGTCTGATGGCCATGGGAAGGAAC
>NZ_JBHSPR010000088.1:0-725 GCF_042658085.1 Plantactinospora solaniradicis | reverse complement strand
GGCGCGGGAGGCGTGGCGGCTGGCGTTGGCCGGCGCCGACGAACCCACCCTGGTCGCGCCACTCGACCACAGTGCAGCACGCGCAATCACCGGCGTGGTGACAGCTATGGCGGGCGACGAATTGGACGGCGGGCTGCGGGAACTGGCCCGGGCCCACGGGCTGACCTTGAACACGGTGGCGCAGGCGGCCTGGGCCCTGGTGGTCGGCCAGCTGACCGGGCGCACCGACGTGGTATTCGGCGCTACCGTGGCGGGTCGTCCGGCGGATCTGCCCGGCATGGAGAACATGCTCGGGTTGTTCATCAACACCGTTCCGGTACGCGTGCGGTTCTCGCCGGAGCAGACCGTCGCGCAACTGCTGCGCGATCTACAGACACAGCAGACGGAACTGCTCGACCACCAACACCTCGGACTGACCGAGATCCAGCGCCTCGCCGGAGCCGGCGCCTCCTTCGACACCCTGATGGCCTTCGAAAGCTTCCCCGGCGACCCGGACGGACCACCTCCGATCGGCGCACTGAGATTCACCGAGGTCGGTATTCGTGAGTCGATCAATTATCCGCTGGGCCTGGTGGTAACCCCATTCGGTGGTTTCGAACTGCGGTTGAGCTATCGGCCAGACCTTTACGACGAGCCGGCAGCTCAGGCAATTCTGGATCGGCTACTGCGGGTGTTGGGTCAGGTGGCCGCGGATCCGGATGTGCGGCTCAGTGATATCGAGGTGT
>NZ_JBHSPR010000087.1:0-69432 GCF_042658085.1 Plantactinospora solaniradicis | reverse complement strand
GGTGCGTTGCAGGTTGGAGTCCCGCCGCCCGCCACCGCCGCCGTCGGCGAACGCCTCGTTGACCACATCCCAGGTGTGGATTTTGCCGCGGTAGTAGGTGGCGACCTGGGTGACATGGTTCATCGCCGCGCTGCGCAGCGCGCTGCCGGACATGCCCTGCGCCCAACCTGGCTGCTGTGCGTGCCACAGCAGGGTGTGGCCGCGTACCGACATCCCCTGCGACCGGGCGTGGTTGACGATCCGGTCCGCGTTCGTGTAGCTGAACCGGCCCTGTTGCGGCTCGGTCGCGTCCCACTTCATCTCGTTCTCGGCGGTGACGCTGTTGAACTCGCGGTTCAGGATCGTCATGTACGTGGTGTCGCCCATCCTGCCGGCCGCGACGGCCGCGCCGAAGTAGCGACCCTTCTCCGCCGCCGAGGCACCCAACGTGGTGCCGGCGCTGGCCGGACCGGCCGAATGCAGTGCCATACCGGCCCCGAACAACCCGGTCGCCAGCAGCGCCAGCAGCACTCTCGTCCACCATCGTCGCCCGGGAGGTCTGGTCGAATATCCGAGCTCGCTCATCGGTCCGTAACCTTTCGACATCGTTACCGGGGCAGGGTCCGCTGCCACCTACTTGTGAGCGCTAACACGCTCTACCCTCCTAGTCCAAGGCAGTAGGGACAGGCGACAGAAGAGCGCTCACATCGACGTATGGAGATTGCCAGATTGTTTCGCAGCCTTCAAGAGGTACCCGGGAACGCAACATAAAAATCCGATCGGCCGCGCGATTCACTTCGGGCGCGGACCCTTGACGCACACGGTCGATAACACTTTTCCGGTGGCGGTCCCCAAATGGCGGAAGCACAAAACCACAGCAGTTTTCTGTTATGGGAACCGAACACATATGGTCGCACTGTCTCGCATCAGGAATCGATTCGAAGCAGCCGGAGGCCGACGTCGATGACCCGGAAGGGCACCGGACCGTGCACGCTTCGCCTGCCGCTCGATGGCCCCAGCTGCCGGTCTGACCGGTACTGCGGGCCGTTGACGGGGCGCCGGTCCGGCTCCTACGCTGCTGGAGAACCGATTCGACCACGGGGGTGCGATGAACATCGGGGAGATCGCCCAGCGGGCGGGCGTGTCCCGGAGCACCGTGTCGTACGTGCTGAGTGGCAAGCGTCCGGTGTCGGAGGCGACCCGGAGCCGGATCCAGGCCGTCATCGACGAGCTGGACTATCGCCCCAACGCCAACGCGCGAGCCCTGCGGGAGGGGCGCACCCACACCCTCGGCCTGGTGATTCCCCCGGCGAGCCAGCGGCTGACCGACATGCAGTTGGGATTCGTCGCCAGCGTCGTGGAGGCGGCCGCGCGGGCTGATCTGGACGTACTGCTGTCGCCGTCCGGCGGTGACCATGACCGGTCGTTCGAGCGGATCGTCAGCGGACGCCGGGTCGACGGCGTGATCCTGATGGAGATCCGGCTCGAGGACGACCGGGTGGCCCGACTGCGGCAGAGCCGGCTGCCGTTCGTCACCATCGGCCGAACGGCGGAGCCGCATGGCATGGGCTGGGTGGACGTCGACTACGCCGGTCTGATCGCCCGGTGTGTCAACCACCTGGCCGACCTCGGCCATCGGCGCGTTGCGCTGGTGAATCGGTCCGCCGAGTTGGTCGCCGCAGGCTACGGACCCGGTCATCGTGCCTTGGCCGGTTTCTCCACGGCCGTTGCCGAGCGAGGGCTGACCGGCGTCGACGTCTGCTGCGGCGACGACGCCCCCGCGGGCGAGGCGTGCGTGGAGCAGCTCCTGGCCGCGCATCCCGACGTCACCGCGATCGCCACGATCAACGAGGCCGCCCTGCCCGGCATGCAGCGGGCGCTCCAAGCGGCCGGGCTCGTGCTCCCCCGCGACTTCTCCGTCACCGGAGTCGCCGCACGCCATTGGGCCGAGGAGTTCCGTCCGCCGATGACCGCCGCCGACGTGCCCATCGTCGACATGGGCACCGAAGCCGTCGCACTGCTTCTGGAAGGCATCACGGCGCCACGGACGCCGCCGGGCCATCGGCTGTACAGCCCGCCGATCTCGCTGCGCTCCAGCACCGGCCCCGCGCCGCGTCGCTGACCGCGCCCGGGCCCCGCCGCGCCCGGCGCGGTCGACCGACACGACTCGGATTCGCCTCGATCGCGAGGTCCCGGCGACGCGGATCCACGTCCCCACCCGCGCGGGTGGGGACGCGCCTCCCGGTACCAGCTCCTACGCGTCGGCCGACCGCCGCTGTTCGTGGGCGGCGGCGAGGATGAGATAGCTGCTGGCGGTCCAGGTGTAGGCCCGGTCACGCAGGCCGGCGCCGGTCTCGGCGTCGAAGTTCTCCGCGAAGCCGGACTTCTCGCACAGGGCCCGGAAGCGTCGACTGACGTCGTCGGCGAGGGCGGTGTGGCCGGCGCGGCGCAGGCCGTCCTCGATGAGCACGGTGGATGGTGCCCAGATCGGGCCGCGCCAGTAGCCGTCGGCGGCATAGTGTCCGGAGTCGACCGGCTCGGTGGCCAGGCCGTGCGCCGTCAGGTGCGACTCGATGCCGCGGGTGAGCGCCGTGGCGACCGGCGCCGGCAGGTCGGCGCCGAGGACGATCGGCATGAGGTCGAGTAGGCTGGTGCTGGTCCGTCGTACGCCGGTCTGCGTGCTGCGCACGTCGAACCGTTTGCCGTTCCACAGCTGGTCGAGCACGGCGGTCTGGATCCGGTCGGCGGTCCGTGCCCACCTGCTGGCGGGCTGGCCGAGTTCGGTGGCCAGGTCGGCCAGGCAGCGCAGTTGTAGGACCAGGAAGGCCGCGAGGTCCGCCGTCTCGATGACCTGGCCGCCGTCGAAGGTGGTGGCGTTGTCCCAGCCACTGTCGTTGCCGTGCTGGTAGTGCGGCAGCTCGTGGCCGGGGACCCGACGCGCCTGTAGCCAGAAGTCGGTCCAGCGGGCCAGCCGTTCGTAGGTCTCGGCAAGCTGTGCGCGGTCCACCGGCGGGTCGAGGCGCCGCCGCAGTTGCCGCAGTGCCCAGCCGTGGATCGGCGGCTTGACGTAGTTGTAGAGCACCTCGGAATGGGTCACCGAATCCGGCAGGGCGCCGGCGGGGTCCTGGTGGTCGAACGGCAGCTGGAACTGGTTCCAGGCCAGTTCGGGCTCGCCGACGGCCAGGGCGATGGCGTTGAAGCAGTGGTCCCAGCTCCAGACCTTGTCCATCCAGTGTTTGGACATCAGCACGGCCGGTCGGGTGACGAAGCCGGCAGGGTCGACGGTGGCCGACCACAGCACGTAGGCCGCCAGTTCCGCGGCCGGGGTCTCCGAGCCGCGCCACGGTGCCACCGCGTCGACGAACTCGGCGAAGGCGGCGGCCGCATCCCGGTGGAGTTGGTCGAACGGCACGGTGCTGGAGTACGAGGGCCGGGCGGTCCGGTACTCCTCGATGGCGGCCTCCCACGGCTGCCCGGCCGGCAGGGTCAGGCACCGGTCGGCGGTGCCCAGTGCCTGTACACCGCTGGCCTCTTCGAGTTCTCCGGACAGCAGGGTGAGGCGGTAGCGACGGCCGGTCTCGTAGGACGTGAAGACATGTGCGCCGTCGACCGGATCACGGTAGAGGTAGGTACCGCTGAAGGGTGTGAGGGTCGGGTTGGCGGCGGCGATCCGCATGCCGAGCCCGTGGCCGCGCAGCCGGAGGGTGTCCGGGCTCTCGTAGACGATCTCGACCCGGCCGTGGTCGTGCCGCCAGGCCAGCAGCGCCGGGGTGGCGACCACGGTGGCGGTGGCCGAGGGACGCAGCCGCAGGACGGGGTGCAGGCCGGTCTGGTGTGAGACCAGGTGCAGGTCGTCGGCGTACGTGTTCTCGGCTACCACCGGGGAGATGTCGAGCCAGGATCCCCGATGGCTGAACGGGATGTCCTGGATGGCGAACGTCGGACCGGACGGGGCGACGGTCATGGGTGGCGGCTGCCTTTCTGGGTACACGGTGGATCAGTCCTTGACGGCGCCGGCGGTGACACCGGCGGCGACGTACCGCTGGGCCAGGACCAGCAGGACGGTGGCGGGAATGGATGCCACGACAGCGGTGGCCATGATGGCGTTCCACTGCTGGTTGTTGTTGCCGATGTACTGGTAGATGCCGAGCGTGATCGGCTGGTGGTCGCCACCTCCGTCGAGGGTGGACGCGAAGACGAAGTCGGACCAGGCCCACAGGAAGGCGAACAGCGACACGGTCACGATCGAGTTGCGGCTGACCGGCAGCACCACCGACCAGAAGGTACGCAGCGGACCGGCGCCGTCGACGACGGCGGCCTGCATCAGCTCCCGCGGTATCCCGGACATGAACGCGGTGAAGATCAGTACGCCGAACGGCACCGCGAGCGTCGAGTCGGCCAGGATCAGCCCGAAGACGGAATTCAGCACACCCAGGTTGAGGTAGATGGCGTAGAAGCCCATCGCCATGATGATGCCGGGGATCATCTGCGCGATCAGGAGGACGAAATTGAACGCGCCGCCACCGACCGGCCGCAGCTTCGCGAGGGCGTAGCCGGCCGGGGCGGACACGACCACGGTCAGCAGTACCGTACCGAGCCCCACCAGGAGGCTGGTGCCCAGGTAGGGCAGTTGCTGGTCGAGCACGGCGCGATATCCGTCGAGGGTGCCGCCGATCGGGAACAGGCTCGGCGGACTGGCGCGCATGTCCTGGTCCCGGGTGAACGAGACGTTGATCATCCAGTAGACGGGGAACAGCATCAGCGCGGTCAGGACCAGACCCACCGCTGTCTTCCACCGGTTGCGTCGGGGCGTGGTGGTCATGACAGCTGTTGCCTCCGCTGGACCCGGAGGTAGACCAGCCCGGCGACGAGCGCCATGACGATGAGCAGGTTGCCGACGGCCGCGCCCGGTCCGAACGACGGCAGCAGGCTGCCGAACCCCAGCCGGTACGACCAGG
The DNA here is from genome assembly GCF_042658085.1 of Plantactinospora solaniradicis. Classification (NCBI taxonomy): domain Bacteria; kingdom Bacillati; phylum Actinomycetota; class Actinomycetes; order Micromonosporales; family Micromonosporaceae; genus Plantactinospora; species Plantactinospora solaniradicis. The sequence goes on along the minus strand of NZ_JBHSPR010000087.1, from coordinate 64,495 downwards.
TGGCGAACGTGGTGGAGGAGTCGGTCGGGCCGCCCCTGGTCATGATCCAGATGATGTCGAAGACCTTCAGCGTGTAGATCGAGCCGAGTAGCAGCGTGATCGCCGATACCGGTCGCAGCAGCGGGAACGTGATCCGCCAGAACCGGTGCCAGCCGGTCGCGCCGTCGAGCGCCGCCGCCTCGTACACCGTGCCCGGGATCGACTGCAGGCCGCTGTAGAGCAGCACCAGGTTGAACGGGATACCGATCCAGATGTTGGCAATGACCACCGACACCAGCGACCAGCGCGGTGAGGTGAGCCAGTTGACCGGCTCGACGCCGAGCGTGCCGAGCGCGGCGTTGACCACGCCTGCGTCGCTGTTGAGCATCCACGACCAGGTCGACGCCGACACGATCAGCGGCAGGAGCCACGGTACGAGGAACAGCGCCCGCAGCGTGCGGGACAGCGGAAAGTGCTGGTGGAAGAAGACGGCGAGCGCCAGGCCGATGCTGAACTGGAAGGCCAGCGACGCCACCGTGAACACCACCGTGTGCCAGAGCGCGGGGCCGAACGCCGGGTCGGTCAGCACCTGCCGGTAGTTGTCCAGCCCCGCGAACGGGGCACCGCCCTGGACGAACGACCGGACCGTGTACTCGCGCAGGCTCAGCTCGACGTTGCGGTAGAGCGGGTAGGCGTAGAAGGCCACCAGGTAGAGGGTCACCGGGGCGAGGAACGCCCACGCCGCCAGTCGCCCGTCGATCCGGCGGGTGCGCCGGCTCCCCGGTCCTGGACGCCCGGGTGGGGCGGCGAGCGCCTCCCCACCCGCGGCGCGCTCGGCCGACCGCCCCGGTGACCTGGTCGCGGTGTTCATGCCGTCGCGTCCCGAGCCGCTACCTGATCGCACCGGCGGCCGAGGCCTGGGCGGCGGACAGGGCTTCCTGGGGCTTCTTGGCGCCGCTGAGCGCGGCCTGCACCGCGTTCCACAGCGGCTCGGAGATCTTCGGGTACTTGGTGCCGAGGTTGTCGCCGGTGCGACCCTTGGCGGCCTTGACCGCGTCGACCCAGACCGTCAGCTTGGCGTCGGCGGCGACCTGCTTGGCCTGCACGGCCGCCACCGGTGCGATGTACGACAGGGTGGTGTCGGTGGTGAGCAGGTTGTCCGCGCTGGTCAGGCAGGCGACCAGCTTCTGGGACGCGGCGTAGCGCCCGGTGTCGCCCTGCACGGGGATGGAGACGAACTCGCCGCCGGTGGGAGCCGGTGCGGTGCCGCCGGAGCTGGCCGGGATCGGGATGACGCCGTACTCGAAGTCGAGCTTCTCCGCGTTGGCGAGCTGCCACGTGCCGTTCTCGCTGAACGCGTAGTCGCCGCTGGCGAACTCCTGCCAGCTGGTGGTCTGGGTGTTGTTGATGACCGAGTTCGGCGCGTAGCCCTGCCCCAGCCAGTCCGCCCACAGGGCCAGCGCGGCGACCGCCTGCGGCGAGTCCAGCGCGGTCAACTGGGCCCCCGATCCCCAGAACCAGGGTAGGAACTGGAAGCTGCCCTCCTCGGTGCCGATCGCGGAGAAGGTGATGCCCTTCTTTCCGGCCCCCTTCACCTTGGCCAGCGCCCCGGTCAGGGACGCCCAGTCGCGCACCGACGCCACGTCCACGCCCGCCTTGGCCAGCAGGTCCTTGTTGTAGTACAGGGCGAGGGTGTTGGCGCCGATCGGAACCCCGTAGGTCTTGCCGTCGACCTGGCCGGCGCCGAGCAGGTTCGGCTCCATCGCCGAGGTGTCCAGCTTGTTCTCCTCGGTCGTGGTGAGCGCACCGGCCTGCGCCAGCGTCGAGATCACCGGATTGTCGATGATCAGCACGTCCGGCGAGTTGTCCTGCTGCGCCGCCAGCAGCGCCTTGTTGGTCAGGTCGGTGGTGTCGTAGCCGGTCCGCTCGACCGTCACCCCCGCCGACGTGCCGCAACTCTCGAGCAGCTTGACCCACGCGGAGTCGTCGGTGAACTGCGGGTACGGATCCCAGATGGCGTACGTGCCGCCGCCGGATCCTTCGCCCGGGTTGTCGTCGGCGGACGAGCAGGCGGTGGCGGCGACCACGACCGCGACCGCCGCCACGGCGGCACCGACCACACGTAGCGGGAAAGTGGATGTCGTCATGTGATGCCTCACTAATGTCGATCTTCGAGGTGACCCACGCGAGGCCGTCGATCATGTGAAGCCGCCGGTCGGCGGTCGGCCTCCCGCCCGTACCGCCAGCGAACCGATTCGCCGAATCGGTTCGCTCGAAGATAGGACCGGCGCAGGCCATCGGTCAAGGACACCCGCACACCTACCGTCCGACGAGACGAAACCGCAGCGCCACAGCCCTGTTACACCATTGACACATCCATCGATGGCGACCTACGCTGCCGAGCGAATCGATTCACAACCGAGTTCCGTTCGGAGCCCCCACCCGAGGAGCCGTCAGTGAAAACCAGGTTCAGCATTGCCGTGGGACGCCCCCGCGTACTGGCGCGAGCCGCCGTCGGCCTGCTGATGATCGCCGCAGTGGCCATCGTCGCCGTACCCCCGGCGCAGGCCGCCGACGAATCGATTACCGTCAACTTCGCCGCTGCCGGCGGAGCTCCCACCTACCGGGCGTCCGGCTGGATCTACGGCATGACCGAGGACGCCTCCGGCCCCGCCGACCACTTCTACCGGGACGTCAAGTTCCGGTACATGCGAGCCGGCGGCGCCCAGCTCGCCTCGCCGGGCGGCTGGGTCAACGGTGGCTACGAGCGCCGCTGGAACGCCACCGTCGCACAGGCCCGCCGCACCATCGCGCTCGGCGGCCAGTTCATCCTGCTTCCCCACGACCTGTGGGGCGCGGACGGTTACCCGATCTCCCGGTTCCCCGGTGACAACGGCAACTGGACCGACTACGACAACTTCCTCACCCGGGTGATCAACGACGTCCGGGCGGCCGGCATCACGGTGCAGTGGGACATCTGGAACGAGCCCAACATCACCCTCTTCTGGAACCGCCCCCAGGCCCAGTACTTCGAGCTGTGGCGCCGCAGCTACCAGCGCATCCGCGCGGCGTTCCCCGGCGGCCTGATCGTCGGGCCCAGCTGCGCCTGCGTCCCGTCCACCACGCACGCGTTCTGGAACCAGTACCTGGACTACGTCCGCGCCAACAACGTCGTCCCGGACATCATCAGTTGGCACTCCCTCCCGGGCGACCCGGTGGCCAACGTGGCCGCCGCCAACGCCACCCTCGACCCGCGCGGCATCCCGCACCCGCGTCCCTACCAGATCAACGAATACGGCGCGCCCGACGAGCAGAACCCCGCCGACGGCGCGTGGTACATCGCCCGTCTCGAACGCGCCGGTGCCGACGGACTGCGGGCCAACTGGGCCGGCGGCAACAACCTGCACGACCATCTCGGCAACCTGGTGCTACGCAACTCCGCCGGGCAGCACGTGCCCAAGGGCGAATGGTGGGCCTACCGCTTCTACGGCTCGCAGACCGGCCAGGTCGTCGCGGTGACCCCCAGCGCCAACTACGACGCCTTCGCCACCAAGGACACCGGCACGGCCAAGATCCTCGTCGGCGGTGGCAGGACCACCGGCAACATCGCCGTCAACCTGCAACGCCTGGACACCACCAGCGGCGTCGTACAGAACAACCAGGTCCGGGTGCACGTGCAACGGATCCCCGACAACGGCGGCGGGGCCGTCCAGGGACCGGTGACCATCCAGAACTCCGTGGTCACGCTGTCGAACAACAGCACCACCGTCAACCTTCCGCACAGCGCCGTCAACGACAGCTTCACCATCACCCTGTTGCCGCCGTCGGACACCGCCTTCGATTCGGTTGCCGTCGCACAGCACTCCCAGCAGTGCCTGGACAACCCCAACCGCAGCACCACCGACGGCAACGTCCAACAGCAGTTCCACTGCGAGGGCGGCGACCAGCAGCTGTGGAACTTCCGGCCGGTCGCCGGCGTGGCCGACACCTACACGGTCGTCAACCGGCAGAGCGGCAAGTGCCTGGACGTGTCCGGCGTCTCCACCGCCGACGGTGCCGCCGTCCACCAGTGGACCTGCACCAGCGGCCTGAACCAGCAGTTCGCCCTCCGCAGGGTCACCTACTCCGGAAACGACCCACACGACTACCAACTCGTGGCCCGGCACAGCGGCAAGTGCGTCGACGTGAGCACCGTCTCCACCGCACCGCGAGCCCCGATCCACCAATGGACCTGCATTCCGCCGGGTCAGGGCAGCCCTCGCAACCAGACCTGGCGGCTGTGGGGCCGGTGACAGAGCGGCCGGTGGACGTGCGCTGGGCACCGGGAGCGGGTGGCCCAGCGACGTCACGGCCGGCCGCACGACCGACCCACGCCCCCGATCCACCGCACCGGTGCGTTCCGCTCCCGACAGGCGCAGCACCTCCGCGCCGGGACATCGGGCCGCTCCGCGTTCAAGGAGGTCAGATGAGCACCAACGCACAGCACCCGCGGCGCCGGGCACCGCACCGAAGGCGCCGTCCGACGGCAGCGGCCACCGCGATCGTTCTATTCCTGGCCGCCATCGCGATCGTCGTCGGCGGCACCCCCGCCGCCGCCGCGACCGTCGACACCAACGCCTGGTACGTGCTGGTCAACCGCGCGAGCGGCAAGGCGATGGACGACTACGGCCTCGCCACCGACAACGGCGCCGCCGTCGTGCAGTGGACCCGCCACGACGGGAACAACCAGCAGTGGCGCTTCCTCGACTCCGGCGCGGGCTACTACCGCCTACAGAACCGGCACTCCGGCAAGGTTCTCGACGACTACAACTGGTCGACCGCCGACGGCACCGACATCGTGCAGTGGACCGACCTCAACGGCACCAACCAGCAGTTCCGGCTCGCGGACTCGGACGGTGGACACGTCCGCCTCCTCAACCGGCACAGCGGCAAGGCCGTCGAGGTGCTGAACGCCTCGACCGCCGACGGTGGCAGGGTCGTCCAGTACGCCGACCACGGCGGGACCAACCAGCAGTGGCTGCTCGTGCGCGTGGGCAGCGTCACGCCGACTCCCGGCGCCACCGACCCGCCCTGCGACATCTACGCCGCAGGTGGCACGCCCTGCGTCGCCGCACACAGCACCGTACGCGGGCTCTACCGTGCCTACAACGGCAGCCTTTACCAGGTCCGCCGCGCCTCCGACAACACCACCCGGAACATCGGCGTACTCTCGGCCGGCGGGTACGCCAACGCGGCCGCCCAGGACTCGTTCTGTGCCGGCACCTCCTGCGTCGTCACCGTCGTGTTCGACCAGTCCGGACGCGGCAACGACCTGTGGTACCAGGGGTCCGCCGTCGTGCCCGGGTCGCCACAGAGCAGCCCGGCCAGCGCCACCAGCGAATCCCTGACGGTCAGCGGCAACAAGGCGTACTCGCTCTACATCAATCCCGGGAACAGCTACTGGCGGGACGGCCACCTGACCGGTGTCCCCACCGGCGCCGCTCCCGAGGGCATGTACATGGTCACCAGCGGCACCCACGTCAACGGCGGCTGCTGCTTCGACTACGGAAACAGCGAAACCACCCGTACCGCCGACGCCGCCGGGGCCATGGACGCCATCAACTTCAGCACCCAATGCTGGTTCGGCGGCTGCTCGGGGCGCGGGCCATGGGTCCAGGCCGACCTCGAGTGGGGACTCTTCTCCGGCGGCAGCCAGACCTGGAACCCCAACCAGCGTGCCTTCACCAGCAAGTTCGTCACCGCCATGCTCAAGAACAACGGCACCACGAGATTCGCGCTCAAGGGCGCCGACGCACAGTCCGGCGGCCTGACGACCCTGTGGGACGGCGCGCTGCCGGCCGGGTACAGCCCCATGAAGAAGCAGGGCGCCATCATCCTGGGCAGCGGCGGAGACTGCTGCAAACCCAACGGGGGTGCGAACCTCAGCGCCGGCACCTTCTACGAGGGTGCCATGGTCGCCGGCTATCCGACGGACGCGACCGAGAATGCCGTACAGGCCAACATCGCCTCCGTCAGCTACCGCTAACCAGCAACCGGGGCCCGCGCACCCGTGCGCGGGCCCCGGCCGAGCACCTCGGCCGGCAGCGCCAGCGGAACGGGAAGCAGCGCGAGACCGACGATGAGCCGCTCGAGGGAAACCGGTTGCTCGCCGCTCGGGCAGACCGGACACGACCGGGTGTGCCGCGTGATGCGCTTCCGCCACAGCGGGCTCGGTACGCCGTCCCAACCCTCCAGCACCGCATTCAGCTGTGCGCACCCGGGACGCGCCTCCAACGCGGCGACGAGCGACCGGCTCAGCTCCAGTTGGTGGCGCATACGCTGGACCCGTACCCCGGCCTGAGCCACGCTCGTTGCCAGGGCCGCCGCGAGGGCGGCCCTGGTCAGCCGCCCCGCGGTCTCCAGCCACCACAGTGACAGCAGGGTTCGGTCGTGCCGGTCCAGCCAGTGACTGGCCCGTACCACCTGCCCGCGCTGGCTGGACAGCTCCACGCGAAGCAGGGCCAGCCCCTCGGCGTCGACGTCCGGTGCGTCGGTCACCTCGTCGAGGGGGGCGGTCCGCTCGGCGTCAGCCTGCCGCCGGTGGAGGTGGGTGCTGACCTGGCGCGTCGCGATCGTCAGCAGCCACGGCCCGAAGCTTTCCGGAGAGCGCAGCGCCCACAGCGCCCGCAGGGCGCGCAACATGGTCTCCTGCACGACGTCGTCGACGTCGGGAAGCCCGCCCAGCGCCCGGCGCACGACGGTGTACACCAGCGGCAGGTACGCCGCGAAGAGTTCGTCGAGCGCCCGCCGGTCGCCGGCCTGTGCGGCGACGACCAGGCTCGTCTCGTCAACCCTGCTGGCCGGCGTGTGCCTTACGCCGTTGGCGACGACCGCCGTTCCCCGGTGGGTGGGGGGTGTGGGACCGCACCCCGGCGCGGCCCCACACTCCCGAGGTGTCAGTTGCGCAGGTTCCATTGCTGGTTGGTGCCGCTGTGACAGGCCCAGAGGTGGACTTTCGTGCCGTTCGCGGTGCCGTTGCCGCTCGCGTCGAGACACAGTCCGGACTGCACGCCGGTGACGGTGCCGTCGGCGTTGACATTCCATTGCTGGTTGGCCTGACTGTTGCAGTCCCAGATGATCGCCAGCGTGCCGTTGCTGGCCCCCGCGCCGGAGGCGTCCAGGCACTTGTTGCCGTACACCGTCAACTGCTTGCCGGCGGTGTACGTCCACCGCTGGTTCGTCCCGCCGTGGCAGTCCCAGAGCTGCGCCTGGGTGCCGTTGGTCGTACTCGACCCGCCGATCTCGAGACAGCGGCCGGACTGACCCCCGACGATCTGCACGTTCTGCTGGCCACTGCCACTGCCACTGCCACTCTGCGGCCCGGCCGCCGTCATCACGGCCTGGGCGCCCGAGGGCCAGTTGCCGCCCGTCACCGTGACGTTGCCGGAGACGACGTTGCCCCGGTCGCCGTTGGTGACGTTGGTGCTGCCGTTGGTCGACCAGTTGTTGGTGACGGTGAAGTTGCCCATGTTCTCGGCGAACCAGTAGTTGGCGGTGGCCCAGGTACCGGTGTTCGAGAAGACGTTGTTCCTGGCGCTCCAGTACCGTGAGCCCTCGTCGAAGTAGATCCCGAAGTAGCCGTTGGTCCGCAGGCAGTAGTTGTCGCTGATCAACCCGCCCTGGTTCGCCGACAGCGTGTAGACGCATCCGCCGTCGTTCATCTGCTGCATCACGTCGTGCACGTAGTTGCCGATCAGCCGGTTGTTCGACGCGGTCGTCGGCGTCGAGTACCGCGGCTGGTAGTTGTACAGCCCCCGGTCGGCGTAGTGGTTGCTCCCGCCCGCGTCGTTGGCACCCCAGCCGTACCCCATGGACATCCCGGTGTACGGCATGTTGTAGACCTCGTTGTACGAGACGGTGGCGTTGGTGACGTAGGTGGTCAGCACCGACACGATGCCCCGGTGTTCCACGCCGAGATCGTGCAGCCGGTTGTTGCTGATGGTGATGTCCCGGTTGACCATCCGCTGGTCGCCGGGGTGGTGTGCGTCCGCGCGCACGCCGCCGACGATGATGCCGCCGGCCGAGTTGCGGGCGATCTCGGACCTGGTGACGGTGATGTTGCTGGCGCCGAGGCCGACCCCGCTGGTGTGGGCGGTGGAGTCGTTGCCGATGCCGATGGCCGTCTGGCCCAGGTTGACGAACTGGGAGTCGGTGAAGGTGATGTTGTTGGCGGCGGAGACCTGCACGGCGGCGGGCGACTGGAGCCAGTTCGGCCGGGTGGCCTCGAACTGCGGACAGCCGTTGTGGCAGGAGGTGAAGCTGGGCCAGCTCCAGTTGCCCGCGATGTAGGCACCGGTCTGCTGGTCCACGTAGCCCTGGTTGCTGCTGGGCCCGAGCCAGCTCGTGCCGGTGAAGGTGATTCCGCTGAAGGTCATGTGGTGGGCCGGCGCGTCGTAGCTGCCCCCGACGTTCACCAGGGACTGGAGCGTCGGCAGTTCCACACTGACGTTGCTCATGTTCTGGCCGCCCAGCGGGATGTACGACAGGGCGCCGCTCGCCGGGTCGAGATACCACTCCCCGGCCGCGTCCAGGAACTCGTAGGCGTTGCTCAGGTAGAGCGGACCCGCCCGGTGTGGGCTGGTGAAGGTGTCGTACCCGAAGTTGTTGTTGCTCCAACCGGGCTGCTGCATCGTGATCAGGTTTCCACCGATGCTCTGCACCGAGACGTACCGGTCGGTGAAGGAGTTGACGCTCTCCATCTGGATCCGGTTCTCGTTGGCCAGGTTGTTCAGGTAGTTCAACGCACTGTTGGTGAACCTCATGCCGGTGCTGTCCGCGGTGAAATCGGCCCGGTTGACCTGGGTGCGGGCCCGGGTGGCGATGGCGCCGTTGACGTAGAGCTGCCGGCTGTCGACGCCGGCGCCGACGTTGGCCCGCCAGATGTTCTTCCCGGCGTCGACGAGGGACCAGCCGGTGACCGCGCGGGCTCCGCTGATCACGGGACGGGCCGACGGGGCCGCCTGCCACATCACCCGGTAGCCGTTCGTGCCGGAGTCGGCGGCCGTCAGCCGGAGCGGGGAGGTGAGCCGGTACACCCCGTCGGCCAGCTCGACGACGATGTCGCCGGACATCGAACCGGTGCGGGATCGGACCGCGGTCTGCGCGCCGGGCAGGGAACACGGCGCGGCGGCGGTGCACGCGGTGCCGCTGCCCGAGGGGGAGGCGTACAGGGTGGTGGTGGCCGCGAGCGCGGGGACGGCCGAGCTGGTCACCACGGCAGCGGTGGCCACGGTGGTCAAGGCCGCCGTCGCGGCTCCGACCAGCACCCGCCGCCAGGCAGCGGGAACTGAGGGTACGGACACGGAGGTCTCCTTACCTGAACGGGGGTGGTGTGGTGTGGCGATGGTCCAGATCTGACGGTTCGACGCTGCGCGGATGTCGGCGCTGAGCAGGAGTCGCCGCCGGCAGCAGGCGCGGCCGGGCAGCCACGCCGGAACGAACCGCGGCGCCGTGGAACCGGCACCAGTGAAGTCGACTGTCAGAAGTTCATCATACGAATGATGTCTTTGCAAGAATCGATCGACCATCCGGGATCGGTCCTTCCCGGACGGCGGTCCGCCGGCCCCTGCGACCTCGACACGTCGGTGTCGGCGAGAGCGGAGGGGCCCGGCGGCTCAGCGGAGGATCCGCCGGAGATAGGTCAGGCCGTCCTGGGCGAGCCGATCCTGTGACGGCGCGAGCGGACGCCAGATCGAGGCGGCGGTGGCGATGGTCTCGTTCTCGGCGGTGAACGACTCGATGCAGACCGCTCCCCGGTAACCGGTGGCGCCCAACGCGGCGAAGAAGCGCGGCCAGTCGAGATGGTCGGCACCGGGAGCGCCCCGGTCGGTGCCGCTGACCTGCACATGCTTGATGTACGGACCGGCCAGGGCGAGCGCTCCGTACGGGTCGGCCTCCTCGATGTTCATGTGATACGTATCGATCATGATGCCGACGTTCGGCGGCAGGCCGTCGAGCAGCTCCACCGTCTGCGCGACGGTGTTGACGACACTCGTCTCGTAGCGGTTGAGCGCCTCCACACCGATGGACACGCCCCGCGCACCGGCATGCTCGGCGACCGGCGCCAGCGCCCGGCGGAAGTCCGCGTAACAGGCCGTGCGGGCCGCCGGGTTCATCCGCCAGGTCCGGCCCACCGCGGCGTAGACCGGGCCCCCGACGCACGGCGCACCCACGACGGCCGCGCTGTCCACACAGCCCTTCAGGTACCCCACCGTCGCCTCGACGACGGCCGGGGCGGCGTCCACGAGGTCACGCCCGGGCGGGGTGACCGCGCAGACGCCGGCCGCGGCCAGGCCGTGCGTCGCCAGCAGGTCGCGGGTGCGGACCGGATCCCAGTCGCCGGGTTGCTCGATCGGCAGCTCGACCGCGTCGAAGCCGAACGCGGCGATCCGTGGAATCAGTTCGGCCAGGGCCTCGTCGTCGACCGGCGAGGCCCACACCCAGGGATTGACACCGATGGCGTACAACGGAGCCTACTTCCAGCGTTGCGGATAACCGGGCAGGTCGGTGCAGCCGCACATGGCGTAGTGCAGCGGCGGCATGTCCGGGTCGAGGTAGCTGTCGAGGTTCTCCCGGGTGACCGTCGGCTGGGGCAGCTTCCACGGGCTGGACACCTGCTGGCCGTCCAGGATCCGCAGCGCGGCGATGATCGGCGTACGCCACTGGTAGGTCGGGTAGGTCGGCGCGATCGCGGTGAGGTTCTTCTCCTTCCAGATCTTCAGGAAGTCGAGCTGGTCCTCGCCGTTGATCGGTGGCACCGGCTTGCCCGCGTCCTGGAACGCCTCGACCGCCGCCACCGCGACCGCACCGGCGTCCATCCAGACGCCGTCGATCGTGCCGTGCCGCTGGAGGTAGTCGTCGACGATCTTCTTGGTCTTGGCCGGGTCGCCGTCGGTGAACTCGACCCCCACGACGTCGACCTTCGCCTTGTCGAAGGCGACCTTCGCGGCGGACCAGCGCGTCTCCAGCACGTCGACACCGGGCAGGATCCGCAGGGCGAGCAGCTTGCCGCCGGGCTTCATGTTCTGGCTGACGAACTCGGCCCCGACGTGGCCGAACCCGTACCCGCCGATGGGGTTGATGAACGTCACCGGGCACTTCGTGTTCACGCCACGGTCGAAGACGACGACCGGCAGGCCGGCAGCGCAGGCCGCCTCGACGGCCGGGGTGAGCGTGGCGGTGGTGTTCGGCGAGACGATGAGCGCGTCGCAGTCCTTGCCGAGCAGGTCGTTGATGTCCGCGATCTGCTTCTGGTCCTTGCCCTCGGCGTCGACGTGGACGAACTCCTTGATCCGGCTGCGCTGCGCCTCGACCTCGGCCTGCATGGTCTTGAACCCGACCTGCCGCCACGGGTTGTTCAGTGCCGCGTTGGAAAAGCAGAGCTTGTGCGGGCCGGCCTTCTTGAACTTCGCGGTGTCCACCATCGTCGGGTTGAGCGCCTGCTCCCACGGCTTGTCGGCCGGCCCGGTCGGTGCGGCGGCGAGCAGCGAGAGCTCGTTGTCGTAGTCGGCCTGCACGAAGAACTTCGACTGCTCCCCCGTGCCCGCCCCCGCGGCCGCGCTGGAGGTGCCCGACGGGTTCGCGGCCGGCTCGTCGGTGGCGCAACCGACGAGCGACAGCAGGGTGACCGCGGCCAGGGCCGCTATGCGACGTCTCACTAGAAGAATCCCCTTATCTGGACGAGAAACGCAGAGCCGAGACCGCCACGGCGAGCAGGATGATCGCGCCCTGGACGGTCGATCTGAGGGCGCCGGAGACGCCGTAGAAGTTCATGAGGGCGAAGAGCAGTTCGAGGGTCAACGCGCCGAGCATCGCGCCGAGCACCGAACCCCGACCCCCGCCCAGCGCGACGCCGCCGAGGACGACCGCGGTGATCGCCCCGAACTCCAGGCCGGCGCCGGCCTGGAACGACACGCCGCTGTAGCCGCCGAGCAGGATCGCCGCGACCGCCGCCGCGAGTCCGCTCAGGACGAAGGCGGCGGTCCGGGTCCGCCAGACCCGCACCCCGCTCAGTTCGGCCGTGCGCGGGTTGTCGCCGACGGCGACCAGCGTGCGGCCGAAGTCGGACCGCATCAGCAGCCCGGCCAGCGCGGCCAGGACCAGCAGGACGACCAGGGCGTACGGGAGCCGACCGAGCACCGGCACGTCCTCGAACGCGCGCCGGCCGAACCGGCGGAACTCCTCGGAGAGCCCACCCTTCGGAGCGCCGTCGGACCAGAGGTACACCGCGCCGACGAGGATCAGGAACATGCCGAGAGTGGTGATGAACGAGGGCACCCGCAGCCGCGTCGTGACCAGGCCGTTGACCAGCCCGACGAGCGCACCGCCGACGAGCAGCACCAGTACCACCGGCCAGGTTCGGGACGGGTCGCTGTCGATGAGCCGGGCGGCGACGACGACCTGGGCGGTGACCAGGGAGCCGACGGAGAGGTCGAACTCGCCGGAGACGATCACGAAGTACTGGCCGGCGGCGAGCAGGATGATCGGCGCCGAGCGGCCGAGGAACGACATCAGCGACGGCGGGGCGAGGAAGTCGGGCTGCCGGACGGCGACGAGTACCAGCAGCACCGCGAGGATCGTGAGGATCGGCAGGACGCCACCGGCGCGGGACCGCAGGATCCGCAGCGGCAACGGAGGGCGTTGAACGGTCTGCATGGCTAGGAGTCCGCCTTCCGCACGGCCTGGCGGGCGTAGACGGCGACCGCGGCGATGATGACGGCGCCGCGGATCACCTGCTTGAAGAAGGCGTCCACCTCGAGCTGGTTGAAGACGGCGTCGATGCTGGCGAGCAGCAGCACTCCGCCGACGGTGCCGATGACACCGCCGCGTCCACCCGCGAGAGCGGTGCCGCCGATCACCACCGCGGCGATCGACTCCAGGTCGTAGAGACCCTCGGTGCCGACCCGGGGCGCACCCGAGCCGAGGCGGCTGGCGAGGTAGATCCCGGCGAGCCCGGCGCAGAGCGCGCAGAGCACGTGGGCGGTGACGAGGACCCGGTCGTTGCGGACGCCGGAGAGCCGGGCGACCTCCGGGTCACCGCCGATCGCGACCAGGTGGTGGCCGAACCGGGTCCGGGAGAGCACGAACCAGGCCGCCCCGGTGACGGCGACCAGCAGCAGGAAGGACAGCGGTACCGGACCGACGCGCTGGTATCCGAGGGTCTGCACGAGCGAGGGGGCGGTGGTGCCGGCCGGGCCGTCATAGCCGTTGTCGAGGTACCCCTTGAGCAGCAGCCCGACGCCGAGGGTCGCGATGAACGCGTTGATCCGCAGTTTGGTGACGAGCAGCCCGTTGAGCAGCCCGATGCCGGCGCACACGGTGAGCGCCAGGCCGACCGCCGGCAGCACGGCGCCGTCGCGGCCGTCCATCGTCTCGGCGGCGACGAGGGTACTGAGACTGATCACGTACGCCACGGACAGGTCGAGCGAGCCGCCGAGGATGACCAGGGTCTGGCCCACGGCGACGAGCCCGAGCCCGGCGGCGACGTGCAGCAGGCTCACCGTCGTCGACTGGTTGAACAGGTGGCCGCCGTCGATCGTCACGACCAACCAGCCGATCGCGAGAACGAGGGTCAGGGCCACGAACACGCCCGGTACGGCCCGCCGGGTCGGCGAGAGCGAAAGGCCACTCACGCGGCCGCCTCCCGCACGGTCCCGACCGCCAGCGCGACGACCTCCTCCTCGGTCGCGCCGGCGGGCACCTCGCCCGCGACGCGGCCGTCGCGCATGACGATGATCCGGTCGCTCATCCCCAGCAGCTCCGGCAGATCGGACGAGATCATCAGCACCGCCGCCCCGTCGCGGGCGAGCCGCCGGACGAGATCGTGGATGGCCGACTTCGCCCCGACGTCGATGCCCCGGGTCGGCTCGTCGAAGAGCAGGATCCGAGGGTTGAGCGCGAGCCACCGGGCCAGTACGACCTTCTGCTGGTTGCCGCCGGACAGGAAACGGATCTCCTGGTCGTCGTCGACGGCCCGGACCTCCACCGCGGCGAGCAGCTCGCGGACCCGCACGGTCCGGGCGGCGCGGCCGGACCGGGCCGCGAATACGGCCCGGCTGGCGAGCAGCGCGTTGTCGAGTACGGACTGCCGGGCGACGATACCTTCGCCCTTGCGGTCCTCGGTGACGTAGGCGATGCCGGCCCGCATCGCGGCACGGGGTGAGCGCAGCCGGACCGGTGTGCCGTCGAGCGTGACCTCGCCGGTAGTGAACGGAGCCACCCCGAAGAGCGCCCGGGCCAGCGCCGAGCGCCCGGCACCCTGGAGGCCGCCGACGCCGAGCACCTCACCCGCGCGCAGTTCCAGGTCCACGCCGCGCAGCTTCCCGTTTCCCCCGTCGCGGACGGTGAGCCGGACCGGACCGCGCTCCTCGGGGCCGGCCCGGTCCGGGTAGTAACTGGACAGTTCCCGGCCGACCATGTGCCGCACCAGTTCGTCGGCGCTGGTGTCCGCGGTGTGCACTGTGGTCACCCGGCGGCCGTCCTTCAGGACCGTGATCCGACCGGACAGGTCGAAGACCTCGGCGAGCCGGTGCGAGACGTACAGCAGGCCGATGCCCCGCTCCTGGAGCCGGCGTACCAGCCCGTACAGCAGCTCGACCTCGTGGTCGGCCAGCGCCGCGGTGGGCTCGTCCATGATGAGCAGTCGCGCGTCGAGGGCGAGCGCCTTGGCGATCTCGACGACCTGCTGCCGCGCGACACCGAGACGTCCCACCCGGGCGTCGGGCGGCAGCGCGGTCTCGCCGATGGAGGCGAGGAGTCGGCTGGTGCGGCTGAGCATCTCCCGGCGGTCGACCAGCCCGCGGCGTACCGGCTCATGGCCCAGGTACACGTTCTCCGCGACGGTGCGCTCCGGCAGCAGGTTGAACTCCTGGTGGATGATGCCGATACCGGCCCGCTGCGCGTCGCGCGGACCGCGGAACGCGCGTGGTTCACCGGCGAACTCGATGCTGCCCTCGTCCGGGACGTAGCCGCCCGAGACGATCTTCATGAGGGTGGACTTTCCGGCGCCGTTCTCACCGACGACGGCGTGCACCTCGCCCGGCGCGACGTCGAGGTCGACACCGTCGAGGACGCGTACCCCGAGAAAGGACTTGCCGACGCCGCGCAGGACGAGCAACGGCGCCGATGGTGGATCTGACATCGCGGAAGCCCTTACGGATAGTAGTCAGGACGTGGTTCGTCCACCGCGCGGCGGATCGTTCTGCTCGCCCGACGACGAACTTTCGAGCGCGGCGCGGAGGCTTATGTTCTGCCGTTGCAAACATTCGCTTGACACGAACGAAACATCACACGTATGAAGATAGATGTTTGGATGCGGCTCCGCAATCCTCGACCTGAGGCGACTGCCGAGCCGGCCACTCGATCGGCAGCGCCGCCGGACCGAGGGGCCAGACACGGCCGCCCTCACCTCGGGACGACGTGAAACGCAGACGCAGACATCGATAGTCATCGATTCAGCGCCGCACCCGACACCATGCAGACCACGGGACGAGGACACACCCTACGTCACGCTGTGTGACGTCCCACGGGACTAACTGCCGTTGCGGCGGACGGCACGACGACCGAACAGCACCTCGTGCCCGAACGCGTGCCCAGGCTCCGCCTGAGGCGCGCCGCCGGGTCCGTGGCCGCAATCCCGTTGCCCGCCCGAACTAGGAGACGGCATGCGTCGCAAGACATTGATCATCGGAGTGCTCGCCGGCCTGTTACTCTCGCTCGCGCTCGCTCCCCCGGCATCGGCGGCTCCCGCGTTCCGCGCCCTGGTCTTCACCAAGACCACCGGCTACCGGCACGACTCGATCTCCGCCGGGGTCTCGATGCTCCAGCAACAGGCGTCGGCGAACAACTTCGAACTGGTGCACAGCGAGGACTCGACCGTCTTCACCCCGGCCAACCTCGCGACCTTCGACGTCCTCATCATGCTCCAGACCTCCGGCATGGTGTGGACCACGACGGCCCAGCGCCAGGCGGTGGAGGGGTACATCGCCAGCGGGAAGGGCATCGTCGCCATCCACAACGCCACGGACATGGGTATCGAGGGCGAGTACCCGTGGTGGGACCAGACCGTGAACGCCGGCGCCCACATGCCCGAGCACTCCCCCGGCGTACTGGCCGGCACCGCCATCGTCGCCGACAAGAAGCATCCCTCGACGGCCAGCCTCCCGGACCGCTGGAACCGCAGCGAGGAGTGGTACAACTTCGACAAGAACCCGCGCGGCGACGTCCACGTCCTGGTGACCGCCGACGAACGCACGTACAACCCGGGCTCCCGGGCGATGGGTCCGGACCATCCGATCTCCTGGTGCCGCAACGTCAGCGGCGGCCGGCTCTGGGCCACCGCGATGGGGCACGCCGCCGAGTCCTACAGCGAGACCAACTTCCGCAACCACGTCCTCGGCGGCGTCAAGTGGGCCGCCGGCAACGAGCCCGGCGACTGCGGCGGCACCGTCTGGGGCAACTTCGAGAAGCGCACCCTCGACGACAACACCGTCGACCCGATGGCGCTGGCGGTGGCCCCCGACGGCCGGGTGCTCTACGTCCAGCGCGGCGGGCAACTGAAGATCTTCAAGCCGTCGACCAACACCACCGTCACCGCCGGCACGCTCAGCGTCTACACCGGCGGCGAGGACGGCCTCACCGGAATGGCACTCGACCCGAACTTCGCCACCAACGGCTACGTGTACCTGTACCACGCGCCGGCGAGCAGTACGACCGACGTCAACCGGGTCTCCCGCTACACACTCAGCGGCGACACGCTGAACCTCTCCAGCGAGGTCCGGATCATCGACATTCCCGCCTACCGCGACCGGACCTTCCCCGAACCCGGCCACACCGGCGGATACATCGAGTTCGGCCCGGACGGCAACCTCTACATCGGCACCGGCGACGACACCCCGCCGAACCTCGACCCCAACTGGCAGGGCTACGCCCCGCTGGACTGGCGGTCCGGCAAGGCCAACCTCGACGCCGCCCGCAGCGCCGGCAACACCAACGACCTGCGGGGAAAGCTGCTGCGTATCCGGCCCTCGACCAGCGGCGGCTACACCATCCCGTCGGGCAACCTCTACCCGCAGGGAACGGCGCAGACCCGGCCGGAAATCTACGCGATGGGCTTCCGCAACCCGTTCCGCTTCTCGATCGACCCGGCGAACGGCTGGGTCTACCTGGCCGACTACGGGCCCGACCGGAACCCCCCGACCACCAACCGTGGCCCCGAGGGGCTCGTCGAACTCAACGTGATCAAGTCCCCCGGCAACTACGGCTGGCCGTTCTGCCACGGCGACAACCAGCCCTACGCCCCGTACAACCCGGACACCGGGGTCGTCGGCGCGAAGTTCAACTGCGCCGCACCGGTGAACAACTCGCCCAACAACACCGGCCTGACCAGCCTGCGGCCGGTCGTCGCGCCCCAGATCTGGTACGGCTACGGCACCTCGCCGACATTCCCCGAGCTCGGCTCCGGCGGCTCCGCGCCGATGGGCGGGCCGGTCTACCGGTACGACCCGGCGAACCCGTCCGCGACGAAGTTCCCGCCCTACTACGACGGCGTGCACTTCTTCTACGAGTGGTCCCGCAACTACATCAAGGAGGTCCACTTCGACTCGGCCACGGCGGTCACCCGGACCAACCCGTTCCTGCCCGGCGGCAACTTCAACAAGCCGATGGACCTGGAGTTCGGCCGGGAGGGCTCGCTCTACCTGCTGGAGTGGGGCACCAACTTCGGTGGCGGGAACAGCGACTCCGGGCTCTACCGGATCGACTACATCCAGGGTGGACGATCGCCGATCGCCAAGGCCACCGGTACGCCCACCAGCGGCAACGCGCCACTCACCGTCCAGTTCAGCAGCACCGGTACGGCCGACCCCGATCCCGGCAACACCCTCAGCTACCAGTGGACGTTCGGCGACGGCACCAGCTCGACGGCGACCAGTCCGTCACACGTCTACACCAGCAATGGCAACTACACGGCGCAGTTGAAGGTCACCGACAACACCGGCAAGACCGGCTTCGCCAACGTCCAGATCACCGTCGGCAACACCGCGCCGGTGGTCACCATCACCACCCCGGCCAGCGGCGGCATGCTCACCTTCGGTGACAAGGTGCCGTACCAGATCAGTGTCTCCGACCCTGACGGCACTCCGGTCGACTGCACGAAGGTCATCCTCAACCCGGCCCTCGGCCACGACGACCACGCGCACGAGACCACGGACTACCCCGGCTGCTCGGGCACCATCTCCACCGACCTGCTCGGCGGTCACCCCGACGGCGCCAACCTGTTCTACGTGCTCAACGCCCGGTACACCGACAACGGCGGCGCCGGCGGCGCGGCCCCGCTCACCGGCACCGGGCAGGCGATCCTCCAGCCCAAGCACAAGCAGGCCGAGTACTACACCAGCCAGTCCGGCATCCGGGTCGTCGACCAGGCCGGCGCGGAGAGCGGCAAGCGCGTCGGCGACATCGCCAACAACGACTGGGTCGCGTTCACCCCGATGAGCCTGTCGGGCATCACGAACGTCAGCTACCGACTGTCGTCGCCGTCCGGCGGCGGCTCGATCGAACTGCGCGCCGACTCGCCGACCGGCACGCTGCTGGCCACCACCCCGGTGCCGAGCACCGGCGGCTGGGACAACTACCAGTCCACGACGCCGGTGAACGTTGCCGCGCTCACCGGAACCCATCCGCTCTACCTGGTGTTCAAGGGCAGCACGAGCAACTGGTTCGACCTCGACTCGCACACCTTCGGCGGCACCGGCGTCGGCAGCGGCAGCGGCAACACCGACGGCATCGCGGGCCGGACCTGGACGGTCACCGCGCAGCACAGCGGCAAGCTGATGGACGTCAGCGGCGTCTCCACCGCCGACGGTGCCCAGATCCACCAGTGGGCGGCCACCGGCGGCAACAACCAGAAGTGGCAGGCGGTCGACGCCGGTAGTGGTGCGGTCTACCTGAAGGCGGTGCACAGCGGCAAGTGCGTCGAGGTGGCCGGCAGCTCGACCGCGGCGGGGGCCTTCCTCCAGCAGGCCACCTGCAACAACGGAAACCAGCAGAAGTTCACCGCCACCACGACCGGGACCTCCGGGGTGTACACGGTGAAGAGTGTGCTGAGCGGGCTCTGCGTCGACGTCAACGGCGCCGCCACCAGCGACGGAGCCCGGCTGTTGCAGTGGAACTGCGCCGGCAGCACCAACCAGCAGTGGCGGTTCGGCGCGGTGTGACGGACCGCGGCTGCCACGGTAGCCAGTGACGTCCCGGGCGGGACCGGCATCCGACGCAACGGAGCCGGTCTCGCCCGGGACGTCGGCGTCGACCAGGACGGGCCGGCCGGCCCTACCCGGGCGGCGGCGCGGCGAGCAGCCCGGCCGCCGTCAGCGCGTTCCAGACGTCGTCCGGCACGGCGGCGTCCGACCGCCGCACGGCCTCGGTCACCTGGGTCGCGTTGCGCACTCCGACCACCGTCGAGACCACGGCCGGATGCCGGCGGACGAAGGCGAGCGCGGCCTGCGGCAGGGTGACGCCGTACGACTCGCAGACCTCGGCGATCCGCCGCGCCCGCTCGATCAGCTCCGGCGGGGCCTGCTGGTAGTCGTAGTACGCCTCGGCCGGTGGCCGGTCCCGGGACAGCAGTCCCGAGTTGTAGACGCCGGCGATGACCACGCCCACCCGGCGGCTCACGGCGGCGGGCAGCAGGTCATGGGCCGCGCCCTGCTCCAGCAGGGTGTACCGCCCGGCACACATCACCACGTCGATGTCGGTCTCCCGGACGAACCGAGCCAGCATCGCCGAGGAGTTCATGCCGGCCCCGATGGCGCGTACGACGCCCTGATCGCGCAGTTCGACCAGGGCGGGCACGGCCTCGGTCGCGGCCTGCTCCCAGTGGTCGTCGGGGTCGTGCAGGTAGACGACGTCGATCCGGTCCAGCCCGGTGCGGTCGAGGCTGGCCTCGATCGAGCGGCGGACACCGTCACGGCTGAAGTCCCACATCCGTCGGTGGCTCGCGGCGACGTCGAATCCCTCCGGGTCGCGCCGGTGCGCGTCCTCCGGCGTGGGTACGAGTATCCGGCCCACCTTCGTCGACACCACGTACTCGTCGCGCGGCCTGTCCCGCAGCGCGGCACCGAGCCGTCGCTCGGACAGCCCGAGTCCGTAGTGCGGCGCGGTGTCGTAGTACCGGACGCCCGCGTCCCACGCGGTCTCCACCGCCGTGTCGAACTCCTCGTCCGTGGTCGCGCGGTACAGGTTGCCGCCCTGGGAGGCGCCGAAACCCAACGTGGTCAGCCGTACCGCCGGGCGGCGCGGCAGCGCGAGCGTCCTCACGGCACCTCCAGCCGGTAGGCCCGCCGCGCCGTGTGCGCCCAGATCAGCGCCCGGTCGGCTGCGCCGAGATCGCCCAGCGACTCCGCCAGGACCTCGACCCACCGCTGGTACGAGGTGGCGAGCAGGCACACCGGCCAGTCCGAGCCGAACATCAGCCGGTCCGGCCCGAACACGTGGAGAGCGTTGTCGACGGCGGGTCGGAGGTCCTCCGGCGTCCAGGGCGACCGTCGCACCTCGGTCACCAGGCCGGAGAGCTTCGCGGTCGTGTTCGGCGAGGTCGCCAGTGCCCGCAGGTCCCGGGTCCAGTCCGCCAGTTCCGGCCGGCCCAGTGCGGGCTTGCCCAGGTGGTCGAGGACGAACCGCACCTCGGGCAGGTCGCGCGCCAGGCGCGTGGCCATGGGTAACTGGTGCTGGCGGACCAGCAGGTCGAAGGCCAGGCCGGCGGCGCCCACCGCCGCGATGCCCGCGCGGACGTCCGGACGGTCCAGGTACGCCGGGTCGGTCTCGCCCTGGACGAGGTGGCGGATGCCGACGAGCCGGTCCCCGCCCCGTGCCGCCCGTAGCCGGTCGATCCGGTCGGCGACGTCGTCGGCCGTCAGGTCCACCCAGCCGACGACCCCCCGGACGAGGGTGCTGTCGGCCGCGACGCCCAGCAGGTCCACCGTCTCCGCCTCCGAGGCGATGGACTGCACCACGACGGTCCCGGTGACTCCGGCGGTCCGGGCCAGCGGGGCGAGGTCGACGGGTTCGAAATCCGCGTCGATGGCCGCCATGGCCACCGGGTCGATCCATGGCTGCGGATGCCGAGCCCGGACCCAGAGGTGGTGGTGCGCGTCGACGATTCCGGGGCGTCCCGGCACCTGTTCGCCCGTCATCGGCCCAGCCAGCCGCCGTCGACGGGCAGCACGATCCCGTTGACGTAGTCCGACGCCGCCGACGCCAGGAACACCGTGGCGCCGCCGAGATCGTCGGCGCGGCCCCAGCGGCCCGCCGGGATACGGGCGAGAATGGCCCGGTCACGATCGGGGTCGTCGCGCAGCGCCCGGGTGTTGTCGGTGGCGATGTAACCGGGCGCGATGGCGTTGACGTTCACCCCGAGGCCCGCCCACTCGTTCGCCAGCGCCTTGGTCAGCCCGACCACGCCCGACTTCGAGGCGGCGTAGCCGGGGACGGTGATGCCGCCCTGGAAGCTCAGCAGCGACGCGGTGAAGATGATCTTTCCTCGACCGCGCTCGACCATCGTCCGGCCGATCTCCCGGCTCAGCACGAACTGGCTGCTCAGATTCACCTCGATGACGTGGTCCCACATCTCGTCCGGGTGATCGACGGCCGGCGTACGGGCGATGGTGCCGCCGTTGTTCACCAGGATGTCGATCGGCCCGAGCGCGGTGAGGTCCCGGGCCAACCGGTGCACGGCCGCCCGGTCGGCGAGATCGGCCCGCAACGCGCTGAACCGGCGGCCGGCCGCCCGTACCCGGCGTTCCACCTCGCTTCCGTGCGGTTCCAGTTGGGCGGAGACGCCGACGATGTCGGCACCGGCCAGGGCCAGGGCCTCGGCCATGGCCAGGCCGATGCCGCGCCGGGCGCCGGTCACGACGGCGGTCCGTCCGGACAGGTCGAACAGGGCGGTCACCGGTTGTCCTCCCGCCAGTCGAGCAGCACCTTCAGCACGCCACCGCCGCCCTCCAGGGCCGTGAACGCGGCGGTCACCGCTTCGACGGGCTCGACCCGGGAGATGAGCCGTCCCGCCGGGATCGCGCCGGAGGCGACCAACCGGATCGCCTCCGCCATGTCGTCCCGCTGGTACAGGCGGGCGCCGAGCAGCTCCAGCTCGCGCCAGAAGAACCGGTGCAGGTTGACCTCACGGGGCCGGGGGTGGATCGCCACCATCACCAGCCGGCCGCGGGTGGTCAGAACGTCCACCGCCGTGGACACGCCGGCGGCGGAGCCGGAGACCTCGAAGGCGATGTCGGCGCCCGCACCCTCGGTGCGGTCGTCCACCAGCGCCACGACGTCGGTCGTTCCCGGGTCGACGGCTTCGATCCCCATTCCGCTCGCGGCGGCGCGCCGGAACGGATCCGGCTCGACGAGAAGGACCCGTGCGCCGCGTCCCTTCGCGACGATGGCGATCAGGACCCCGACCGGCCCGCCGCCGACCACGACCACCTGGTCGTCGGCGGTCACGTTCCCCCGCCGGACGTCGTGTACCGCGACCGCGACCGGTTCGACGAGCGCCGCGTGGTCGAGCGGCAGTTCTTCGGGGAGCGGCAGGACCAGGTCCGCCGCTACGTTCCAGGAGGACTGCATGGCGCCCGGCGAGTCGATGCCGAGGAAGTTCATGGCGTGGCAGATGTGGGAGTTCCCGCGCCGGCAGGCGGCGCACCGCCCGCACGACCGGGTCGGCATCACGGTGACGGCCTGGCCGACGGACCAGCCGGTGGTCTCCTCCCCCACGGCCGCGATCCGCCCGGACATCTCATGTCCGATGATCGCCGAGGCGCCGACCCGGGCGTCCATGTCCCCGTGGTAGATGTGCAGGTCGGTGCCGCAGATCCCGGTGTAGGCCACCGCGATCCGCACCTGGCCGCGGCCCGGTGGTTCCGGGTCACGTTCCTCGATCCCGAGGTGGCGCGCCCCCCGGTAGACGACTGCCTTCATCGATCCTCCGTCTCGACGGTCGGTACGTCGGTCGTCCCGACCGGGCATGGTCGTGGGTGCACCGCCAGGGCGGTGCACCCACGACTCCCCTGTTTCTGGGGTCAGCTCACGCTGAAGTTGGTGAAGCTGAACTGTCCCGTCACGCCGGCGGCGTGCGAGGTGGCGATCAGTCCCGCGTCCTGGGTGGCGGCGATGCCGGGCAGGCTCACGGTGGGGCCGACCTTGGTCCACGTGACGCCGTCCGTGGACCAGTAGCCACTGACCTCGGTACCGGAGCGGACCAGCCGGACCCAGGCCGGCGCCCTGACCCCGGCGGCGCCGCTGAACGAGTCGAGGTAGCCGTTCCCGTCCGCGTCCCACTGGAAGGCGGCGCCGTTGCCGGGCGTGACCACCATGACGGCGTACCCGGGCGACGAGGCGGCGCCGGTGACGTCGTTGCGCAGCACGACACCCGCCTTGGCCCACGGGTTGGTGTTCGCCACGGCGGTGACCCGGGCGGTCACGGTGGCGGTGGTGCCGACCGCATCCTCGCGGTAGATCGCGCCGTACTCGTCGAAGGACCCGCCGCCGTCCTGCCAGATGTCGGTG
This sequence comes from Plantactinospora solaniradicis, assembly GCF_042658085.1. Taxonomy (NCBI): domain Bacteria; kingdom Bacillati; phylum Actinomycetota; class Actinomycetes; order Micromonosporales; family Micromonosporaceae; genus Plantactinospora; species Plantactinospora solaniradicis. Next base: position 40,918 of record NZ_JBHSPR010000087.1, on the reverse strand, counting down.
CCGGAGGTCAGGATGGCGTACCCGCCGTCGGCCTCGGCGAACTGGCTCGGCACCGAGCCGTGCCCCTTGGCCGAGGTCAGCGGGTTGAGCGCGGTCAGCGTCAGCGTCCGGTCCAGGGCGTAGGCGGTCCGCTCGGCCCGGAAGCCCACCGCCGCCCGGACATCCGCCGTCGCGACCGGGGTCGGGACCGACCCCGGTGCGGTGACCCGCCACGACACGGTCGTCGAGGCGCCCGGGGCCAGCACCGGCGCCGGCCGCTTCCCGGTGCGGACCGCCTGCCAGCCCTCGGGGACGGTGATCGAGGAGGTCAGGGCGGTCGCCGGACGGTCGCCGAGATTCTCCATCGTCGCTGTGACCGTGCTGGAGCCGCCGGCACCCACGCTGGTCTCGTCGGCGGCGAGGAAGGCGCCGACCGGAGGACGCTGCACGTCGGCGGGGCCACGGTACCGACCGGTCGGACCCGCCTGGTACATCACCCGGCTGGCCTCGATCGGGATGTTGCCGCCGGTGATGGTGACGTTGTCCCGGACCGTGTTGCCCCGACTGCCGTCGACGAGACCGGTGATCGCCGGGTTGGTCGCGTAGTTCCCGGTCAGCGTGAGGTCACCGGTACGGTTGCCGTTCTGGTTGTTGGCGTGCGCCCACTGTCCGGCGGTCCGGACGAACACGTTGCGGGAGCTGTGCAGGTATCGGGATCCCTCGTCGAAGTAGAGGCCGAGCTGCCCGCTGTTCTCGCAGAGGTTCTCGTCGATCGTGCTGCGGGGCATCGCGGAGAGGGTGTAGATGCAGCCGGCATCGAACATCGTCTGGACGACGTTGCGGACGTGGTTGCCGACGACCCGGACGTCGCTCAGGGTCGTCGGGGTGTCGTAGATCGGCTGGAAGTCGTACAGCCCTCGGCCCAGGTACTCGGGACTGCCACCCGGGTCGTTGGCGCCCCAGCCGTAGCCGAGCCCGATGCCGGTGTACGGCATGTCGGAGACGTAGTTGTGCTCGACGGTCAGCCGGGTGACGTAGCTGGCGAAGATCGCGGCCTGGTCCAGGTACTCCCGCGCCGTCGCGTAGACCCGGTTGTCGCTGATCCGGATGTCGCGGTTGGCCATCCGGGGGTCGGACGGGTGGTGGGCGTCCGGCCGTACGCCGCCGACCACGATGCCGCCACCGGCGCTCGCGGTGAACGTGCTGCCCACGACCGAGACGTCGTGCGCGCCGAGCCCGATGCCGGTGGCGTGGGCGTTGGCGTCGTTGCCGATGCCGAGCCCCACCGAGCCGAGGTTCACGAAGGTGCTGTCGACGATGTCGATGCCCTCGGCCGCCGACACCTGCACCGCCGCGGCGGCCTGCGACCAGTGGTTCCGGGAACCCTCGAATCCCCGGCAGCCGAACTCGCACGAGGTGAACCCGTCGGCCGGCCGGTCCGGTTGGACCCCGCTGATGAAGACCCCGGTCTGCTGGTTCGCGTACCCGTTGGGCGTGCTGGGGTGCAGCCAGGTGGTGCCGGTGAAGGTCAGGCCCTCGAAGCGGAGGTTGCGGGCCGGCGCGTCGTAGCTCCCGCCGACCTGGACCAGCGTCTCCAGCCGGGGCAGTTCCACCCGGGCCCGCGCCATCTCCTGGCCGGGGAGCGGCTTGTAGTAGAGCGTCCCGGCGGTCGTGTCGAGGTACCACTCGCCGGCCTCGTCGAGGAAGCGCCTGGAGTTGAGCAGGAAGAAGGTCGGGGTCCGCAGCGGGGACTGGATGGTGTCGTACCCGTAGGTGTTGTTGTCCCAGGCCGGCTGCGCCATGGTGACCGTGTCGCCGACGATGCTCTGCACCGGCGCGAACCGGTTGGTGAACGACAGCATCGCCTGGAAGTCGATGCGCCGCTGGTCGGGCAGCGTGGCCAGGTAGGCCAGGTCCGGGTTCTCGAGGGTGAATCCGGTCGCGGTCAGCGTGATGTCGGTACGGGCCAGCCGGAGCCGGGCGCGCTGCGCCGGGACCCCGTCGACGTAGAGCTGCCGGGTGTCGAAGCCGGTGCCGACGTCGGCCCGGTAGACACCTGTCGCGGCGTCGTCGAGTTCCCACTCGGTGACCGCCCGGGCACCGCTCAGCACGGGCGTCGCCCCCCGCGCGGCCCGCCAGGTCACGGTGTGCCCGTTGCGGCCGGAGTCGCCGGCGTCGAAGCGTAGCGGCGAGGTCAGCCGGTAGGTGCCGGACAGGAGCTGCACGACGACGTCCCGGTCCCCTCCGGCGGCGGCAGCCCGGGCCCGCCGCTGGGCCTCGGCCAGGGTCGCCAGCGGCCGGGCGCGGGTTCCGGGGCCGTTGTCGTCGGCGCCCACGGCTCCGGTGGGGCCGACCACGATCGTGCGGGCGGCCGGGGCGGCCCCGGCCGGGCCGGCCAGTGGTCCGGTGAGCATTCCGGCGGCCAGGATCGCGGCGGCCGCCGCCGTGGTTCGTCTGGACGGTACGGGCGAGGGGGACACGCGGATGTCCTTTCGGTACGCAGACGTGGTGGCTGGATCAGTGGCGTGCGGTGGGCGACACGTCGTTGTGGGAGCGCAGCGCCGCGCCGGGAAACCGCCGTGTGGTGACGATGCCGTCGACCCCGGCCAGCAGTCGCCGTCCGGCCCGCTCCGGCCGGACGTGGGGGCCATCGGACGTCGGCGCCTCCGGGGGTCGGGTGGTCGCCCGGATCCGGTCCTCGTCGACCTTGACGCCCAGGCCGGGCGAGTCACCGAGCACGAAGGCACCGTCCTCGACGTGCAGGTCGATGGAGATGCCGACCGGTGGAGCCAGGTCCTGCAACTCGCTGGTCAGGTGGTTCGGTATCGAGGTCGCGGCGTGCAGCAGCCCGACCGGGGTGTTGCCGATCGGGCTGACCGGCAGGTCGTGGGCGTGCGCCAGGGTGGACGCCCGCAGGAAGTGGGTGACCCCCCAGACGGCGGCCATCTGCACGATGTCGACCGCCCCGGCGGCGATCAGTGGACGGTACTGCTCAAGCCCGGTGAGGTTCTCTCCGGTGGCGACCGACGCGCGGACTCCCCGGCCGACGGCGGCGTGGCCCTCGGCGTCCCAGCGCCGGACGGGCTCCTCGATCCAGATCAGGTCGAGGGTGCGTTCAAGTTCGCTGACGTGCCGGACGGCCTGCTTGCGGGTCCAGGCCTCGTTGACGTCGAGCATCAGGCCCGGCCGCAGTCCGTGCCCGGCCTCGGCCAGCACGTCTCTGACCAGGCAGAGGCGGTGCCGGTCGCGCTCGATGTCGAGGCCGCCCTTGAGCTTGGCGGCCCGCAGGCCGTACCGGGCGTAGACCTCGTACGCCAGAACGAGTTCGTCGTCGGTCAGCCCGATGTCCAGGCCCGACGCGTAGGCGGGGACCCGCCGGTCCCGTCCGCCCAGCAGTCGCCACAGTGGCTCGCCGGCCGCCTGCGCCTTGATGTCCCAGAGCGCGGTGTCGAGCGCGCCGATGGTGCCGAACACCGGGCCCGCGTGACCTGCCTTGAAGGTGTGTCGCAGCATGCGGTCGTAGAGGGTCGTCACGGCACGCGGGTCTTCGCCGTCGATGGCCGCGAAGATCCGCTCGATCTCCACGTGTGGCCCGAGGCCGACCCCCGAGATGCCCTCGTCGGTCTCGACGATGACGATCGACACCGGGACCACCCCGTCGGAGAAGACGCCGTTGGCGTCGCCGACGGGCCGCCCCCATTCCTGGACCGTGGTGAGCGTCCGATATCCGGTGATCCGCATGTCAGCCCTTCGTGGAACCGGCGGCGACGCCGTCGGCGATTTGGCGCTGGAGGAACAGGTAGACCACCAGGACGGGAACAGCCGCGATCAGGACCCCGGAAGCGAACGTGGGGATGTCGTCGGAGTACTGCCCCCGCAACGAGGTCACGCCGACCATGAGGGTCCGGTGGTCCGCCGAGGGCATCATCACCAGCGCCATGAGGACGTCGTTCCAGCAGAACAGGGCGTTGAGGATGCCGACCGACAGCAGCGCCGGGGTGCCCAGCGGCAGCATGATCCGGCGGTAGACGCCGTACACGCTGTTACCGTCGATCCTGGCCGCGTCGATGATCTCCGCTGGGACGGTCTTGTAGTAGCTGGTCATCAGGAAGACGGTGAAGGGCAGGAACTGGGCCACGTAGACGAGGACCAGCCCGGGGTACGTGTCGATGAGGCCACCGTCCGCCATGATCCGGGCGAGCGGCACCATGATCACCTGGAACGGCACGAACAGTCCCGCGAGACAGCCCAGGAACAGCGCCGTCGAACCACGAAACCGCAGCTGGCTCAGGGCGAAGCCCGCCATCGACCCGAACAGCAGCAGCAGGACCACCGACGACGTCACCACGAGCAGGGAGTTGAGGAAGTACCGGCCCATGCCGACGCTGTTCCAGGCGGTGCTGATGTTCTCCCAGCGCAGGGCGTCGGTCAGGGAGAACCGGTCGAGGATGTAGTCACGCCGGGTCTTCATCGCGACGTTGGCGGTGAACAGCAGGGGGTAGACCGTCGCCAGCGCGAGCAGCGCCATCGGGATGGCGACCAGCCACCGGCCCAGACGGATCCGAGACATCAGGCCTCCCTCGCCGCCCGCTTGAGCAGCTTGATCTGCAGCAGCCCCACGACGATCATGATCACGAAGAGGACCGTCGACGCGGCCGACGCGAGGGCCGGCCGGTTCATCTGTCCCTGCTGGATCCAGATGTAGTACTCCGGCAGGTACGTCGACCCCTCCGGACCGCCGCTGGTCATGACGTAGAGCAGGCCGAACATGGAGGTCAGCATTCCGATCATCGTGGTCACGAAGACGAACTGGATGGTGCGCGACAGGCCTGGGATGATCACGTGCCAGATGACCTGGGGTAGCGACGCCCCGTCCACCCGGGCCGCGTCCAGGAGCGCGGAGTCCAGGGTGGCGAAGCCGGCGAGGAACACCACCAGGGACATTCCGAAGGTCGCCCAGACGTGCACGCCGACCACCATGAGCATCGCGACGTCCGGATCCCCGAGCCAGTCCACCGCACCGATGCCGACCGACCCGAGAACGGCGTTGAGCGGGCCGTCGAAGGCGAGCAGAAGGTTGAAGATCGCGCCGACGATGACCGGGGAGAGCACCGCCGGAAAGAAGTAGACGCCGCGGTAGAGCCGATGACCGGGCACCCGGAGGTAGATGAACGTCGCGAGCAGCCCGGGAATCGCCACCGCCACCGGCAGCAGCAGCACCAGCAGTCCCACATTGCCCAGCGCGGTCCGGAACAGCGGATCCTTGAACAGCTCCAGGTAGTTGTCGAGACCGACCGCCACCCCGTTCCGCTCACCGTCGCCGGTGAAGGAGAAGTTGACCCCGAGGAGCAGCGGGTAGAGCCGCATCACCACGATGATCAGAACGGCCGGGGCCACCAGGATGTAGGGGGCGAGGCGCTCGGACCGCAGACCCCGGGCGCGCCGGGAACGGGCGACGCCACGGTGGGTGCCGGACCCGGCCGCCCCGTCGGTCCGTCCGGCCCGGGCCGGACGGACCGACGGCTGTGCGTTTCCGATCGGCACGGGTTCAGCCCGCCTGGTCGGAAGCGGCCAACTGCTTCACCACCTCGTCGACGGTGATCGAGCCGCCGAGCAGCTGCTGGGAGAGCCGACCCATCAGGTCCAGGGTCTTCGAGGAGAGCGCCACGTGCAGCGCGGGCTTGCCGCCCTTGATCTCGGAGACGAGCGTGGTGACGGCCGGGCCGCCCTGCGACACGTCGATCGTGGTGTCGGCGGCGATCGCGCCGGCGTCGGCGTAGAAGGCCTTCAGCGCGTCGGTCGAGGTCAGCGACCGCACCAGGTCGGCGGCCACCTTCGGGTCCTTCGTCCACCTGGCGACCCCGTAGCCGATACCGCCGTCGTAGGGAAGGCTCGGGGTGGTCCCGGCGGTGACGACCGGAGCGTCCATGACGCCGAGCTTGTCGGCCGTCAGGAACTCGCTGAAGTCCTTCCAGTGCCCCACGTCCGACATCAGCCCGATGACGTGGGCGGCCTTACCGGACTGGAAGAGCGCGAAGGAGTCGTTGAACATCGCTGTCGAGTTCGCGCCCTCGTTGTTCAGGCCCGCGTCGCCGGCGTCCTTCCAGAGCTGAAAGACCCGCTTGACGTTGGGCGACGTCCAGTCCCGCTTCCCGGCGATCCAGTTGTCGTACTCCTCGGCGGTGAGGATGCCCGACCCCAGGCCCGAGAGCCAGAACTGGATGCCGGCACCCTCCTTGTTGCCGAGGGCGAAGCACTTCGCGCCGGCCTTGGCGATGGCGGCGCAGTCGGCGAGGAACTTGGTCCACGTCGTGGCCGGGCTGGCCGGATCGAGCCCGGCCTTCTCGTACAGCGTCTTGTTGTAGTAGATGGGGTGGCCCTGCAGGGTCACCGGGCTGGCGTAGATCTTGCTTTCCTTGGTGAACGCGTCCCAGCCGGCCAGCCGCTGCTTGTCCTCGGCCACGTACTCGTCCAGCGGCACCAGCGCGTCCACCCGGTCGCGGATCTGACCGCCGCCGTTGAACAGGATGACGTCCGGGCCCTTGCCGGCCTGGATCGCCGCGCCGAGGAGGGTGTAGTACTGATCGAAGGGCTGCGCGACGAACTCGACCGTCACGCCCGGATGCTTCTTCGCGAAGTCCGCCTTCGCCTTTTCGATGTAAGGTGCGGCGGAGGACTCGCCAGACTTCCAGTCCCAGACCACCAGCTTGCCCTCCGACCCGCCCGGGGACGAGTCCGAATCTGTCGCACTTCCACAGCCGGCCAGTGCCAGCCCCACGACGAGGACGGCCGACCATATCGCTCGCTGTTTCATCGTTGTCACCCTTTGAACGTGGGATGGCCGGCAGACCGGCCACTGGGCGTCAGCATTACGCGGAAACGTAACTCGTATGATGTCTGGCGTCAACGGGTCGCCCGTACACTGTCCACGGACACCGGGCTACCAGCGCGGTGGGCCACCCGGAGGGGGACATGACGTCATCGCAGGAGACCGCCTTGAATGCCGTAGCGCCTCCGGCCTGGACACGGCGACCGGCCAACCTCGCCCGCGCCGTCACCGCCGAACTGGTGGAGCGCATCGTTCGCGGGATGCACCCGTCCGGGACGTCACTTCCGCCCGAGCCGGTGCTCTGCGAGACCTTCTCCGTCAGCCGGACCGTCGTCCGAGAAGCGGTCAAGATCCTTCAGGAGAAGGGGCTGGTGCAGGTCCGCCAGGGCGCCGGCACCATGGTCACCCCGCCCTCGTCGTGGGACATGCTCGACGAACTCGTCCTCGCGGCCACCATCGCCGAGGATGACAGCCTCGCCATCCTCGACGACCTCGTCGTCACTCGGCGCGTGCTGGAGTCCGACATGGCGAACGTCGCCGCCCGCCTGGCGGACCAGGAGACCATCGAGCGGTTGCGCGCTCTGGTGAAGCGGATGGATGAACTCGTCGACGACACCGTCACCTACCACGAGCACGACCGCGCCTTCCACGACACGATCATGCAGGCGTCCGGCAACCGCATCGCTCGCGGTGTCGTACGGGCGCTGGAGAGTCAGGTCGTCAACACCGCCCGCTACATGGGCCGGACCGAACGTTCCCTGTGCGTGGCGTCGAACCGCGGGCATCGGCGCATCTACGAACGCATCGCCGCCCACGATCCGGACGGCGCCGCCGAGGCGATGTACACCCACATCACCGAGGCCTGGCTCGTCCGCCGTACGGGAACGGCGAGTCCCAGCCGTCTCCAGCGGTGACATCCCGCCGGACGGACGGGCTCCCGGCCCGCAGCGGGTGTCGACACCCCTGCTTGCCATGAGCCCGCCCGTCACGTCTTCGAACCTGTCTCAGGAGAACTGCGCGAAGAACCGCCAGATCTCGCCCTTGGTCCAGGTGGTGATGCCGCTCTCGGCGTAGGTCCCGTCCACCGGACCGGGCATGTGACCGTTGTCGAACGCGGCCCACTGCACGGGGTAGCCGGACCGGCAGCCCGAGTAGCTGGTGGTGACGTGTGTCCGACTGCCCCCCGCCGGCTCCGCCGGGCTCTGGGCGGTGCAGCCGTTGTTCCGGACGAAGGTGTCCCGCAGCGACCGGCCCTGCGAGATGTTCAGGACGTTGTCCGTGATGCCGTGCAGCCCGAAGTACGCGATCGGCTGGGTGCCGCCGCTACACCCGCTGATCTGCGCTCCGGCGATGACCGCGACGGCCCGGAACACGTTCGCCCGCGCACAGGCGAGGGCGTAGCTCATGCCGCCACCCCAGCTGAAGCCGAGGGCGAAGCGCTGCCTCGGGTTGACGCAGAGGTCGCTCTCGAGCCGCTGGATCATGTCGTCGACGAAGGTCACGTCCTCGCCGCCGGCATTGCCCCAACCGTTGCCCAGCCCCTGCGGCGCGACCAGGATCGCGCTGTTGTTCGACTGCTCCTGCTGGCCGTAGTAGGACCAGGCGGTCCCACTGGTGCCGCCTGAGGAGACGTCCTGCATGGTCCCGCCCCGCCAGTGGAAAGCGAAGATCAACCGGTACGGGTTGGTGTTGTTGTAGTTGGTCGGCATCCGCAGGATGAACGAGCGGCTCTTGCCGTTGCTCTGGATCGCGTGCGTGCCGCTCGACAGCGTCGGGGCCTTGCCGCAGCCGGTGCCACCCGACGGCGGGTTGCCGCCGTCGACGCGGACGAGCTGCCACTGCTGGTTCGTGCCGTTCCAGTCGGAGTACTGCACGACGTTCCCGCCGTCCGCCGAGGACGCGCCCTGCACCTCCACGACCTTGCCGCTGTGCCGGCTGACCAACCGGACGTGTCCGGAGTCGGAGTCGGCGAGCCGGAACTGCTGGTTCGTCGCGTTGAGGTCGGACCACTGCACGATCGCACCGCCGTCGGCGGTCGACCAGTTGTGCACGTCGAGGACCTTGCCCGAGTGCCGGGACTTCACCCGGTAGTAGCCGCCTCCCGAGTCCACGAACTGCCACTGCTGGTTCACGCCGTTGTTCCGGGTCCACTGGCTGATCCGCGCACCGTCGTTGGTGGCCGAGGCGTACAGGTCCAGTGCCTTGCCGCTGTTCCGGTTCACCAGGACGTACCAGGCGTTGGTGTCCACTGTCGCCGCCGAGGCGGGCGCGGCGTTCACCGCGACGAGCGTGCCGGCCGCGACGACCGCCGCCGCCGCGACGGCCAGCCCTGACCGCCAGCGACGTCGCTGTGGAGAGGCGGGACGAGCCTCACCGGTGGCCTTCATGATCCGCTCCTTCGGTCGGGGTCACACGCGGGCAGAACGGACGCGTGCGCCCGGGGTCGTGCCGCCGTCGGTGGTGGCGTCGGCACGTCGGGGTGCTCCGCGGCATCGACGCGGCCACCGCCCCCGGATCCGGCCGTTCCCTGGGCCGACGGCCGTGGCGGGTCCGCGTGAGCCGCGGCGGTGCATCGTCACGGCTCCCGGCAGCCGCCCGACCCGCGATTGAAAAGTTAGCGCTCACATCGTCATACGTCAAACGACTTATGTCAATGCGTCGCGCCCCGCGCCCACCGGGCAGTGGAGCGGTCCGAGATCGCACACCTGGTAGCTAGGACGTGACCACGCCGCCAGTTGCGTTGCCATGGCGGGCCGCAGGGTCGCCTGGTTCCAGCCGCCCGTCGACTCGCCTCGGAATCTCACCGGATCCGTCCCTGAGTTCCTCCGGCAGGATCCAGTCCGGGGCGTCCTGCCAGGCCAGCGGACGCAGGAATCGACGGGTCGCCGTCGCGCCGACCGAGGTGTACAGGGAGTTGGTCGATGGCCAGGGGCCGCCGTGGTGCTGAGCCCACGAGACGCGGACCCCGGTCGGATAGCCGTCGAAGACGATTCGGCCCGCCCGTGCGGCGAACTGGTCGGCCAACCGTCGCACGGCTGCCCTGTCGTCGTGTGTTCCCGTGTGGATCGACCCGGTGAGCGACGGCGGAACGACCGCGAGGGCACGGTCGAGATCGGCCGCCTCGCCGTAGCGGACCACGACCAGGAGCGGGCCGAAGCACTCCTCGGCGATCTCGGCGGACAGCCGGGAGATGTCGATCTCCAGGAGAGCCGGTGCCACGGTGAAGCCCGGCGCCGACGCGACATCAGGTCGCGCCGAGACTCGGGCGCCCGCCCGCTCAAGCCTCGCCTCCGCCTCGACGAACGCGTCGCGGATCCGCTCGTTCAGCAGGACCGTTCCACCCGCCGAGGCGACCCGGTCCCGGAGTACTTCGACCAGCTCGTCGCCGGCCGGGTCGGACGGGATGAACGCCAACCCCGGCTTGGTGCAGAGCTGTCCCCCCGATCCGGTGAACGAGGCGAAGAGTCCTTCGGCGATCTGGCTCCCACGCTCGGTGGCCGCCGCCGGCAGGACGACGATCGGATTCACACTGCTGAGTTCGCCGTAGAAGGGAATGGGGTACGGGCGCTCGTCGATGGCCGTCTGGATGGCCCGGGCCGCACCGATCGAGCCCGTCAGCGCGGCTGCGCGGACGGCGGGGTGACGCACCAGCGCCAGGCCCGCATCCTGCCCGTGCACGACCGCGACCACCCCGTCGGGTCCGCCCAGCCGGCGGACGGCCGCCGCGATCGCCTCCCCCGATGCCTGGGACGTCAACGGATGCGACGGGTGGGCCTTCACGATGACCGGGCAGCCGGCGGCGAGCGCCGAAGCGGTGTCACCACCGGCGACCGAGAAGGCGAACGGGAAGTTGCTCGCCCCGAACACGGCGACCGGCCCCAGTGGCACGAGCATCCGCCGTACGTCCGGAGCCGGGCCGAGCGGTGTCTCGGCGGCGTGGTCGATCGCGGCTTCGACGTACCCGCCGTCCCGCAGGACGTCGCCGAACATCCGGAACTGGATGATCGCCCGGGTGAGTTCGAAGTCGAGCCGCGGGTGGCCCAGGCCGGTCTCGCCCTCGGCCGTGGCGACGAGGTCGGCGCGGTGGGACTCGAGCGAAGCGGCGATCTCGTCGAGCATCCCGGCACGACCGTGCCGTCCGAGGCCGGCGAGCCACTCTGTCGCCGAGGATGCTTGACCGACGGCCGACTCCAGTTCCGGATCGCTGGTCTCCCTGAGGTGGGTCTCGCGGGGCCGACCGTCCCTCGGATCGACCGTGCTGACGACGTTCACAACAATCCTCTCCTGACCAGAGTCTCCATCAGATCCCGGACCCCGAAGTCCCAGGGTTCGCAGTCCTCCGTGTGCCGGACGCGGTTGACCAGGGTGCCGAGCGCCGGCGAACTTATCCGGACGATGTCGTCGACCTTGTGCGTGAACCCGTCGCCGGGACGGTCCCGGTCCTGGGTGGGCGCGAACATGGTGCCGAGCATGAGGATGGCGCCGTCGGGGTAGTGGTGGTGCGGGCCGATCAACTGCCGTACCAGCGCCTCCGGGTCGCGCGACATCCGGGTCATCTCCGAGACCGCCTCAAGGTGGAAGCCGTCCTCGCCCTCGATGTCGAGCCGCACCTCCAGCCCGCGTACCCGGTCCAGGTCGAACCGGTCGTCGAACAGCCGGACGAGCGGGCCGAGGGAGCACGAGGCGTTGTTGTCCTTGGCCTTCGACAGCAGCAGCGCGGAGCGCCCCTCGACATCCCGCAGGTTCACGTCGTTGCCGAGGGTCGCCCCCACGATGCGCCCGCTGGACTGCACGACGAGCGCCACCTCGGGCTCGGGGTTGTTCCAGGTCGACGACGCGAGCACCCCGACCGGAACGGCGGTACCCACGGCCGAGAGGATCTGACCCTTGGTGAAGATCTCGGCGTCCGGCCCGATGCCGACTTCCAGGTACTGGCTCCAGATGCCCTCCGCGACGAACAGGCTCTTCAACCGCGCCGCCTCCTCGGAGCCCGGCGACAGCTCGTGGAGATCGGCGCCGACACCGGCGAGCATCCGCTGGCGGATATCCGCCGCGAGCCCCAGGTCACCCCGGGCCCGCTCTTCGATGACGCGCTCGATCATCGAGACCACGAAGGTCACCCCGGCGGCCTTGAGCGCCTGGAGGTCGACCGGGGCGAGCAGCCAGGGCCGGACCCCGTCGCGAGCCGGAACGGCCGTGTTGGCCAGCACCTCCGCGAAGTCGCCGACCCGTCGACCGCCGAGCCTGGAGACCACCGCCGCGGGTTCGGGCAACTCACAGATGTCCCGAACAGTCGGAAAATCGGCGCTGACATCGAAGACGTCACCACCGCGAACCACCACGGGTGACGGCCCGCCGGCGACGGGATCCCAGATCCGACCGATCAGGACGCTCTCGTCGGCGTCGTCCGGCAGCGCGTCGGCAGCGCTGCCGAACCAGTCGGGCCCGGACCATGGCAGCGTCACAGGGCGTCTCCCAGGTTGAAGAAGGAGCGCTCGTCTCCGGGGCGGATGTCGTAGACGGCGTCCCGGAACATGCGCATGGGGTGCGGCGTGAAGGGATGCCGCGCGATCGCCTCGAGATCGAGGTCGATGCCGAGCCCGGCGCCCATCGGGATGAGGATGTCACCCTCCGCCGTCAGGACGAGTCGTTCATTGGTGATCTCGGGACGCCACGGCACGTCGGTCGCCATGATCTCCAGGTACCGGAAGTTGGGCAGTGTCGCACCGAGTTGCAGCGTCGCGGCCGTACTCAGCGGCCCGCTGGGATTGTGTGGCGCGAACCCGACGTAGCTGGTCGCGGCGAGCGTCGAGATGAAGGCGAGTTCCGCGATCCCGCCGGCGTGGGTCACGTCGGGCTGGACGAAGTCGACCGCCTGACGGGCGAGCGCGGGTGCGAAGCCCTGCCGGCCGAACCATCTCTCCCCGGCCGCGATCGGCACCGGCGACGCGCGACGGATGTCGACGAGGGCGTCGATGTTGTCCGGCGGGCACGGCTCCTCGAACCACACCGGGTCGAACTGCGCGATCTCCCCGGCGATCTTGATCGCGTGCCGCACGTCGAACCGGCCGTGACCCTCGATGAACAACTCGACGTCCCGCCCGACGGCGGAGCGGACGGCGTCGATCTGCGCGAGCACGCGGTCGAGTTGTCGGGACGTGATCGTGAGATCGTAGTTCTCGAACGGATCCCATTTGAGGCCGCGGAACCCGCTCTCGACCGTCCTACGCGCGGCGGTCGCGTAGTCCTCGGGCGTGATGGCTCCGGAGAACCAGCCATTGGCGTAGGCACGGACCCGGTCCCGGGTGACGCCGCCGAGCAGCCGGGAGACCGGGACACCGAGTTCCCGGGCCGAGATGTCCCACAGTGCCATCTCCAGCGAGCTCAGCGCGGTCATGATGACCGGACCGCCCCGCCAGTACCAGTCCCGGGCCAACTCGTAGAGGATGCCCGAGATGCGGGTCGGATCGAGCCCCACCACGGCCTCGGCGAGTTCGGCGATCGCGCCCTGGACGGCACGCTCCTTGCCCTCCAGCGTCGCTTCGCCGAGCCCGATGATCCCCTCGTCCGTCGTGACCCGGACGATCACGAGATTGGTGCGGTAGAAGTCGACGACGAGCGCGTCGACTGAGGTGATCTTCATGGTGCGCGTCAACCCTTCACGGCGCCGGCGGTCATGCCGGCCACCACGTACTTTTGCGCGAACAGATAGAAGGCGACGGCGGGCAGCGTGAACATGAAGGCGACCGCCATGACCGTCTGGATCGGCGTACCCAGTTCACCGATGAAGTTGGCGATGCCGACCGACGCCGGCTGCTTCTCCGGGGTGAAGATGAACGTCACCGCGAAGACGTACTCGTTCCAGGCGTGGAAGAACGAGATGACCGCGGTGGCCGCGATCGACGGAGCGATCAACGGCACGTTGACGCGGGTCAGCACGGCGAGCGGCCGTGCCCCGTCCACCCGGGCGGCCTCCTCCAGTTCCCTCGGGATCCCGTCGATCGCGCCCTTGAGGATGAGCGCGACGATCGGCAGGACGAAGGCGACGTTGGCCAGGATGAGGCCGCCGAGCGAGTCGAGCAGATTGAACCGGCGGAACAGCGAGAACAGCGGCACCACCATGAGCGCCTCGGGAAGCATCTGGGTGAACAGCAGCACGACGGTCAGGACGGCCTTGCCCCGGAACGAGAACCGCGAGAGCGCGTACCCGAGCGGGATGCCGAGGCCGATCGAGACGACTGTCGTACCGACGGCGATCAGCAGGCTGTTGAGCAGCCAGCCCCCGACCTTACCCTCGGCCAGCCCGTCGACGAAGACTCCGAAGTGGGAGAAGTCCGGTAGCAGTCGGGGTCGCTCGGCGAAGAGGTCCGCATTGCTCGACAGCGCCGTCACGAGCATCCAGTACAGCGGGAAGGCCGCGACACCCAGTACGACGAGGACGGCGACGATACGCAGGGTGAGGCCGACGCGGAACCGCCTCATCGGAGGTTCTCCTTCGTGACGGCACGGGCGACGAGACGGCTGCCCGTGATGACGATGAGCGAGATGATGACGCCGACCATGCCGATCGCCGCCGCCGATCCGAGTTCCTTCGATTCGAACGCCTGCGAGTAGAGGTCGATGACGAGCGTCTCCGTCCTGCCGACCGGCCCTCCCTTCGTCATGAGCCAGATGAGCTCGAAGCGCCGCAGCGACCAGATGGTCATGAGCAGGGCGAGCAGACCTACCACGGGCTTGATGACCTGCCAGGTGACGACCCGGAAGGTCGCCCATCGCCCCGCACCGTCCATCGTCGCGGCCTCGGTCAGATCGTGCGGAACGGACTGCAACGCGGAGAGCAGGACCACCGAGGTGAACGGGAACAACTGCCAGATGGTCGTCGCGAGCACCGCTGGCAGGGCGTACTTCGGGCTGTCGAGAATCGAGCCGCCCGGGACACCGAGCCCGACCGCGTTCAGGAACCGGTTCACGATCCCGTACTGCGCGTTGAGCATCCAGGTCGCGATGAGCGCGACCGCGATGCCGGGCGCGGCCCACGGCACGGTCACGAGCGCGCGCGCCACCCCTCGACCCCGGAAACCCTTGTTGAGCAGGAGGGCGACGACGAGCCCGGAGCCGACGGCACCGACGACGCACACGATCACGTACACGAAGGTGGTGACGAGGGTCCGGTGGAAGTCCTCGTCACCGAAGATGCGGACGAAGTTGTCGAGCCCCACCCACCGGCTGCGGGTCGGGTTCAGCAGCGTCGTACGCGTGAAGCTCAGGAAGATCTCCTGGGCGAGCGGAATCGCCTGGAAGACGACGATGAAGAGGGCGGCGGGCGCCAGGAAGAGATAGGGCGTCCATCTGCTTCCCAGCGGGCTACGTCGGCGCCGGGCCGCGGATCGAGGCACTTTCGTCTGCTCCAGCACAGTCATCGGGTTCGGTCCTTTTCACATAGGACGCCGCCGGCGCGAGGGGTCTCGCGCCGGCGCCGTCGCCGGTCATCCGACCAGCTCGGTCGCCTGCTGCTGGGCGCGATCCAGTGCGGTCTTGAGGTCGACCTGGCCCTGCAGGGCCGCGATCACGTTCTGCACGACGACCTTGCGGATGTCCGGCGTCTTGGCCTCGAACCCGAGCACGATCTGCGGAAGGCTCGACTCGGTCAGGCCGTCGAAGACCGGCAGGAAGGGCGTCTTCTTGAGCGACTCGGCGCTTCGCTGCGTGACGGTCGCGACGCTGCTCGCGCCGAGAATCTCCTGCAACTTGACCTGGTTGGCGGGTTCCAGAGCCCAGCGGATGAAGGTGGCTGCCGCCTCCTTCTCCTCGCTCGCCTCGTTGATGACGACGGGCGCGAGGATCGCACCCTGGGTGCGGACCGGGAACGGAATGGGGGCGACGTTGAAGTTCAGTTGCGCGTTCTGGCCACGCGTCGCCGTCACGTAGCCGCCGTTGTTGAGTTCCATCCCGACCTTGCCCTCGGCGAACATCCGGCGGAACGTCGCCGCGTCCGCACCCTTCGGGATCACCTTCGCGTCGTACAGGTCCTTGTACGCCTGCAGACCCTTGAGGTTCTCGGGCGAGTTGATCGTCAGGGTCTTGCCGTCCGACCACTTGCCGCCGAAGCCGTAGACGTAGTTGAAGATGTCCTGCCACACGCCCGCTTCTTCGGCCTCCGTCTGGCGGAACGCCAGACCGAAGACGTCGCCCTTCGTCAGCGACTTCGCCGTCTCGACGAACTGCTCGTAGGTCGTCGGGGGCTTCGGGATCAGGTCCGCGTTGTAGAACATCGCGTAGTTCGACGCCTCGAAGATGATCCCGTGCCGCACACCGTCGTGCACGACGAACTGGTCCGGCTGCTTGAGCAGGGTGTACTTGCTGACGTCGACCAGGTCGTCGAGCGGCGCGATGAGGCCGGCGTCCGAGGCGGCCTCGAACTCGGGCATGTCGAAACGGATCAGGTCGGGGCCCTGCCCGCTGCCCATCTGGGTGAGGACGGTCTGGCCGAAGGTCGGGTACGGCACCGCCGCGGCGGAGACCTGCACCTCGGTCTGGCTCTTGTTGAACTCCTCGAGCCACTGGGTCAGCAGGGGCCCGCGCCCGGGGTCGCCGAAGGTCGAGGCGGCGAAGGTGATCTTCGCTACGCCGCCGTCGGAGCCGCTGTCGGAGGTGCAGCCACCCAGAAGGATGGCGGCCACTCCGATAATGCTGGTCGCCGCCGCCATGCTGCGGCGCACGCGATGCTTTCTCATCGTTACTCCTTGTACACGTCGCAGGACTAGGCCCCTCTGGGCGCTCAATTGCAACGATCGTAGGAACATATGCAACGCTGTCAAGTAGCGATTGCGCAACCCGTCAGCTACATTGCACATACTGCAACTCGGGAGGTGTGCCATGGCGCAGTCGATCCAGCGCGCGATCGACCTCATCCGTCGGTCCGCGGAGCACCCGCTGACCCTCACAGAAGCCTCGGAGGTACTCGGAGTCCACAAGTCGACGGCCCTGCGAATCCTCCAGACGCTCGAGGCCGCGCGATTCGTCCGCAAGACCGGCACCGGGACGTACGTCTTCGGCAGCGGTCTCATCGAGCTGTCGGAACTCGCGCTCGACTCGATGGACCTGCGCCAGTTCGGCACCGCGCACCTGCGCCGACTCCAACGGCAGACCGGCCACACCGTCCACCTGGCACAACTGACCGGGAACGAGATCATCTACATCGACAAGGTGGACAGTCCGGCGTTCGACGCCGTGCAGCTGCCGTCCCGGGTCGGGCGAGCGGTCTCGATCTACGCCAGCGCCGTCGGCAAGGTGATCCTGGCCTACCTCCCCCGGGAGGAACGCGATCGCCTCCTGTCGCACGTCGTCTTCGAGCAGTACACCGACACGACGTTCGCGGACCGAGACCGCCTGGAAGCCGAACTCGCCGACGTCGTCGAGCGCGGCTGGTCCACCGACAACGGCGAACACGACGCCTATGTCATGTGCGTCGCCGCACCGATCAGAGACTCGCGCGGACGGGTCATCGCCGCCCTCTCCATCACCGCGATCGAGGTCATCGCGACCCTGGAGCAACTGAAGGAGAACCTCCCGCTCCTGCTCGAGACCGCGACCCTGATCTCGAAGGAACTCGGACACACCCCCGAGACCCCGCCGGAGCCGCCGGCCGGCTGATCCGCGGCCCCGTACTCCCCCGCGTGACGACGTCGGCCGGGGCCGGCGGGTTCCGGTCCGTGCGTGCCGGAACCCTTCGACAGCGGGTGGACCCGCCGACCCGGCCTGCGGCGACACCTCCCGCTCCGGTGGCGTCACCGCAGGCCCGTCGGTTTCAGGTAGGGCGGACCGGGTCAGCCGGCCGCGTCCACCGAGGGGCTCCGCGACCCGTTGAACAGCCTGTCGCCGCGGTACTGGGCGACCACCGGACCGTCGAGTCCGCCGCGGACGGTTTTGTGGAGGCGGGCGACACCGCCTCGGACCGGCGCTGATCCGAGGTGCACGTCGCCCGCGTAGAAGTCGACCTCACCCGACGGAGAGGCGCCACCGGCGGTCACGGTGCCCACCGTCGCGGTCGCGGTGACCTTGACCCTGGAAGACCCGCCCACCTGCGCGGTCTCGACATCGAGACTGGTCGCGGTGGCCCGGAACGCCACGTTGCGCAGGTAGTTGTCCAGCATCTGGCGCCAGACGTCCCAGGTATGGACGCCGTTGACGTTGTACTCCGCGACCTCGACCCCGGCGGCCCGCAGGGCGGCGACCCGCAGCAGGGAGTTCTGGGCGATGTTACCCAGCCGGTCCTGCAGGCCGGTGCCGATGTGGATCCCGCCGGCCACGGCCTTCATCCGGTCGACCTGCGCCTGCGTCGCCGCCGGGCCACCCCAGCTCCACGCCGCGTGGTAGGCGAAGAGGTCGGTGTTGTCGTACAGGATCGTGAACGCCCGGCTCCCACCCGCCGAGAATCCGCCGAACGCGCGGTCCTCCGGACGGGGCGAGACACGGTAGTTCTGCTCCACGAACGGGATGACGTTGTTCCTCAGTTCGTCGGCGTAGCCCTGGTTGCCGCCGGGCAGGCCGTTGAAGTCGGTGGAAACGATGACCATCGGCTGCGCCGCACGATCGGCGATCGCGTTCTCCAGGACGTGCTGCGCCACCCCCTGCATGGTCCAGGCGATCGAGTTGTCGCCCGAACCGTGGCTCAGGTACAGGGTCGGGTACGGGGTGGCCCGGTTGGGGTCATAGCCGTGCGGCAGGTAGACCACGATGTCGTGTACGCCGGCCGGGTTGGTCGACAGTGCCGAGACGTACCGCCGGGACTCCAGCGTGCCGGCCCGGTTGGCCTTGACCGGCGCCTGGTAGGCGTTGTCGTACGTGGGGAACTTCTTGCTGTTCGGCACGTAGACGCGGCTGCGTACCGCGCCCGGCGCACCCGGGTACTGCGGCTGCACCTCCCACGGGTTGGCCGGGTCGTCGTGCAGGGTGCAGCCGGTTGCCAGCGGACTGGTGCAGTCGTGGGTGAAGGCGTACCGGAACGTGCCGGAGGGTAGCGGCAGCGTGATCGCCCATACCCCGTCGGCCCCCTTCGACAGGGGCAGGATGCGCCACGGGGTGGCCGGGATGTCGCCCGGCTGCCACTGCGAGGGCGGGCGGCCGTCGCCGCAGTCCTGGCACGTGACGTTCTCGGGTCGGGAGTAGAACCAGTCGCCGTAGATGTGGACGGCCCCGACCTCCACCGGCGCCCGGTACCTGAACGTCACCGAGTACCCGGTCGGGGCCTGGTTGGTCTGGATCACCTCGGGGCCGAGGGGTGCGGCGGTGCGGGCCGGTGTGGACGCCGCCGCCGGAGCCCCGAGCGCACCGGCCGAAACCGCGACAGCGACGGCCAGGCCCACCAGGCGTGACCTGGTCAGCCGTCTACCCCACGGCGACGTCGGCGAGGGGTCGGTATGTGCGACATACATGTGCTGTCCCTCCAACGAGCAAGTGATCGGAGCCGGTCGAGCCGGCATGATCGTTAACGTGCCTGCAACGATCGTAGGGACATATGCAACACTGTCAAGAAGCGATTGCATATCGCATCAGAGGCGTTGCTCCATATGCAACAGACGGGCTTGATGTGCGTCGAACGGCGTACCCGGGGTCGTCGCCGAGCGGAGAGGCCGGCTACGAGCGGGCCCGGCTCTCCGCCCGGCCTTCTTCCCGGGCCCGGGCGAGCAACTGGGTCATCCGCCGGCGGCGTTGCCGAGCCGAGGCTCGGAACCCGGCAACGAGTACGCCCAGCAGTAGCAGCAGCGCGAGTTGCGACCAGGGCAGGGCCCAGATCGTGACGGTGGCCCGGGTCTGGCGGATCTCGGCGCCGGCCAGGTCGCCGCCGAGCGGTTCGGGGGTCACGGCAATGGTGGTCCGCAGCTGCCCGAGCGCCCAGACCGGGTCGACGCGAGACTCGACCATCCGGCTGCCGCCCGGAAGCATCTCCTCGACGTCGGTGGTGGCGTCCTGACCGGTCAGGCCGAACAACTCGGTCACCGCGAGCCGGCTCGTGCCGCTCGCCCGCACGTTGCCGTCGTTCGCCAGGAGGTATCGGACCCGGATCGTGCCACCACGGAAGGGATTCCACGACGGCCTGTACCGGGCGGTGACGTCCTTGACCGCCACGGCGGCTCGGACCGTGCCGCTGGCCCGCATCATGACCCGGAACCCGACCCGGCTCTCGACGTTGACCGTGCCTCCGGTGCTGGTGACCGACGCGGCGATGCCGGCCGGGTGGTCCCCGGGTGCGGCGTCGCGCGGCACGGTGATCGTGAACGGCACCACCCTCGTTTCGTTCGGCCCGACGGTCACCGCCTCCCGCACGTCGATCCACCTGCCGCCGTCCACGGAAGGCTGACCGGACGGGAGCATGTTGAAGCGCCCCTTGTCGGTCAGGTAGCCGTCGGCGGAATTCAGGGAGAAGACGACGGCCGCCGAGCCGAAGTTCCGTACGGCCAGGTGCTCGGTCACGACCTGCCCCGGATCGAGGGTGAGTTCGATCCACCGACGGCCGTCCGGCCCGCTCGGACCGGCCGGCTGGACCGTCCAGGTGACGGTGGTGCCCGGTTCCGCCGCGACGGCCGGTGCGACCGGGGTGGCAAGCGTCGCGACGGTGAGGACCATCAGCGCCCGGCGCAGCGGGGTGGTCATTCGGAGCAGCCCCTTCGGTGGGGCTGGGCGGGGCCCGCACGGGCCCCGCCCAGCCACTACTCGAACAGTGAGAGAGTGAGCACCGAGGCGTACTCACCGGCGGCGACATCCGCCGGGGTGCGCAGGTACAGGTCGGCGTCGACCGAGTACGCGTCGTTGACGACGGCTTCGGAGTCGAACGTCGACACCAGTAACTCCTGGTCGACCAGACCGACGTTGTTGCCGGGCTGGGTCTCCTCGTCGAGAACGGTCACGACCTCCTCACCTTCGGTGACCAGGCCGGTGTCGCCGCCATCGAGCAGCCGCGGCTTCCAGCCGAGGTGACCGGCACTGATCGGTTCCTGACCGGCGGCACCGACAAAATCGGTCGCGCTGCCCAGTACCGCCCAGGCGGCGCCCTCGGGTACCTCGTCCGGGTCGCGGGTGTCGGTGACCGTCACGGTCGGCAGGGTGCCGACGAACTGGCGGACCAGCAGGGTCGAGCCGTTCTCGGACAGCGCGACGGCGTCGCCCGCGATCGACATGGCGAGCACGCCCGGTTCGTCGATCTCGTCGATGTCGACCGTCACCTGCACGTCGGCGTCGTCACCGGGCTCCGCCACGGCAGGCGACGGCAGCACCGTCGTCGCGGCCAGGGCGGCGCCGGCGGCGCAGGCCGCGAGCAGGTGCCGGCGTTTCCTTGTATTCATTCGCTCCTCCGTTGTCAGCCGTCGTTGCCGGCGAGGTGGGTTGATCGGGGCTGTCAGGGTCATCCGGTGCAGTCGACGCCGGGGTGTTCCACGGTCCGCTCGGTCGTCACGTCCTCGCCGTCGACGCTTCCGGTGACCCGAACGGTCGCCGAGCCGGCCGCGACCGAGGTCGCCCGCGTCCCGAACGACTGGTAGACGTTCGCGCCCGGTGCGACGTCCGCGAACGACCGCGCGCCGTGGGCGGTCGTCAGGGCGATGTCCACCGGCGCGTCGTGGTCGTTGCGCGCCTGCACGGCGACGTACGCCTTACCGGCGACGCATCGTGCCTGCACGTTGACCGTGACGGGCAACTCGGGCTGGGTACCCGTCGCCGCGAAGGCCCAGGTGTCGATCTCGAGGAGGTCCTCACCGGCCGGCCCGTGGTAGCTGAAGTAGACGTCGTGTACGCCGCTGACGCCCGAGAGCTCGGCGGTCACCTCGGCCCACTCGGCGCTCGGCGTGCCGACCGGGACGCTGCCGACCACCGGACCCGCGGGATCGTCCAGCCGTACGTCGATCCGCGCGCCTGCGGCCAGCGCACGCACCTTCGCCGTCACGTTCCGGGCACCGCCCTCGCCGAAGTCCACCGAGGACAGCGCCGTCCAGTCGCCGTCGTCCACGTCCCGGACCACCAGGTTCGGTGCCGCGGCGCCGAACTGGGCGGACCCGCCGTCGCGCTTCGCGGTCGCGACGCCCTTGCTCCAGCCGAAGGTCTCCGCCTCGAACACCCGGAACGGGTCGAAGTTCCTGACCTGCCGCACGCCGGCGTAGGTGCCTACGACCTGCTGGATGGTGCCGTCCGGGTTGAAGGTCAGCTCCTGGATGTGCGGACTGCGGTACCCCTGGGTGGTGTTCCCGTTGATGCGCTTGTTCAGCGTCGGCGCGTGGTACGTGAAGTAGTACCTGCCCTCGAACTCGAACACCGACTGGTGGTTGTTGCCACCGGTGCCGGCGCCGAAGAACTGCGACTGGTTCGGGAACAGCACGCCCGCGTAGGTCTCCTTCGGCCACGACATCGGGCCGTCGGAGATCATGTAACCGATCTGGCCGCCGCCGGGGTAGCCGGGCAGCGGCGTCTGGTTGCCGCCGAAGTCGTTCCCACCGAAGTGCGAGGAGTACGAGAAGTAGTACCTGCCCTCGCGCTTGAAGACGTGGCCCGCCTCGAAGGCCACCGGAGCGTCGACCACCACGGCCGACCCCTCGGTGGAGACCATGTCGTCGCCGAGTCCGATCGCCCGGAGGTTCTTCGGGTTGTTGAAGCGCTCGGCCGGCGGCATGCTCGTCGACGCGGGACCACCACCGAAGTAGAGGTACTCCTCGCCGTCGTCGTCCACGAGCGGAGCGGGGTCGAACTTCCACGCGACGTCCTCGGCGCCGGGAGTGCCGCCGTTGATCAGCGTGCTCGTGCGCTCGCTGGTCCACGGACCGAGCGGCGACTCACCTGTGATCACGTTGCTCGAACCGCCGCCGTTGGCGTAGTACAGGAAGAACTTCTCCTCGCCGTCCACGACCTGCCTGGCCATGCCGGGCGCCCAGGAATTGCTGGTGAAGGGTGCCACGCCGTTCGGGCCGGCGACCTGGATCTCGCCGTGGTCCGTCCAGTTCACCAGGTCGGCCGAGGAGATCACGGTGATCTGGTTGATGTCGCCGTAGTTGATCTGCGGCGAGATGCCGGTGGCCGGGTTGGGCGCGTAGCCCTGGGTGTCATTTGTCAGGTACATGTACACCCGGCCGTCGTGCACGAAGCCGAACCCGTCGGCGCCGAACTTGTGCCCGATGAGTGGGTTGTGCTCCCCGGGCAGCTTACCGACGACCTCGATGGTCTTCGACGGCGTCGGAGGCGGCGCGGCGCCGATCACCGACACGTCGTCGAGCGTGAAGTCCATGAGGTGGAGGGCGGGGTCCGAGGACGGGGCGCTCGTCCACGGCGTCTCGAAAAAGAGACGCGCCGTCGACACGCTCTGCCCCGCCGGGATCGTGAACGTCCCGCTGAACTGCGCCCACTGACCGCGCGTCGCCACCGCGCTCACCAGGTTGGTGTAGGTGCCCCCGCCGTAGTGCATCGTGGCGAAGAACTGCTTCGTGGCGGGCGAGCTCGGGTTCTCGTACTTGATCTGGGCGGTGAGGGTGTACGTCTGTCCCGCCTGTACCTTGCCGCTGAGGTCCTGCATCGGACCGGATCCCGTCGTCACCCGGTTGCTGACGAGCGCCGCGCCCGCACCGGAATGGGCGTCCGTCGTGGGCGAGAGGGTGGCGCTGTCGTTCGCGTTGCCGTTGTTCACGAACCAGCCGGCGAGACCGTCTTCGAACCCGCCGTTCACGATGAGATTCTGTTCGGCGGCCTCGACGGGTGCCGGCCTGGCGACCAGGCCGGCGGCCAGCACGACCCCGACGGTGGCGATCGCGGCGACCCGTCGACGCGTCGCCCTTCGCGAGCGCAGTTTCACGGTGACACTCTCCTTGATCTCTGACTGGCATCTGGGCTTCCAGTCGTCCCGGACCGGTTGGGTGTGGGCCTGGACGGGGATCGGGTTACCCGGACAGGTGCCGGGATGGGTCGAGGGGCGGCCGTCCTGCGAGACCGTGACCGGAGCCGGCCGGCACCGGTGGGCGGTCGCGGCCGGTCAACCGGCGCAGTCGATGCCGGGATGCTCTCCGGTCCGTACGGTCGTCACGTCCTCGCCGGCGACGCTCCCGGTGACCCGAACGGTCGCCGATCCGGCCGTTACCGAGGTCGCCCGCGTACCGAACGACTGGTAGACGCTCGCGCCCGGCGCCACGTCCGCGAACGACCGCGTGCCGTACCCGGTCTCCAGCACGATGTCCACCGGCGCGCCGTGGTCGTTGCGGGCCTGCACGGCGACGTACGCCCGACCGGCGAGACATCGCGCCTGCACGGTCACCGTGACGGGCAGCTCGGCAGCGACCCTGAGCGTGCCGAGCCGGGCCAGGTGATAGCTGAGGGCCCGCTCCGGCGCGTCGATCTGGTTCTGGGTGCCGAACTCACCGGCGCGGGCCGTCTTCGCGTCGGCGAGAGCCGTCCGCATCGCGGCCCAGGCGTCCGCCGGGTAGTCGGTCTCGCGGAGCGTCTCCGCGTGCGCGATGGCCGCGTCGAGGTCGTCCCTGTCCAGCGCCTGGCCCGGCGCGGTCAGCGTGTCGCTGAGCAGGTAGTAGTCGAAGTCGACCCGCCCGCCCGTCGCCAGCGTCGCGTAGTTGAACAGGCCGACCCGGTGTCCCATGAAGTGCGCGAGGCTCCCGTCCAGAGTCTGGGGGCCGACCCGGCTGCCCAGCTGGTGCCATGCCAGGCCGTCGAGGCTGTAGTGGAACGTCGTCCAGAGCTGCCCCGTCGGCGACGCGAAGTCGAGATCCGCCTTCACGTACACCTCGGTCGCGTCGCCCAGCGGCACCGTCGTGCCCGGCAGGAAGCTCTCGAGCGTCGCCTGGTCGAGGTCCACCGCGAAGGGCTGCCCGCGGTTGACGACCCCCAGCGTGAACGTGTCGCCGACGCGCTTGACCGCGACATACGAGAATCCGCGGTTGTAAGCGGCCAGGCCGGCGACGTCACCGTCCTTCATGCCAGAGATGTCCATCCTGGTCTCCGCCGACTGTCGTGGCCCGAAGGTCCGCTGCGACAGCGTGTTCCGGGCCTCCTCGAACCAGGCCAGTTCGGCCCGGTTGGACAGTTTCGAGTAGACGTACCGGCCGGTGACCACCTTTCCGTTGGTCAGTCGCAGCCATCCGGCGCGGTCGGTGAGCGACCAGTACCGGTTGTCGGGCGCGTGGTTCCACTGCCACGCCATGTCCAGCCTCGACCCGTTGGGGGCGATCTCTTCCTCGGCCGGCTGCTCGGCCGTCACCGGCTGCCCGATGATCGAGACGTCGTCGATCAGGTATTCGACGCTCGACGACGGCGGCTGGGGGTTCGCCCACGGGGTCTCCACGGCGAACTTGAAACTGTCGAGGTTCGCCGTCGTCGGTACGGTGTACTGGCCCGACACCGTCGTCCACTGCCCCACCGGCACGTTCCCGGACGCCATGACCTGCACGCCGGCACCCCAGTCCGCGGCGAGGTTGAACCGCACACTGCCCGGTCCCGAGGTGTACTTGAGCCGCGCCGACACGGTGTAGGTGACCCCGTGCTGCATCTTGGCGTTCACGACTTGGTTCGGGCCGGAGCCGTTGACCGTGCGGTCGCTCACCCTCAACGCCGCCGATCCGGTGGCCGGGTCGGCCCCGTCCAGGCCGAGCGTCGCACCGAACTGCGCGGCCCATGGGGCGACCGCCCCGGCCTCGAAGCCGGGGTTCTCCAGCAACTCGACACCGAGAAGCGACTCGTCGACGTCCGGCGGCTCCGGGATCGTCCACTCCTCGTCCATGTACGCCTTGTGCGGCGCGTCGTTGGCGAAGTCGTCCGAGGTGACGATGCTCCGCTGACGCTCGACGAGTTCCTCCGCCGGGCGCAGGTCGATCGGCTTGTCGAACAGGCCGTCCACGGGCACCGCCCCGTTGTCGCCGAAGGTCGGCCACCCGTCCTGCCACCGGGCGGGAATCAGCGCCGGGATACGTCCGACCGGGAACGTGTCGCGGAAGAACATGCCGTACCAGTCGGTCCCGCCGCCCTCGCGGGCGATCGGCACGAGGCTGCCCTGCGCGAACCCGTTCGAATTGAGCACCCCGCGCGCCTCGTAGGTGTTCACGCCCCCGGCCGAGGTGTAGCGACCGAGCAGGTTCGGCGAGCGGAACATGACCACCTGACGGCCCTGCCCGGACGGCCAGGTGATGATGACCGCGTAGTAGTAGCCGTCGATGTGGTAGAACTGGGCTCCCTCGAACAGGCCGCCGATGAACGGCTGGCCCGGGTAGTCGGCCGCCGTGAAGATGTTCGGGTAGTCCTGCTCGACAGCGGTCAGGTCGGCGTTGAGGCGCACCGCGCTGGTGCCGCCCGAACCGTAGAAGATGTACGGCGTGTCGTCGACGTCGAAGAAGAGCGACGGGTCATGCAGACCCCGTCCCAGGGCGGTGCGCTGCCACGCGCCGTCCTCGATGTCGTCCGTGCGGTAGATGTACGCGCCGCCCAGGTTGTTGGTGTTGAAGGCGACGTAGAACACGCCGTCGTGGTAACGCAGCGAGGATGCCCACTGGCCCTGGCCGTACGAGTTCTGTCCGTTGCGCAGCGAGAAGGAGTCTCCGATGCTCGCCCGGTCGAAGACGTAGTTGACGATCGACCAGTTCACGAGATCGTAGGACTTCATGATCGGCGCACCCGGACTCAGGTGCATCGTCGTGCTGATCATGTAGTAGATGTCCCGACCCTCGTCGTTCTCGGCTGCCGGGACGCGCTCCACACCGATGTCCGGCACATCGGAGCGAAGCAGCGGAACCGAATACCTGCCGTCGCCGGTGTCGGTCGATGTGTATCCCGGCTCGGGCGACCAGGCGACAGCGGCGTTCACCTGGCCTCCGGTGGATACGAGAGCGGCGCACAGCAGCACGCCCACCAGGACGAGCGCAGGGCCACGCCGGCCCGGCCCGTCCACTTCCGCCACGCCGGCCGGCACCGACCCACCGGGTCTCCGCGCCAGCACCCGCACCACAAACGGACGGATCCGCATCCCGCTCCTAACGTCACCGAGCACTCCCGGGGCAACCGGCCGAAGCCATCGATGTGAGCGTTAACATCCGCAGCCCTCCGGGTCCCCGGCCTCTTGGGAAGACAAGGGAGGAGCGCTCACATCGGTGTAGGGGAGATTGCCAGATTGTTTCGCAGCCTTCAAGGGGTAGGCGGGCATGCGTACGCGAAACCCGATCAACACGGGATCCGCTTCGAGCCCGGACTTTCGACGGGCGCGTCAGATAACAGTTTGTCGGTGTCGGTGACGACCTTTTTTCCCGGTGTCGGTGACGAAATGGCGGAAGAGCAGAAAATCACAGCGGCTTCTTGTTATCGGAACCGGTGGCACATGGTCGCGGGTCGTCCCGAACGGGCAGGGCCTCGCGCGCGCGTCGGCAGCACCGCTGGACGTCCACCGGGGACCGGTACGGAGCGGGCCGCACCGGTCCCCGGCGCCCCACGGCCTGCGTGCGTGACCTGGTGGTGCGGGAGACGCCGGGGGACGCAGTTCCCTGCGCCCCCCCGAGGGGTCATGGGGTGGAAAGGTCGAACCTCCGGACCGTGACCGCGCCGCCCAGCGCCTGGGTGGCGTAGTTGAATATCCCGAACCGGTATCCCATGAAGAACTGCCAGGCGTTGTTCAGCGTGAGGGCCGAGCCGAGCGAGGTGAAGTTGACCCCGTCCGTGCTGTAGGAGAAGCGGGCCTGCCGGTTGCTGCCCGGCCGGATGTCCGCGTTGGCCCGTAGCCAGATCCGGCCGCCGGAGACCGCGGCGCTGGCGACCTCGGTGCCGGTACCCGTGGTGTTCCAGTTGCTGTCCATGGTCAGGTTGTTGGTCATGACCACCCGGGTGGTGCCGCTGTCGCGCCGGACACCGATCCAGGCGGAGGACTGGCGCAGCATGGCCAGACCGGTACGGTCGCCGTCACGCATCGTCGAGTAGTCGAGTTCGATCGTCGCGGTCGAGGTCGGCCCCTGGATGCGATGGGTCAGGGTGTTGCGGGCCTTGTAGAGGTCGTTGGTGACCGTCGCGGTGTCCAGGCGAAGGCCGTTGTTGACCGACCACCTCGTGTTGTCCGGGTTGTGGTTCCACTCCCACTGCGGGCCGAGGGTGGTGCCGGAGAAGGTGTCCGCGCCGGTGAGCGGCCGGACCGGCCGCAGCGGCAGCGGGTTGGGGTACGTGGTGCCCCAGGCGCCGTTGACCGTCTGCAACACCGGCCAGCCGTCGCTGGTCCAGCTGATCGGTGCCAGCGTCGGCATCCGGCCGCCGGGGTACGCGTCGGTGAACGCCATGTAGTACCACTGGCCGTTCTGGGTCTGGACCAGGCCGCCCTGGTGCGGGACACCGCCGCCGGATATCGGGCCCGGCAGGTCGAGCAGGACCTGGCGTACCTCGTACGGACCGAAGGGGTTGCTCGCCTTGAGGACGTACTGGCCGTTGGCCGGGCGGGTGAGCCAGATGTAGTAGCTGCCGTTGCGCTTGTAGAAGCGGGCGCCCTCCAGGGTGCCGATGTTCGACGGTGTGGTGAACACCTGCTGGTTGCGGACCTGTGTCCGCCCGTCGGCGGAGAGCTGGGCGACGCTGATGGCCCCGTTGCCGTACGCGATGTACATCGTGTCGTTGTCGTCGATCAGCATGCCGGCGTCGTAGTAGCAGTTGGGGATGGTGGTGTGCCTGCTCCAGGTGCCGTCGACGGCGGACGCGGTGTAGATGTGGGTCTGGGAAAAGTCGACGCAGCCGGCCCAGTAGTAGGTCCCGTTGCTCTGCCGGTAGTTGAGGGTGGACGCCCAGATCCCGTCCACGTAGGCATGGCCGCCGGACAGGTCGTACTTCGATCCGAAGTCCAACCTGGGCACCGAGTGCCCCGCGAACTCCCAGTTGACCAGGTCGTACGAGCGCAGGATCGGCGCGCCCGGCGAGTAGTGCATGGTCGACGCGGACAGGTAGTAGGCCTCGCCGACCCGGATGATGTCGACGTCGGCGAAGTCCTGCCACACCACGGGGTTCGTGAAGCTGCCGCCGGGCGGGGTGGTGGGCGGGGTGGACCCGCCGTCGACCCGGACGAGCTGCCACTGCTGGTTGTTGCCGCCCCAGTCCGTGTACTGCACCACGTTCCCGCCGTCGGCGGTGGAGGCGTTCTGCACCTCCATCGCCTTGCCGCTGTTGCGGTTGATCAGCCGCACGTGACCACCGTCCGAGTCCGCCAACCGGAACTGCTGGTTCGTCCCGTTACCGTCACTCCACTGGACGACCGCCGCACCATCGGCGGTCGACCTGTTGGACACGTCCAGCACCTTGCCCGAGTGCCGCGACCTCACCCGGTAGTAGCCGCCACCCGAGTCGACGAACTGCCACTGCTGCCAGGCACCGTCATTGCGCGCCCACTGGGTGATCCGGGCGCCGTCGTTGGTTGCCCGGTTGTACAGGTCCAACGCCTTGCCACTGTTCCGGTTGACCAGCACGTACCACGCACTCGTATCCACCGTCGCCGCCGAGGCGGGCACGGGGCCGAACGCGACCGCCGCGGTGGCGACGAGGGCCGTCGCCAGGGCGGCGGCTGCCACGGACCGCCAGTGGCGCCACCGTCCACGGACGGCACCGTCGTGGGCCGGTCCCGGAGCTGACGCGATCGGTGGCGTCTGCGCCACGGCATCCATGGTCTTTCTCCTTCTGTCGGAACCACACGAGCTGGCGGGCCAGGGGTGCCGGTCTTCCTCGCGCTCCCGGACCGGACACAACGGGCCGAGGGCGCCTCGTCACGTCGCCGCGCCTGATCCGTCCCGCTCGGGTGGGTTGTGCGTGGTCTCGTTGTGTTAGCGCTAACACAAATGCCACCAGGTCCCGTTACGTCGGACGGGGCTGGAGGAAACCGCTCGGGCGGATGTACGGCATATTGCCAGACCGTTTCGAGGTCTTCAAGAGGCGATCGTCAATGTCCTGGCCCGAACCGGCGCCCCGACACGGACCAGCGGAACTTCCCGATTGGACTCCCTGACGCGCCGACTGATAACACTTTTCGGGACGAGAATCGAATCAGAGTACGAAACTGGGATCCCACATCGTCTTTCTGTTATCTCCGAGGCGTCACGCGGTCGCGATACCGGGCTATTCAACCTTCCGACGACCGCATCTTGCGATCCCTGCCGTGATAGCGGTATGTTACCGTTCACATAGATGTTCACCCATTGGTGGGGCGCGCACCGCCCCGAAGTGGCGTCGACCTGAGCGCGGTCCGGCCCGAGCGGTACAGGGGTGGCGGTTCAGCCAACCCTGGGACCCGGGTTGCGACATCAGACTTCATACCCGGACATACCCGTTTGTCCCGCAGATCCCTGGAGGTCCGATGAAGGTAGGTACGAGACTGCTGGCCGCGCTGACCACGGCTCTGGTGGCGGTGGGAGTGGCGGTCGTCCAACCCGTCGTACCGGCGGCACCGGCGTGGGCCTTGGACAACGGCGTTGCCCGGACTCCGCCGATGGGTTGGAACAGCTGGAACACGTTCGGTTGCAACATCAACGAGACGCTGATCCGGCAGGTGGCCGATGCCATCGTCAGCTCCGGCATGCGGGACCTCGGCTACAAGTACGTCGTCGTCGACGACTGCTGGATGAACTCGACCCGGGACGCACAGGGCAACCTGCAGGCCAATCCGTCCCGGTTTCCCAGCGGCATGAAGGCGCTGGGTGACTACCTGCACGCCCGGAACCTGCTCTTCGGCATCTACCAGGCGCCGCTGGACCGGACCTGCGCCCAGTACTTCGGCAGCTACC
The DNA here is from genome assembly GCF_042658085.1 of Plantactinospora solaniradicis. Taxonomy (NCBI): domain Bacteria; kingdom Bacillati; phylum Actinomycetota; class Actinomycetes; order Micromonosporales; family Micromonosporaceae; genus Plantactinospora; species Plantactinospora solaniradicis. Next base: position 10,348 of record NZ_JBHSPR010000087.1, on the reverse strand, counting down.
CTGGAGCGACCGGCGCCCAGGGGCACGAGGCCCAGGACGCCCGCCAGTTCGCCGCCTGGGGCGTGGACTACCTCAAGTACGACTGGTGCTCGCCCAGCGGCACGATCGACGACCAGGTGCGCACCTTCGCCATAATGCGCGACGCGCTGGCCGCCACGGGCCGGCCGATCGTGTACAGCATCAACCCGAACAGCATCCACGCCAAGACCGGGCCCCAGCGCAACTGGGGCGACGTGGCCAACATGTGGCGCACCACCGAGGACATCACCAACGCGTGGGACACCGGTCAGACCAACGGGTACCCGATGGGCATCCAGAACATCGTCAACGTCACCGTGCCACTGGCCCACTACGCCAAACCGGGTGCGTTCAACGACCCGGACATGATGGAGGTCGGCCGGGGCGGCATGAACGACACGGAGATGCACAGTCACTTCGCGCTGTGGGCGATGATGGCGTCCCCGCTGATCGCCGGCAACGACGTGCGGAGCATGAACTCGATCACCCAGGCCATCATGAAGAACCAGAACCTCATCGCGATCAACCAGGACTCGCTGGGGCTGCAGGCGACCCAGGTGTCCTTCGACGGAACCCGGCGGGTGCTGGCCAAGCGGTTGTCCAACGGTGACGTCGCAGTGGCCCTGTTCAACCAGGGCGGCTCCGCCACGACGATCTCGACCACCGCAGCGGCGATCGGCAAGAGCGGCAGCTCGTTCACACTGCTTGACACCTGGACCAACGCCACCTCCAGCAGCGCCGGTACGATCTCGGCCAGCGTGCCCGCCCACGGCACGGTCGTCTACCGGGTCAGTGGCGGTGGCACGACCAACCCGCCGTCCACCTTCCGGCTGCGCGGCGAGTCCAGTGGCCGCTGCCTGGATCTCGACAACAGCAACACAGCCAACGGCACCGGCACGCTGATCTGGGACTGCCACAGTGGCACCAACCAGCAGTTCACCCAGTCCGGCCAGACCCTGCAACTGCTCGGCAAGTGCCTGGACATCCCGACGAACGCCACCGCCGGGACACGGGCGCAGATCTGGGACTGCAACGGTGGCACCAACCAGCAGTGGGTCCTCAACGGCAACGGCACCATCAGCAGCGTCCGGGTCCCCTCGCTCTGCCTGGACGTCGACAACGCCGGCACCGCCAACGGCACACCCGTGATCGTCTGGACCTGCCACAGCGCGGCCAACCAACGGTGGGCCCGCGCATAGACCCTCACCCTCAGCCCCTGCAACCTGCGCTACCTCTACCAGGGCATGGACCCCCAACGCCGGAACCAACTACAACAAGGAGGTACCGACAGTGCGAGGACACACACCTGGGCCCTCACCTTCCGGGGGTACCGAGGTCGGCCCGACGGGACCCGGCACCCGGGCCCGACTGCTCACGCTCGTCACGGCCGGGGTGGCGGTAGCCCTCGGGATGCTGTCCACGGTGGCGGTGACGACCGGCTCGGCGTCGGCCGCCGACAACCCGTACCAGCGGGGTCCGGATCCCACCCGGGCCAGCGTCGCGGCGGTGACCGGGCCCTTCGCCACCGCGTCGGTCGGCGTCCCTGCCGGGTACGGCTTCGCCGGCGGGGCGATCTACTACCCCACGGACACCAGCCAGGGAACCTTCGGCGCGATCGCCATCTCGCCCGGCTACACCGCGCTGTTCTCCGCCGAACTCGCCTGGATGGGGCCGTGGCTCGCGTCCCACGGGTTCGTCGTGATCGGCATCGAGACCAACAGCCGCAACGACTTCGACGTGGCAAGGGGCACCCAGTTGCTCGCCGCGCTGGACTACCTCACGCAACAGAGTCCGGTGCGTGACCGGGTCGACCCCAACCGGCTCGCGGTCTCCGGCCACTCCATGGGCGGCGGGGGCGCCCTCAACGCGGCGATCCGGCGTCCGTCGTTGAAGGCCGCGGTCGGGATCGCACCGTACCTGCCGTCATCGAACCTGGCCAACGACCGGGTCCCGACCATGGTCTTCGCCGGGCAGGCCGACACCGTCGTCACCCCGACCTACCTCAACGGCCTCTATGGCAGTCTGCCGGCCACGACGGAGAGCGCGTATCTGGAGATCGCCGGCGCCGACCATCTCTTTCCGGTCGGCAGGTCAAACGCCGTGATGGTCCGGACGATGCTGCCGTTCGTCAAGATGTTCGTCGACAACGACACCCGGTACAGCCAGTTCCTCTGCCCGCTGCTGGACTCGACCGGCGTGGTCACGTACCGCAGCACCTGCCCGCTCCTGCCGCCGACCACACCGACCACACCGCCGACCGGCACCCCCTCCACGGGACCCTCGAACACCCCGACTCCCCCACCGACCACCACCCCGCCCGCCGTCGGCGGATGTGGCGCGACCTACCGCACGACCAATTCGTGGCCGGGCGGCTACCAGGGCGAGATCACGGTGACGACGGGCAGCTCGGCGATCGACGGATGGACCGTCCGATGGATCCTGAGCAGTGGCCAGACCGTCAGCCAGGTCTGGAACGGCACACTGAGCATCAGCGGCTCGACAGTCTCGGTGCGGAACGCCTCGTACAATGGCTCGCTCCCGGCATCCGGATCCACGACGTTCGGCTTCCTCGGCAGCGGAACGCCGTCGCCCCCGTCACTCACCTGCACCAGTCCGTAGCCACGGCCGACCCGCTGCGGATCCGCGCGATCGAACGACGGACCACGGGATGATCGCCGGGCGGCCAGGTGCCGTTCGAGCGCCGAGTGTCGGTGAGTCTCGGCGGCACACGGGCCGGTGGTCAATCAGGAGCGTCCGGCGTGGCTGTCGGCGGTCATGAGACGAATGCTCAGTTGTGAACCCAGTTCGCTGAAGCCGAGTGCTCGGGCCACTCGTCGTGACGCTTCGGGGCGGGCCCGCCACTGGGGTAGCAGGTCGTCCTCCAGCGCGGCAGCGACGGCTGCGGTGGCGACGACGCGTGCGAGCCCTCGTCGACGCTCGGCTGGGGCTGTCAGCACGCTGAGGTGCGCGGTTTTGCTCGGCCAGGCGCGATAACCGGCTGCCGCGATGATGTCCGATCCACTACGCACTACGAACGCTGGTGATGTGATCCCAGCCAGGCCGGACTCGTCGGCGTCTTCGGTCGGCACCCGCGCGAGCAACGTTCTCATGTCGGTGTGGTCGGCAGGGCTCGTCTGGACGGCACTGGACTGAACCGGACGAAAGCTGGCCGTGTCGCAGTAGGCCAAGGTGGCCGGTCCCAGCGTTTCGTTGATCGGCAACCTGTCACATACGGCGGCTGTGTCGGTCATGGCGGCCACGGGGAGGCCGTTGAGAGCGTGCTGCACGATCTCGGCGGCGCTGTCGTCAGGGGCGGTAGCGATCACGGCGTTTCCCATGACGACGATGCCCACCCAACCTGACGGACACAGCAACGACTGCGGGGAGACGGCCACCTCGATGGCCGAGGTCGTGAAGGTGACCGGCGTCCCGGACAGGGCGGCCCAGACCCGCTGGGCGCGTGCGAGGAGGGCTTCGTCGGTCACGGTCGCATGATCGCAAGCAGTTGGCCTGCTTGCCACCGAAAAACCTAACGGGTCTGGTCGTGGCGCCCATCATCGGCCGACCGACTCACGGCGTCCTGACCCCGCATTTGTGAGTCAGGTCGAGCGGTGCTCGGACGCGATAGGTGGACGGCCGTGTAGCACGCGCCAGTGGTACAGCAGGGGGAAACTCCGCCTCACCGGCGAGGACTCCCTCGGTGACGGTCATGTTCGCGGCCAGTTCGCGCCAAGCACCGAAGCCGGCACGCATCACGAACGGCGGCAGCATTAGGGGCACTGTGGTGCCGTGGTGATAGGCCGCGCGGAAGAACACGCCCTGACTCGCTGACGAAATCACCGTCGCGCCGAAAGTGGGCAGGTAGTGCGTCTGGACAGTAGGCTGACCGGCTGTCGGACGAAGCGAAATCTGTAGAGTCTCTGGCATGTCGCTCCAGCCCGCGTCGCCCCCGGCCGACCTCCCCCGCGTGCAGGCCGGCGGCAGCCCGCAACACCTGCTGCTGACGTTGCTCGGCGACTACTGGTACGGCCAGCGCGCCCCGCTGCCCTCGGCGGCCCTGGTCGCACTGCTCGGCGAGTTCGACATCACCGAGGTCAGCGCCCGTGCCGCGCTGAGCCGGCTGGCCCGGCGAGGGCTGCTGGAGCAGTCCAAGTCCGGCCGGCGCACCTCGTACGCGCTCAGTGAGCGGGCCGCCGAGGTACTCGCCGAGGGTCGTGGCCACATCCTGTCGTTCGGCACCGAACGGACACCGTGGACCGGCCGATGGACCGTGGCCGCGTTCTCGGTGCCCGAGGACGACCGATCCCGGCGGCACGTCCTGCGTACCCGGCTCGGCTGGCACGGCTTCGCTCCGCTCTACGACGGGCTCTGGGTCTCGCCGCACGAACGGGTGGCCGAGGTGGCCACGATCCTGTCCGAACTCGACATCGACCGGGCCACCGTCTTCACCGCCGAGCTGGCCGACGGCGGGCCGACCGGCGGCCATCCGATCAAGGCCTGGGACCTGACCGCCCTGCGCGCCGAATACGAGCGGATTCTCGCCGCGTACGAGCCGGTCCGGCGACGGTGGCGCACCGGCCGGATCGGCACCGCCGAGGCCCTCGTCGCGCGTACCGCCCTGATGGACGACTGGCGCACCATGCCGAGCCTCGACCCGGAGCTGCCGACCGAGCTGCTACCGGCGCGCTGGCCCCGGGCGGCGGCCCGGACACTCTTCGTCGAGCTCTACGACGGCCTGACCGGGCTGGCCGAACAGCGCGTGGTCCAGGTCGTCGCCGGGCACGACCCCGACCTCGCAGCACTGGTACGCACCCACACCAGCCGGACCGGCAACATGTGACACTAACCTTGACGCTAGGCATTGATATAGTCAAACTCGGTCCAGGCCCGAGGATGCGGACCCCGCGTTTGCGCCGGGCGACACCAGCTACAGGGACCAGCGGGGAGACCGGGATGGCCGAACCAGCCTCGATCGTCGTGCGCCGTCGTCTCGAGTGGTCGGACACCGACCCGGCGGACCGGTGGCACTACGGCGTGGTCCTGCGGTTCGTGGAGAGCGCCGAGAAGGAACTGCAGGATCAGCTCGGCATCACGGCAGCGGACGCCCGGTGGATGCCGCGGGTGAACCTCACGGTCGACTACCTGGGAGCCCTGCACTTCGGCGAGGTCGCCGAGACCACCCTGGCGGTGGAGCACGTCGGGCGCGCCTCGCTGCGCTACGCCTTCACCGTGGCCCGGGACCGCACGACGCTGGCCCGGGGGACGCTGACGGTGGTGTGGATCGATGCCGGCACGGGTCGGAGCACTCGCTGGCCGGACCGGCTCCGCGCGGTGCTGACCGGTTCCGGGGCGGCGGAGGGCTGACGCGGGTGGAGCACACCCCTGCCCCACCCTGCCAGCCGATGCGCCCACCGGCCCGCCGCTGCGCACCGCGACCTCACCCCCGCCGCTCTACCCGACCGGCCGCCCCCGGCGACACCCGCACGTGTGCCGTCATTGACCGCACACCGCGCCGTTGAGCGTGAACTGGGCCGGCGCCTGGTTCGCTCCGCTGTAGGTGCCCTGGAAGCCGAACGTGACGCTCGCCCCGACCCCGATCGCGGCGTTGTACGAGACGTTGCGGGCCGTCACCTGGGTGCCGGACTGACTGACCGTGGCGTTCCAGGCGTTCGTCACCTGCTGGTTGCCCGGCCAGCTCCACTGCACGGTCCAGCCGTTGACGGCGGCGGTCGAGGTGTTGGTGACCGTCACGCTGGCGGTGAAGCCGTTGGTCCAGCTGTTGGCCGTGTAGCCGACCCGGCACGCACCTGCGGACGGCGGCGGGGTGGTCGTCGGCGGCACGGTTGGCGAGCTGGTCGGCGTACCCGTGGTCGGGGTCGGGGTCGGGGTCGACGGTCCGCCGGTGAGGCCGAAGAACTGCACCGCCGCCTGCGCCATGCCGCTCATCGGCAGGCTGTGGCCGGCGCCGTTGACGCTGATCGCCTCGATCAGCGTATTGCCACCGCTGGTCCAGCGCCGCCGGTTCCAGTTCGCCTGGGGCGTGTCCGTGGAGGTGGGCGTGAGGCTCAGGCCGTGCACGTTGGTCCACTGGTCGACCGCCTCCTGGAGCAACTGGTACGGCACGAGCGTGTCGTTGGTGCCGTGCCACAACTGGATTCGTGGGCGGGCGCCGCTGTAGCCGGGGTACGCCTGGCGGACAGCATCGCCCCACTGCTGCGGCGTCCGGTCCATCCGCCCGTTGACGCACTGGCTGTTCTGCGGCGGAAAGTCGGCCGCGTTGGCGAAGCAGTCGAACGGCACCCCCATGAACGCCGCACCCGCCTTGAAGACGTCCGGATAGAGCGCGAGCATGTGGTTGGTCATCATGCCGCCGGACGAGCTGCCCGTCGCGTAGACCCGGTTCGGGTCGCCGCCGTACTGCCGCTGGGCGTACGTCACCATCGACATGATCGACACCGGATCGCTTCCGCCGCCCCGGCGCTTGGCCGCCGCCGACCAGACGTCGAAGCAGTTGCCGAAGCCCGCCTGCTGGACCGCGGTCGGGTAGATCACGATGAACCCGTACCGATCGGCCTGCGAGGCGAACTCGCTGCCGGAGTAGAAGCCCGGACCCGACCCGCCGCAGCCGTGCATCGCCACCACGATCGCCGGGTTGCCGGGACGGGAGTCCGGAACGTAGACGTGCATCCGCATGCCGCCCGGATTGTCACCGAAGCCGGTCACCTCGACCAGGGACGCCGCCGTGGCCGGTGAAGCGAGCACGATCCCGGCGGTCGCCGCGAGCGCGGCGGAAGCCAACGCGACGAGCGCCACCCGGAGTCGGTGCCCGACACCTTCATTGATAGTCATCATTGTAATAAGTTAGCAACTCTGCTGACGGTCGGCAATAAAGTGTCTTGAAGTTGGTGTCGGAGCCGCGCTCCCCGCTGACCACCTTGGGCGACCTGGGACGTGCCGGCAGGACGGCGAGTCCAGGCACCAGGAACATCGACGCGACGACGAAGCCCCCGGGGGTACGGACGCCCTTCATCTGGATCTTGATGTCGTACCGGTCGGTCCAGAAGTACGGCACCGGCGCGTACCGGCGATCATCGCCCAGCATGTTGTCCGCGGCGGCCGGCCGCCCCGCCCGGACGCGCCCGTCGTTCTGCATGGTGAGCCCGCCCAGCCGCGGGCGCGCACCGGCCACCTGACCGCCCAGGCTGGGCCGGATCCACTCCGACAGGGACGCCGGGTGTTGATCGAGAACGGTCGGACGGCTGCACCACGCTCGCGCGGTGAACCGGCGGCAGGTCCCGGCCCGGACCGTCCCCATCATCCGACGTCTGGCATTTCCATTGACGGTCGTCACACTCTCTTCTACATTTACAGTGACCATCATCGATGGAGGTGTCACTGGCGGACATTGGTCGGTCCGTGCGTTGGCTCGTCACACAGACGGGGCACCGTAAAGATCGTCCGCCGGGCCCTCGCGGCCCGGAGCGGTCGGTCGCGACCGTGCTGGTGTGGCCCCAGCGAACACCGCCATCGGTGCGCGGCCGGCACCGGCCGCGCTGATTCCCCAGTCGGTCGATCGGCGTGGGTGCTGCCGAAATGGCGCAACCCGAAGGAGGAAAATTGATTGGGAGAGCAGGTCGCAGACATCGCCCGACGATGCTGACGCTGTCGGCCGCCACAGCCGCCGCAGGCGTCGCGATGTTGGTAGCGACCGCGATGCCGTCCGGTGCGGCCTCGCCGGAAGAGACACGCGTAGCCGCGCCGGGCAGCGGTGCGGGCATCCTTGCGGCCACCGCCGGATGCGGTAGGGCACCAACGCTCACGAGCGGCACGCATTCGATACAGAGCGGCGGAAGGACCCGAAGCTTCGTGCTGAGGATTCCCGACAACTACGACAACAGTCGCCCCTACCGGCTGGTCTTCGGATTCCATTGGTTGGGAGGCAACGCCAACTCTGTCGTGAGCCAGAGCTACTACGGGCTCCTGCCGTTGGCGAACAACAGCACGATCTTCGTCGCGCCCGAAGGCCTCAACAATGGCTGGGCGAACACGGGCGGCGAGGATGTCACCTTCACCGACGACATGGTCAGAACCATCGAGAATGCTCTCTGTGTCGACACGACGCAGTTGTTCTCCCTGGGTTTCAGCTACGGCGGCGGCATGAGCTACGCGCTGGCGTGTGCCCGGGCGAACGTCTTCCGCGCGGTCGCGATCTACTCCGGTGGCGTGATCAGCGGGTGCAGTGGCGGGACCCAGGCCATCGCATACCTTCAGGCGCACGGCCTCAGTGACAACGTGCTCAGCATCTCCGGCGGACGATCGATGCGCGACAGGTTCGTCAGGAACAACGGCTGCACTGCGGCAAGCCCGCCCGAGCCGGCGCAAGGCAGCGGGAGGCACACGGAGTTCCACTACTCGGGATGCTCGGCCGGCCATCCGGTTGCCTGGTACGCGTTCGACGGCGGCCACACCCCCACTCCGCAGGACGCCGGCTCCAACACGGCCTGGCTTCCCCAGGAGACGTGGACGTTCTTCACACAGTTCCAGAGCACGCCGACGCCGGGGCCCAGCACCCCGACGCCGGGACCGACGACGCCGACGCCGGGACCCACCACGCCAACGCCTCCCGCCGGCGCATGCCGAGTCACCAGCACCGTCAATGCGTGGAACACGGGCCTGACCGAAAGCATCACCATCACCAACACCAGCACGACCGCGGTCAACGGCTGGTCTCTCGTCTTCGCCCTGCCGAGCGGCCAGAGCATCACCTCAAGCTGGAACGCCAGCTACTCGCCGGCCTCCGGACAGGTGACCGCCAGAAACGTCTCCTACAACGCCGCCATCGCACCCAACGCATCAATCAACATCGGGTTCCAAGCCACCCACACTGGCAACACCGCCAGGCCAACCTCATTCACCCTCAACGGCGCCGCCTGCGCTATCGCCTGATCGTCGGCGAGGATCAGGGGGTGGAGCCCGGCCGGGCTCCACCCCCTGTTCGTGGACAGGGTCCGCGGCATCGTCGGGTCGTACCTTGACCCGCCGCCGGCGGCGTAGGTGCTCGCGATGGACGGCACGTCGCAGCTACGGGTCGATCGGACCGCGCCGATGCTGCCGATGGTGTCGGCCGTGCCATGCCGGGTCGGGTCGGGTCGGGTCGGTGACGCACGGTCGTTGGCGACGGGGTGCGGTCCGCAAATCGAAATGTTTGCGATCACATCACCCGCGATGTTACGAAAGTCTTCCACCACATACCAGGGCCGCCATGCGATGCGACGCGCCCCCGGGATGGCCTGTCAACCGGCCAGACCATGACACTAGCGAAATTTGGTCCGGATTATCCGGTGTGTGCTGATGTGAGCCGGGGATCAGGCCTCCGTGGGGTGCAACGGCTTCGCGGAAGCCTTTCAGGCTCGGAAGCCTGAGCTGGATGTGAGCGCTCACTTGCGCGCGAAACCAATTCTATAGATACTCGTAATTGTTTCAGGGCCGGAAACTGGTCGGGCGCCGGGCAGCCCTCGATCGCGCAACACGCCCTTCCCCGAGGGCTGACAAGTCATGAGCCTAAGAGCAGAGTTCGGCGCGGCTTCATCGTGATCCATCCGTCCGTGGCCGGCAGCAGCCTCTGCTGGGACGTGTCCTCGCCAGCAGCGTTGCGCCGGAGCAGTGGCAGCGGCCCGCTGGGGGTCCTGTCGATGGTCGACCACCAGCTCACGCCCCTGACCCAACTGCGTTATCCGGCTTCGACCAGCCCTGCCACCTTGACCTACTGGCCACCACCACTCGAGAAGGCAGCATCATGAGAAACACGAAACCCGTCCGCACCGTGGTGATGCTCACCATCACCGGCGCCCTCGCCACGGTCGGCACCGCAGCCCTGGTCGGTACCGCCCATGCCGGCACCACCCTGGGCACCTCCGCGGCCGAGAAGGGTCGCTACTTCGGTGCGGCCGTGGCGGCGAACAAGCTGTCCGACAACACGTACGTCACTATCCTGAACCGCGAGTTCAACTCGGTGACCGCCGAGAACGAGATGAAATGGGACGCCACCGAACCGACCCAGGGTCGCTTCACATACACCAACGGCGATCGCATCGTCAACCACGCCCGGGCCAACGGCATGAGCATCCGCGGCCACGCCCTGCTCTGGCACTCCCAGCAGCCGGGTTGGGCGCAGAACATGTCCGGCTCCGCACTGCGCAACGCGGCCATCAACCACGTCACCCAGGTCGCCACCTACTACCGCGGCAAAATCCACTCCTGGGACGTGGTGAACGAGGCGTTCGCCGACGGCGGCGGTGGCGGGCGGCGGGACTCCAACCTGCAACGCACC